>JAGZPX010000012.1:0-8244 GCA_018382475.1 Veillonella parvula
AGGTCGCGTCCGTAAAGCTGAACGCTGGGGACCGCGCACGCTGGATCTCGACATCATGCTGTTTGGTAATGAAGTAATAAATACCGAACGTCTGACCGTTCCGCACTACGATATGAAAAATCGTGGCTTTATGCTGTGGCCACTGTTTGAAATTGCGCCGGAGCTGGTCTTTCCTGATGGAACGATATTAGAAAACTTATTAAGAAAAAATAAATTTCATGAATTAAATAAATGGTAATGTAACAGTAACGTGAATATAAATAAATTCCGAAAAATAACCTCACCCTATTGAAATTAATACACCCTCTCAGTCACAATCATAATTAATATTATTTTTTTCGCCCCCCCCCCCCCCACCCCATCTCACATACAATACTTTTCCCGCTGTGTATATTAACTTTTGCTTAAAAATGAATTAAGTGGATATTTAAATTTAAATGTGTACATTATTCTACTTAGTGATGAACAGATGTTAAATTCAGTAAATCTTCACATTCATCATTAACAAACTAATCTCTTTTCCTCTATCGGGAATCCCTGCCTGAAAGGGCCCAATTGTAGTTAAACTCATGGAATATGATTCAAGGATTTTTATGTCTAAAAAATTAGGTTTTGCGCTCTCTGGTCTTATGCTGGCAATGGTTGCAGGTAGTGCTTCTGCAGATATGGACGGTGGTCAGTTAAATATCAGTGGTCTGGTTGTTGATAATACCTGTGAAACCCGCGTAGACGGCGGTAATAAAGATGGCCTGATCCTGCTGCAAACTGCAACCGTTGGAGAAATCTCTGAGGGTGTGCTGGACACTACCGTTGGTGCTAAGGCTAAACCATTCAGCATTACTGTTGACTGTAGTAAAGCTAATCCGGCACCAGGCAGCACAGCAAAAATGACTTTTGGTTCAGTCTTCTTTGGTAACAGTAAAGGAACCCTGAATAATGACATGTCAATTAATACTCCATCTGACGGTGTTAATATTGCTCTGCACAATATTGAAGGTTCTACTATTAAGCAGGTTAAAATCAACAATCCTGGCGATATCTATTCCAAAGCACTGGATGCAACGTCCAAATCCGCAACTTATGATTTTAAAGCGTCTTATGTTCGTGCAGATGCAAGTCTGGCAGCCACAGCAGGTTATGTAAAAACTAACACTGCATATACCGTTACTTATCAGTAATCACTTCCATTCATATTCATAAATTGAATACATACAGGGAATAATATTGATACTCCATACTATTTCCTGTTTTTTTAACTCTACCAGGAATGGTTTATGTTTTTCAACACTAAATATACAGCAGCATTATGCTTCGCAACCTGTGTAGCTTTTAGCTCGTCAGCTATAGCAGATATCGTAATTTCCGGTACACGCGTAATCTATAAAAGCGACCAAAAAAGTGTCAACATTCGCCTGGAAAATAAAGGCAATAACCCATTACTTGTTCAGAGTTGGCTGGATACTGGTGATGACAATGCTGAGCCTGGCAGTATTACCGTCCCCTTTACTGCGACTCCGCCCGTATCACGCATTGATGCAAAACGCGGCCAAACCATCAAACTGATGTACACCGCCAGCAGCGTCCTGCCAAAAGACAGAGAAAGTGTGTTCTGGTTTAACGTACTAGAAGTTCCTCCAAAACCAGATGCCGCAACAGTTGCAAATCAAAGCCTGCTGCAATTGGCATTTCGCACACGTATAAAACTGTTCTATCGCCCGGAAGCATTGAAGGGGAATCCCTCAGAAGCACCATTAGCCCTGAAATGGTCCTGGTCAGGTTCTGAGGGTAAAACAGCATTACGAGTGGCCAATCCAACCCCTTACTACGTCTCTTTTAGCAGTGGTGATTTAGAAGCCAGCGGTAAACGCTTTCCGATTGATGTGAAAATGATTGCACCATTCAGTGATGAAGTCATGAAAGTCACTGGCCTTAATGGCAAAGCAAATTCTGCAAAAGTGCATTTTTACGCCATTAATGATTTTGGTGGTGCCATTGAAGGTAATGCCAGTCTGTAATCAGGCAAGGATATAATTCCGCAGGAAGCATAACGTGACTATAAAACCAACTAAAAATTATCACAATCATCTGACCCGTATCGCCACGTTTTGCGCGCTGCTGTATTGCAATGGTGCTTTCTGTGCTGAACTTGTTGAATATGACCATACCTTCCTGATGGGGCAGAATGCCTCAAATATTGATCTCAGCCGGTATAGTGAAGGTAACCCCGCTATACCGGGTGTGTACGACGTTAGTGTTTATGTAAACGATCAACCTGTTATTAACCAAAGCATTACATTTGTCGCAATTGAAGGAAAAAAGAACGCACAAGCCTGTATCACACTTAAAAATTTATTGCAGTTCCATATTAATTCTCCCGATATAAACAGCGAAAAAGCCGTTCTGCTTGCCCGGGATGAAGCTCTCGGCAATTGCCTCAATTTGACGGAAATTATCCCTCAGGCTTCCGTTCGTTATGACGTTAACGATCAACGTCTGGATATAGACGTTCCTCAGGCCTGGGTAATGAAAAATTACCAAAACTATGTTGATCCATCGTTATGGGAAAATGGCATTAATGCAGCCATGTTGTCATACAACCTCAACGGATATCATAGTGAAACCCCTGGTCGAAAAAATGACAGCATTTATGCTGCTTTTAACGGTGGGATGAATTTGGGTGCATGGCGGCTGCGTGCCTCAGGCAACTACAACTGGATGACCGATTCTGGCGGTAATTATGATTTTAAGAATCGGTATATACAGCGTGATATCGCCTCACTACGCTCTCAATTCATTATTGGTGAGTCTTATACGACGGGCGAAACCTTTGATTCCGTCAGTATCCGAGGCATTCGCTTATACAGTGACAGCCGCATGTTGCCTCCGACATTAGCCAGCTTTGCGCCTATCATTCATGGCGTTGCCAATACCAACGCCAAAGTCACTATTACGCAAGGTGGCTATAAGATTTATGAAACGACGGTGCCGCCAGGCGCTTTCGTCATTGATGATCTGAGTCCATCAGGGTACGGCAGTGATCTTATTGTTACCATCGAAGAATCCGATGGCTCAAAGCGGACATTCTCGCAACCTTTTTCATCGGTCGTTCAAATGTTACGCCCTGGCGTTGGACGTTGGGATATTAGCGGCGGCCAGGTCTTAAAAGATGATATTCAGGATGAGCCTAATTTATTTCAGGCCAGCTACTACTACGGTCTGAATAACTATCTGACGGGTTATACCGGTATTCAGATTACCGATAATAACTATACCGCTGGTTTGTTAGGTCTTGGTCTGAATACTTCGGTCGGTGCATTTTCTTTCGATGTGACTCACTCCAATGTTCGTATACCGGATGATAAAACATACCAGGGGCAAAGTTATCGTGTTTCCTGGAACAAGTTATTCGAAGAAACAAGTACTTCACTGAATATCGCGGCCTATCGCTATTCGACACAGAATTATCTTGGTCTTAATGATGCACTAACTCTGATTGATGAAGTGAAACATCCAGAACAAGATCTTGAACCGAAATCCATGCGTAATTACTCGCGCATGAAAAATCAGGTTACAGTCAGTATTAACCAACCGTTGAAATTTGAAAAAAAAGATTACGGTTCTTTTTATCTTTCTGGTAGTTGGTCCGATTACTGGGCTTCCGGACAAAATCGTAGCAATTACTCCATTGGCTACAGTAACAGTGCATCCTGGGGCAGCTACAGCATCAGTGCACAGCGTTCATGGAATGAGGACGGCGACGCTGATGATAGCGTTTATCTCAGTTTCACCATTCCTATTGAAAAATTACTTGGCACTGAACAACGTACTTCAGGTTTCCAGAGTATCGATACTCAAATGAGCAGTGACTTTAAGGGTAATAACCAACTCAACGTCAGTAGCAGTGGCTATAGCGATAACGCTCGCGTCAGTTATAGCGTGAATACTGGCTATACGATGAATAAAGCCAGCAAAGATTTGAGTTATGTTGGGGGTTATGCCAGCTATGAATCACCGTGGGGAACTCTGGCAGGTTCAGTTTCTGCAAACAGCGATAACAGTCGTCAAGTTTCTCTCAGCACCGACGGTGGTTTTGTATTGCATAGTGGCGGCCTGACCTTCAGTAATGACAGTTTTAGCGACTCCGATACACTGGCGGTAGTTCAGGCTCCAGGTGCTCAAGGAGCGCGAATAAATTATGGCAACAGTACTATCGATCGATGGGGTTATGGTGTCACCAGCGCTCTTTCTCCTTATCATGAAAACCGTATCGCGCTGGATATCAACGATCTTGAGAACGATGTTGAATTAAAAAGTACCAGTGCTGTAGCTGTGCCTCGTCAGGGTTCTGTCGTTTTTGCTGATTTTGAAACCGTGCAAGGGCAATCAGCCATTATGAACATCACACGTAGTGATGGTAAAAATATTCCATTTGCTGCAGATATTTATGATGACCAAGGCAATGTCATTGGTAATGTTGGACAGGGTGGACAGGCTTTTGTTCGTGGTATTGAACAGCAAGGAAATATCAACATTAAATGGCTCGAAGAAAGTAAACCTGTAAGTTGTCTTGCGCATTATCAACAAAGTTCAGAAGCAGAAAAAATAGCGCAATCTATTATTCTGAATGGAATTCGGTGTCAGATTCAGTAACTACAAGGGACGTCAAATGATAAAAACAACGCCACATAAAATAGCGATACTGATGGGAGTATTATTATCACCCTCAGTATTTGCAACGGATATTAATGTTGAGTTTACAGCCACTGTCAAAGCGACAACCTGTAACATCACACTTACTGGTAATAATGTCACGAATGATGGCAATAATAACTACACTTTGAGAATCCCTAAGATGGGTCTGGATAAGATCACGAATAAAACGACAGAATCTCAGGCTGATTTTAAACTGGTTGCCAGTGGGTGCAGCAGTGGCATTAGCTGGATTGATACCACTCTGACCGGAAACGCATTATCAAGCTCATCCAAGCTTATTATACCGCTGTCTGGTGATTTATCTTCGACGACAAGTAATATCGGTATGGGTTTCAAAAAACGGACTACTGATGATGCCACTTTCCTTCAACCTAACAACAGTGCGGACAAGATACGCTGGAGCACAGAAGAAATGCAGCCCGATAAAGGTCTTGAAATGACTGTCGCGCTACGTGAAACCGCAGCAGGGCAAGGCGTGCCGGGGATTTTTCGCGCCCTGGCGACGTTTAATTTCATCTATCAATAAGAAGGATAATTAAGATGACATTTAAAAATTTACGTTATGGATTATCCAGCAGTGTCGTTTTGGCTGCCTCATTGTTCAGCGTACCCTCTTATGCGGCAACTGACAGCATTGGGCTGACCGTGATTACCACCGTAGAAATGGGTACTTGTACCGCTACATTAGTAAATGACTCTGATCAGGACATTTCTGTTGTTGATTTTGGTGATGTATATATTTCTGAAATCAATGCCAAGACCAAAGTAAAAACATTCAAACTCAAATTCAAAGACTGTGCGGGTATCCCCAATAAAAAAGCGCAAATAAAATTAACCAAGCGAGCCACATGCGAGGGGACTGCTAATGACGGTGCAGGGTTCGCAAATGGTTCCACAGCCACAGATAAAGCAAGTGCCGTCGCCGTTGAAGTCTGGAGCACCGAAACTCCGGCAACAGGGAGAGCAACACAATTTAGTTGTGTGACACCAGCATCTCAAGAGGTAACTATTTCCACTGCTGCCAATGCGGTTGTTTATTACCCGATGAGTGCTCGCCTGGTCGTTGAAAAAAATAAAACCGTAAGTAATGTCACTGCAGGTAAATTTTCTGCACCTGCCACATTTACAGTAACCTATAACTAACAGACTGACAGATTCAGGAACTATATATGCATCCCACTCAACGTAAGCTGATGAAGAGAATAATTCTGTTTCTGTCATTACTGTTTCCCATTACCTGTCCAGCGATCGCTGGACAGGATATTGACCTTGTTGCTAATGTAAAAAACAGCACTTGCAAAAGCGGAATCAGTAACCAGGGTAATATTGATCTTGGTGTCGTTGGGGTGGGATATTTTTCAGGTAATGTTACTCCTGAAAGCTATCAACCAGGTGGAAAAGAGTTCACTGTCACTGTCTCAGACTGTGCATTACAGGGAACTGGCGATGTGCTAAATCAGTTACATATTGATTTTAGAGCCCTTAGCGGTGTCATGGCTGCAGGCTCCAGGCAAATATTTGCCAATGAAGTGACAACCGGGGCTAAAAATGTCGGTGTCGTTCTCTTTTCCATTCAGGACCCGGCCAATATATTCAATGTTCTTAGTTCAGCGGGAAATTCTCGTTCAATCTATCCAGTAATGACTTCTGCCCTGAATAATTCGTCATGGAAATTTTATGCCAGAATGCAAAAAATCGATCCCGCGCTGGATGTCATATCTGGCCAGGTGATGAGTCATATATTAGTTGATGTGCACTACGAATAATATATCAAAACAAACGACTGCTATTATGACAGCAGCGAATAGTGGGTAATCATGAAGACATTCTTCAAATACTTTGTTTTTTTAGTACTATCCTGCTCTTGCTTTACAGCGATTAGTAAGGATACAAGTTTTCTTGTTGGTAACAATGCCGGGGTAGGCGATGGTAATTTCAACGGCCCGAGCACTGCGGCTCAGGTCACTTTTAGATATGCATCAACAACCAATAATTTAGTTTTTTATAAACCTACTCAACTTGGCCCGACAGGTGTTAAATTACGCTGGGAACAATTAGATACAGCCAGCGGTGGCGGTTTTCTTTACTGTAATGCCTCTGACAGGGCAAATCCAGATGGACTAATGGATATTGAAAATGCCATGGCTGATTCTGGTAAAACCTATGGTGGACATAAGTTATTTAAAACCTCTGTCCCAGGCTTGTATTACACTCTATTTATTGCAAAACTTTGGTCTGCATATTCAACAAAAACAACTATTAGCGACTCTGGTTTATATATTGGAGATACCACACCACAAAAATTCCAGTGGATCATCACAGACCCTGATCTACAACATATCGGCTGCGATAACGCGATGCGGTACGATAGATTCTGGGCCATCGGCGGTGTTGTACACGATCTTACGATTGAATTTTATACTGATACCGATTTTAACCCTACAACAAACCAGGACGTATCATTGTCCAGTAATTCGACATATCTTTATGCGTTTAAGGCCTACAGTCCCGGTTCTCGTGTTGTTGATCACAGCCATCACCTTTATATCGACTTTGATCTACTCAATGTTAAATTAACTAACCCCACCTGCTTTACTGCTGTACTTACCGGAAAATCAGTAAGTGGTTCGACGGTAAAAATGGGAGAATATGCACCAGGGCAGATTAAAAATGGTGCTACTCCGGTTCCTTTTGATATTTCTCTCCAGAACTGTGTTCGCGTTGGCGATATAGAGACAAAGCTATCTTCAGGGAAGCTGGGTACAGAAAATAAGCAACTCCTGGGTAACACTCTTACTGGAAGCGGCGCAGCAAAAGGCGTTGCGGTATTGATTGAAGGATTAGCAAACAGAAAAAGTGCCCTAATGATACTGAAACCGAATGATTCAACTTCTGTTTATAAAGATAATACGGGTCAGGCTCAGGATCACGATTCAGATGCAATTTACCCAGAAGATCAAGGTATAACATATCCACTTCATTTCCAGGCGACGTTAAAGCAAGACGGAAATATTGCTATCGAACCAGGAGAATTTAAAGCCACCAGTACTTTCCAGGTAACCTATCCCTGATAACATTGTGGCACCGTCTGGTAATGGCGGTGCCACAATAGATAAATCATTGCCCCCACCAATGTGGCTGATAAAATGCCAGACAGCACGACATTACTTATCAGGATACGTTATGAAACCAACCACTATTGCTTCATTGCAAAAATGCAAACAAGAAAAAAAACGTTTCGCGACCATCACTGCTTACGATTATAGCTTCGCAAAACTGTTTGCCGAAGAAGGACTTAACGTCATGCTGGTCGGCGATTCTCTGGGCATGACGGTTCAGGGGCATGACTCCACGCTACCGGTTACCGTTGCTGATATCGCCTACCACACTGCCGCCGTGCGTCGCGGCGCGCCAAACTGCCTTCTGTTAGCAGACCTGCCATTTATGGCGTATGCCACGCCGGAACAAGCCTTTGAAAACGCCGCAACGGTAATGCGTGCCGGAGCCAACATGGTCAAAATTGAAGGCGGT
>JAGZPX010000013.1:0-5614 GCA_018382475.1 Veillonella parvula
TACCTTTTGGTCATTTGCATTGATACCTGTTGGAGATACATATGTTTTACCACCTACAGTCAAACCGCTGTTGTTGATAGTAGTACCACCAGCTGTAACGCTATCTAAACCGCTTAACGTTTTCGCCAATTTCACATTCAATGTGCCATTGCCATCAGATTCAACACCGATATTACCGTCGGATAATGTGCCTGTTGCACCGCCTTTGACAGACAGTTTTTCACCTAATTTTTTATTGATAACTGCACCGGAGTCACCATCAAAGTTCAAACCTTTATCAATAGCAGTTTTATTAGTGTTAACTTTATCATTAACCTTTTTCAACTGATCTTCTGTAGCACCGCGACCGGATACAGCCACAGGATTATCTACATTCCAATCTGTATTTGTAAGGCCTGTTACATGACCAGCATCACCGTCTACAGTTACAGGGTTTGCAGTACCTACGGTAATTTTATTACCTAAACCAACAGTATATTCCTTACCGCCTGCTGCGTTTGTACTTTCTGTTACAGTTACATTCGCATCCTTTGCTTTTACAGTGGATGCTTTGGCTGTACCGCCGATAGCAGCTTGTAATTGTCCATAGTTAACTGCATCATTAGTGCTACTACCATCTGCAACATTAGTAATCTTTTGATTATTCGCATTGAGACCTGTTGTAGATACATAGTTCTTACCACCTACGGTCAAGCCACCATTATCAATCTTAGTATTACCAGCTGTAACGCTATCTAAGCCTGTCAATGTTTTAGCTAATTTCACATTCAATGTGCCATTACCATCGGATACAACACCGATATTACCGTCAGACAATGTGCCTGTAGCACCGCCTTTAACAGTTACAGTATCACCTAATTGTCGATTACTTACAGTGCCTGTGTCGCCAGCAAAGTTCAAGCCTTTATTAATCTTTGTGTTAATAGTGGAAATATCTTGCTTATTTTTAGCGATATCAGTTTTGTTATTCGCAATGTC
Organism: Veillonella parvula; assembly: GCA_018382475.1. GTDB lineage: Bacteria > Bacillota > Negativicutes > Veillonellales > Veillonellaceae > Veillonella > Veillonella parvula_F. The sequence goes on from JAGZPX010000013.1 coordinate 979, forward strand.
GCCAGCATTTTTTGTGATATTTTGCTTGTTAGTATTGATATCTCCAGCATTTTTATCGATGGCAGCTTTATTGGTATTAACTTTATCGTTTACCTTTTTCAACTGATCTTCTGTCGCAGCACGGCCGGATACAGCTACAGGATTATCTACATTCCAGTCTTTATTTTGAAGGCCTGTTACATGGCCTGTAGTACCATTAATCGTTACAGGGTTCGCTGCACCTATTGTAACGGTGTTACCCAAAGTCATATTAATAGTTGTATCACCATTAGCTTGTGTAATTGCGGCATTAATATTGTTGCCGTCACCTTTGATGGTAACTTTAGAACCTAATAGATTATTTTTCGTGCCACCTGTATTAGCATCAAAGTTAAGGCCTTTATCTATTGTGTCTTTATTGAATTTAATAGCATCGTGAATCGTGCCTTTACCTGTGTTACCGATATTGCTCATCGACAAGTTACCCGTATCAGGGTCAAGCGCTGCATTGCCACCTAAAATGCCTTTTGTAGTACTTGCCAAATTACCTAAAGTATTAGCAACACCATATAATTGGCTACCGTTGATTGCATCTGTAGATTGTGCATTCACACGACCGGCAGCTACATTTGTAATGGTACGTTTTACCGTATCACTACCTACACTGATTGTGGAATCAGCAGAACCGCCGGCATAGTTTTTATACCACAATCCGTTTACCAATTGATTTGGTGTACTTACTGTATTATCAGTCTTGGAATTAGCGCCTAGTGCAACGGAACGTTCATGTGCAGCATTAGCAGATACACCTAATGCCATAGAGTTTGTCTTCTCAGCTTTACTACTTAGACCTAATGCTACAGAGCCTTCTGCACCAGCAGATGTTGAAGCTTGTACGCCTAAAGCTAGGGAATTACCACCAGATGCAATAGATTTATCACCAGCTGCAATATCTGCATAGCCATTTGTCGTACTGCCCCATCCAAGTGCAGTAGAAAAAGAACTATTTGTAGTGGCATTTGTTCCCAATGCGGAAGAACCTTTTTTCAAAGCTTTAGAACCATTACCGATAGCTACTGCCCAATCTGCACGAGATTGGGAACCGTTCCCCATAGCAATAGCACTCCCACCACTAGATTTTGCATCATTACCTAGTGCCATTGAAGAACCACCCCAAGCTAGTGCATTAGAGCCAAAAGCTTGATCATTAGGTTTACCAATAATATTTCCAGCTTCATCAACACCAGCTTTTGCCTCATTACCAAGTGCAAAACCATTCACTGATTCCACTTGTGTATTGTTGCCAATAGCTACTGTATTATTTCCATTTGTTTTAGCATTACGACCAATAGATACCGCTTGAGCACCACCACCTACTGTGCCAGATCCAATAGCAACTGTATTAATTTCTGTAGTAGTAGCCCCATGTCCAATAGCTATACCACCACTTTTATCTCTTATATCAGAACCAGGTACATGCACTACTTTAACAGTTGCGCCACGACCGATAGCGATACCAGCCAAAGTATTACCCTCATCCGTATCACCTTTACCTACGGATGCACCAGTACCCATAGAGATACTATAGTCACCCTTAGACACCGCATTCTCACCAATTGCGATACCCCCGTCATTTTCAGCTTGTGCACCGTTACCTCTTGTAATAGGTGCCCCCAAGGCATCCGTAGGCATCATAACGCCTGTCAACATAACGGCAACTGCTGTAGCACCTACCATTTTAGAGAATACAACCGACAAAGAGGAACGTTTCGTCATGTTCTTTGCTGTTTCTGCTACAACAACATAGCAGCCCTTTGTGCGATTCCAAATCACTTTAAATACTCGATTCATTAATCTTTCTCCTATAAAACTTATAAAACTTACTAACTATCCTATATATTTAATGAAATAACAATGATGGATCGATGATGTATTGAGAATTCATCGACATTCTTGAATGTGTATATCTAAAATACCACAAATTACGGGAAAAGTAAACTTTTTTTCATTTTATTTTCATAAAACTTTTGTGTTTAAGATATTAATAATTTCGATAAAATTAAATATACTGAATATTCTACATAAATGCTGTATTTTTTTACTATTATTCACCAACTTTCATAAATAATACTAATATGCTCCATAATTATGTACCAATATCACTTCATATATAATCAATTTATTTTCTCTTCATCATTCTGATTTATGATGAACCATATAATAGAATGATATCTTTTCATAAACAGATATCGTACAGTGTTTCTGCCATTTTGACTCAATGTACGTACACAATTACTACATACCTACTTAAGCCAATTAACTATTGCACAATCAATAAAGGTAGCATTTTATTATATAGTAAAAGGAATGACAGGTGAAATTCAAATCGCCGTCATTCCTTTTTTATTCTAAGGCACTCTAAAGGCGTATTGGCGGGCTTTATAGGCTTTATAGAAATAGAGCATATGTGTATAAAAACAATTTATACGATTACTCCATGTGTTTTTTAATTTTTATTGTTATACTGAAAGCAGAAAGGAGGAAGAAATCTATGTCAGAACTCAATATCTTACAACAAAATATAGATAAACCAAATACGGTTACAGAAGAAGATATCGTAGTTACACGAGATAATCAAACTTTCACAATCAAAGGTCGCTTTAATGGGGAAGAAGGCGTATTCACATATGATGCGGACGTTCAACCTAACGATCAGTTACAATTTCTGCATCACAACTTTACGGCCATCGTAAAAAAAATTACATATAAGGTGATTCAAGGTCAGCGAATCACATTGATTGCAAAATTATATGCATAAAAATATCGGGGTATTGTTAATACAAACAACACCCCGATATTTTTTATCGGTCATACAATTATAAGAAATACAACACAACAACACTTAATTCTTATAATTGAATCATCTAAAATTATTGAATTGTGGGCGCATTAATCGCTTTGCGAAGGTCCACTGTGTGAAGTTCGTCCATTGCAGGAGCTGCTTTTTCATCCACAGGTTTCACGCGATTATTGCCGTCTTTCATAGCTTCATTCAAACTGAAGATGACCATTTCGTTCATGTAGAAACGCAATTCATCATCATGTACATTGGCTGTATTGCGATCCAAGATATCGATGATTTGTTGCGCATAGTCCAATTTAGCATCTTCAGATACAGTCGCATGTTCTGTAAAGAACTGTTTATAATCGTTATACAAACGATCTAACGCCATGCGCGCATAGCTGTCGTTTTTGTAACGATGACTCACAATGTACCAGCTGCGACGAACGTTCATGTAGTACAACACATTGTTACGGTACCGTTCTTGACCGGTCATAATGCGGGAATCATCCATGATACGTTTGCCCTTTTGGTCCAATTGGAATTGTGTGAAAGCATTCACTACATCGCGAACTTCTTCGCTAGGTACAGGAACTGCAACTTCCGCTTCAATCACATTCAATGGTTCAGCCGGTTGTTCTGGCATCATCAATCGATCTTGAGCCGCATCCGCTTGACCTACTGCACACACACAAGCAAGTGCCAATACAGGCATAAATGTTTTGAATTTCATAAATCCTCCTAATGACGAGCCGCCCCTCAAAGGGCGGCTTTCATATTCCTTACATGATTCTTACATGACTAGAGTATACTAAATACCCCATTTAATCAAGTCAAATTTACTTTGTAAGCCCTGCTTGTTGCATCAACAATGCAATTTGAGCTTTCATTTGTTCATTATCTTCCTTCACAGAAGACAATTCATTGAGGCTTTCTTGCATGCGTGCATTTTCAGCTTTTAACGCTGTCACTTCATCTTGCAACACATAAACGGAGCTGATAGGTCCACCTTTATAACGATCTGGAACCGCTTTCTTCGCATCGGAAGTACCGAATTTACGAGTTACACCAGCATTCACCATGTTATGGTGGCTACCAACAGATACGCCTACATGGAACATTGTATCTTCTGCTGTGTAATGTGCAACGCCAAGAGCCGCCGCAGTTTCACCTCTATAATTACCGATACCAGCCATTACTTGAGTTGGTTCCAATGGATCATATTGAATAGGTTTCAATGCAGACATAGCCGCTGCATGTGCGCCTACACGTTGTGTTTCGCCCGCTACGGAGTTAATAGCATTAGCTAACCCATCTGTAGCACCTTTCAATTGATTTACGTTAACTGCATCAGTGCCGTTTACACCAGGGCCTACATTGGTAATTGTATTACCGCCGTTGTTGAGGCCATCTTTAGTAAGGCTTACTGCATTACCGCTAGCAGGTGTAATTGTTACACCGCCACCGTTCATAACAGCAGTATTACCTGCAGCATCCTTAGTGGTTACTGTTTCAAGACCTTTCAAGTCTTTCGCCATACGAACCTTAAGGTTGCCAGTACCATCGGATACGACACCTAAATTGTCTTCTGTAGTCAACTTGCTAGCATCAGTAATGCCACCCACTACATTAACTTGTTCGTTAAGCTTTTTCTTGATTACGGAGCCGCTATCGCCACCGTATTTCATACCATCGTCTTTAGTTGCCACTTGATGTGTCTTACCGTTTTCGTCTTGGTACTTAATACGAGTGATGTTGTTACCGTCTAAGTCTGGATCACCTTTATCAACGGTAATATCCGCATTACGGCCGTCT
>JAGZPX010000001.1:0-842219 GCA_018382475.1 Veillonella parvula
GAGGATCCACCTGTTCCCATCTCGAACACAGTAGTTAAGCTCATAAACGCCGAAAGTACTTGGCTGGAGACGGCCTGGGAGGATAGGAAGCCGCTGATTGACTAAAAGAAAAAGGTCTACCTAAAGGTAGGCCTTTTTTTTTTTGCTAGTCTTCGACTAGCTAACCTTACTAGAGCAGCCTCCAGCCAAGGTTGTAGAGGTTGTATCTATGTACGTGTCCGTGTAAGACGGCCCTGGGAAAAGCAGGGCAGTAGAAGATGGAGGAGTGAAACGACGACAGATTCACTGCATCGCTTTCTTCCGAACGTAAGATTTACCGAGCTGCGAAGCAGAGAAGGAAAATCCACAGTGAGGAAGCAAGTAGGGCAACCGAAGAGGTCTTAGAGCTAAGCGACGCAGCCGAACCATATGAGTGCTTCCGAACGTAAGATTTACCGAGCTGCGAAGCAGAGAAGGGAAATCCACAGTGAGGATTGATAGGAAGCCGCGGCTAATGGTAGTATCTAACTAATCCATACGGTAACGAGGCACAACGTGCCAATGTTACCGAACCGTAAAGCAGTTGAGCTACTTTAAATATATGTAAATAAACTTTATCTAATCGATACCGCGGTGCGCAGCACCAATGGTATCGAACCGTAAACTAGTTGAGCAACTCCATATTTATGTAAATAACAAGCCCCATGATCACAAAATCATAGAGCCTATATATTAATAACAACTTATTAGAAATTTAATATATATACAAAAAAAGAGCTGCCTAAGCAGCTCTAATTCTTTATTATTCTACACCAACCATTACGCTAGTGGATTTGATAACAGCGACAACTTCTTTGCCAACTGCTAAGCCTAATTCTTTAACGGATTGAATAGTAATGTCAGCAGTAACAATATTATTATTACCTACGTTGATTTTTACGATTGCATTTACAGCGCCTTCTTGGATCTCAACGATAGTACCTTTTAATTGATTTCTTGCACTTAATTTCATGGATATCTCCTTAAAAAACAATACAAAAAGTATATATATTATAATATTTTGCATATAATTTGTGATATACATTACATCACAAATTATATGGAGCGGGCGAAGGGAATCGAACCCTCCTCTCAAGCTTGGGAAGCTCGCATTCTACCGATGAACTACGCCCGCACGATGTAAATATTGTATCATATATTTACATATACATTCAAGTAATCATAGATATATCTATGATTATACCTATAGTAGTAAATGTATTGAATTACTTTCAATCTAGATGTATAAAATAATAGAAAAGGAGGAATTCGTATGTCAAAAGTATATAAAGTTCATAAATGGTTATCTATCATTTCCTTAATTTTCTTCTTAATGTTTTGTATTACAGGATTAGTACTCATGTTTCGAACTGAGTTAAATGCATGGGCTCAAGGTGGAACAACACATCATTCATCAGCTATAATGTCGATGAATGAACATGAAGAATCTATATTTAAGTATGCTGATCAGGGGGCACTACTTGTTAAACAGAAATATCCATCAAAAGATATTTTGAATATATCCCCTGCTATGGGGGCTACACATATTTTACGGTATCGTATTATTGAATCTACGGCTACGGTAGCACCTCCAGCTCGCATGGGAATGGGTGGGGATTATGTTTTATATAATCCTATATCTAAAGAACTGATTACTTCACATAATGAGCCTCCTGTACATCCTTGGATTCGTAGTATGTTACATACTCTTCATCAATTACATACACGATTAGATTTAGGTAAAATTGGCATATATATTGTAACATTCTTATCATTTTTATGTAGTCTCACTATTATTTCAGGGATTTTTTTATATGGTCCATTTCGTAAAAGTTATTCTAAAGCCTCTGTTTTATCTAAGAAAATGAAAATAGGTGCATTACATCGTGAATTCTCAATAGTTGCAACGGTCTGGGGATTTATATTATGTATAACAGGTGTATGGATTGGGGGCTTTTTTATTGCAAATGATAACTATAATGCCGATGTACTTCATAATGCTAAACAGGAACTTTCGATTGGACAATCTGAAATATTGCAACCATCAGAAGCAATTTCTCGTATAATGAAAGTATATCCAGATCGACAAGTTATTTCTATGGATTATCCATCTAAGTTTAACAATTACCATTATGCATTTTATTTAGGTGCAGAAAATGATGATGATCCAGCTATGTTTCTTGGACAGCCTGTATATGCTAACTTGTATGTCGATTCTAGTAATGATAGATTTTCTACTAAAGCAGTTCCATGGTATTTTACAGGTATGACGACTATGATTAACCTACATATTCATAATCATAATACGATGGCTCTGAAGATATTGTGGGCTATATGGGATATTGTTCTCATTATTGGTATCGTGACTGGACTTATGATGACTATTATTAGAAAGTATAAAAAATCAGATGTAATTCTATCTAAAGTATCGGTAGAGGAAAAGCATATTTGGCGTACACCATTATTTTGTAGTATATCTGTTCTTATAGGATTGCTTCTACCACTTTGGCAAAATCCTGTTATGAATACGATTGCTGCTATTTGTTTAACTGTATCACTTATTGTATTTTTTATCTCTTTACTTAAAGAAAGTAAACAATATTGATTATTTTCGAACTGAAATGATATAATAATAAATATAGTTGTTTTTATATACATAAAAATACGTATTATTATTTATGACTCAGAAAGTGGTAGTTATTATGAATTTTATAAAAGCATTTTTCCAGTCAGAGTCTGCTGGTGGGATATCCTTGCTGTCCGCCGCTATTTTAGGCGTTCTTGTGGCGAACTCACCGATTGCAGCACAGTATTTTGCAGTCATGCAAATACACCTTGGTCCAATGACTATACTGGAGTGGGTAAATGATGCCTTAATGGCTCTTTTTTTCCTTTATGTTGGTATAGAGATCAAGAAGGAAATGATTTCTGGGGAGCTTGATACGAAGGCGAAACGTGTGCTTCCCGTATTAGCCGCATTTGCAGGTGTTATTACGCCAGCTATTGTGTATTATTTTGCGGCTGGATATATGCCAGAATATAGACATGGTTGGGGGATTCCTACCGCTACAGATATCGCTTTTGCTATAGGCGTTATTACAATGCTTGGTAATAAGGTATCTACAGCGATGAAAGCCTTTCTAGCTGCATTAGCTATTATTGACGACTTGATTGCCATAGTCGTTATTGCTCTCTTTTATGGGGCAGGCGTTAATTTTATGGATTTAATAGCTGCTGCGGCTGTAACTGGTTTACTGATTTATACTAATAAGCAAGGCTATTTAAGACCACTTCCGTATTGTGTTCTAGGATTAGTTCTTTGGTATTTAGTTTTAAAATCTGGTGTGCATGCTACCATTGCTGGTGTTGTACTGGCTATGACAATTCCTTTTAAAGGTAAAGTTATAGATAAGGTAGTATATCCTATGGAAGAATGGGCCCATGCTTTACGCAATTGGGTAAACTTCTTAATTATACCATTATTTAGTTTTTTAAATGCTGGTGTATCCTTTGCTGATTTTTCCATAGATAATTTATTCCATCCTGTAATCATAGGTGTTTCATTCGGTTTAATCTTAGGAAAACAATTAGGTATATTCTCTGCCGTCTACATTTTGGTTCAATCTAAGGCAATTAAGATGCCTACAAAAACGACGTGGCCTGAAATTTATGGGACAGCTATTTTGTGTGGTATTGGCTTTACTATGAGCCTTTTTGTTGCTACACTGGCTTTCCCACCAGGTATAACACAAGAAATGGCTAAGGTAGGTATCTTTATAGGATCAATCACGGCAGGCTTGCTAGGTGCGATTGTCCTAATTTTAGCTTATCAAATACGCAAGATGCGTGGTAAAATTTAATAAAATAATCTTTTGTAAGTATAGAAAGGATTCAAATGGAACGCATTTTTGTTTTCTTACGTTCTCCAGGTGCAGCTACATCTGTACTCCTAGGAGCAACAGTACTCGCTTTAATTTTAGCGAACTCTCCATCATCTGAACAATACTTTCAAATCGTTAATCACCATATAGGTAATCTAACAATTTTAGAATGGGTTAATGATGCATTGATGGCAATCTTCTTCCTTTTTGTAGGTCTCGAAGTTAAGCGTGAATTAGTATCAGGTGAGCTTAATACTAATGCTAAGCGTGTGATGCCAGGCATTGCCGCATTATTTGGTGTTCTAACGCCCGCTTTTATCTACTACTTAATTGCAGGTTTTCATTCTGAATATATACATGGTTGGGCAATACCAACTGCTACGGATATTGCATTTTCCATCGGTATTATATCTGCATTAGGCTCTAGAGTACCGAATTCAATGAAAGTATTTCTAACAGCTCTTGCCGTTATAGATGATTTGATTGCTATCATCGTAATTGCAATCTTCTATGCGTCAAGTATTCACATGATGTATTTAGGTGCAGCTGTCGTAGTTGTAGCTGCTTTAATCTATTGTAATAAGCAAGGATATGTACGACCTTTACCATATATCATTCTAGGGTTTATCCTTTGGTATTGTGTATTAAAATCTGGTTTACATGCAACTATGGCTGGTGTAATCTTAGCTATGACAATTCCTTCAAAAGGCAAACGAGGCCGTAAGTATGTTCGCCCAATGCAACATTGGGAACATTTATTGTCCAATTGGGTTAGTTTTTTAATTGTACCAATATTTGCATTCTTTAATGCTGGTGTAGATTTACGTAATGTATCTGTTAATGACTTAACGCATCCTGTAGTGCTTGGTGTTGCATTAGGCCTTATTATAGGGAAACAAATAGGTATTTTTGGTGCAGTATTTGCGATGGTGAAATGTGGCCTTGTACCAATGCCGACAGAAGCTAATTGGAAGCATGTATATGGTACTGCGATTGTATGTGGTATAGGCTTTACAATGAGTATCTTCGTATCTATCTTGGCATTTGACCCAGGTCACGCTCAAGAAATGGCAAAAGGTGGCGTTATACTTGGCTCATTAATCTCTGCATTATTCGGCTACATCTTCTTAAGACTTGTTGGTGCAAACCGAAAAGAATGTCATATTGGTGTATACCATAACTGCTAAAATTAAATAAAACTATTAAATCTCCATTGTAGACTGAAGAGAATTTCCGACTTTAAAAGTAATCTAAGCGAATATTCTTGCAGGATATAATGGAGATTTTCATTGGTATCTTATAATTTTATGATATATATGTAATATACCCTTAAAACTATACTATAACTATAATTTAATATATATGAATTATTGATATTAATAGAACTTTTATGGTTTATAGATTATTTAAAACTGTATAGTATACTACTTAATGTAAGGTGATGTGTATATGATAAAAAAAATAATTATTGCATGTACGCTTGTTTGTATGATTGTAATGGTATCCTCTGTATCATTAGCAAAAACTATTGATCGGGGGCAACGAGGACATCATGTTAGTAAGGTGCAAACCATGTTAAAGCATCAAGGTTTTTTACATGATTCTATAGATGGCATTTACGGTCATAATACAGAACAGGCTGTTCGAAAATTTCAAAAATCTAAAGGGCTCCCTGTAGATGGTCGTGTTGGTCCTGCTACGATGAATGCTTTGGAAAAGATGGAGACTCGTTATGGTGGCCATGGCACAGAACGCAATCATAATGGAGTGCCTAATAAATACTCTAAAGTTTTAACGATGGAGGCTAGTGGCTATTCATCTCAAGATCCTGGCAACGGAAAATATACAGCTACAGGTAGTCGTCTACGGAAGGGACTTGTGTCTGTAGACCCTAAATTAATTCCTTTGGGAACGCGATTATATATTGAAGGTTATGGCTATGCTGTAGCTGACGATGTAGGTGGTGCTATTAAAGGGCATCGCATTGATTTAGCTTTTGATTCTCGTGCAGAGGCATTACAGTTTGGACGTCAATCTGTAAAGGTTTATATTTTATAATGATAACTCTCTAGTTTTATATGATTATATGATAGATGTATAGACTACAATCATATTCTTGTATAAAATGCTAGAGAGTTTTTCTTTTACCGAATTATAATGTATTCAAAACCTCGAATATTCGGAAAATATGGTATAATAAATAATAGATATATGATGATGACTCATGATGGTAAATTAATGAGCATACTCAATAGTTATATGATGAATAGTAAAGGATAATCCTATGGATAAAGTACGGCGCGTAGAACGAATGGTGGCAATGACAAAACTGTTAGTTGATTCACCGCAAAAATTGATTCCTTTAAATTACTTTTGCGACTTTTTTGGCATGGCTAAATCAACGGTTAGTGAAGATTTAACATGTGTAAGGCAGTCTATGGAACACTTTCAACTGGGGACCTTAGAAACGGTGGCCGGTGTAGCTGGTGGGGTACGATTTATTCCGCATCGCAAGGGAATACAAGCGAACGATATTCTACGCGATGTGCAAGCTCGTTTAATGGAGCCAGATCGCATCATTCCAGGTGGTTTTATTTATATGTCTGATATCTTATATGATTGGCATGTAATGACACGTCTGGGTGAGATTATTATGACTCGTTTCGTGGACCGTGAACCAGACTATATTTTGACTGTAGAAACAAAGGGGATTCCTTTGGCTGTAATGGTAGCGAGAGCTTTCAATAAACCACTTGTTATTGCTAGACGTGATAGTAAGGTAACAGAAGGTTCTGCTATTAGTATCAATTATGTAACAGGTTCCTCTGGGCGCATTCAAACTATGACTCTAACTAAACGGGCAATTCCTCCAAATGCGAAAGTGTTAATTATCGATGACTTTATGAAAGCTGGCGGTACCGCTAAGGGGCTTAAAGAATTAGTTCTTGAAATGAGTGGCGTCGTTGTTGGCACAGGTGTTCTTGTAGCTACAGCTGAACCAAGTCCGAAGTTGATCGATGATTATGAATCACTATTTACTTTTTATGGTATCGATGAAAATACAAAGAAAATTAGTATAGAGCCTGTGTTAGATGCAGAGTAAATCATTAATATTAGGAAGATTATAGGCTGATATAATGGTTTATATTGAGTATTGACCTATGGGCTAAATAATGACGTAAATAATATTTAAAATGGTTTAGAGATATAAGAGATAACAGATAGGAGATTACTATGAATATTGCAAGCCTTATTTTAGCTGCTGGTAAGGGCACGCGTATGAAGTCTAAATTGCCAAAAGTGTTACACAAGGTCGGCGGTAAGGCGATGGTAGAACGCGTTCTTGAAACGGTTCAATCCATTGGTACCAATCGCGATGTTGTTATCGTTGGTTTTGGTGGCGATGCAGTACAAAATTACTTGGGAGAGCGTGCTGAATTTGTTCGTCAAGAAGAACAAAATGGTACAGGTCATGCAGTTAAGATGGCTCAACCAGTACTTGGTGATTATGATGGTACAATCTTATTGTTATGCGGTGATACTCCCCTGGTTACAAAAGAAAGTTTAGAAGCACTTTTAAAAGAACATAAAAATTCCGGTGCAGCAGCTACAATCTTAACTGCTCATATGCCGGATCCAACTGGTTATGGACGTATCATTCGTAATGAAGCGGGTTCTGTAGTTCGTATCGTAGAACAGAAAGATGGTAAACCTGAAGAATTAGCGGTTCAAGAAGTAAATACAGGTATGTACGCTTTTGATAGTAAAAAATTATGGCCTTGCTTAGATCAATTATCTGATGATAATGCCCAAGGTGAATTGTATATTACTGATGTAGTTGGTATTCTCGTAAATGGTGGCGACAAGGTAAGTGCATACATGACTAAGGATTTTGAAGAATCTTTAGGTGTAAACTCACGTTTGCAATTAGCAGAGGCTGAAGCTATATTAAAACATCGTAAAAATGTTGAGTTAATGACTGCTGGCGTAACAATTATTGATCCTGAAAATACCTATGTGGCTCCTGAAGTAACAGTAGGTGCAGATACAATTTTGCATCCTGGTACAATTCTTGAAGGTGATACCGTGATTGGTGAGCGTTGTGAAATTGGACCACACACTCGTTTGACGAATGTAAAAGTCGGCAATGATACGATTATCCACTTTACTTATGGTCATGACTGTGAAGTAAAAGACGGTGTAGATGTAGGTCCATATGTCCATTTGCGTCCAAATACAGTTTTAGGTAATAAGGTTCATGTAGGTAACTTTGTAGAGGTTAAGAACTCTATTGTTGGGGAAGGTACCAAGTTTCCACATCTCTCCTATATCGGCGATAGTGATGTTGGGGCCGGTGTTAATATTGGCTGTGGCACTATTACCGTAAATTATGATGGGAAAGTTAAGCATCGTACGACTATTGGTGATGGTGCATTTGTTGGTTGTAATAGTAACTTAGTAGCTCCTGTAACAATAGGTAATTATAGCTATGTAGGTGCGGGCTCAACTATTACTAAAAACGTACCAGATAAGGCCTTGGCGGTAGGTCGTAGCAAGCAAATTGTGAAAGAAAATTGGGTAACAGAGGATACTTTCAAAAAGAAATAAAAAAAATCTCATATTTTTTAACACAATTAGGTCAAAATAGTATACAATAAAAAGGCAATAGTGTGTATCTGTAATGTATGGATTATGGATAAGTAACCAGTATAGGAGCAAATGAAAGGGTAACAAAATGGCATTTGAAGACGGCAAAAAACTCAAGATTTTCACAGGTAATGCAAATCCTGCATTGGCAAAGGAAATTTGTGATTATTTAGGGTTGCCTTTAGGTGAAGCATTTGTAGGTCGTTTTAACAATGGCGAAGTACAAATAATGATTGATGAAAGCGTACGTGGCAAAGATGTATTTATCATTCAACCAACTAGCTATCCTGTAAATGATAATTTAATGGAACTCATGGTTATGGCTGACGCGTTAAAACGAGCTTCTGCACGTCATATCACTGCAGTAGTTCCTTACTATGGCTATGCTCGCCAAGACCGTAAGACTCGCGGTCGTGAGCCGATTACAGCTAAATTAGTAGCTAATTTGATGCAAACGGCAGGTATTACACGTCTTGTAACAATTGATTTGCATGCAGGACAAATTCAAGGTTTCTTTGATGTGCCTGTAGATCATTTGTTTGGCGCATCTATTTTGGCTAAATATATTAATGAAAAAAATATGGAAGATATTATCGTTGTATCTCCTGACCTTGGCGGTGTTACAAGAGCTCGTGATTTGGCTGACCGCATTGGTGCACCGATTGCAATCATTGAGAAAAAACGCCCTGAACCAGGTGTGGCTAAAGTTATGAATCTCATCGGTGATGTGGCAGGTAAAAACTGTATTATTATCGATGATATCGTAGATACAGCTGGATCCTTGGTTGAAGGTGCTAAAGCATTGGAAGAATTCGGTGCTAAATCCGTTACCGCCGCTGTTACACATGCAGTGTTGACAGATCCGGCAAGTGAACGAATTGCAAATTCCAATATTAAGGAACTTATCGTTACTAATACTATTCCATTGCCGGAAAATTGCAACTTACCAAATATTACGCAATTATCCGTAGCTCCATTGTTGGGTGAAGCAATTATGCGTATCTTCCATGAAGTGTCTGTAAGTAATTTATTTGATAAATAATAGGTGATTTTTGAAATTAGTAGTAGGCCTCGGTAACCCCGGCAAGCAATACGAAAAGACAAAACATAATATTGGATTTATGGTTATTGATGCCATTGCCGATAGTGTCCCTCACACGCCTTGGAGAGAGGAGCAACGTGCTGAGGTATGCAGTATTACCGTAGATGGTGAAAAAGTATTGCTTGTAAAGCCGCAAACATTTATGAATCTAAGTGGTGAGTCTGTAGGATCGTTAATGCGGTACTACAAAATTGATCCATCTGATGTGTATTGTATCTATGATGACATGGATTTACCTATAGGTAAGTTGCGTATTCGACCAAATGGTAGTTCGGGTGGACATAATGGGATTAAATCCTTAATTTCCCATATAGGAACAGAAAATTTTCCTCGATTCCGCGTGGGAATTGGACGTCCGTTACCACAATGGACTGTCATTGATCACGTTTTAGCACCATTTAGTGAAGAGTCGCAAGAGAAGGTACAAAAAGGTATTAAGGATACGGTAAAAGCCGTATTAGGCACCCTAGAGGTAGGTATGGATAAAGGCATGAATCAATTCAATCCTAAACGTCGTCCACAGCGATAAATACATGCATAAGGGCATGAGTCTCATTGAGATTCATGCCCTTTTTACGAGGTACATATGAGTAATCAAGAAAAAATGCCTTTTGTAGAGGCTTTAGAATCATATAAAGAACAACATTTCGTGCCCTTTCATACACCAGGTCATAAGATAGGCGTTGAAGCACCTCAACTATTAAAGAATTGGATGGGGTCAGCGTTACCCTATGACTTAGGTGTTATGTATGCTTTAGATGATTTACATGAACCTGAACGGGAATTAAAAGAAGCGCAAGACTTAACAGCAGAGTTATATGGAGCTGATTGTTGTTGGTTTTCTATTAATGGTACTACAGCTTTGATTGAAGCCATGATTATGGGGACTGTAGGGCCTGATGAAATCATTATCATTCCTCGAGAAGCACATCGTTCCGTTATTAGTGGGCTTGTCCTCTCAGGAGCCAAACCAGTATATATGGACTGTGATTTTGATGAACGCTGGGGAATTCCACTAGGTGTATCATTAGAAAATGCTATCAAATCAATGGATGCACATCCAGAGGCAAAGGCGATTCTTTTAGTTTATCCAAACTATTATGGCGTGGGCATAGATATTGTTAATATCATACAAGAGGCTCATAAGCGGGGACTTATTGTACTTGTTGATGAAGCTCATGGGCCTCATTTGCCGTTCTCTGAAAGTTTACCTATAGAGGCTATAGAGGCTGGAGCAGATTTGGTGGCTCAAAGTACACATAAATCTGTTGGCTCTTTGACACAAACATCTTGGCTATTAGGGCAAGGTAAAAAAATTGATAAGCGGCGTATTACGCAAATGCATCAAATGCTACAAAGTACGAGTCCAAACTATATTTTCCTTGCTTCCTTAGATATGGCGCGCCATCAATTAGCCACAGCAGGTAATGATTTAGTAAGTCGTGGACTAGAGTTGAGTATGTACTTACGTGAGGAACTCAATAAAATTTCTGGTATTGCTACTATGGAATATACAGATATTCAAGAGCGGGTAATAAATTATGATTGTACTAAGGTGCTGATTGATGCAAAAGGCTTAGGTTTAACAGGTGTAGAATTTGAACATTTATTGCGCAATCATCGTATCGAAGTGGAGTTAGTACAGGCAAATCATGTGTTAGTGCTTATTACCATAGGTGATACAAACGAGTCTGTAACTGCTCTTATTAAGGCTGTACAAGCTGTAAGTGAAAAGGTGTTACGTACATTTAAAGAATTTAATAATACAGAGGAAGAGCAATTGCAAGACATTAGTAAAGATTCTGCGCTGCTGCCAGCGCCTATTGTGCGCATAACCCCTCGTAATGCTATGTATGCAAATCGTGAGCAAATACCTTTAAAAGAAGCACTTCATCGTATTGCAGGGGAGACAATTGCTTATTATCCACCGGGGATTCCCTGTGTAGCAGTAGGTGAAGAGATTAGTGCCTCTGTGTTACAATATATAGAGAATCGAAAGGCTCTAGGTTATGTACCTAATGGGTCTGATGATATGACATTGGAAACAATTTGGGTGTTACAGGAGTAATTATGGGGACTTTGATTATATTAGAAGGCGGAGACGGCAGCGGTAAGGCTACACAAACTAAACTCTTAGTAGAACGCTTGACCAAAGAAGGGCATGCCGTTAAGTCTGTGAGCTTTCCAAACTATGATAGCGGCGCCGCTATGCCTATTAAAATGTATTTAGCTGGTGAATTTGGTAAGAATGTACATGATGTAAATCCTTATGTGGCAAGCTCCATGTACGCTATCGATCGATTTGCTTCCTTTAGAACTGATTGGGAACAGTTTTACAAAAATGGGGGAATCATCA
Organism: Veillonella parvula; assembly: GCA_018382475.1. GTDB lineage: Bacteria > Bacillota > Negativicutes > Veillonellales > Veillonellaceae > Veillonella > Veillonella parvula_F. The sequence continues at coordinate 12,005 of JAGZPX010000001.1, forward strand.
TTGCAGATCGTTATACAACGTCTAACATGGTGCACCAAATGGTAAAATACGATAATCCGAAGGAACGCACTGCATTTTTAGATTGGCTTGAAGATTTTGAGTTCCAAAAATTTGGCTTGCCTAAACCTGATGCGGTATGCCTTTTAGATATGCCCCTTGAAGTGAGCGAAGCCCTTATGGCGGAGCGCACTGGTAAAACAGGAGGCAATACTGGTGATATTCACGAAGGAAATCATGCATATTTAGTAGCCGTTCACGGTGCGTATGAAGAATTAGTAAAGCGTTATCAATGGCACCGCATACCTTGTGCTTATAAAGCTAAGTCTAGTCAGTATACGTTGCGTACTATTGAAGAAATTCATAATGATGTATATAGTGTAGTAGAAAATCTACTACCTTAGAAAAAGGCGACTCTTTTAAAAGTCGCCTTTTTCCTATATAATATTAATATTGAGCATGTATTGATAGGAGGCGCTATGACATATTTTGATTCTATAATTGGTCAAGATTCGATTAAGGCACACCTATCTGAACTTGTAAGTCGTAATGCATTACCTCATAGTCTCTTGTTTTATGGCGAATCTGGTCTTGGCAAGCTAGATATGGCCATAGGCCTAGCGTCTTTATTACTAGGACGTCAAGTATTCTCTCAACCTAAGGGGGAATCTTATTTAGCAGAGGTTAAGGAAGCCCGTTTAGCAAATGGGGATACGGAAAAGCGTATCGAAGCCGAAGGATTACCTATCTATATGGATAAGGGTGATGCCTTTTGGATTCGCCCTATGAAAACAACCTTAAAGGTAGAGCAGTGGTATTCATTATTACAAGATCATCTGTCTGTGGCGGGCAATGGGAACCGCGTTGTCATTGTGGAGGACTTTCACACAGCCAATGCAGTTATGGCAAATGCTATGCTAAAAACCATTGAAGAGCCACCTGAACAGGTGTACTTCATCATTATTACGAACAAGATTAACACCGTATTGCCTACCATCATTTCTAGATGTATGGGAGTTGGTTTTAACAGTGTTGATGTAGATACGATTCGCACCGCTCTTGTAGCGCGTGGAATTACCGGTGATATAGAACAGGCTTTATTAGCTGGTCATGGTAATCCACAATTGGTGGAAAAACTGGCGACACAAGGTCGCATTGAAATGCTAGAGTTAGCCGTTAAGGTGATGGACATATTAGCTTTTGAAACACGATGGTTTTCTATGATTTCCTTAGCTTGTGAAAGCTTATCTCGTGAAAATCTAACGGAATTGATGCACTGGTTACGCCTTATAAGTAGAGATATGATGGCTCTTAAAATCGGGGCTCAAGACACGCAATTACAAGTACCTATGTACAAGACTCAATTATTACGATTATTACCGCGCTGGTCCATGCAAGCATTGTCAGAGGTTATTACCGAAACATTGCAAGCAGAACGGGCTTTGCGCTTACATATAAAAACCGCTCTCGTGGTGGACGGTCTCTGTATCGCCCTTCATGATGCTCGGGAGGAGGATTAAATGCTAACCATAGTTGGCGTACGCTTTAAAAAGGCGGGAAAGATTTATTATTTTCAGCCTGAACAATTAGAACTATCCGTTGGGGATGGAGTTATCGTTGAAACAGCTCGTGGTGTAGAATACGGCACAGTTGTGATTGGACCAAAAGAGGTCTTTGAAGATTCTGTTGTTGCCCCTGTGAAACCTGTTATTAGACAGGCAACCTCTAAGGATTTGAAACAAATCGAGAAAAATAAAGAGCGCGAAGAAAAAGCCTTTGAAATTTGTCTCGAAAAAATTGAAAAACGCAAGTTACCGATGAAACTCATCAATGTGGAATATACATTCGATATGAATAAGATTATATTCTTCTTTACTGCGGATGGTCGTATCGATTTCCGTGAGCTTGTTAAAGATTTGGCAACTATATTTAGAACACGCATCGAGTTACGCCAAGTGGGTGTCCGTGATGAGGCTAAAGTACTAAATGGTATTGGTGCTTGTGGTCGATCTTTGTGTTGTTCAAATTTCTTAGGTGACTTTACGCCTGTATCGATTCGCATGGCAAAGGATCAAAATTTGAGTTTAAATCCTACGAAAATTTCTGGTGTATGTGGTCGATTGATGTGTTGTCTTAACTACGAAGATGATTTATATAAAAAAGGTGGCGATCTTTATGTAAAAAAGGAACGTCCACAAGTTCCACAAGAGGTAGCTCCTCCAGGTATTGGAAAGGATGTTGTTACTGACGAAGGTGTTGGTAAAGTTTTAAAGGTAAATCATCACAAACATACTGTAAAGGTACAGCTTGAAGCTGGTCGTACTATCGATTTAAAATGGTCCGAGGTGGCATTGCCTGATGAATGATCAAGAACGACTTGATGATTTAATTATCGATGGCTTACAGATTTACCAGCGTTCTGATATGTTTCGCTTTTCATTTGATGCTATAGCACTCATTCATTTTTGCCGATTTAATGGTCGTCATAGCTATGTTGATCTTGGAACTGGGACAGGGGTTATGCCGCTTATAGGTACGTCATTAGGGGCAGGTCATATTACAGGTATAGAAATTAATGAAACTCTCGTTGAGTTGGCTAAGCGTAACGTAGAACATAATCGTAAACAAGATGTGGTAAATATGTTATGTGGTGATTATCGGCATATGACATATCGCGATATACAAGATAAGCCTTTTGATGGTGTTATTGTTAATCCCCCTTTTTATGATTGTGAAAGCGGTGCAAAGCCTACATCTGAAGAGCGTAATTTAGCACTTCATGATGGACATACAACTTTATGTGATGTTCTGAAAGCGGTACAGTCCTTTATTAAATGTAAAGGTCGCTTGTGGATGATTTATAGTGCTAGTCGGTTGCAATATGTATTACATGAACTAGAAAGGTTTAACTTTCAAGCAAAACGAATTCGGTTTGTTCATGGTATGCTAGATAAACCGGCAAAATTAGTTTTGATAGAGTCTATTTTTCAAGGTCAGGCAGGTCTTGTACTTGAGCCACCACTCATCGTTTACAAAAAAACGAATGTGTACACGAAGGAGGTGTCCTCTTGGTATGAACGATAATGAATGGGGCACCTTATACTTGGTGCCTACACCGATTGGTAATTTAGGAGATATGACGTATCGATCTGTTCGTATTTTGGGTGAGGTAGATGCTATCGCGGCTGAGGATACGCGTCATACGGGCATATTGTTAAAACATTTTGATATTAAAAAGCCTTTGATTTCTTATCATGAACATAATAAGGAGGAGAAGGGGGCCTATATTATAGGTCTCTTATTAGAAGGACAGTCGATTGCTTGCGTTAGTGATGCAGGCATGCCTGCTATTTCTGATCCAGGGGCAGACCTTGTAACAAAGGCTATTGAAGAAGGCATAACTGTAGTACCTTTGCCAGGTGCTAATGCAGCGTTAACAGCGCTTATTGCATCAGGTTTAGATACTAAATCCTTTACCTTTGCAGGGTTCTTACCTAAACGGGGTAAACATCGGGTTGAAGAATTACAACGACTTTCACAAGTGATGGGAACCTTGCTGTTTTATGAAGCACCACATCGATTGCAAGAGGTGTTACAAGATATGTATGAAGCCTTTGGCAATCGTTCCATTGTGGTGGCAAGGGAATTGACGAAGAAGTTTGAAACCTTTGTACGCACCGATTTGGAAAGCCTTGTGAAGGATTTAGAACAGCTCACCTATAAAGGTGAATTCGTCCTCATCGTAGGCGGTGCTGACACAGTGGAGTCCGATACTAGTGAAGTGTTGGATGAACCAGTATCTTATGAAGAGGCTGTGCAAGCCCTTGTAGATACAGGGGTACCTAAAAAAGAAGCTATTCGCCAGGTGGCAAAGCGTTTTAACGTTTCCCGCCGGGATGTATATAATATTGTAGAACGTTAAACCTTCCCATTCGAAGGTTAGAAGGAGGCTCATCATGGGAGACACAAAGAAAACGTATTATATTACGACACCTATTTATTATCCAAGTGCTAAGTTGCACATTGGTCATACATATTGTACATCTGTAGCAGATACGATTGCTCGTTTTAAGCGATTGGCTGGTTATGATGTACGTTTCTTGACCGGTTCTGATGAACATGGCCAAAAAATTCAACGCGCTGCAGAAGCACAAGGCATTACGCCTCTTGAATATACTACAAATATTGTAAATGGTTTTAAAGCATTGTGGGAAAAAATGCATATTTCCAATGACGATTTTATTCGGACTACCGATGAACGTCATGAAACGGTTGTTCAAGCGTTATTTACAAAAGCTTATGAGAAGGGCGATATTTACAAAGCCGAATATGAAGGCTGGTATTGTACACCAGACGAAACTTTTTGGACAGAGCAGAAGCTAGGACCTAATCATACTTGTCCGGATTGCGGTCGCCCTGTAGAGCGTGTTAAAGAGGAAAGTTATTTCTTCAAACTCGGTAAATATACGGATCAATGGCTTAAGTTTATTGAAGAGAATCCTGACTTTATTCAGCCTGAATCTCGACGTAATGAGATGATTCAATTTGTAAAGCAAGGTCTAGAAGACTTGGCGGTGTCTCGTACATCCTTTGATTGGGGAATCAAGGTTCCATTTGATCCTAAACATGTAGTATATGTTTGGTTCGATGCATTAGTGAACTATATTAGTGCACTCTCTCCATTTGATGGTGATGGTGAACTATATAAAAAATACTGGCCTGCAGATCTCCATTTAGTAGGTAAGGAAATCGTACGTTTCCATACTATTATTTGGCCTATGATGCTCATGAGCCTTGAGTTGCCATTACCAAAAAAGGTATTTGGACACGGTTGGATGATTGTAGATGGTACAAAGATGAGTAAATCCTTGGGGAACGTAATCGATCCAATCCCATTGATTGATACATATGGTGCAGATTCTTTGCGTTATTACTTATTAAGCGAGATTACGTTAGGTAATGACGGCAACTTTACGTTACCTAACTTCGTTACAAAAATTAATGCAGATTTATCTAATGATTTAGGTAACTTATTAAACCGTACTATTGCGATGATTGAAAAATACCATGGTGGTGTGATTACAAAATGCGATGATATGGATGATTTAGATCGTGATGTATCTATATTAGCCGTTCAAACTGCAAAAGATTTTGAAGCGGCGATGGAAAATATGGAGCTTAATAAAGCTATCAAAACTGTATGGTCCTTTATTGGTCGCATGAATAAATACATTGATGAAACAATGCCTTGGGTATTGGCTAAATCTGAAGATGCTCATGATAAAGTGCGCTTGCAATCTGCTATGTATCACTTGGCAGAGGCATTGCGTATCATTGCCATCTTGGTAAGCCCTGTAATTCCTGTAGGAGCTCCAAAAATCTGGGAACAATTAGGGCTTACAGGTTTTGAAGTGGCTACGTTGGAAGATGCTAAAACTTGGGGATTATTGGCAACAGGTACTAAAGTTGTAAAAGGTGAGCCTATCTATCCACGTTTTGAAGTTCCTGAAATGGTAGATGTAGTTGTTACAGAAGAAGTTGAAGAAGCTGTAGATACATCTAATATTCCACCATTAAAAGAAAATATTACCTATGATGACTTTGAGAAACTCGATCTTCGTGTAGCTAAAGTTATAAGCTGTGAAAAAGTGCCTAAGTCCAAGAAGTTGTTGAAATTTGTATTGGATATCGGTATTGAAGAACGCACAGTATTAAGTGGTATTTCCCAATATTATGAACCGGAGGCTATGGTTGGTAAAAAGGTAATTTATTTGTCTAACTTGGCTCCTAAAAAGATGATGGGCATCGAGTCTTATGGTATGATTTTGTCCGCCTCTGATTGGGAAGAACATTTAGAGGTAACAAATATCGAATCATTACCGGCAGGAAGTGTGGTTAAATAATGAAACTTTTTGATACACATGCTCATGTGAATGATGGGCGCTTTGATAATGATCGTAATGAGATGTTACAAGCCTGCTTTGATACAGGTGTAGAATATATTATGATTCCTGGTGTTGACAGAGGTACCGTTGAGTCTGGTTTAGCTTTGGCTAAACAGTACGATCAATTATATGCTGCTGTAGGGACTCATCCCCATGAATCAAAGGACTTTACAGAAGAAGACTACGAGTTTTATAAGGAACAAGCTCTTAACAATGATAAGGTACGTGCTATTGGTGAAATTGGACTAGATTATTACTATGATTTTTCTGACCGTGAAACACAAAAACGCGTATTTATTCGTCAGTTAGAGCTTGCTCGTGAAGTAGATCTCCCGATTATTATCCATGACCGCGATGCACATGGTGATATTATGAATATCTTGCGCAATGAAGGGAAGGATAACTGGGGCATTTTCCATTGCTATTCTGGTAGCTGGGAGATGGCAAAAGAAGCCATTAAAATGGGCTTTTATATTTCCTTTGCAGGTCCTGTAGTATTTCCTAAGTCTACAAATCTTAAGGACGTGGCAAGACAAGTGCCATTAGAACGAATCCTCATTGAAACCGATTCACCGTATTTGACACCACCACCATTTAGAGGCCGTCGAAATGATCCAAGTAAAACTCAGTTTGTGGCAGAAGAAATTGCAAGCCTTAAAGGGCTCGATGTAGATGAGTTTTGTGAAATTGCTTTTAATAATGGTAAACGAGTATTTGGCATCGAGTAAATGTAGAAACTAGTTCATAAGATTATTAGCGAATAAAATATCTGTTGGACTTTAATTACTAAGTTTTTGCGTATAAAGTATTAGAATACATGATAAAACTAAATTAGAATTATAAATCATAAAACGCGGTTCTCCCTTATCGATGAGAATCGCGTTTTTCTATGGTATACTAAAGTATATTCAGACTGAACAGAAGTAAGATGAGGATAGCAACATGAAACGTATTGCATTTATAGATTTAGGATCGAACTCAGTTCGTTTTGTCATATATGAAATTTCTAAGACTGGTAGTTATCGACTGATATATCAAGAAAAAGAAAGTGTGCGTCTCAGTGAGAATATGTGGGGAACTCACGAATTGACCGAAGAAGCCATGGAACGTTCCTTGCGTGCTCTAAAAGGTTTTGTACACATGGCTGATGCAATGGAGGCAAATACGATTAAAGCTGTTGCTACCGCAGCAGTACGTTTGGCTAAAAATGGGGATACTTTTATTAAATCCGTAAAAGAACGAACGGGTTTGGATTTAGAATGTATTGCTGGTGAAGAAGAGGCTCGCCTGGGGTTTCTTGGCGTTATCAATACCATTGGACTTAAGGATTTTATTATTTTTGATTTAGGTGGTGCCAGTACCGAGATAACCCTTGTACGAAATCGTCATATTACAAAATCGGTGAGCTTGCCGATAGGGGCCCTTACCTTAACAGGCACATATCAGAAGGGGGATGAATATACTCCTAAAGAACTTGATAAACTGACGAAAGTTGTAAAGAAAACGATTAAGGAACATACATGGCTTCGCAATGTGAAATTACCGCTTCTTGGTATCGGTGGCACTGCTCGTAATATTGCTAAAATGGATCAACGCAAGTTATCTTATCCTATTACAAAGCTACATAATTATGAAATTCCATATCATAGATTTCATGAAATTTTGGAAGAAGTAAAAGGCAAAACTCTAGAGGAACGCAAAAAGATTAGTGGTTTATCATCGGAGCGCGCTGATATTATTATTGCCGGCCTTACTATCGTAGAAGAATTATTTAACTACGTAAATACTAAAACACTCGTTGTTGGTGGGTGTGGTTTGCGAGAAGGTTTATTTTACGACTATTATGGAGCACACTACTTAGGTGGTAACTCTATTATTGATGATATTTTAGTACATTCTGCAGAGAATGTATTATTAGGTATGACTAAACATGAGTTAGTTCATGCTAAATATATTACAGATTTAGCTATTAAACTGTATGATGAATTAGAACCACTTCATAGAGCTGATAAAAATACAAGACGTTGTTTGATTGCGGCTAGCTTATTACATGATATTGGTAAACGGATTAATTATTATAGTCATGCCCGACACGGCTGCTATATGCTTGTCAATAGTAATTTATATGGGCTTTCCCATGTTGAACAAGCTTTCAGTGCGTTCCTTGTTATGAATTCTCATGGTTTGACGCCAAAAGAGTATAAAAACTTCTTATACGGTAAATTGTTAGATCAAGAACAGCGTTTGTTAGGACAAAAAATATCTATTATTTTAGCCTTGGCTGAAGCTCTTGATGAAAGTCATGAACAATTCATTCGCCATTTATCCGTGAATCTAAAATATACTAGTGTACTATTAGTAGTAACCTATTTGAACGGTCGCGATATAAGTGTCACAAAAGCGGCTGTAGAGAAATTAGGAAAATCTTTTAAAAAAGAATTTAAGAAAACATTAGAAATAGAGTGGAAGGAAGCTTGTAAGGAGGCATAATGGCATTACCAAAAGCGTTACGATATGCAGTGCTACATGTAGGCTCCAGTAGCATGAGTATTACTATTTTAGAATACAAGGGCATCGATGATGTACGCGTTATAGATTATGCAGCTAGGGAGGTAACCTTTGGGGAAGAATTATTCCAAACCTCTCGTTTGAGTTTTGAAACAATTGAGGAAATTTGTCATATCTTAAAGGGATATAAACAATTAATGGCTGATTACGGTGTGAGTCGCTCTAGATTATATGGCACCACTGTAATACGTGAAGCCGCTAATCGTCGTAGTATTCTGGACCAAATTTATATTCAAACAGGTATGCGTGTTGAGGTTATCGACATGCCTAAAGAGGTGTATTACAAATATGCCTTACTATACTACAAGATGACTAATCAGTACCGCTTGACGGATCCTACAAAGGCAACATTATTCCTTGATATTACTTCTGGTGGTGTAGGTTTAACCGTTTGGCGTGGTGAAAGCTTATTATTCCAGCGCAATATGCATAGCGGGTCATTACGTGTTATGGAATCTTTTAATCGCAACCAACGTTCCTCTACATCGTTTCCAATGGCTATTACCGAGTATTTACATCGCATGATAGGCCCATTACGGGAGGAGCTTAAGACCTTCAATATTAATAGTGTTATTTTATCAGGCGATGAAGCTCAATATATGGCGCGTCTCATGGGAGATGGCAGTAATAAGGACGATATTATTACCATTGAACCAGAACGTTTTAAGGGCTTCATCAAATCCTTTGATGGTGTAACAGCCACTAAGTTGATCAATCGATATAAACTACCTGAATATAAGGCGAATATTTTGATGCCTACTATGATTTTATTTAATGAAATTATAACGGCTATAGAGCCTAAATCGTTGATTTTTAGTAGCTTCTCCTTCTCTCAAGGAATAAGCTGGTTCTATGGCGTTGAGGCGGAAAATAATCCCTTTATGTACCAATTGCGTGAGCAAAATGCTCAATTAGCTCGTGCTGTTGCCGCTAGATATCATACTGACAGCATTCATGATGCTGAGGTGGAACGTTTCAGTTCTTTATTTTGTAAAACATTACGCCATAAAGGTTTACCGGAGCGGTGGGGTTACTTATGCCGCATTGCAGCTATATTGTGTTCTGTAGGCAAGTTTGTTAATTTACGAAACCATGGAGAGCATGCGTATCATATTGTGATGGGCACAGATATTTTCGGACTTTCAGAAGAAGAAAAACAAGTAGTGGCAAATGTCGTATTTTATCACTATAAGGGAACTCCATCTGATGATGATACATATTTTAATTCTTTGACAGAATTACAAAAGATTCAAGTTACAAAGTTAGTAGCTATCATTCGTGTGGCCTGTGCTCTCGATGCAGGGAGTAACCAAAAAATCTCAGATGTTATATTGGAAGAGCGCGATAATGTATTGTATGTATTCTGTCGCACTAATGAGGATATCTCACTAGAATGGTGGACGTTTAATCGAGATGCTGAATATTTTACAGAAGTATTTGGTATGGAACTTATGCTTGTAAGAGGAGGTGACCGCCATGTTCAGTAATGCTAAATATTATTTTAATCGTGAATTATCTTGGCTAAAATTTAATCAGCGTGTACTATTAGAGTCTATAGATACAAATACTCCGCTCTTGGAGCGATTGCGTTTTATTGCTATTGCTAGTTCTAATCTAGATGAGTTTTTTATGATTCGCGTGGCGGGGTTACGTCATCAAGTTGTGAATGGTATCGTTAAATATGATGCGGCTCATATGGATGCAAAGGCACAATTAAAGGCGATTGATGAATCTGTACAACGTCTTGTTTCCATGCAAAGCATGTATTTAAATAATGTACTGACTGAACTAGAGGCTCATGGCTTTTTCTTTACCCATCCTGATACACTAGATGTAAAAACAAAAGCCTGGCTACGCCATTATTTTGAGGAACATATATACCCCGTAGTAACTCCATTGGCTGTTGACTCGGGGCACCCATTTCCATTTTTAACAAATCATACCATTAATGCAATTGTACGTATCTTTCAAATACAAGAGGATGGGACTAAGGATTACAAGATTGCTATCTTGCCAATACCATCTGTATTAGATCGAATCATTGAAGTTCCAAGCCGTGGCAATAAGGAACATCGATTTGTTTATCTAGAAGATGTCATTACTTATTATGCAAATCAATTTTTCCAAGGTTATGGTATTGAAGATTATATGGTTTTCCGTATTACTCGTGATGCAGACCTTGAAATAGATGAGGAAGAAGCAACAGATTTGCTATCTGAAGTAGAGGCATCCTTGCGGCGTCGCCGTCGTGGTGATGCGGTACGTCTTGAAGTTTGTGGAGAGATAAAGGATCACTTATTAGATTTTGTCCTTACAAGTGTAGAATTAGAGCAAAAGGACGTATATCGCATTGATGGACATTTGGATTGCCGTATGTATTTTGATTTCTGTAATTATCCAGGTTATGATAAGCTCCGATATGAACCGTTTGATCCTAAGATTCCTAGTGAATTAGTTGATCATGAAGGTGATAGCTTATTTTCTATTATTGGGAAGCAAGATCTTTTTGTTCATCATCCCTTTGAATCTTTTGCTGTGGTTGAGCAATTTATTGCACAAGCAGCTATAGATCCTGATGTATTGGCCATTAAACAAACATTATATCGCGTTAGTGGGGACTCTCCGATTATTGCGTCCTTAATAAAAGCGGCAGATAATGGAAAACAAGTAACCGTGCTTATGGAGGTTAAGGCACGGTTTGATGAAGAAAACAATATTCATATGGCTCGACGACTCGAAAAAGCGGGGTGTCATGTTATTTATGGTTTAAAAGGTCTTAAGACACACTCTAAAATTACTATGGTGGTACGCCGGGAAACGGATGGTATTAGGCGGTATGTCCATCTAGCAACGGGAAACTATAATGGTAAAACAGCTCGCATGTATACTGATTGTGGTATATTTACTTGTAATGATGAGTATGGTGATGATGCGTCACGTTTCTTTAACTTGATTTCTGGATATTCTGACCCACCGATTTGGAATAAGTTTATTGTAGCGCCTTTAAATTTACGTGAAAAAATTATGGAACTTATTGACCGTGAAATCGAGTTTGCTAAGAATGGGGAAGAAGCCTATATCATCTGTAAGATGAATTCTTTGCTCGATAAAAAGGTCATTGCCAAGTTGTATGAAGCTTCTTCGGCTGGAGTTCGTATCGATCTTATCGTACGTGGTATTTGTACGCTTCGTCCTGGCATTGCCGGTGTTAGTGATAATATCACAGTACGCTCTATTGTGGGCCGTTTTCTTGAACATCATCGTTTGTTCTACTTCCGTAATGGAGGGAATGAAAGTCTGTACCTATCTAGTGCAGATTGGATGCCTCGAAATTTGAATGAACGTGTAGAGCTTATGATTCCTATTGAAGATAAACGCCATAAAGAACGGGTAAAAAGTATTTTAGATTTATATTTAGATGATACATTAAAAGCTCATTTTATGAGAGCAGATGGTTCGTATCATAAAATCAATGATCGAGAGAATTCTATATCTGCTCAAGAGGAGCTAATGAAAGCTGCTATTGAGCATGAACACAGAGAGTCAATGACGGTCATTGAACGGTTACAACCGATGTTAAAAATGAATAGATGATGAAGAAACCTTAATATATTAGGTAATGAATTTTAATACAATTACATAACATATAAAAAGCCCATTATATGGGCTTTTTTACTTTCTTATACATTTAAAAATGAGGGTAAAGTGAAGTTTTGAGTATTCTAGAAAATATTGGTAACAATTGAAAAACACATAAAAATACAAATTTAGTAATAAAAAATCTGTATATACTATATGTGGTATTAGTATTGTATATATGTACACAATTCGGAATATATTGTATAGTATTTAAAAATATCGATATGTACGCATACGGTGGACTTTCATTAAAAAATACAAAATACAAACTGTTATAAATTCAGTATTTATAAAGGATTTTGCCTTATTGTTAACTTACGGCGTTTGACAGGTTGTATCTATCTGTAGTAGAATAATACCATTACAGGAGGGATTACAACATGAGAATTCATAAGACACACAAGCGATATATTTCGTCTGTTGTTGCCGGATTGATTGTAACAGCTGTAACCATGACCGGGTTTTCTTATAATGATAAAACCGTTACCGTTATGGTCGATGGTGCAGCACACACTGTTAGAACGCATTTAAATTCTAACGAAGGCATTGTACGCGATGCTGGGGTTAAGTTAAATCCAAATGATAAAGTTATTTCTAGTTCATCTACAGTTCAAAATGGAACAACCTTAACAGTTGTTCGTGCTATTCCAGTTTATGTAACTGTAAATGGTAAAACAAGAGCTGTATTCACTACAGAAACAACTGCTCAAGGTGTTGCTAATGAGCTTGGTTTCAAAGCACCTAATTATGTAGTAGTGGGCGATGAAAATGGATCTGTTTTAAGTGGTACACGTATAACAATTGCTCAAGTAACAAGCCGCTCTCTATCTACAGTAGATCAAGAAGTTGCTGTTGAAGTGGTTCGTCAAAAAGATGATACTATGGCTAAGGGCGAAGAAGAGGTTGTTCAAGTTGGTCAACCTGGCTTAGAACGAGTACAACGTGAAACACTATATAGTAATGGTACAGTTATTAAAACTAATGACGTATCTAAAGTAACACAACGTGCAATGGTACCTACAATTATTAAAGAGGGCACTCGTGAGGTGACTACATCTCGTAATGTGGCAGGACGTGCGTCTCGCGCTATCGTAATGGAAGCATCTGCTTATCTTGCTGGCGATGGTGATGGTGCTGGTATTACAGCTACGGGCTTACCTGCAGTACGTGGCATTGCTGCAGTTGACCCAGATGTTATTCCATTGGGAACACGTTTATTTATTCCTGGTTACGGTGAAGCTATTGCTGCCGATACAGGTGGTGCTATAGTAGGTAATAAAATCGACCTTGTAATGGACTCTTATGGTGAGGCTATGGACTTTGGTCGTCAAGACGTTACAGTGTACGTTTTGGATTAATATAATAAAAGGACGCCTTACATATGTATGGCGTCCTTTCATTTTAACTAGTCCTCAATATATGGAATTAAGTATTCGTATTTGGTACCTTTTAATTCTTCTTTAGGAATAAATTTTAAAGCAGATCCATTGATACAGTAGCGAAGAGAGCCATTAGGACCATCTTCAAATACATGACCTAAATGAGCATTACCGATGCGGCTACGAACTTCTATGCGATTCATACCATGTGAGTCATCTTGGTAATATTTGATAACATCTTTAGCTATTGGCTTAGTAAAGCTAGGCCAGCCACAATGAGAATCGAATTTATGGGCTGATACAAAAAGGGGTTCTCCAGTCGTAATATCTACGTAGAGACCTGCTTTGAACTCATCTGTTAGTTCATGGCTGAAAGGTGCATCAGTAGCAGAGTTTTGAGTTACTTCAAACTCTTGAGGCGTTAATGCCTCTAAATCTTCCTGGGAAGGTTTAGCATATGTATTATCATCGATGAGTGGTTCATCAGATAGCCCCAATGGAATGTGACAATAGCCATTAGGATTTTTGTCTAAATAATCTTGATGGTATTCCTCAGCAGAGTAGTAATTCTCTAAAGGCAATACTTCAATAGCAAATGGTTTACCTTTGAAGGCTTGAGCACGAGCTAAGGTGCTTTCAATAACGTCCTTATCTGTTGGCTCAGTATAATAAATACCCGTACGATATTGAATTCCTACGTCACCACCTTGTTTGTTGACACTAAAGGGATCAATAGCACGTAGGAAATATTGAATTAAGTGATCTAAAGATAATATATTAGCATCGTAAGTGACCTTGAGGGCTTCTACGTGCCCACTATTGTGGCATACATCTTCATAACTTGGATTTTCTGTAGGACCATTAGCATAACCTACTTCAGTAGAAAGGACACCGGAGATTTTTTTGATATACCCCTGAAGGCCCCAGAAGCAACCCCCGCCTAAATAAATAGTATGTTTACTCATTTAATCACCCCAAACTTCATGAGCTATTTCTTTGACTAATGCGAGTTTAGCCCATTGTTCTTCCTCGGTCAATTGGTTGCCAATTTCACAGGATGCAAAGCCACATTGAGGGGATAAGCAAAGTCTTTCGAGAGGGATATATTTTGTTGCTTCTTTGATACGTTCTTTGATGACTTCTTTATCTTCTAACTCAGGGCGTTTAGATGTGATAAGGCCTAATACAACTTTCTTATTAGGAGAAACTTCACGCAATGGCTCAAAACCTCCAGAGCGATCATCATCAAACTCTAGGTAATAAGCGTCTACATTTTCCTTGGCAAATAGGATAGGGGCAATAGGTTCGTACCCACCACTAGCGGCCCATGTAGAGTTATAGTTACCACGACATACATGTGTAGTAAATGCTAAGTCGTGAGGGCGACCTTCAAGAGCTAAGTTATTCAAACGTAAATATTTAGCGGTTTCACCTTCAATGGTTACACTTTTATCCTTTTGACGACCTGTCCAGTAAGCATGGTCACAACACATACCCCAAGTACAATCATCAAATTGAATATTGCGACAACCCGCATCGTAAAGGTCTTTAATTACTTGGCGATAGGCGGCAGCAATATCTTGAATCAATTCTTCTAAATCTGGATAGAAGGAGCGCGTTGTAATGCCATTGTCTTCACGGAATAACTCTGCCAAAAACTGAGAAGGAGCAGGAATCGTTTGACGCGCCGTAGTATTTTCGTCTTCAAATTGTTTTACAAATTTGAAATGTTCAACGAATGGGTGGTTTGTCCCCTTAATTTTACCAGTAAGGGCGAGGGAGCCAGGCGCGGTCTCTTGACCATGGAATTTATAACCGTGTTCTAATTCAATTTCTTTTACGCCGTTAAAGCCCCACATGAAGTCTAGATGCCAATAGGCACGACGGAATTCGCCATCTGTAATCACTGGTAGGCCAGCTGCTTTCTGTTTTTGAATGAGGTCTGTAATAAGACGATCTTCAACGGCTGTTAATTCTTCTCGAGTAATATTTCCCTTATTAAAAGCTTCGCGTGCTTCTTTTAATTCTGCTGGGCGTAGGAAGGAACCTACGATATCAAAGTGGAATGGTGCTGTATGTTT
Source organism: Veillonella parvula (assembly GCA_018382475.1). Taxonomy (GTDB): domain Bacteria; phylum Bacillota; class Negativicutes; order Veillonellales; family Veillonellaceae; genus Veillonella; species Veillonella parvula_F. The sequence continues at coordinate 27,614 of JAGZPX010000001.1, forward strand.
GGACATAATAATCCTCCTTATATAAACGATTAAACCGATAATTTTGATAGGTTAATTATAGCTAAGTATGATTATATATAAAAATATCAATATGTTTGAGTTGTGTATAGTTTGAAGTTATGTCTATGAGTGATTTTATGCTTTAAGTTATACCCAAGAAGGCACTCTCTAAAATAGAGAGTGCCTTCTTTATGGATTATCTGATACATCTAAATTGAACAATAGTGTTGTATCGCTCTATAAATAATATGATATATAATTATTTTTTGTTTTCCGGTAATTGAATATGTCTACCGTAATTATTAACGTATTGTTCTAGGGCGTGGATATATTCTTGACCTAAACGGCTACGTTGCATTTTATTATTAGTAATGTAGCCAATGTGCATTAAACCTTCTTCGGCAAGTGGAACGGAAATGATATTTTCACCATTTACCTCTTTATCGATTACACCACTAGATACAGTGTATCCATCAAGGCCAAGTAATAGGCTAAATAAAGATGCTCTATCGCGAACACGGATATGTTTTGGGCGCACTACGGTACTGAAGATTTCTTCAGAGAAGTAGAAGGAGTTGTGATCGCCTTGCTCAAAGGAAATATATGGATATTCCTCTAATTCGTCCATAGAGACTACCTCTTTATGGGCTAATGGATGCGTTTTACCAATAAAGATATGAGGATGGGCCGTAAATAATTCAGTAAAGGTTAATTCGTTAGTGTGAATTAATTTTTCTAATACAGGACGGTTGAAATCATTATAATAGAGCAAACCAATTTCACTCTTCATATGAGCTACGTCATCGATAATTTCATAGGTTTGTGTTTCTCGTAAGGATACATCATATTGATCGATTTCAGCGCCTTTTAAAAGCTCTACAAAGGCATTGACTGCAAAGGAGTAATGTTGAGTAGACACAGAAAATTGTTTTTTACCACCGCTTTGGCTTTTATATTGCTCCTCTAAAAGGGCTGCTTGTTCTAACACTTGGCGCGCATAGCCGAGGAAGCGTTCCCCTTCTTTAGATACGGTAATTCCTTTATTAGTACGATCGAAAATGGTAATACCCATTTCTTTCTCTAGTTCTTTAATAGCCTTGGTGAGACTCGGTTGAGACACAAATAATCTCTTGGCTGCCTCACTAATACTGCCTATATTGGCGATTGTTGTGACATACTTTAATTGTTGTAAGGTCATAATTGGCCTCCTTTTATATATTACACTATTAATACTACTCGATTATAAGTATTTAAGCAATGTTATATATATGTTACAATGTATTAATAGAATAAAAGGGGGATATATGTTAAAACAAGTCATTGTCGTAGAAGGAAAATCTGATATACAACGTATCGCTCAAGCTGTAGACGCTGATTGCATTGCTACAGAAGGATTTACCCTAAGAAGAGGTGTTATCGATATGATTCGCGTTGCCTATGAGAAACGTGGCATTATTATATTAACTGATCCTGATACAGCAGGGGAGCGAATCCGACGCGTTTTAACTAAAAAATTCCCTAATGCACAACATGCTTTTGTGCCTCGTGACGAAGCATTTGCAAATGATGATATTGGCATAGAACAAGCATCTCCAGAGTCAATCAGAAAGGCTCTATCTACATTACACGTAGAATCTCTAGAATCATCTAACGAATTTACTATGGTGGACTTAGTGCGTCACGGATTGTCTGGTATGCCTGATAGTGCAGCTCGTCGAGCGGTTATTGGTGCTAAATTAGGTATTGGATACGGTAATGGAAAGCAATTTTTATACCGTTTAAATCATTATGGTATAACCCGAGATGCTTATGAAGAGGCAGTAAATTGTTAAAATAGGAGTTAAGATGTTAGAATCAGTAATTGCAAGCCCAGAGGTTGTGCATTATATATGTAAGCGCTTTGATATTAAAATGAGCAAAAAGCTAGGACAAAACTTCCTTATTAAGCGAGGTATAGTCGATGAAATTGTACATGCTGCGGAATTAACCGCGGGAGAACCTGTTCTAGAGGTCGGCCCTGGTATTGGTACGTTGACACAAGGTTTAGCTCAAAGTGGGGCAGATGTAACGGCTATCGAGCTAGACCGTCGCTTATTGGAGGTACTAGATACGACATTGGCATCTTATGACAATGTACGTATCATTCATGGTGATGTGTTAAAGCTTGATGTGCCAACGATTATGAATCATAAATCATTTAAAGTGGTTGCCAATTTGCCATACTATATTACAACACCTATTATTATGTCTTTGTTGGAAAGTAAACTACCTATTGAACGTCTAGTTGTGATGGTGCAAAAAGAGGTGGCCTTACGGATGATAGCAAAGCCCGGTACAAAGGACTATGGCGCATTATCTGTTGCTGTTCAGTATTATACGGAACCAGATATTGTTCTTGATGTACCGCCTAAATCTTTCTTGCCAGCTCCAGCGGTGACAAGTTCTGTTATCCGTTGCGTATTGCGTGATAAACCACCTGTAGATGTGATTGATGAGAAACTATTTTTTCGCGTTGTGAAAGCTGGTTTTGCGCAACGCCGTAAAACATTCTCTAATACGATGAAGACAACGGGTTTAACAAGAGATAGAATTGAAGAGTTATTAGTAAAAGCAAATATTGATGGTCAACGAAGAGGTGAGACCTTTACACTTCAAGAATTTGCTGATGTAGCCAACGCATGGGCAGCATTAATCAAATAGTATAATACATAAAGAGCTTATTGGACTGATAAAATATCATTCCAGTAAGCTCTTTTTCATGAAAAAAGGACCCGAATGGGTCCTTTTTAGTTAGTAAAGAATGCCAGCCATGGTTGTAATGAGGAAAGCATTCGCAAAGTCAATTAAGAATGCACCTACTAAGGAAACTACGAGCCAAGCACGAGGAGATGGGCCGTGTTTACTTGCTAAGGATAACATGTTAACTAATGCGTTTGGTGTAGCACCCAATCCGAAACCGATAGCTCCGGCACCAAGCATAACTGCATCGTAGTTGCGACCAAAGAGGAAGTAAATAAGGTATGCAAATACACAGATAAGTGCCATTTGTACAACTAAGATTGTAATAAGCGGTAAAGCAAGATCAATTAATTGAACTAATTTCAAGCTGTTGATAGCCATTGTTACGAATAAGGATAATGCTACATTAGATACTGCATCAAGAGCTGCATCGTTGATTTTGTATGCTTTAGTAAAGTCACCAAAGTTACGAATTACTGCTGCACAAATCATAGCGCCAATATATGCAGGTAGTGGAGTAAGAACAGACAATCCAGCACTTACGATGGTACCGATACCTAATGCAAGGCCAATCCACATACAAATTGTTAAAAGATCTTGAGAGTTAAATTGTTTGCCGCCGCTCTCAACGTGATCTTCAATTATATCGATGCCTTCATCCTCCATTAATTCAGGATTTTCATAAGGTGTTTTAACTTTATGCATTTTAATAATGCGTTCACCTACAGGCGCGCCGAGGATTGTACCAGCTACCATGCCGAATGTTGCAGCTGCAACTGCTGCGGAAGCGGTACCAGGGATACCAAGTAATTGCTCGTAATATGGACCAAAGGCACCAGCTGTACCAAGGCCGCCAATCATAGATACAGAACCAGCCATGATGCCGATAATCGGCTCAATCCCTAATGCTTTGGCAATCATAATACCTGCAGTATTTTGTACTACAATCCACACTGCACATGCTAAGAAGAAGAAAATAATAAAGATACCGCCCTTTTTGAGGACTTTTAAGGATGCCATTAAACCGATCGTGGTAAAGAAGGCAAGCATTAAAAATGTTTGTAAGGAACCTTCAAAGGTAATGTTTAAAATTTTATAATAAGACAAAATAGCAGTTAAAAATGCAAAGGGTAGAGCACCTACAGCTGGTGCAGGCATACACATACGTTGTAAGAACTTGGAATGCTTATTGATCCAAGTACCGATGAATAAGGTAATTACGGCAAGACCTACAGTTTGAATCATGGACAGTTTTAAGGTCCATACATTGTTGACTAAGGCTAAGTCAATAAGTGGCATAAAATCACTCCTTTAAAATAAAAAATAAATCTGAGTTTTATGGTATCATGAATGGTCAAAAAATACTATAGAATATATAACGTATAAAAAGTTTATATCTTTATCTTTAAACACTCATAACAACACAAAAAACAATAATATTAATAAAACTAATTTTATGATTATACATATAAATATAGAAAAGTAATAATATATATTACTTATGTACATAATCATACTATATGTATTCGACTTAAATCTGTGATTTTCCTTCTTGTTATAAAAAAATAAACTGGAATATATTTTTTATATTTATAATCATATAAAATATACTCCAGTTCTAAAACTTAATATTTTTATGTTGATTTAGTAAGACTCTAAATTATATATAGCGATAAATTCGCTCTATAAATGCATGTTAAGATATAACTAAAATGTATAGACCTAGTAATAAGTTAATTAGAAGTTATAGCTCTTGGTGTAATTTAGGGGTCGTTAAGAATGTTACATCCGGATTACGCTCTTGAACCCAACCCATTTGCCATTCGTTAGAGATAAGAACGACGGTGCGATCGCGATTATCTTTTACAATCATCGCATTATCTATACCTTTCAAGGATGCAATATCAACTTCGCCGTCAATCCAACGAGCAACACCATATGGCAAAGTATGATTTAATAAATCTACGCCATATTCATTTTTGAGGCGGTACTCAAGAACTTCAAATTGAAGCATACCTACGGCACCGACTACGAAGGAATCAAGGGCGCCTGGTTGTTCAAAGATTTGAACAGCTCCTTCTTGAGCCAATTGAGTCATACCTTTTTGGAACTGTTTACGTTTCATAGTATCTTTTGGGGATACGCGGGCAAAGAATTCCGGAGGGAATACAGGGAAGTCACCGAAAGTTACTTTGTGTTTTTGTGCACAAAGTGTATCGCCTACCCCCATAGTACCTGCATCAAAAACACCGATAATATCGCCTGGGTACGCATCTTCTACGATGGTACGTTCCGTAGCCAAGAATTGTTGAGGCTGAGATAGGCGGATTGTTTTATTAGATTGGCGGTGTAATACGGACATACCTTTTTCGAATTTACCTGAGCAGATTCGCATAAATACGATACGGTCATGGTGGTTCGGGTCCATATTTGCTTGGATTTTAAATACTAGAGCAGAGAAGTCTTCGCTAGTGGGTTGTACCATTTCCTCTATCGCTTGTCGTGGAGCAGGGGATGGAGCTAGTTCCAAGAATTTTTCTAAGAATGGTTTTACCCCAAAGTTCGTCATAGCAGAACCAAAAAACATAGGGGTCAATTCACCAGCACGAACCTTATCGAAATCGAATGGATCGCCAGCAACGTCTAGCAACTCAATATCGTCGAGCAATGCTTGGTATACATCGTCACCTAATAGCTCTTTCATGCGCGGATCCGTTAAAGCACCTTTTTCGGATGCAAGTTTTTCTTGACCATGAGTTTCGTCTTTTGCAAAGAGTTCGATAGTTTCGTGCTCTCTATCGTAGACGCCTTTGTATTCGCCGTTGATACCGATAGGCCAGTTCATAGGGCACGTACGGATGCCGAGAACATTTTCGATTTCTTCCATTAGATCGAATGGACTGCGACCGAAATGGTCAATTTTGTTAACAAATGTAAAGATAGGAATACCGCGTTCTTTTGATACAGCAAATAGTTTCTTTGTTTGGGCCTCTACGCCTTTTGCTACGTCGATAAGCATGACAGCACTGTCAGCAGCCATCAATGTACGGTATGTATCTTCTGAGAAGTCCTGGTGACCAGGGGTGTCGAGGATGTTTACGCGGCAACCGTCGTAGTCAAATTGCAACACGGAGCTCGTTACAGAGATACCACGTTGTTTCTCAATTTCCATCCAGTCGGATACGGCGTGTTTTGTAGTTTTACGAGACTTTACGGACCCGGCTAAGTGAATAGCACCACCATATAATAGTAATTTTTCCGTTAATGTTGTTTTACCCGCATCCGGGTGAGATATGATAGCAAACGTACGGCGACGTTGTACTTCTTCTAAAAATGTCATGTTTCACCTCTATTAATATGTTGTGAAAGCAGATAAATCTTTAGTTTTTACTTTCACAGTCTATATATCGTAAAAATTATACATGATTTTTCTAGTTATGACCACTAAATTGTAGTATAATGAGATTTCATAGAACGGCTTGGGGTTAGCCGTTATCTTCAGGTTAAGGAGGGGACCCATGCGGTTATTTATTGCAGAAAAGCCATCCATGGCTCGCGAAATCAGTAAATGCTTACCAGAAAATAAGAATATCCAAAAACGGAATGGTTATTTTATCCAAGGTGATGATGTGGTGACTTGGGTAGTAGGTCATGTATTGCATCAGGCTGAGCCAGGAGATTACGATGATAAATATATCCGTTGGCGCCCTCAAGATCTTCCTATCGTGCCCGATGAGTGGAAATTGCTTGTCACAGATAGCAGCCGTCAACAGTTTGAAATTGTAAAAGACCTTATTAGTAAAGCAGATGTCATTGTCAATGCAGGTGACCCGGATCGAGAAGGTCAACTTTTAGTTGACGAAGTTTTGTACTATGTAGGTAATACAAAACCAGTGCAGCGTATTCTATTAAATGCCCTCGATGAAAAATCTATTCGTTCTGCTCTTGATGATTTGAGAGATAACAAGGACTTTCACAATCTATATCGATCTGCATTGGCAAGAGCGCGAGCAGACTGGCTCATTGGGATGAATTTATCTCGGGCTTATACATTATCTGAACGTTATAAAGGTCATAAGGTAACATTGCCAATTGGTCGTGTAAAGACGCCAACGTTAGCTCTTGTTGTACGTAGAGAACGAGAGTTAGCTGCATTTAAACCAGTAGACTATTTTACTGTAAAGGTATTATATAACCATCCTAATGGGGTGTTTTGGGCGACTTGGCAGCCTACAGACGAACAAAAGGGGCTTGACCCAGATGGACGACTCATTAATAAAGCTATTGCTGATGAATTAGTAGAACGTTTACAAGCTGGACCAGACGGTTTTATTAAAGGTGTTACAAAGTCTAAGAAAAAAGATGTACAACGATTGCCTTTATCCTTATCATCCTTACAAGTATTGGCAGGTAAAGCCTTTTCTTATGATCCACAGACTGTACTTGATACAGCGCAAAAATTATACGAAAAGAAATTAACTACCTATCCACGTTCTGATTGTGAATATTTACCACCCAATCAATATGATGATCGCAATGCAATCCTCAACAATCTACAAAATGCAGGTGATGAGAGATTAGCACAGTGGGCTGCCGATGCAGATCGTTCTATTAAGAGCCGTGCTTGGAATGAAAAGAAAATTACCGCCCATCATGCTATTATTCCTACAACGGTGGCCTGCAATATAAATAGTTTGTCCCAAGAGGAGCGAAATATTTATTTCCTCATCAGTCAAGCTTATATTGCGCAATTTTATGGGGAGCATATTTACGAGCAAACTAAAATTGTAGTAGAACAATGTAAGGAAGAGTTTGTAGCTAATGGTCGTGTAGTTATCGAAGAAGGATGGAAATTGCTTTATAAACGACATAAGTCTAAATCTACGACAGACAATGACGAGCCTGATCTAACCGATGAGCGTGGGGCTGAATCAGACCCTAAAAAAGAGGTTATTGAAGAAACGGACCACTTGCCAGCGGTTAAAAAGAACGATACTGTTTTATATACGGATTCTTCTGTAGAGGCTAAACAAACAAAGCCACCATCCCGTTTTACGCCGTCCACATTACTACAAGCGATGAAGGAAATTCATAAATTCGTAAAAAATGAAGACTTGAAAAAGCAATTAAAGGCTGTATCTGGTATTGGTACAGAAGCAACTCGGGCAAACATAATTGATGAGCTTATCAGTCGAGGCTTTATGAAAACGTCAGGGAAGAAGCAAGTCTTATCTCCAACGGAAACGGGCTATCTCTTAGTAGATGCTCTGCCAGAAGAGCTGCTTTATCCTGATGAAACAGCTGTTTGGGAAGAACGCTTAGCACTCATGAGTGAAGGAGCGGATACGTTAGATTCCTTCTTAGCGGATCAAATTAAGTTTTTACAATTATTAATTGATAAACTTGATTTTGATAAAGTAATAAACTTTGATCAAATGATGCCAAATGTGGTTCGAACTATAACGAGCCAAAATCGTAAACGCCCTATGGATAATGAAAGCATAGACTTGTCTTCATTGCCTGTATGTCCTAAGTGTAAAAAGGGCCGTTTGCAACAGCGGAATGGTAAATTTGGTGCCTTTTTAGGGTGCACGAATTATCCTAGGTGTAAACATACGCAGCAAGTAGAAGAGGATACTTCTAGTGTTGAAGGTAATATTGAAGTATCTGATGAAGATAAACAATATAAATGCCCTAGATGTAAAGTAGGTTACTTTGTGAAACAAGAGGTGAGAGGTCGAACAAACTGGATTTGTAGTAATCGATCTCAATGTAAGACCCAATGTTCTGATGTAGATGGGGTACCGAGTATTTATGTTAACAAATCTAACATTACTTAGAAATGATTGTTTTTATTGTAAATAATAAAAAGACGCGTACAGCTTAGCTGTACGCGTCTTTTTTGAAAATGTTCTTGTAGAAGAAAAATTGTTTCATTTAGTTTAGGATATTAAGCCGAATTTTATCTGCGTTTGCCACGACGCCCCGTTTGGGAGGTAGAAGCACGGCGTTGGCGTGTATTGGAGCCTTTGTGGCCTCGTGCTTTGTGAGCTTTCGCCTTAGTGGATTGGTAAGTGCTTGTAACCTTAGGTTTACTAGCTGATTTTGTGCGTTTTGGCGCAGTACTGGCGTTGCCCTTAGTCTTAATCTGACCATCTTTTGTATATTTGGTAAGCGTAGCTTGAATAGCTCGTTCAATACGTCTTAACCAAGCCTCATCCTGTGGAGTTGCAAATGTTACAGCAATACCTGAGTTACCAGCACGACCTGTACGTCCAATTCGATGGATATAGTAATCTACATCGCGAGGTACGTCGTAATTATATACATGTGTGATACCTTCAATGTCGATACCGCGAGCCGCAATATCGGTAGCTACTAAGATTTGTGTTTTCGCTTTTGCAAAGTCTCGTAGAATTTGTGTGCGACGACCTTGTGTCAAGTCACCGTGCATTTCTGCAATATTAAGCCCTGCTGCGGTTAACTCGTAGGATAAACGAATGGCACCTTCCCGTTTATTACAGAATACAATTGCTAAGAATGGATTGTCATCTTCAATCATTTTGATGAGACGTTGTGTTTTTTCTTCAGGATTCATCATATACACTCGTTGATCAATTGATTCGAGCGTGATATGTTTGCCTTCTGCTGTTACAGAAATAGGTTTAGACATGTATGCCTTTGCGAGATTTCGGATTTTATCTGGAATTGTTGCAGAGAATAGCAACAGTTGCCTATTAGCGTCTGTTTGGCTAATGAGATTTTCAATATCTGGTAAGAAACCCATATGCAACATTTGGTCTGCTTCGTCTAGTACAACACGGCGAATACAATCTAAATGTAGGGAACCGCGTTTTGCGTGATCTAATAATCGACCAGGTGTACCTAGAATAACTTGAGGACGACGTCCCAGTTGCTGTAGTTGGGCTTCAATAGTTTTACCACCGATGAGAGGGAGGATATCTACATTTAAAATAGAACCTAGTTCCTTCGCTTCGTCGGAAATTTGTTTAATTAGTTCCCGTGTAGGTGCAATGATAAGCACTTGTTCTTGATGAACATCAGTATGTACACGTTGTAAAATTGGCAGTAAGAAGGCTAGTGTCTTCCCCGTGCCTGTTTGAGCTTTTGCTATGACATCATTCCCTTTAAAGACGACAGGAATGGATTGTTCTTGAATTGGCGTGGGCTCCTTGATACCTTGTTTTTGTAGGGCTATGATGAGCTCATCACAAACACCTAAAGATTTAAAAGATTTCATGGATTGTCCTTTCTATAATACATATTATATTAATTATACAGTATGCACATACTAGGGGCAAATGAATTGAACTTGGAAGATTTATAGTCTTAATATATTCTAGACTCAAAAAAATATTATAGTACTTTCGAATATATTTTTTTGATAATATATAGAAAAATATTGATATAATTAAGTGAAATGAGAAATGAAAACATTAAAATAACTACATTTAAACTATTTATAAACTGTTAATTGAGAATGTGTTAGCATTTGTAAATGATAATCTTTGTAGTGTTTATTGATTACTGTATCTAAATATATAGCCATGAAATATTAAATTTCAGCTAGTATTCAGTATTTTATTAGATAATCATATAAATAATCTCATATTAAATATGATAATAAAATATAGATATGAGATAAAAATAAACCATAAAAATGATAATAATTGTTGAAATTAATGCTTGATTTGATATAATAATTTAAGATATTAATACGCATTATTATTTGGTGTGTTTAATATGAGGTTGTTAGGTACAATAATTAGGAGGTGTCGTATGGCTATCAAAAAGTTAAAAGACATGAAACCAGGTGAGTCTGGTCTTATTGTTGCACTACATGGCAGTGGTAATGTTAAGCATCGTCTAATTGACATGGGTCTTGTAAATGGTACAAAAATCCATGTTATGAAGTTTGCCCCTTTGGGGGATCCGGTGGAAATCAAAGTAAAAAACTTTGAATTAGCACTTCGTACAAGCGAAGCTGGCATGATTGATGTAGAGGTTCAATAGGAGGTTCACATGGCAGAAAATGGGCAAATTCGCATTGCCTTAGCAGGTAACCCTAACTGTGGTAAAACTACAATGTTTAACAATATCACAGGGGCGAAGCAACACGTTGGTAACTATGCCGGCGTTACAGTAGAAAAAAAGGAAGGCCATACGAACTTTGATGGCCATGAGTTATTGTTTATTGACTTACCAGGTACATATAGCTTAACTGCACGTTCCTTGGATGAGTTAGTAGCGCGTAATGTTATCGTAAATGATAACCCAGATGTTATTGTTAATGTTCTTGATGCATCTAACTTGGAACGTAACTTATATTTAGCTGCACAATTATTGGAACTTGAAAAGCCAATGGTTATTGCTCTAAACATGGCTGACGTTGCTGAAGAAATGGGCATCAAATACGACCTAAAAAAAATGGCAGAAATGACAGGGGCTACAATTGTTAGCACAGTAGGTCGTACAAACATTGGTACAAAAGACTTGTTAGAAGCAATAATTAGTGTAGCTGCTTCTCAAAAAGCTCCTGGTGTAACAATTAACTATGGTGATTTGTTAGAAGGTAAAATTAGTGAGCTTGTAGAATTGCTAAAACAAGCGGGCACTGTTACATATCCACTTCGTTGGATTGCTGTTAAGTTGTTAGAAAAAGATGCTGACGTTATTGGCAAAGTTATGCGCTTTGATAATACGGAAGCTGTTATTCAAAAGGCTGAAGCTATTCGTGAAGAAATTAAGGATCAAGTTGATCTTGATATTGTCTTCCAAGAATATCGTCACCGCTTTGCAGTAGAAGTATATAATACATGTTTAACACAAGCGCCAACTCAATTGGAAACACGCTCTGACCGTTATGACAAAATCTTAACGCATCGAATTTGGGGCTTACCAATCTTCATGGTTGTTATGTACTTATTGTTTGCGTTCGTTAACTTCGTTGGTGGTATTCCTCAAGGTTGGATCGAGGATGGTTTCGCTGCATTACAAGCTTATGCGGTTCAGACTATTCCAGAGGGCCAATTACAGTCACTCGTATCTGATGGTATTATTGCCGGCGTAGGTGCGGTACTTTCATTCTTACCATTAATTTTATTACTCTTCCTTGGCATTTCTTTCTTGGAAGATACAGGTTATATGGCTCGTGCAGCCTTCGTTATTGACCGTGTAATGCGCGCATGTGGCTTACATGGTAAATCCTTTATTCCTTTATTATTGGGTTTCGGTTGTTCCGTACCATCCGTAATGGGTGCCCGTATCCTCGACAACTACAAGGATCGAATGGTTACGATTTTGATTACACCATTCATGAGTTGTTCTGCACGTTTGCCAGTGTATATCTTATTTGCAAATGCGTTCTTCCCAAATGGTTGGGATAGTACTTTAGTTGTATTCTCTGTATACTTCTTGGGTATCATCTTCGGTATTATCTTTGCAAAAATTTTCCGTAAGTTCTTATTTGCTGGTGAAGCAGAACCATTTGTAATGGAATTACCTCCATATCATTTGCCTACATTGAAAGCTACATGGATGCACATGTATGAACGTGCTAAATTGTACATCATTAAAGCCGGTACTTTCATTATGGCTGCTTCCATCTTGATTTGGTTCATCACTGCATATCCAATGGATGTAGAATACTCCAAAGATTATGATGCAGTGAAAGAACAAGTTGCTCAAGAGTATGAAGTAAAAGATGCAGCTACATTATCTCAATTCGGTATTGCTACAGATGACCAAAAAGATGCAGTTGATAAAATTGTTGAAGATATGAAATCTACTGTACAAGATGCTACTGATGCTGCTAAGCAAGCAGGAGAAGATGAACCTGAAGTAGCAGTAGAGGATGATTCTGAAGCACCTGAATTATTCAATGATATTAAAGATGAAAATAAAGACTTGTTCCCAGCAGCATGGGCAATGTATAAAAACAGTGCTAACTTAGATGCTGAAAATGACAAACTTGATAAAGAACAAGCTGCTGAAAAAATTGAACAATCCTATGCAGCATCCTTTGGTAAAGCAATCAACCCAGTACTTGAACCATTGGGCTTCGACTGGAAAATGGGCTTATCTCTCGTAGCTGGTTTAGCGGCTAAAGAGGTAGTAATTTCTACATTGGGTACAGTATATGCAGTAGGTGGTGATGATAAAAATCCAGCTCCATTGACTGATTACTTACAAAATGATCCAAACTTCTCACCATTGATTGCATTAACAATGATGTTGTTCGTATTAATTTACCCACCTTGTTTGGCAACATTAGCTGTTATCAAACGTGAAACAGGTTCTTGGAAATGGGTTGCATTCATGTTCTGCTATGAAAATACATTTGCATGGATTGCATGTTTCATCTTCTATAACATTGGTCGCGCATTAGGTTTCTAATCTAGAGTCGCTAAATAGGAGAGTTTAGCCACCTTTAGATTCTTTAAACAAAAATGAATTTAAAAATTGCGATTTTGTTATAAGTAATTTAAAAATAATACTTGATAATTATCAATATTCGTGGTTAAATGATAATGAGAAAAGGGAAATATCCTTTAGATATTGCTTTTATCTTGTTTATCACTAATACACATATTATAATTTAGTAGATATTGAGAAAGAGGCATAATAATGGATAATCTTGTTATAGGACTCATAGTTGTATTAGCATTAGCTTATATCGGTAATAAATTTTACAAACAAATGTCTGGTAAAGGTGGCTGTGGCTGTGGTGGCGGTAGCTCCAAGTCTGGCTCTAAAAAATCTTCTGGTTGCGGTGGTAACTGCAGCTGTGATGGTTCCAATAAAGCACTAGGCATTAAACGTACTGCTAAGTAAGCTAATACGAATTCTGAATTTGAATGAGGGGTCTCTATAATGGCTCCTCTTTTCAAATATAGTAATTAAATTTTTTATCATATTTAGTAGAAAGGAATATTATCATGTTCAACATCGATCAAAAAAATCTTAAAAACGCTAACTTATTCGCAGCAGGTCTTGCATTGGGTACTGTAGGTCTTAAAGTTTTAACTTCCAAAGACGCTAAAAAAGTATATGCTGGTATCGTAGCAGCTGGCCTTCGCGCTAAAGAAACTGTATTAGAAACAGCTGAAAAAGTACAAGCATCCGCATCTGATGTATTGGCAGAAGCTCAAGAAATCAACGAAGCACGCAACGAAGAAATCTTTGAAGAAAACAAATAATTAGAGGATTGCACATATGTTACAATTTTCTGTAGTAAAAAAACTCAGAAATCGCTTGCATGTTAAGGTAACTGGTCATCACTTTACAGAGGCTGAAGCAGCTTATGTAGAGGATACATTATTCCTTAATGATGCAATTGTAGATGTAACCTTCTACACTCGTAGCAGTCAAATCGCCATTAAACATACTGGCGATATTGATGCTGTGCGTGATGCAGTGCTAGGTCTACGCGATTTAGATTTGTCTGAAGCTCCTGCTTTGAACGAATATTCTCCTCGCTTGGTAAATAAAAAATACCGTGAAATGATGATCAACCGTACTGCACTTTACTTAGGTAAAAAAGCAGTGCTTCCTGCACCGATTGCGGCTGCATGGGCTTGGTTTGACGGTATTAAATTTATTGGTAAGGCTATTAAAACATTGTGGCAACGTAAGTTAACTGTCGAAGTACTTGATGGTGTAGCTATTGGTGCTGCTTTACTTCAAAAAGACTACCCAACAGCTAGTGCTGTTATGTACCTATTGGGTATTGGGGATATTTTGGAAGAATGGACTCACCGTAAATCCGTATTGAATCTTGCTCAAAGCATGTCCTTGAACGTAGATAAAGTATGGGTATTAGTTGACGATATCGAAGTGAGCAAGCCCGTTAACGAAGTTGTAGCAGGCGATCAAATTATCATTCGTCAAGGCGAAGTGATTCCATTGGATGGCGTCGTTATCGATGGTGTTGTTCTTGTTAATGAAAGCTCCATGACTGGTGAACCAGAAGCGGTTCGTCGCGATCAAGACAGTTCTGTATATGCAGGTACTGTTGTTGAAGACGGTAAAGCTATTGTAGAAGTACGTAGCACATCCAAAACATCTCGTTACGAAAAAATCGTTAACCTCATTGAAGAGTCTGAACAAATGAAATCCGGTATGGAACAACAAGCATACCGCATGGCTGATAAATTAGTTCCAATAAGCTTTATTGGTGCTGGTTTAACATACTTGTTGACTCGTAATGTGATGAAAGCATTGTCTTTCGTAATGGTTGACTTCTCTTGTGCTCTTAAATTATCCATTCCATTAGCAGTACTTTCCGCTATGCAAGAAGCATCTAAACGCGGTATCACTGTTAAAGGTGGTAAGTTCCTAGAACAAATTGCACAAGCAGATATGATTGTGTTCGATAAAACAGGCACTCTTACTAAAGCTGAACCTGAGTTTGAACAAATTATTCCATTTAACGGTCATGATGCAGATGAAATGTTGAAATTAGCTGCATGTATTGAGGAGCATTTCCCTCATTCCATGGCAAAAGCAATTGTACGTGCTGCTAAGGATCATGCATTACCTCATAAGGAAATGCACTCTGACGTAGAATACGTTGTGGCTCATGGTATTGCATCTAAGGTTGGTCGCTATCGTGTACGCATTGGTAGTGCTCATTATATCTTTGATGATGAAAAAACAAAGATTCCTGCTGATGAACAAGAAAAATTCAATAATTTACCAAATACATCTTCACATATTTACCTCGCTATTGGTGGTACATTAGCAGCGGTTATTTGCATTAAAGACCCTGTACGTGAAGAGGCAAAACAAGTTATAGCTGATTTGCATGCATTAGGCATTAAAAAGGTTGTCATGATGACTGGTGACTCTAAGCGTAATGCACAACGCGTAGCTGATGAACTTGGTATTGATGAAGTGCATGCAGAAGTATTGCCAGAAGATAAGGCAAGTTATGTAAAACAAGCCAAAGCTGAAGGCTATACTGTTATGATGGTAGGGGACGGTATCAATGACTCCCCAGCAATTTCTGAGGCTCATGTTGGTATCGCTATGAATGAAGGCGCTCCAATTGCTCAAAAGATTGCGAATGTTACTATTTCTTCCGATAATCTACAAGCTCTTGTAGATTTGCGCCGCATTTCTATTGCATTGATGAAACGTATCAAAGCAAATTACAATGGTATCGTTGGTTTCAATGGTGCTCTTGTTGGTGGCGGTGTACTTGGCTTTATGCCACCAAGTCAAACTGCTTGGTTGCATAATCTATTCACATTGGGGATCGGGCTTGAAAGCATGACACCATTGTTGAAAAAAGAAGAACCAAAGGAAACTGTTCCTACAATTGATGTAACAGCTGATTCTGTAGTAGCTTAATCAAAGGAACCTCCATATAGGTATTGATTTACCTATATGGAGGTTTTTCTTTTTTGATGACATTTATCTATGATTATTGTAAAATACAAGGAGATTACATATCGTAGGAGATTTATATGAACATTTTGATAGATATTTGCAGACGCTCCTTCTATTTGAATCTATTTATTGTGGTAATTCCCATTATTGCATATATGATTCATAATGGATCGAGTGCGACAGTAGCACTAGTATGGTATTTGTTGTTATCCTTGTGTATGCCTTGGGCCTATTTATCATTTAAAAGCAGTACCTTTGGTGAGGGTAAATCTATAAGTCGTATCGCTTATGTAGTGAGCTGGGTTGTCGTTCACGGTATCAGCTATAAAGGAATTTTCTTAGGTATTGATTTATCCATGTTGTGGGGATGGCCAACAGTAGGTCGTGATATAGCCTTTTTATTAGCTATGTATTTTAGTGTCACATTTAGCTTGATTATAGCTTATGGCTTAACTCGATTGGTGGGAGACCGTAATGAATAAAAGTTTTTGGTTATTTACGTTAATTTGTTCACTTTTTGTAAGTGCTATTACGACAGTACTTTCATTAAGTGGGGCACTATCAATACCCATTTTAGTGTTCCCCGTTTTGTCGCTAGTCATACCAATTATGGTGCGACGACTAAAGAATGCCAAGTTTAACGATGATTTACCGCTAAGCATGGGCTATCATGCTTATAGTTGGGCTTGGTGGACGGTATTTTCGTTTCTTCATACACCATTTAGCTTTAATGTAGATAATGGATTAGCAAAAGTACTACTTTTATTTGTAGTATATTTTATCGTTCAAGTTCTTATTGAGCTATGTGGTTTGTTAGCCACAAAGTATTTCAATCGTACTCATCGATGGGGAATGATTGATGAAGCGTTAGATATAATTGCCTATACTATACCGATTCCGTTCTTGTATATTGCTTCAATCTTATATATAGATTTACAAGATCCGATGGTATATTTTATGTATGCATCATCCATGAATGTAAATATATTATTTGCTGAACTTGTATTATTATTAGTTTCTTTATTGGTCTTTGTATTCTATTTGTATCCAAGAGATTTAGCATATAAGGGTGTACGTTTGTTTCGTATCATTATTACTGCAGGCATATGGCTTGCTATGAACGCCCATATCTTGTATGGTGGTTATATTCCAGAATTTATTTTATCTTTAGTTCCCACCGTTTTTCCAACGTACCAAGGTAATCCACTAGTGTTTGTAACTCCAACTTTATTAGAAGCTGGTATGACCGGTGGCGCAGTGATTATAGGTGCATTGGTAGAGCGTGGTATTATTTCACGACGCCGTGAACGTATTTAATTTCTAGTTTCGACTTATATCCGTAAGGAATGAGAGCGAAGGAGGATCTATGAACAACATTGAACGTCCATTGGATGATAACTCAACTGTATCAATCCACGACAATGAAAAACTGAAGCAAGTTGAACGTAAAGAGGCCAAAAAAGAGAAGAAAAGTGGCATTACGATTCGAGAATTGACAATTATTGGTCTACTAGCAGGTATCACTATTGCATTAGGGCTTTCTGGTTATGGTATTATTCCATTAGGACCGCTAAATGTAACAACTTTACATGTACCAACTCTAATTGGTGCTATTGTAGAAGGACCAAAAGTGGGGGCCTTTGTTGGCTTTATCTTTGGTTGCTATAGTTTGTGGCAAAATATTACAGCTCCTAATATTTTATCCCCACTATTTATTAATCCAATCATTTCCGTATTACCGCGTATACTTTTCCCAGTATTAGCATATTTGGTATATCTATTATTGTGGAAAGCACCGCAAGGTCCGCGTATTATTGTTTCTGCTTTTATGGGGACTGTATTTCATACGATCATGGTTATGGGATTAATCTTCTTACTCTATGCAGATATGTTTGCTCTTAAAATGAATCTTAGTCCAGATCAAGTATTAGGCTCTATTGTATTCTTGTCTGTTACACATGGTATTCCAGAAGCAGTTTTTGCTGCTGTAATTGTAACACCAGTGGCAATGGCTTTACGAAAAGTATTGCGTAAGGATGCTCCTAAGAAAACTAAAGGTGAAGCTATGCGAGACGCAAAAGTTACAGACCATCAATTAGGAGAAACTGAAGTGGTAGAAACCAAATAAGCTGAAGTTGTAGACGAAAATATAACGAAATAGTATTTTACAGGCTTTTTATAAATATGATAAAATAAATATCATTCGATAAGTATTGAGGAGGATAATCATGGCTAAACGTATTCGTACTATCAACACTGAATCCTTACAAAAAACTGCTAAAACTGGCGGTTGTGGGGAATGTCAAACATCTTGCCAATCCGCTTGTAAAACAAGCTGCACAGTTGGTAACCAAGTTTGCAAACAAAAATAATGAAGAGGCTCGCTTAGCGGGCCTTTTTTATTTATGTTTTAAAGACATACATTGTATGGTATATCTTTATGACTCTTTTTATAACGTTTAGTGTGGAAATGTGGTACAATTATCTAGAAAGTTCTATATACTAGAGCTTTTACCATACAAATCAATTGGAGGTACCATGTTAGAATTAAAACCAATGATCCATAAGTTTCGGATGAAGGATAACTATTACTGCTTAGACGTAAATAGCGGTATTATCCATGTTATCGACGAACTCATCGATAGAGTTCTTGACATATATGATGGCACTAATCGCGATGCTGTACATGCTGCGTTAGATGCTAAAGAAGATGCAGTAGAACTAGATGAGATTATGGACGAGTTAGATGAGCTCATCAAAGCGGAGCAATTATTTGCACCGATGAGTAAAGAGTTTAAACTTGTAGTAGGTGAGAAACCTATTGTTAAGGCATTATGCTTAAATATTGCTCATGATTGTAACTTAGCATGCAAATATTGCTTTGCTAGTCAAGGTGATTACGGCGGTGTTAAACGAGAATTGATGAGCTTTGATGTAGCAAAACGAGCTGTGGACTTTCTTATTAAAATGAGTGGACCTCGCCAACATTGTGAAATTGACTTTTTCGGTGGTGAGCCATTGTTGAACTGGGATGTTGTTAAGCAAACGGTTGAATACATTGAATCCATTCAAGAAAAGCACAACAAAATCTTCAAACTTACATTGACCACGAATGGTATGCTTTTAACACAAGATAAAATTGATTATGTGAATGAGCATAAGATGAGTCTTGTATTATCTTTGGATGGTCGTGAATCCGTTCATAATGCGATGCGACCTGTAGCGGGTAGTGGTGCTGAATCCTATAAATATATTGCAAAGAATCTTGTCAATGCTGTAAAACAGCGTCACGGTCTTGAATACTATGTACGTGGTACGTATACACATAAAAACTTAGACTTTACTAAAGACGTTATGGCAATGTCTGATCTCGGCTTTGAGCATTTGTCCATGGAGCCTGTTGTCGGTGAAGAAGGGGACTATGTACTTCGTGAAGAAGATTGGCCAGCTTTAGAGAAAGAATATGAAAAACTAGCAGATATTTATTTACAACGCCAGTTAGAAGGCTGGGGTGAGAAGTTTAACTTCTTCCACTTCCGCATGGATTTATATCGTGGGCCATGTATGGCGAAACGCCTTCGAGGTTGTGGGGCAGGTCATGAATATATGGCGATTGTACCAAATGGTGATATTTATCCATGCCATCAATTTGTAGGCAAAGATGGATACGTGCTTGGTAATGTGTATGATGGTTTACAAAATACAGAGATTCCTAAAGATTTCCGTAATACACATGTATTCTCTAAGCCAATTTGTGCTGAATGTTGGGCGAAATTCTTCTGTTCCGGTGGCTGTCATGCGAACAACATTACATTGGGTGGCGATCTAGAGACACCTTATGAATTTGGTTGTCGTTTACAGAAGAAACGTATTGAATGTGCTATCATGATTCAAGCTGAATTAGAACAAGCTGGTATTGATGGCAGTATTCCTGTTGCATTAGGTTAATTACACTTGATTCTCCGAGTATAGTAGGAGTTTATATGAAACAAAATAGTAATCAAACTACAGAACGCTGGGGAATTCGCTATACCGGTATAGTTCAAGGGGTCGGATTCCGACCCCTTGTTTCTATGTTGGCCCATTCTCTAGGATTAACAGGTTTTGTATATAATGATAGTCAAGGCGTGTATGTTGAAGTTCAAGGTTTTCTAGGTGAATTGCAGTTATTTTTAGATGCTGTTCAAGAGGAGCAACCTCGTTTATGTCGTATTACTAGTCAAACTGTACAGCATCTTACACTTAATATGCATGAAAGTGATTTTGTTGTGCAGGCATCCCCTTTAGGTGAATCCGTGAGTACCTTTATTAGTGCTGATACTGCGCCTTGTAATGATTGCCTTAAAGAGTTACAACAAGATAAACGTAGAAAGGAATATCCTTTCATCAATTGTACAAATTGCGGACCAAGGTATACGATAATCAAATCTTTGCCCTATGATCGAGAACGGACGACGATGAATGAGTTCCCCATGTGTGAAGATTGTAAGGCTGAATATGAAGATATAGAGGGGCGTCGTTATAGAGCTGAACCAAATGCATGCACTTATTGTGGGCCTTGGTATACTTTATACAAGCCAAATCGCACGGCTGTAGATACGGTAAATGTATGGAATACTACGCGGGAATTGATCAATGAAGGTAATATTATCGCCATAAAAGGTGTAGGAGGATATCATCTTGTTTGCGATGCTAGAAATGACGCTGCTGTACAACGATTACGTAAGCGGAAGAATAGACCGCATAAACCATTAGCAATAATGGTGGGATCTCTAGATATGGCGATTGAGTTAGTACATATTAACGATGTAGAACTAGATGTATTAACGGGGATGGAACGTCCTATTGTGTTATTAGAAAGGAATCATAATAGTTCTGTTCGGTTAAGTCCTCACGTTGCACCTGACAATCATATGTTGGGTGTGATGTTGCCTTATTCACCAATGCATGAGGTGTTATTACCTTCTGATGCGGCATGGGTTATGACCAGTGGTAACAAAAGCGGTGATTCCGTATTATATAACGACGATCAAGCGTTTAATGAACTAGGTGAGGTAGCAGACTATTTCCTCGTTCATAATCGTGAAATCTATGCTCCTCTTGATGATTCTGTGGTGGTGGTCATCAATAATAAACCTCGATTTATTCGTCGCAGTCGTGGCTATGTACCTGAGCCAATTCATTGTGACTGTTTAGAACAAACTTCGATATTAGCTATGGGCAGTGATTTGAAAAATGCGTTTGCTGTGAATAAAGGTAGTGAAGCTCTTGTAGGACCCCATATTGGAGATTTAGAGAATGCATCTACTCATAAAACCTTAGAATGGACCATTGAGCGATATAAAAATTTATTTTCTATACAACCAGAAAAGATTATTATAGATAGTCATCCCCAGTTTTTCTCTTCTCGGTTAGGTGAAAGAATAGGTGAAAGTTTCCATCTTTCTGTTATACCTGTTCAGCATCATCATGCTCATATAGCGTCTGTTATGGCAGAACACAATTTAAGGGGGCTGGTACTAGGAATTGCTATGGATGGTACTGGCTATGGACCAGATGGGACTATATGGGGGGGGGAATTTCTCCTTTGTAAAGGCAATCAATATCAGAGATTGGCACATATTCATGCGGCTCCATTGCCTGGTGGAGAAAAGGCTGTTTCTGAACCCTGGCGACAAGCCTTATGGTATATTCGTAATTATTATGGCGATGATATCCCTTTTGTATATCAAGAGTGGATGAAAGAACTTCCAAAGGGATGGGAAATTTTAGATAAAGCATTACAATCTACGATGCCCATGATTCAAGCTACAAGCTGTGGGCGATTATTTGATACTGTAGGTGCTTTATTAGGTCTTGGTATGGTCCATAGTTATGATGCACAAATTGCCATTTCCTTAGAAACTCTATGTGGTGATGAAAAAGGATCACTACTTGCTTACAATTATGATGGACATATTCTTGATTTTACACCTACAGTTCAATCTATTATGGATGGCGTTGTTCGTGGTGAATGTCGAGCTCATTTAGCCGCTTCATTTCATAAAACAATGGCAATAGCACTATGCGAAACGGCTGCAGACTTGATGGAGCGATATAATATTAGTGATGTGGCTATGTCTGGTGGTGTATTTCAAAATCGTAAACTATTAGAATTTATATATAAGACGTGGCATATAGGTAATTTATATATGAATGAAGCGGTTCCCTCTAATGATGGTGGACTTGCTTTAGGACAACTGTGGTTAGGAAATCAATTATAAATTGTCATATAGCTCTTATTCTTAGATAAATTTATTTAGTAATGTCCTGAATATTGTTTAATCTATGTGAGTGCCATAGCTAGTTTAAGTTCTAGTTGTTTGTGCACACTATCACTAAATAATGAGTGTAACTGTGATACAATAATATTAATTTTATTCATATATTTTGGAGCTGTTTTATTGAAGTAAATGTATATAAAACTTGTTATAAATGATATAGATAAGGAGATAATATGTGCTTAGCTGTACCAGCGCAATTGATTGCTGTGAATGATGCTATTGGTACCGTTGAATTGACAGGTGCTACCCGTGACTGCAGCTTGCTCCTCGTACCAGATGCAAAGGTCGGGGACTGGTTGTTAGTTCATGCAGGTTTTGCTGTACAAATTGTTGATGAAGAAGAGGCTCAAAAAACATTAGAGGCCTTTAAGGAGTTAGAAGAACTTGAAGAAGCTTACTTTGCAGGAAAAGCAGCACACAGCTGATGCTTTGTTAAGGCGCATCAATGCGCTTCATAAGCCCGGTGAAACTGTGCGGCTTATGGAGGTTTGTGGTACGCATACAGTATCGATTTTCCGAGAAGGTCTTCGTCAATTATTGCCAAGTGGCATAGAACTTGTTAGTGGACCAGGATGTCCAGTATGTGTAACTGATCAAACCTATATGGATAAGGCTTTAGCCTATGCAGAACGTGAGGATGTTATTATTGCTACCTTTGGGGATATGTTGAAGGTTCCAGGTAGCTATAGTAGTCTCAATGAAGCTCAAACAAAAGGCGCTCACATCCATGTTATCTATACGCCTTTAGAGGTGATAGAACTAAGTAAAAAATACCCAGAAAAAAAAATAGTATTTTTAGCTATTGGCTTTGAGACGACTATAGCCGTAATTTGTGCTACTGTAAAAGCCGTTCATGCTGCGGGATTAAAGAACGTATTCTTTCTTGTATCTCATAAGTTAGTACCACCAGCATTGCGTGCATTACTAGATAAACAAGAAGGCCATATCGATGGATTTATTCTACCTGGTCATGTTAGCGTTATTATTGGGGAAGAACCATACCGATTTTTGCCCAAAGAATACGGTATTCCATCTTGTATCGCTGGCTTTGATGGCTTAGAAATATTGTCTGCTATAGCTAATATTTTAGAGCAACGTGAGTCTGGTAATGTTGTGGTGGGCAATACGTATCATTCTGTAGTTATGCAGAAGGGAAACCCTGTAGCCCAAGCTATGATCGAGGAAGTGTATGAAGTATGCGATGATGTATGGCGTGGTATTGGTGTGATTCCTAACTCTGGTTTAGCATTAAAGGGGGAGTATGCAGCTTATGATGTAGAGCTTGCCCTTCCTATTAACTTGGATAAACCATCTCTTGATCCTAAAGGCTGTCAATGTGGACGTGTTTTGCAAGGCCTTATTAAACCGAGTGAATGTCCGTTATTTGGTAAAAGCTGTACCGCAGATCATCCGGTGGGTGCCTGTATGGTATCTGTAGAGGGTAGCTGTGCTGCATGGTATAAATATGGTTATTCTAGTGGTGGATCGACGTGGGAGGATTAATATGGAACGAGTTCGCTTAGTCCATGGTAATGGTGGACGATTTAGTCATGAGTTGACGGACCGTTTTATTTTGAAATATTTTACAAATGATTTATTGGCGCCCCTACACGATGGTGCCCAGTTTCCTGTTACAGCCGGGCGCATGGCCTTCTCTACAGATTCTTATGTGGTGCAACCTGCGTTCTTTCCTGGTGGTAATATTGGCAAGTTGGCTGTTTGTGGAACTGTGAATGATTTAGCCATGAATGGCGCGATACCTCAATATTTAAGTTGTGGTCTTATTTTAGAAGAAGGTTTGGCCTTTGAAGAGCTAGATGAAATTCTTCGCACTATGTCAGAAATGGCAAAAGCCGCAAATGTTCAAATTGTTACAGGTGATACAAAGGTCGTTAAAAAGGGCGAAGTAGATAAAATCTACATTAATACTGCTGGTATTGGCATGATTCCAGATGGAATAGATATTGGTCCACATCGTGTGAAAGCAGGGCTAGATATCATTTTGTCAGGTGCTATTGGAGATCACTCCATTGCCGTTATGGGGCAACGGTTTGGGTTAGATTTATCTGACTCCTTAACAACTGACTGTGCACCACTAAATAAGATGGTTCAAGCAGTATTAGATAAAGTAGGAACTCAAGTTGCTTTGTTGAGAGATCCCACTCGTGGTGGCCTAGGTACCGTTTTAAAAGAAATCGCTGATCAGAGTCAAGTAGGCATTAAAGTTGAAGAAACGGCCATACCTATTCATGAAGAAGTGCAGTCAGTATGTAATATATTGGGGTATGACCCTTTATATTTAGCGAATGAAGGGAAAGTAGTTCTTATCGTTGAACCATCTGTTACGGACGAAGTTCTCAAGATTCTTCATAGTTTTGAAGAGGGAAGCGAAGCTGTTCTAATTGGTAAGACTATAGATAAAAATATTGGTAAGGTTGGTCTACAAACGGCTATTGGAGGTGTTCGTTTAATTGATTTATTAGGTGAAGATCAGGTTCCACGAATTTGTTAAATTTATAATTAATAAAAGTAATTAAACTATATCATTTTGTTAATCTTTTTATTTCAATTTTTGAGCTTTCTAGATGTAGCTCGTATTAGATGTTGACACGATTTATCATTGATGATAGCATTAAATTAAGTTGCGTAAAATTCATTAAGAATTCATCGAAAATCTATATTATGTTAGTATCTTTATGTGTAAGTTCTTATACTTTCACTAGAATCTATGTATAGAATTTGTTAAAATATAAGTATCTATAGGAGGCTTATTATGAAAAAGAAGATTATTACAGCTGTTCTAGGGATTTGTTTAACTACAACTGCATTTGGTGGCATCTTGACAACTCAAGCTGGTGGACTTAGCAGCATTCTTGGTGGTGCAGCTAAAATTGGTGGTATCGGCATTGTTGTTAACAAATTTGGTCCACAAATTGACTCTTTCCTAAATAAATTATTGAAACAAAATAACTTGAGTACTGAATATACAACTAAAGTAGTTCCTATTATCAGTATTGGTACAAAAGGTTATATCGGTGCTGCTCAAGTTACTGGGCCTGCTTCTAGCATTGAAGAAGTTAAAGCTGTTGCTCAAGTAGAAGGTAGCTTTAATGGTATGGTTCGTGTAAAAGGCTTAGTTCCTGTTGATAGCACAAACCCAGTTGGTGCATCTCGTGTTCAAGGCGTAGGTGTATCTGCTATTATTGATTTGAAAATTTAATGGCCACTGAGCATATAAATTGATAGACTCAGGGAATAAGCACGGTCTTAGGCCCGTGCTTATTCTGTTGTATAACAGTTATACATTAGATACATTGTGGAGGAATTTATGAAGAAACAAGTACTTACACTTTTAATGGCATCCCTAATTTCAGGCACTGCATTTGCCGCTCCTGGTACAGTAACTGAAAAAACAAATGTTTTAGAAACTACTGTATATGGAACTGTACAAGATGGTGCTGTTGTGGACCGCATTAATCAACTTGATGAAACCGTGTATGGTACTGGTTTCAATGGTAATTCCGCAACATTGAGCAAACGTGTTGACTCCCTCTACAATTCTGTAGAAGGCAGTGGTACTAATATTTCTTTGCGCGAAGAAATGGATGCATTGGAATATACATATCAAAATAGCATTAACGCAGGATCTCTTGTAGACCGTGTAGAAAAGATGGAACGTAGCGTTAATGGTCGCATTGGTAGTGGTTCCTTACAAAAACGTATTATTTCTTTGAAGACAAAGGTATATGGTAGCAATGTGTCTCTTACTAACCAAGTAGGCACATTGTCTGGTAACCAAGTGTTCAAAGTGACTTTAAATGAAGCGGTTTCTTCTAAAACTAGTCGTGAAGGTGATACTGTATCCTTTACTGTTGCAGAAAATGTAATGGATGGCAATGTCTTATTAGTACCTGCGGGCACTGTAGGTTCCGGAACAATTACTTCTTTGAAAAAGGCTCGTTCCTTTGGTCGTAATGGTGCGTTAGATATTACATTTGATACAATCCCAGCTATTGATGGTACAGAATTTACTGCTGTACAAGGTAAAGAGGCTAAGGATAAAACTCGTAGTGAAGTTAAAGCAGCAGGTGCATCTGTGGCGGGCGCAGTTCTACTCGGTCCTGTTGGGCTTGTAGGGGGCGCTTTCATCAAAGGTAAAAATATTGAGTACCCAGCTGGTGCTACTGTATATGTACAACCTCAAGATTCCGTAACAATTCAAGGTCTTGTTATTGGTGGTGATGGTTTAGCTCATAGTGATGATGAATTAGCTGATGCTGTAACTGTACCTAATACAACAGGTGAATCTGAAGAATATGTAGAAAATAATGATACTGATGAAAATGCAGCTGTAGCTGAAGATGCTACAGCAGTTGAGGAGCCAGAAGAACCTGTAGAAAATGTTTCTCAACCTATCGTTGTTGTAAAGCGTAATCAATAATTAACAAATTCTTAAAGTAATAGGAGTTCTAGTAACCATGAGGAAACGTAAAGTACAATGGCTGGCAGCGGCATGTGTTGTTTGTTTAGCACAACCTGTATGGGCCGCTACTGAGTCAACTATTGTATATCAAGATACATTGGATAGCGTAGGTCAATCCTATGCAGGAGAAATTTCTAAAGCATCTACACCTGAATATAGTAATATCCGTGTTGTACGTCGTGGTGAAAAAGCGAAATCTGCTACTCCTGCTGAACAGTTGCCTACACGTATCGATGCTAACAAAATGTCTTATACTGGCTCTACAGGTGATGTATATGCTCAAGGCGATGTTGTGGTGTCTCAAGGTAATCAAACTTTGATGGCTCCACGTATTGAAGGTAATACTAAAACTACAGAGTATCGTACTGTTGGGGGCTATCGCTATTTGGAAGATGGCGGTAAAACAAAAGATATTACAGGTCAAAATATGACGTATCGCACTAGCGATCGTCACTTTGAGGCGGACCAAGCCATGGGATGGAGCGATCCCTATTATGTAAAGGGCAATAACGCCACTTTTGATGGACAAATAGGCCATATGGAAAAGGGCATGGTAACTACAAAACATGCAATGGCTTTTGTTCATACTCCAGATTATCGTGTGGAGGGTCAAGATATTCAGGTATATCCTGGTGATAAAGTCGTTATTAAAAAACCATCCTTTTATATTAAAAACTTTAAAGTATTATCCTTGCCATCTTATACGACTTCATTGCGTCATGACAAAGAAGGCAAATTTAGTATTTTTTCCTTAATACCAAAACCTACGTATAGTAACGATGATGGTATTGGCTTACATGGTAGTACAGAATATCCTATCGGTAAAAACGGTGAAGCTTATATTGACTATCGTTGGTATTCTAAATCTGGTTTTAAACCTCAGGTGGGATATCGTCATTATTTACCTTGGGGGACTGCTTCTGTTGGGTATAGCAAGGAGTCTAATGAATATAATGATGAAACAGTATGGGTAGAAAAAATAGGTGAAGCTCGATTGGATACTCATACATATCATGTAGGGAATTCTCCAATTACTGTACGTGGTGGTATTAATGCTGGTTATTGGAAAGAGGGTTCTGTAAAAGGTTCTCATAAAGAATATTATGCAGAAGTTTCTCATGATCCTATTAAGCTTGGCAAAAATGCTGATTTGCGCTTCTTAGGTGGTTACCAACGTGACTACTATGGCTATGATGGTAGTATCCGTAGCATGCCTTATTGGGGGGCTAGATTCCAATCTAAAGTTGGTAATCGTGCTAATGTATGGGTTAGCTATAATCAACGAAATATTACCTACAATAATTCACCTTATCGTTTTGATACGACAGAGCTTCCAAAAGAGCTTATTTATGGTGGTACCTATAAATTGACTCGCCTTGATGATATTTCTGTAAGTGTTAAGAATAACATGATGAGTGGGGATATTGATTCTGTCTATTATACATGGCATCGTGATTTACACTCCTTCGATATGTACTTAACATATAAAGATGGACATAAAAATAAAAATGATCAATGGAAAATTAAATTTGTAGGTAAAGACTTTTAGTTAGGAGAATACTATGCAACGCATTAGAAAAGCTGTAATTCCAGCAGCTGGTTTTGGTACACGTTTCTTACCAGCTACCAAGGCACAACCAAAAGAAATGCTTCCTATTGTCGATACACCTGCTATCCAATACATTGTAAAAGAAGCTTTAGATTCTGGGATTGAAGAAATTCTAATTATTACAGGTCGTAATAAACGTGCTATTGAGGACCATTTTGATAGTAGTGTTGAATTAGAATTGTTATTACAAAGTCAAGGTAAAAATAAACCATTGGCTATGATCAAGGATTTGGCGGACATTAAAGTTCACTTTATTCGTCAAAAAGCACCTCGTGGACTTGGTGATGCTGTATTGTGTGCAAAAGCATTTATTGGTGATGAGCCATTTGCAGTATTACTTGGTGATGATATTGTTTACAATCCAGAAAATCCATGCTTAAAACAGTTGATTGATTGCTATAATGAGCATCCTGGTATTATTTTAGGCGCTCAATTTGTACCGGAAGATAAAGTTAGTTCTTATGGTATTGTATCTGGTGAAGCATTGGCTGATAATTTATATCGCGTTGATAACTTGGTGGAAAAACCTAAGAAAGAGGATGCTCCATCTCGACTCGCTGTATTAGGTCGTTATATTTTAACACCAGATATTTTTAATATCTTAGAAGCTACTAAGCCTGGTGTAGGTAATGAAGTCCAATTAACTGATGCATTGGCAGCCTCTAAAACGGATACGTATGCATTAGCATATGAAGGTATTCGCTACGATACAGGGGATAAATTGGGCTATTTAAAAGCCACTGTTGAGTATGCATTGCGCAACGAAGAATTGGGTGAAAGCTTTAAAGCTTACCTAAAGGAATTAGATCTAAAATAGATAATCTATGAGACTTCCATGTGAGGGGCCTATGATATATGTCATAGGCTCTTTTTGTTTATAGTTTCAAACTCATTTGATATTTGTTAACATATGAACAATGCCTTTTGTTGACGAATGAAATAATGTTGATTATAATCAAGATATTGAATAAATAAAAGGACTGTGATTATATGAGAACATTATTTAAAGCATTATGTAATAATGATTTGAACCTACCGGGACATAGCGTTATTAAACATATGCATTATGATTCCTCAGGTAGTGATAGAACCCTATGTGAAATTGTATCGAAAGTAGCTAAAACCACCACAATTGGTATTATGGATACGTCTGGCTTCTTAATGGTCGATTTACGACCAGTGCCAAAACAATTTAACATTCGTTCTACTATAAACCAACAGGGAACAGATGGTGCTATATCTTTCTCTAAGGAAGAGGTCATACGATTTGTAAATGATATTAATGATACGAATCCAATCCATCGTGAGAATCCTTATGTTGTTCCTGGCTGCATGATTTTAGAAACGATGTGGGATTTTTGGAATATTAGTAAATCTGCTCTGCAAATGGCGATTTATTTTCATGCACCAGTTATTGCAGATGACAAGGTAACTTTGGTGGAATATCCTGAAGATGCTCATGTAGAAGGTTACATTGGTGATACATTGGCATTTTCGGCTACGTTTTTCGGTGAAAATGAAGATTCATCATCTTTGAAGCAAAGATGTATTAGTTAGAGGTAATTATGGAAACAAGACGTTTAACAAAAATGGCTTTATTAACAGCCTTATTATGTATTTCAGCATATATTTCTTTCCCATTGCCATTTAGTCCCGCTATGGTAACGGCTTTGACTTTGGTAGCCACATTAATAGGCTTATTGTTACAGCCTAAGGATGCACTTATCGTATTTATCATTTATATTTTGCTTGGTGCAGTTGGGTTACCAGTATTTGTTGGCGGTACGGCTGGTCTTGGCAAATTGTTGGGACCAACAGGTGGCTTTATTTTTTCTTGGCCAGTTGCATATACATTACTAAGTATATTTAAAGGTTCTAAAAAAAGCTTTTTCTCTTATGCCTGGCGATCTCTTGTGATTACCATCCCTGTAGTATACCTCTTTGGTGTAGCAGGTTTTATGATTGTTACAAAAACAGAACTTTGGGCGGCCTTGCCTGTAGTCATGTTCCCATTTATTCCTGGAGATATCGTAAAATGTCTGGTTGCTTCTTGGTTAGCAACTAAAGTTAAAATTTAGAATACAATTAAAGTGGCATTCTGCGGGATGCCTCTTTTTTGCTTTTAATAGAAGGAGTATATATGTCAGTATATATTCATGGTGGGCTTAGAAGTCCTATCGGCGTTTTAAATGGACAATATAAACATATGAGACCCGAGATTTTGGGCTCTCAAGTAATTGATGAAATAATTAATCGTTATTCTATTTCACATATAGATGGAATCTTCTGTGGTAATGCAGTTGGTACTGGTGGTAACCTTGGCCGTCTCATGGGTCTTATGTGTAATTTACCAAATTATGTGCCTGCTATCACCGTTGATATGCAATGTGCCTCAGCTTTGATGAGTATTGAGATAGCATATGCACATATTGTGTCTGGTATTATGGACTCTGCTATTGCAGGCGGTATTGAAAGTTCGTCGTTACAGCCAGAGCGGGTGTATGCATCTGGGGATGACCGAGAAGGTGCCTATAAGGTCGCTCAATTTACGCCCCAAGATCAATCTCCTTTAGCCATGCTTGAAGGGGCCGAGCGGACTATTCATAAGCACAATGTAACAAAGGAAGATTTATATCCGCATATTATTGGCAGTCATCAAAGAGCATCAGCCGCTTTAGATAACCCATATTTACAGTCATATATTATGCCTATTACTATAGATGGTAAAAGATGTATAGATGAATGTATTCGACCTACGATGAACGAGAAACTCTTGTCTAGGATGAAGCCTTTGTTGGGAGCTGACTCTATTACAAATGCAGGCAATGCGTGTTTAACTCATGATGGAGCAGCCTTTGTATATTTATCTAATAAAAAAGGGCCTTTTAAAATTCATAGCGTCAAACCTTGGGCAGGAAATCCCCAGTTTAGTCCAGAGGGTGCCCTTGAAAGCACAGAAGCCATTTTAAAACGTACAGGTTTAACTATGGATGATATTGACGTAGTGGAATGGAATGAAGCCTTTGCCATTATTGATGTTCTTTTTGATAAGACTTATCCAAATCATATTGGGAAATATAACATGTTTGGTGGAGCGTTAGCTTATGGGCATCCCTATGGATGTTCTGGCGCCATATTAGTGCTTCACTGTATGGCTGCTTTAGAATCTTGTGGTGGACGTTTTGGTTTAAGCGCTATTGCTGGTGCAGGAGGCACAGGATCGGCTTTAATTATGGAACGTATGTAATATGACAATTATTGAACGCTTACAACAGTATAAAGAGTTAGAGCCCCATAAAATTGCCCTAATTGTAGATGACATACAATATACATATGGTGAACTATATGATGCTATTCTATCGGTAGATATTAATAATACAAGTCACATTGTAAATCTTACTCAGTCTAAAGAGACATTAAAAACTAAGGTTCTTTTAATTCAGGAATTGTCGTTTGTTGAACAACTTACACAGTGGCTTGGGGCATTATATAAAGATAATATTCCTATGGTATGTCACAATGAGATGGATAAGGCTTATGTAGATGAGCTAGCTCGTATTATAGCCTATGAAGGTGTACCGCCATTAGCTGATTTTGGAGTACTTACATCGGGGACTACGGGACGACCAAAACCTTTGTGGAGACGAGAGAGGTCTTGGCGTGATTTTTTTGATATTCAAAATAATATTTTTCATATAAACAAAGATGTTAAAATCTTTTTACAAGGGAGTTTTAGTTTCACAGGTGTTAGCAATATGGTTATTGCCGCTTTATGGGCTGGAGGGACCGTTGTTACTACGAGTTCATTGCGTCCTAGTAGATGGATACAGCTCATAGAGGAATACAATGTAGACCATATATATGCATTACCAACAAAACTACGATTATTGGTACGACACTGTAAAAGTAAATTATCATCCATTAAATACATCATTGCAGGATCTCAAGTTCTGGATCGACAATTAATGGAACAGTTACAACATATATGCCCTGATATGGAGTTTATCTTGTACTATGGTGCATCAGAGCTCAACTATATAACGTATTGCACTGGTAAGGAGTGGTTAGCGCGAGAAGGTACGGTAGGGAGACCATTTCCAACCGTGAAAATCGCAGAGAATGATAATGTCATTTATGTGACAACAAATTATCGTATTGAAGGGATTCCCAATACGTATACTGTAAATGATTGTGGATACATTGATAGTGACGGGTATCTTATGTTTAATGGGAGAGCAGGCGACGTAATCAATAAAGGGGGATATAAAATTTCTATTCCAGAGATGGAATTGTATTTACAATCCTTACAAGGGGTTTCTGAGGTTGCTATAATTGATATTACTGATGAGATACGAGGGGAGGACTACGTAGTTTATATGGTGCTAGATGGTGAGGTTAGATTGAATGAAGTTATAGACTTTATTCATAATAAAAGGCCTTCTGTGGAGTGGCCAAAAGCTATAATAGAAGTTCCTATGCTACCCCTTACGGAATGCTCAAAAGTTGATAAACGAAAGCTAAAAGAGTGGTATAATAAAGGGTAAACATTTTTTGTACTACAAGGAGGCATCATGCAGATTAATAAGGCGGCGCTAGAGATTTTCGACTTTACATCCTCGTTAGCTGTATATTCTGAACATGAATTAAAGGTTGGGGATCAAGCTATACAAGATTATATAGCAAATCATGTAGTTAAGGCTTTTAAAGATCCAGGGGCTAGAACCGGAATCTTACATGATGCGAGCCCTGTGGGCAAACAATTATTAGATTATAAAAATGGAGAGCTTAAGTTTATTGATTTATGTAAGAATTTAGGTGAAAGCTTATTTTCTTACATGAAACAAGCTACTGATTCTGTTGTTATTGATACAATTATCTGTGAAGCCGTTACGGATACGCCTTATGTTTGTATTCTTTTGTGTCAAGCTCATGATGCTTTTACCCATCAATTATTCAGTGAAGATGATGGTACATTGGCTACAGAACTTGTTTCTCATAAGGCAGTACTACCTATGCCATCACAAAAATTACGTGCCTTTGCATCCATTAATTTGCATGATTTTAGCGTTCGAATTTTTGAACCTAAAGGGGAATTTGATGGTGAGGTATCCTATATCCTAGCAGATAAGGTCTTGCAATTAGGGACTAATCAATCCTCGCGAGATACGGTGAGAAAGGTAAAGACTATCGTAGATAAGGTGGCTCAAGCTCATGAGTCTGATGGCGTTGTTGAGTTGACAACCGCTAAATCTATGATTGCTAAAAATGCAGAAGTATCAGATACAGTTGATCCTGTTCGTATTGTAGAAGAGGTATTTAAAGCGAATCCTATTCAACAAGAGGCGGCAAAGAAAGAATTAGCTGATGCGGATATGCTGCGTCCTTTGCCAGTCAATCGTGAGTTTGCCACGAAGGTTGGAGAGCATCATAAGATTAAAACAGATACAGGTATTGAGATTTCATTTCCTGTAGAATATATGAAAAATCGTGAGTTTATTGAGATAAAAACTAATGATGATGGTACTTTGCGTATTGAATTAAAAAATATTAATAAAATCGTAAATAAATAGTAATGAAAAATTATATTTGTCTATAGAAATATATTATGTAATGATTAAATTTATTTGCTATGCTAGTATATGGAGGTTATGATGAGTAAAGAGAAACATAAAAAAACAAACGCATTACGTATTTTAGATACTCATAAGATACCTTATAGTATTAGCGAATATGAGTGGTCTGAAGAGCGTGCTGCTGGCCTTCATGTAGTAGAAGCATTAAAACTCGATGAGAAACAAGTCTTTAAAACATTAGTTGGCAAAGGTGACAAAATTGGATATGTAGTATTCTGTATTCCTGTGGCTGAAGAGTTAGATATGAAACAGGCAGCACGTGTTAGTCATAATAAGTCTGTAGAGCTTGTTCATGTTAAGGATTTGTTAGTTATTACAGGTTATTTGCGCGGTGGATGTTCTCCAGTAGGCATGAAAAAAGCATTCCCTACCTATTTTGATGCTACTATGGAACCCCAAAAGTTTGTATATGCAAGCGCAGGTTTACGCGGTATGCAAATGAAGGTAAATCCAAAGGATTTGGCATCTGTTGTAAATGCTGAATTTGTTGAACTGACAATGGACCATTAAGGGGGGGGCGTATGGCAAAAAAGTTTTATGCTGTTCGTCAGGGTCGTGTGCCAGGAGTTTACACTACATGGTCTGACTGTGAAAAACAAGTAAAGGGCTATGGTGGTGCTATCTACAAATCATTTTCGACAGAAGCCGAAGCACGTGCTTTTGTAGAGGATTCAGGTTTGTTTTTAAGTGATTTTATGAGCGCTAAAAAGAGTGAACTTAAATCGCCACAAGAAGTGAAGTTTAAATCTAAAAATTCTAGGCCTATAGTTTCTAGTTCTAGTATTCAAAGTAAAGTATCAGCAAATGTTGTGAAACCAGATTTTACTACTCCAAACTATATGGTTGCGTATATCGATGGTAGTTATAATAAAGAGACCAATACTGTTGGGGCAGGTGGGGTTATCTTTTTAAATGGCAAGAGGAAAACATTTTCTTTTTCCTCTACTGATAAACGATATACATCGTTTTGGAATGTAGCTGGCGAGTTGTTGGCTGCTATACATGTTATGAAATACGCCGTTGATAATGGGATTTCTGAATGTTCACTTTACTATGATTATATGGGCATAGAAATGTGGGCTACTAAGGGATGGAAACGTAATAATGAGCTAACCCAAGAGTACTCAGCATTTTATGATTCTATAAAAAATCATGTGCGAGTTTACTTTCACAAGGTGGCTGCTCATACGGGCGATACATATAATGAAACGGCTGATGCACTAGCAAAACAAGGTGCAGGTATTTAAAGATGTTAGAAGGGAGGGCGCTATGAATATATGTGTTACTGGTGGGGCCGGATTTATTGGTTCCCATTTAGTTGATAGATTAATTGAATTAGGTCACGATGTACTCGTTATAGATAATTTATCTACAGGTATGCGCTCCTTTGTACATGAAGATGCTCAATTTATTGAGATGGATGTACGAGATCCAAAATTACTATCTGTATTTGAAGAGTTTAAGCCGTCTATTGTTTTCCATGAAGCGGCGCAAACAATGGTACAATCCTCCATGGAGAACCCAAGTTATGACTGTGATGTAAATCTAATAGGGCTTATTAATGTTCTCGATGCTTGTCGTAAAGTGAATGTTGAACAATTTTTAATGCCTTCATCAGCTGCTGTATATGGCGACTTGGCAGTATTGCCATTGACTGAAGACTTGAGTGGTATGCCTTCGTCTTTTTACGGCTTAACAAAGCTTACTGCAGAAGGCTACTTGCGAATTTATCATGAAGCTTTTGGATTAAATACAGTATGCTTTAGATATGCTAATGTATATGGACCACGTCAAGGTGATGGTGGTGAAGGTGGTGTTATCAGTATTTTCAACCGCTTGATTGTCGAAGGGCAACCATTAACTGTATTTGGTGATGGTGAGCAAACTAGAGATTTCATTTATGTAGATGATGTGGTAGATGCTAACATTAAGGCTATGGGGAATGGTCAATGCACAGGTATTTATAATATATCTACCAATAAGGGAACATCTGTGAATGAGTTGATTACGCGATTCCGGACTATTAGCGGGACAGATTTTATGGTTTATTATGAAGATGAGCGTATAGGAGATATTAAACATTCGCGCTTAAGTAATGTGAAAGCTGAACGTGATTTTGGCTTTACTGCTACTACAACATTAGAAGACGGCTTACAAAAGACATTAGAATACTTTAAAGCTCATCATAAGTAAGGGGAATAAGGTTTGGGGATATGAGTGATACACAATTTTGGGTAACTGTAGGTGTCTGGAATCTTATCGTATTCAGTATGTACGGATACGATAAATTATGTGCCATTAATGGATATGATCGGATTTCAGAGTTCACATTATTATTTTTAGCGTTTGCCTTTGGTGGTGTTGGTGCTTTATTAGGTATGGTCCTATGGCGTCATAAGACGTTAAAGCTTAAATTTAAATTAGCCATTCCTTTTGCATTACTTTGGTCTGTATATGCGGTTGGATTCGGTTATGGCTTGTGGGTGAAATGATTGTATAAACTAATATTTTATTCATTCTTTTATGATATAATAAGAGAATATTGTACATAAAATGTCAGTGAAGGAGATATTTGATGTTGCGATTACAATCAGGTTTTGAGTTAGATTATGCTAATATATATAATGAAAGTTGCATACAAGAACGCGATGTGAATAATTTTGAACGAGCTATACAAAATGTATGGCGTCATACAAATATTTTGCGTTCTACAGGCTTCGAAGAAGGTCATGTTTCTAAAGATGGTTTACCTGAACCTGTGTTGTTTTACCAACTTCCATATATTTCAGAAGATGGTATCAATACACCAGATATGTTAGAGCGGCTCTACGAATTACGTGACTATGCACGCCATAATATTGATACGATTGTATCTCTAGGTATTGGGGGCTCCTATTTGGGAAGCAAAGTTATTTTTGATGTGCAATGTGGAGCATTTTGGAATAACTACAGTGCAGAGGAACGCGACGGCTATCCTAGAATGTACTTTGCAGGCTTTAATGTGGATGGTGATTACTTAGTAGGGCTAATTCGTACGTTAGAGTGTCAAGCTCAGAAAAAAGGTCCTGATTATAAGGTGATGCTCGTTATTAATTCTAAGTCTGGATCTACCATTGAACCTATGGCTAACTTCATGATTTTGGAGAAGGCTTTACAAGATCGTAATATTAACTACGAAGTGATAGCTGTTACAGATGTATCTGATGATGAACATCCTACGATTTTACGATCTATGGCGATAGAAAATAATTGGAAGACCTATAGTATTCCTTATGGCGTAGGTGGTCGTTTCTCTGTATTTACAGAAGTTGGTTTTGTAACGGCCGCTCTTGTAGGATTTGATATTGAAGGATTTTTAGCTGGTGCTGCATCTATGGATGTAGCATGTCAAGAAGAAGACATTTTTAAAAATCCAGGCCTTTTAAGTGCATTATTGAAATATATTGCATCTGAACGATATGGTCGTATTATAGAGGTGTTTATGCCTTATAGTGAAGCACTCCACTCATTATCTGATTGGTATGTACAGCTCCTATCCGAATCTCTTGGAAAAATGAGTAATACTTGTCTACCATATGGCCGTACGCCAGTAGCTGCAGTAGGCACTATGGATATGCATGCTCAAGTTCAAGAGCATCAAGAGGGGCGCCTAAATAAGGTAGTTCAATTTATTAAGGTTAAGGACTGGAAACATAATCTCATTGTTCCAGATTCTTATAGTCAATATGAACGTTTACACTCTCTATCTGATGTAGGCATTTGTGATATTTTAAACATTGCTTTAGATGCTAATAGAGAAGCCTTGTCTAGTGACAATCGTTTTAACATGACTATAACTGTACCAACATTAAACGCATTCCATTTAGGGGAAATTATGTTTATGCATTGTTGGGCCGTTTATTTTGAGTCCATTTTTGCGGGCGTTGATGCTTTTGATCAACCAGGGGTAGAGGTTTATAAGCGTCTCATTGGGCCCAAATTGGCTCGAGCAAAGGATGTACATAATTCATGAGGGGGAAC
Organism: Veillonella parvula; assembly: GCA_018382475.1. Taxonomy (GTDB): domain Bacteria; phylum Bacillota; class Negativicutes; order Veillonellales; family Veillonellaceae; genus Veillonella; species Veillonella parvula_F. The sequence continues at coordinate 65,834 of JAGZPX010000001.1, forward strand.
TATGAATATTTTAGTAACAGGTGGTGCTGGTTATATTGGGAGTCATACTGTACGTGCTTTACAACAAGCAGGATATACACCAATCATTGTAGATAATTTATCTCGAGGGCATGTAGAATCTATTCCTGAAGGGGTAAAGTTCTACAATATGGATATTGCAGATCCTAAACTAGTAGGCATTATGAAAGAACATAACATCCTAGGTGTAATGCATTTTGCTGCTCACTCACAAGTTGGTGAATCCATGCAAAATCCAGCTATTTATTATGAAAATAATGTAGTTGGTTCCTATCACCTTATTGAGTCTGCTCGTACCGCAGGTATAAAGCATTTTGTATTTTCTAGTACGGCTGCTGTGTATGGTGAGCCAAAGGTAGTGCCTATTCGTGAGGATGCTCAACTGCAACCAACAAATGTATATGGTCGCACTAAATTGATGATAGAAGAAATGTTGTCTGATTATAGTTCTATCTATGGTTCTACATATGTTGCGTTGCGTTATTTCAATGCGGCCGGTGCAGATCCGTCTGGTATGATTGGAGAAGACCATCATCCTGAAACTCATTTGATTCCACTTGTGTTAGATGCGGCTCGCGGTAAAAGAGAGCATATAACTGTATTTGGTACTGATTATGATACGGCTGATGGTACATGTGTACGCGACTATATTCATGTCAATGATTTAGCAACTGCTCACGTATTGGCTATGGACTACTTACGTAAAGGCGGAGAATCTCAAGTATTTAATCTTGGTAGTGGCAATGGATTCTCTGTAAAGGAAATCATCGAGACTGCAAAAGAGGTTACAGGTATCGATATTCCTGTTCAATATGGTGATCGCCGTGCTGGTGATCCAGGAACATTAATTGCGTCCTCTGAAAAAATTAAAAATTTACTTGGTTGGGATCCTAAATTTAGTAATGTTGCTGATGTTATCAAAGATGCATGGCATTGGCATACATCTCATCCAGATGGGTTTAGTAGTAAATAAAGAACAAATAGTTTTGATTTGTCAATATAATGAATGACTCTATTAGTCACCGTGGTGACTGGTAGAGTCATTTTTTTGTAGGATTTTAAAAGAGCCTCCTAGAATATGTCAGCAGGAGGTGGATTATGAATTTACGAGACTATATAGAACGTATGAAAATGTGGATTGATAAGCAGCATTTTATTATGCGCCACTATAAGTTTGCACTTGGTATTTTCCTTATCATTACGGTGGCCCTTTTAGGTATTGGTATTTTTTATCCTCATGAGGAAGAAAATGTTCATATTAGTTTAGATCAATCTAATGGTAGAGATGGTAATCAAAATGAACGAGGCTCAGAGAAATTATCAAACGAAACAACACATGGTAATAGAACAGGGAAAGGAAAGAACTATTTTAAAGATGAAAGTGATATAAAAAATGTAAAGGATAGAGAGGTAAAAAGCAATGTTCATGGACGATTATTATATGACATCACCAGTGTTGAGCGAGCAAATCCTTGGCGAGAGGTTTTTAAAGATATTCCTATAGATGATTTACTTGGTCAGAATAAGATAACTAAAGATAGTAATGGCAATTTCGTTGATATAAATAATAATTTATATGAGTCCGATGATGAAATGAGTACTTTTGGAAAAGCGGAAGATAAAAGTCGTAGAAATGGAAAATATCAACAAAAAAGAAATAATAAAAAGCATAGTGGTAATTATATTGAATTAAAATCTAAAGATACTAATGCTAGACGAGTTGAGTCCGGTATACAACCTTCTATAAGTAATCCTATCAAACAACATCCCATAGAGCTTATAGGTATTATTGAGGGGCAGCAGAATATTGCTATTTTACGAAAAGGTACAGAGGAGCAAATGGTTAGTATTGGAAGTGTTTGGCAAGAAGTATCGGTGTCCAATATAACTGCAAGTGGCGTAGAAATTACTGAAGGAGGTTCATCACGGTGGCTAAGAATCGAATAAGCTTTATAGGCCTAACATTTATAGATAAAATTATAGTGACTGTTATATTGCAAATAAGCTTATGGATGGTCGTAATGCTTGTAACTCCTTTCATGGTATTTGCTAATAGTACTGATAGAATAGCTGCTAATATAACTGATAGAATAACTGCTAGTAGTTCTGAAACTATCGTAAATAGTAGTGAAGTAGATAAAAATGAAAAAAAGGTTGGGAACGAACTCATAACGATTTCTGTACGCAATGCATCCTTAAAGGAGACCGTCTTAGGCATTTGTCGTAGTTATGGTATATCCGTAATTGGTGTAGAGTCGTTAAAAGGGAGTATTACGGCCACTGTAAAGGGAGAATCACCAGAAGCAATTATTAGTGAATTAGGTAAGTTATATCATTTTTCCGTATCGAAGGAGCATAATACCCTTCTTATTGATTCTGATGATGAAACACTTGAAAAAAGAGAGCTATATGTTATATCACCTGAACATTTGCCGGCTGAGTCTTTGAAAAATGTGGTAGGCACAGTGGTAAAAAACGATAAAATGGCAGTGCTTTCAGAACAAAACGAAGTAATTATGCATTTGACGAGTGGAGAAAAGCGACGTGTAGAAACCTTAGTACGTGCTATCGACAAGGAACCAAAACAAGTGCAATTAGAAGCTACCATCATTGCTATGGAACAATCCTATGCTAAGGAACAAGGATTTAGATGGTCTTGGCTTAGCTTGACCGGCCATGGAGAAGATAAAACACATTCCTATGGTGCTGTTACCTTTGGCAAAACTCCGACTGGAGAGGCCTATAAGTTTTTTGTAAAACCAGAACTAAGTCTTATGGAAAGCTCAGGTAAAGCCGTTCTAATTGCAAAGCCATCTATCATGGCTCTCAATGGTGAGACTGCACATATCTTGATAGGTGAAAGAATACCAGTTATAGAAGAATCGGAAGTGAATGGAGAACGAAAGCGTTCTACTCGTTATGAAGAGGTGGGCATTAAGTTGAATTATACTCCTATTATTACTGCTGATGGTGGTGTAGATGCTAAAATACATGCAGAAGTGAGTACACCTATTATGGTATCTGAAATGAAAGCCTACAAAATAAGCACACGTCAAGCACATACAAGAGTACGATTACAACCAGGAGAAGTGCTAGTTATTGGTGGACTCATGGATAATCGAGATCAACATCAAATACAAAAAATACCTATTTTGGGAGATATCCCTTTGTTAGGAAAATTATTCCGTCATAGTCGAAAAACAAAAGATTCTATAGAAATGTTAATGTTAGTGAGGGCAACTGTGGTATAATGAAGAGTAAATGATTAGGAGGTTGTGAATGGAACGCATTCGAATGATAGACCTTGGAAAATCATTTGGAGTGCGCCAAGTATTTTCCAATGTGTCTTTTGAGATAAAAGAAGGGGATCGACTCGCATTGGTAGGCCCTAATGGGGCTGGGAAATCTACCTTGTTAAAGTGCATATTAGGCTATGAAGAGCTGGATGAAGGTAATGTAGTCAAGTCGCCTGTTGCTAGTATTGGCTATTTACAACAAGATGTAAATCTTGGAGATGATAGCCTTGCTACGGAAATCGAAAAGGCTTGGGCTGATGTTCATGCATTGGAAAAACAATTAAAAGAGCTCACTAGTCGCTTGGAAACCGAAAAGGCTAGCGAATCGGATTTACAACGCTTAGATTATTTACAGAATCGTCTAGAATGGCTAGGTGGTTATGACTACGAGCAAAAGACAAAGCGCATAGTCTATGGTCTTGGTTTTACTGATGATGACTTAGATAAGCCGGCTAATGCTTTTTCAGGTGGTCAAAAAACGCGTATCAATTTAGCTAAAGCGTTAGTACGTAGTCCTGATTTTTTATTCTTAGACGAACCGACTAACCATTTAGATATGGATATGCTGGAGTGGTTAGAGGGGTACTTATCTGCCTATCAAGGTGGTATTCTTATTGTCAGCCATGATAGATATTTTCTAGATCGTATCGTCACAGGTGTTGTGGAGTTAGATAATCACAAGGCTACAACCTATCGTGGTAACTATAGTCGCTATATTCAACAACGTGATGAACGTTTAAAGGCTGATATGGTGGCCTATGAAAAACAGCAGGAGTATATTAAGAAAACAGAGGCTTATATAGATAAATACCGCGCTGGTATCAAGTCTAAAATGGCTCGTGGCCGTCAGTCTCAACTAAATCGATTAGAGCGGCTAGAGGCACCTGTTACTTCACATCATTTACAATTTTCTTTTCCTCCTGCTGCGATGAGTGCTGATAAGGTTTTAGTCTTAGATCACTTATCTGTCGGATATGGTGAAAGTCGCATTATTGATGATATCTCTCTAGTTGTTCGACGAGGTGAATCAGTAGCGCTTATTGGACCTAATGGCGCGGGTAAGTCTACACTGGTGAAAACCATTGTAGGAGAACTATTCCCTGAAGTTGGTCATGTGGATATTGGCAATCGCGTACAAGTGGGTTACTTCTCACAAGAACACGAAGAATTGCATGATTCTTGGCAGGTAGTGGAAGAGATCATGAATCACTTTAACTACAGCGAGGATAAGGCTCGTAATGTGCTGGGGGCTTTCCTGTTTAAAGGGGACGATGTATTTAAGCTAGTAGGTGAATTATCTGGTGGTGAGCGCGCTCGTTTAGCTTTGCTTAAATTATTTCTTCAAGGAGATAATTTTCTAATTTTAGACGAACCGACAAACCATTTAGATATTCCTACACGAGAAATTGTAGAGGAAGCATTGCAACAATTTGAAGGGACTTGTTTTATTATTTCTCATGATAGATACTTCTTGGATCAAGTTTCTACAAAAACAGTAATTCTAGATGAAGGTAAAATTACAGAGTATCTCGGTAATTATTCATACTATAAGGAAAAGCTGAAAGAGCAAGAAGATTTATTAGCATTGGCTAATGAGAAAAACTCTGATAGCAGTAAGCGTGATAGTAAAGCTACTCCTATTAATGAGTCAATGCTTTCAGTATCAGAAACTACGGAGGAAAATCAGAAGAAGCCGAATGCTTATATGGTAGAAAAACAATTGGCTGAGGTAGAAGCTGAAATTGCTCGTTTAGAGGCGACGATGAAGATGTATGAGGTGCAATTAGCTAATCCTGTAGTACAACAAGATTTAGATGAAATGTCCAAAATTTCCACACAAATCGAAGAGACTCAGACAGAGTTGGAATCCTTGTATAAGAAGTGGGAACGTCTATCTGAATAACTTATTTAATGTATATATTATTAGGGAATTAAAATCATTATCTTTTAATTGACAAACTATTTTATATTCTCATAATATAGGTATAGATTTAAAGTTTTATGTTTTGAAGGAAGGGTGTAACATGAATAAATCCATGTTAAAAAAAGCGGCCATTTTTGGCCTTGCTGGTGTAATGGCAATTGCTGCTGGTTGTGGTAGCGATAAAGATGCAGGTAGTGCAAATAGCAATGAAGCTAAAATTGCATTATTAACAACAACAACTGGTGGTGCGGCAGCATATGGTGAATCCATTAAAGCTGGTGCTGAATTGGCAGTAAGCGAAATCAATGCTGATGCAAATGCTGTAAAAATTAACTTATTAGTAGAAGATACTAAAGGTGATAAAAACGAAGCTATCAATGCGATGAACAAAGTAATTGCAAAAGATAAAGTGGTAGCAGTTATCGGTCCTATGTTATCTGGTGAAATGATGGCTGCGGGGCCTGTAGCAAACAAAAGTAAAGTAGTAGCGCTTGGTACATCTACAACGGCTGAAGGTATTACGGATATCGGCGATTACATTTTCCGTAATGCTGTACCTGAATCCTTGGCAGTAGATACTGCAATTAAAGAAGCACATAAAACTTTAGGCTTCAAAACTGCAGCTATCATGTACTCTAACAACAATGACCAAATGGTATCTGTAAATAATACAGCTCGTAAAGCATTGGAATCTGAAGGTGTACAAATCGTTGATACTGAAACATTTGCAGATAAAGATACTGACTTCTCTGCACAATTGACTAAAATTCAACAAGCAAAACCTGATGTAATTGTAGTTGCTTCTCTTTACCAAGAAGGCGCATTAATCATGAAAAAAATGCGTGAAATGGGTATGAATCAACCTGTAGTTGGCTCCAATGGTTTCAACAGCCCACAATTCATTAAAATTGCTGGCGATGCTGCTAACGGTGTTATTGTTGGTACGCCATGGTTCCCTAACAAAGAAGATCAAAAGGTTAAGGATTTCCGTAAAGCCTATGTGGCTAAATACGGTAAAGAACCTGACCAATTCGCTGCTCAAGCATATGATGCAGTATATCTCTATGAAACAGCTTTGAAAAAAGCAGGGTCCACAACAGATCGCGAAAAATTCCGGGAAGCATTGAAAAATATTGCTGACTTCGTTGGTGTAACTGGCCAATTCAAATTCAACGAAAAACGCGATCCTTCCATGGAAGTTCAAGTATTACAAATTAAAAACGGTCAATTTGACGCATTAACAAAATAAGTTGAGGTAGTATAGTGTTTTTACAACAATTAGTTAACGGGTTAACCCTCGGTAGCTTATATGCTGTACTCGCTATTGGCTTAACACTTGTGTTCGGTGTTTTGAATATTATCAACATGGCTCACGGAGGCATCTTTATGATAGGTGCCTTCGTTGGTCTTTTTATGGTAACAATTTTTAACGTTAACATTTTTGTAGCCCTTATCGTAGCTATGGCTGTAGGTGCTATCCTCGGTTATCTTTTAGAATTTGTGGCGCTTCGTCCACTACGCAAGAAAAAGGTGTCTCACTTGGCACCACTTATTAGTACTATTGGTGTTTCTATTTTCCTTGAAAGTTTGGCATTATTGCTTTGGGGCCCTCAAACTAGATCATTCCCACCAGACTATATTGGTGGCCTAATCGACTTTGGAGCTTTCAAAATTTCTATGGTACAAATTATTGGTTTAGGCGTTTCTGTTGTGCTAATGCTGATTTTAAATGTAGTTATTAAGAAAACTAAGATTGGTAAGGCTATTCGCGCTGTATCCATGAGTACGGAAACAGCAGCTCTCTTGGGTATCAATCCAACAATGATTATATCTATTACTGTTATGATTGCATCTGCTTTAGGTGCAGCGGCAGGTGTATTGGTAGGATTGTCCTTTAATGCTATTGAGCCTACTATGGGTGTTATTATAGGTTTTAAAGGTCTGGCAGTACTTATCTTAGGTGGTCTTGGTAATATTACAGGCGCCATGGTTGGCGGCTTTATTTTAGGTGTAGCAGAAATCTTCTCTGTTGCTTATGGTGCATCTACATTCCGTGATGCTGTGGCCTTTGGTCTCATTATCCTATTATTATTCTGGCGCCCACAAGGCTTGTTTGGATCTAAAGATAAAGGGGGTAGACCGTAATGGAATTATTAAACCCGTATTATCTACAGATCGTGATGTTTTTCATCATTAATGCCATCATGGGTATTTCAATTTATTTCACACTGGCAAGTGGACAGCTTTCTTTAGGGGCTGCTGGCTTTATGAGTGTTGGTGCATACGTAGGCGCTATTCTTTCTTTGAAAGCTGATTTGCCTATCGTTGTAGGCATTATTATTGGTGGCTTAGTTGCTAGTCTTGTGGCTGTTATTATCGGTTTGCCAACAACACGTCTTAAAGGTTTGTATCTTGCTATTGCTACACTTGGATTTGGCGAAGTTGTGCGTGTTATTTTCTTGAATTTGGATATTACAAATGGTGCATTAGGCCTTTCTGGTATTCCATCCATTCCTCAAGAATTGACAAATTATGCCTATGAATTTGATTTCGATGGTTTAATGGGCATTGATGCTGTTGCATGGGGCAATCTAATGGCTATCATTATTTTGTTAGCTATTTTAGTATTGATTATCGCTTTTTGTGTACGGATTAATAATAGCCGTGTGGGTCGTGCCTTTGCAGCGATTAAGGCTGATGATCATGCAGCAGAATTGATGGGTATTAACGTTGTATACTACAAGATGATGGCCTTTATTATCGGTGCTTTCATCGCTGGTATTGGCGGTGGTTTGTATGCGCATATTACAAACTTTATTAATCCTACAGATTTCAGCTACCATAAAGTAGTACAAATTTTGTTATTCCCTGTATTTGGTGGGTCCAATGTAGTATGGGGCTCCGTATTAGGTTCCTTTATTCTTACATTATTACCAGAAGTATTGCGTTTCTTATCCGACTATCGGGACATCATCTATGGTGCATTACTAGTCATTTTGATGGCCGTTCGTCCAGATGGTATTCTGACAGAATCTATGGTAGATAAAATTAGTCGCAAATTAGGCTTTAAAAAGGCTCCATATATTCCAGAGTCACAAGTATTAACAGAACGTTTTGAAGCATATAAACGCAAACAACAAGAAGAAAAACAAGGATAGGAGGGAACTGAATGCTATTAGAATTAAATGACGTAAGTAAAAGCTTTGGTGGCGTTGCAGCCCTCACAGGAGTATCTTTTGGCGTTAAACAAGGTGAAGTATTTGGTGTCATCGGTCCAAATGGTGCTGGTAAGACCACACTATTCAACTTGATTACTGGTGTATTCCCTGCAAGTTCTGGTGAAATTGTATTTGATGGTATGTCTGTTGTAGGCATCAAGCCTCATAGAACTGTTGAAATGGGCATTGCTCGTACATTCCAAAATATTCGTCTCTTTGGCAATATGACTGCTCTTGAAACTGTTTTAACCGGTATGCATTGTCGTACTGGCTCTGGCTTCTTATCTAGTTTTTTGAAAACAAAACGTCAACGCATTGAAGAAGAACGTTGTCGTGGTATTGCTTATGAGTTCTTAAAGCTTGTAGGGCTTGAAGATGATGCGGAAGAGGTTGCCACATCATTACCGTATGGTAAGCAACGTCGTCTTGAAATTGCTCGTGCCTTAGCGACACATCCTCAGTTAATTTTACTTGATGAACCGGCAGCAGGTATGAATGATAGTGAAACTGAAGTTCTGCGTCAATTGATTGGCAAGATTCGTGACCTAGGTATTACCGTTGTGGTTATCGAACATGCCATGGAATTGATGATGAATATCTGTGATCGTTTGGTAGTACTTAACTTTGGCAAGAAAATTGCTGAAGGTACACCTCAAGAAATTCAAAATAATGAAGCTGTAATTGAAGCATACTTAGGTAAAGAGGAGGTGTAATATGTTAAAACTAGAAAATATTGTGGCTGGTTATGGACATATTACAGCCTTAAAAGATATAAGTTTAGAAGTTCCACAAGGTTCCATTGTATCTCTTATTGGTGCTAATGGTGCTGGTAAGACTACGACGATGAAGACTATTATGGGACTTGTAAAACCCACATCTGGTCGAGTGATTTTTGAAGGTCAAGATATTACAGGTCGCCAAACCCATCAAGTTGTACAAAATGGTATCTCCTTAGTTCCTGAAGGACGTCAAATTCTACAAGACATGAGTGTTTATGAGAACCTTGAAATGGGTGCTTATACACGTAAAGATAAAGAAATCGAAACAGATATCAAAAAGGTATTTAAACGATTCCCTATTCTTGATGAACGAAGTTATCAATTGGGTGGTACTTTATCAGGTGGTCAACAGCAAATGCTAGCTATTGGTCGTGCACTTATGGCTCGTCCAAAATTGTTATTATTAGATGAACCATCTATGGGCCTTGCACCTTTAGTAGTAAATGAGATTTTTGAAACCATTAAAGAAATCAGCGCTGATGGAACAACAGTTCTTTTAGTAGAACAAAATGTGCGTCAAGCATTGAAGATTGCTGATTATGCGTATGTTTTGGAGACTGGTAAAATGGTATTATCTGGCTCTGCTGATGAAGTTCGCCATAATCCTCGCGTTATGGAAGCTTATTTAGGCGGTCGTGTTGAATAATTAATTATATAGAGCGATCATTAGTGTCAAAAACTTTGAATAAGGTGTATATACTAGATTTCTAGTATATACACCTTATTTTTTTATCACTAATTCTGATATAAATAGAAGAACTATGTGAGCTGATAATGAAGTGAGTTTAAATATATTTTATTATTTTTACAAATTTCAATAATAAAACTAGTGAATTAGGAATGAAAACAGCAAATAATAATTAATGAACATATATTGAAAATACTGTATTTTTAAGGAATCGTTGTTGAAGGTTTTATGAAGTTCGTTTGGAACATACTAGATTTGTAGAAGTATATTTAAAAAAATGATAAAATAGCATGACTGATTTTTTAGATATAAGATACATCAATAATTAAGTGATGAATTAAATAAGTTGAATAGAAAAAGAGGTAAGTATGAAGAAGAAACAGTATATGATGATGGCTGCATTCTTATGTACTACAACAATGGCTATGGCTGCGCCAGTTAATATAAATACTAATCAGCCTTATAATGCCAAGAATGTACAAATGGAAGGCCATGCCCCATTGGAAACTAGTGCATCCGTAATTAGCTCTGATAAAGAATATCGTCTGCGTCAAGGAGATGAACTGAATATTCAAGTGGTTCAGCAGGCAGAGCTTGGTACGCGTAATGGTAATGATATTGTGTATACCGTTAGACCAGATGGATATGTATCGTTCCCTATGGTTGGTGCCGTAAAAGCAGATGGCTTAACTGTAGATGAATTTACAGCTGAGTTACAGCAAGGTCTGTCTCGTTATATCATTAATCCTGATATCACAGTAAATGTATCGAAATTGGGCGGCGTTCGCGTATATGTATTTGGTGAAATTAATAAGCCTGGCGCCTATACGTTGACTAAATCTAGTACAGTTATTGATGCGATTGGGGCTGCAGGTAGTTTTAACTGGGATACAGCAAAAAAGAAAATTTACTTGATTCATCAAGATAATCCAGAGAAACCGATTCCTATTAATTTGAATCGTATTTTACAAACTGGAGATATGTCTGAAAACTACATCATGCGTGAAGGTGATATTCTTTACTTAACTAAGAATAGTCGCATCAACTTTGCTCGTGATATTGCTCCAATCTTAACAGGGGCTTACATGGTATCACGAATAGGTAAGGATTAAAGATAAGGCGATATCTATCATATAAGGGGGCGTTTTTTTGCGTTCATATTTATTACCATCCATATTGTTTATTACCGATATTGTGACGATTGTAATCGTTGCTTTTATCAGTCTTTTTATTCGATTTGATGGACACATAGAACCTCAATATATTAATCAAATGGTGGAAGCACTTCCGTTATTACTTATTTCGTATATGTTGATGTTCTTGATAATGCATTTATATACACGTATTTGGCGCTATGCAGGGATGCGAGAGGTATTAGCAGTATTTGTAGCGACTACAATTGGTACGGCTTTATTCTATTTCTCTATGTTTGTATTTGGTAAGTCATTACCACGTTCCATCTATTTTATTACATGGTTCCTTACTACAGGCGCTGTTGGTATGGGACGTATGTTGCTTCATTATGTGGCACTTCACTATAGCAGTGGGGACGATGGTGAAAGTGGCCAAGTGAATACATTGATCATAGGAGCCGGTGATGCAGGTGCAACTATAGCTCGTGAAATTGAACGATATCATAAGCGTTCTCGTCGAGTGATTGGTTATGTTGATGATGATATGTTTAAACATAATCGTCTTATGAATGGTTTTAGAATTCTCGGTAATCGTGAAGATATTCCAGCATTAGTTGCTAAGTATAAGGTAGAAGAAATTATTATTGCCATGCCTTCTGTGAAGCGAGATATTATTCAAGAAATCATGGAAATCTGTTCTCCTTTAAAATGTAAAATCAATATTTTACCGGGGATGTACCAACTGCTTGATGATGAAGTTCTTGTATCTCATTTACATCCTGTTTCAATTGAGGATTTATTGGAACGTGATGAGATTCAGCTCGATACGTCCAAGGTTGAAACATATCTTAAAAATAAAGTAGTTTTAGTTACTGGTGCGGGGGGCTCTATTGGTTCTGAAATTTGTCGTCAAGTTTTACGTGTAAAACCTAAAAAGCTATTGCTCCTAGGTCATGGTGAAAATAGTATTTATCTTATTCATCAAGAATTGCGCAATATTGCTCCCCAAGATACCTTGGTTCCAATCATTGCAGATATTCGCGATAAGAATCAATTAGAACAAATTTTCAATAACTATAATCCTGATGTAGTATTTCATGCAGCAGCTCATAAACATGTGCCGCTTATGGAAATACAGCCAATTGCTGCAGTATTAAATAATATTTATGGTACTCGTAATGTTGCGGATGTAGCCGGAGCTCATGGGGTAGATCGATTTGTTATGATTTCCACGGATAAAGCGGTGAATCCAACTAGCGTTATGGGCGCTACAAAACGGGTTGCTGAAAAAGTTGTACTTGGTATGAATCACACATATGATACTAAGTTTATAACAGTTCGTTTTGGTAATGTACTTGGTAGCCGTGGTTCGGTTATTCCTTTATTCCGTAAACAAATTGAAGCAGGTGGTCCTGTAACCGTTACAGATCCAGAAATGACACGTTATTTCATGACTATTCCTGAAGCCAGTCAATTAGTACTTCAAGCTGGTGCCATGGGGAATGGAGGAGAAGTGTTCCTTTTGGATATGGGTGAACCGGTTAAAATTGTCGATTTGGCTAAGAATATGATTCGCCTTTCTGGCTTTGAGCCTAATAAGGATATTCGTATTGAATTTACTGGCTTACGTCCAGGTGAAAAGTTATATGAAGAACTATTAACTGCCGGAGAAGGTACGAATACTACTACGCATAAGAAAATTTTTGAAGCAGCTCTAGAAGATGTTGATCAAGAATGGCTGAGTCGTGAAATAGAGCGCTTTGATACATGTAAAACCGATATAGATGTGATTAATGTATTGCAGGATATCATTCCTACATACGATCCAAATCATAATGTATAGGTCGTGGATGATACATTTATTACCCGATATATGTATAAGACTATTTTAATTTTGATACATTGTGCCTTTATTGAGAGGGTTAGGTACAGTTAATATTCTAAGTGGGAGAGACCCTGTTGTTTGTATACTTTTACAGAAAGGGGTATATGGGTGGAACAAATTATTGATTTAAAAGAGGTAGGCAGAGTCCTCATTAAAAAGCGCAGTAAAATTATTAATATTACGGTAGCATGTATGGTTTTAGGTGGTGCGTATGCCTTTCTTGCACCATCTACATATCAATCTACATCGATGTTGCGCATTAAACAAGCTCAAGGTTTGAGCAATTCTGTATTATCTAGTGCTAATGCCTATTCTGATTCTATGTCTCGTCAATTGATGAACACAGATGCAGAAATTTTAAAAAGTCGTAATGTAGTAGAGCCAGTAATTACTGCTATAGAAGATCCTGAAGGTACCGGTAATGCGCCAACATATGAAGATTTTGTTAAAACTCGCATTGAAACTAAACCGTATAAAGAAACCGAGTTATTACAAGTAAGCGTAACTGGTAAGAGCCCTGAGCAAGCACAAGAAGCTAATCAATTACTTATTGATACCTTCTTGAAACGTCTTGCCGAAATTTCTCATGTTGAACAACGAACTACTCGTGAATTCTTACAAAAACGCGTTGTTACTGCAAAATTTGAATTAGAGCAAGCAGAAAATAAATTGCAACAATTCCAAGTAGATAATAAGGTGTACTCTACAGCTGATCAGATGAAAGGCTTAACTGATAAGATTACTCTAATTGATCGTGAGAAGGCTCAAAATCAACTCGATTTAGAAACGGCACAAGCTGCACTTGGTAGTATCAATGAGCAATTAGGTTCTGCAGGTAAAAGCATCGCTGATAGTGCTACGGTTCAAGCCTACAAGGGTCAGTTAGCAGATTTAGAATCTCGTAAAGCTTCTTATATTGGTAAATATACTGATGAACATCCTGCGATGAAAGAAATTAATCAACAAATTGAAGAAGCTAAAAGTGGTCTAAATGCTGAAATCAACGCCATTGCATCTCAACAAGCACCTTCAAGCAACTCTGCACAACAAGGCTTGCTAGCGGATAAGTTTAAAAATGAAGCCGCTTTAGCTGTAGCTCAAGGTAAACAATCTACATTAGCTGAGCTAGATAAAGCAAACGAAGAAGCTATAAAGGGATTACCTGAAAAAGAACGCGGTTATATCCAAGCAAAACGTGATGTAGATGTGGCACAAGATATCTATCAAATGTTATCTACTCGCTTAGAAGAAGCGAAGGTAGCAGAGGTTATGGTACCGAATGAAGTTCAAATCGTTGATCCTCCTACATTGCCAGAAAAGGCGATTGCACCACGTAAGATTCTTATTTTATTAGGCTCTGCCATTTTAGGCCTCATCTTTGGTTGCCTCTATATATTGGGCCAATTCTTTGGTAATCGCAAAGTCCAATCTGTACAAGAGATTAATGACATCCTTGGCATTCAAAACTTGGGCGTGATTCCAAATCATAAAGAAGTAGAATACGAAGAGCCTAGTAATCGTTTCGTAGCATTGTTGCGCAAAGTGAGAGGTTAATATGATTAGACTAATTTCTAATGAACGTGGTGATACACCACTTGTGGAAGCATACCGTACATTGCGTAGCAATCTTCAATATGTATGTAACCAACATAAGTGTAAGCTTATTTGCATTACTGCAGCCACTAGTGGTGAAGGCACTTCTGAGGTGGCTGCTAATACTGCATTAGCCTTATCTAAAAATAATAATAAAGTTCTTCTAGTAGATGGTAATCTACGTAATCCAACACAACATATAGCCTTTAATGTACAAAATAAGGGCCTTACAAATGCGGTGATGATGGATGAAGATTTGACGATTCATCGTAATGTAGTGCCTCATTTGGATGTTCTTACGGCGGGTGAAGTTGTTGAATATCCATCTGATATTGTAGATTCTAGCAAATTACCTGCGATTTTTGAGTATGTACGTGATGAATATGATGTGGTTATCATCGATACACCACCCGTATTGTCTGTTACAGATGCAGTTGTATTGGCAGAGAAATCAGATGGTGTTGTGTTAGTTGTTAAAAATGAAGTAGCTAGTCCAAAAGATTTGATTGAAGCTAAGAAACGGCTTTCACAAGTAGGTATTTCTCTTTTAGGATCTATGGTAATTGACGCTTAATATAACTGCTTTAATCAATATTCTATGTGATAAATCAAGTGTATCAATATGGTACAGAAAGTATTGAGGTGATTTATATGAGAATTAATTTTTCTCCTCCAGATATTACAGAGTTAGAAATCAATGAAGTCGTTGAAGCCTTAAAAAGTGGGTGGATTACGACGGGTCCTCGTACTAAAGAATTAGAAAAAAAGATAGCTCATCAGTTAGGTACACCTAAATCCGTTTGTTTAAACTCTGCTACGGCAGCGCTTGAAATGTCTCTTCGCGTATTGGGTATTGGACCTGGAGACGAAGTCATAACTAGTGCTTATTCTTATACAGCTAGTGCGAGTCCTGTAGTTCATGTAGGTGCTACCTTAGTACTCGTTGATACACAGAAAGATGCTTATGAAATGGATTACGATGCAGTCGCTCGCGCTATTACACCAAAAACAAAAGCAATTATCCCTGTTGATGTTGCAGGTGTACCTTGCGATTATGATCGACTACGCTCCATTGTGGATGAAAAAAAATCTCTCTTTATACCTGCTAATGATATTCAAAAAGCATTAGGTCATATCCCTATTGTGGCTGATTGTGCTCATTCCTTTGGTGCATCTTATAAAGGAGTATCAACAGGTAATGTTGCAGACTTTAGTAGTTTTTCCTTCCATGCAGTAAAAAATTTTACTACTGCTGAAGGCGGCTGTGCTACATGGCGTCATATAGATGGTATTGATGATGAAACTATTTACAAGCAATTCCAATTGCTATCTTTGCATGGTCAAGATAAGGATGCTCTTGCAAAAACAAAAGCAGGTGCTTGGGAATATGATATTAAAGGTACCTATTATAAATGTAATATGACGGATATCATGGCGGCTATTGGGCTAGCTCAATTTGAAAGATACCCAAAACTTTTGGCACGTCGTAAAGAACTTATCGAAGCTTATGATACAGCATTTAAGGATTTACCTGTTACATTGTTGAACCATTATACAGATGAGCATGAGAGTAGTGGTCACTTGTATTTAGTCCGTTTAGATGGCCGTGATGCGGAATATCGCAATAAGGTTATAGAAGCTATGGCTGAGGCTGGCATTGCAACGAATGTTCACTATAAGCCAATTCCAATGCATACGGCTTACAAAAACTTAGGCTTTACAATCGATGACTATCCAAATGCTTATGACCAATTTAAGAATGAAATTACATTGCCACTTCATACGCTCCTTACAGATGAAGAAGTGCAATATATCATTGAACAGTTTAAAAGGATTATTACCGAATGCTAGTAAAGAACTTTCATGACCTACCACAAGAGCTACAGTGTGAAGCGGTTCGTCCCTATTTTGAAATATTAAATCAAAGACGTACAAGCCTTCTTTGTAAAAGCATTTTTGACCGCGTAATGGCAGCGGGACTGCTTATTACATTAAGTCCTGTATTTTTGATACTAGCCATCATGATTAAACGAGATAGTGCGGGAGAGGTTTTTTTCCGTCAAACTCGAGTGACACAGTACGGTCGTACCTTTGGCATCTACAAGTTCCGTACTATGGTAAAAAATGCAGAATCTTTAGGAGCACAAGTGACGTCGCAAAATGATATGCGTGTCACTAAGGTCGGAAATATGCTTCGCAGCTGTCGCCTCGATGAATTGCCTCAGCTTATCAATATCCTTTTAGGGGATATGAGTTTTGTTGGTACAAGACCTGAGGTTCCACGTTACGTGTCTGCTTATACAGATGAAATGAAAGCTACCTTATTATTACCAGCTGGGGTTACCAGTATTGCCAGTATTACTTATAAGGATGAAGATCAACTTTTACAAAATGCTCAAAATGTTGATGAAGTCTATATAAATGAGGTTTTACCGGGCAAGATGGCTTGGAATTTAAAGAGTATTAAGGAGTTTTCTTTTTTACAAGATATAAAAACGATGATTGATACAGTATTAGCTGTATTACGTTGAAAGAGGTCCCTATGAGTACATCTATGACAAAGGAAATACAAGAAAAAGAGCTGAATATGTTGCTGTACTTTAAAGAGTTCTGCAATAAACATAATTTGCGCTTTTATCTTTGCGGCGGTGGTCTCATTGGGGCTATACGGCATAATGGATTTATCCCTTGGGATGATGATTTAGATCTATTTATGCCTCGTCCAGATTATGAAAAGTTAGCTAAATTATGGCCCAAATATGCTGACACTGAACGATTTACGTATTGTCGTACTGATCGAGATCACATCTATCATGATGCAGGTGCATCTATAAGAGATAATAATACGACCTTTATTAATCGTCATAGTATGCATGAAGATGTTTGTCATGGTTTAGCACTTGAAATTATGCCTATTGATGGCTGTGCACCCGGCAAAATTAGTCGTGTATTGCAATTGATGTGGGCCATGACGTTTGCACTCTTTAATGCGCAGCGTTTACCAGATAATAAAGGGCCTACATATCGCGCTTTAGCTGGTTATATTTATAAAATCTTTTCCAGTCAGTCTATACGCTATCATATTTGGCGATTTGCAGAAAAGAGAATGACTCAATACGACTTTGATACCAGTGATGAATGTACGGAGTTAATTGGCAGTTTAAAAGGTATGAAGCTACGTCATCCTAGAGAGGACTTTGCTTCTGTTGTATATAAAGACTTTGAAGGTCATCAAATACCTGTTATGAAAGGGTATGAGAGATATTTGCGTCTTATTTGGGGCGACTATATGCAATTACCACCTATAGAACAACGTGTGGCAAAACATGATGCAGTATTTGCTGATCTACATACACCTTACAAGGAGTATAAAGGCATATATTATGCCAAAAAAGAAGCTCAACCATAAGGAGGGCCTATGAAACGAATAGCAGTAATCTTTGCGGGTGGCGTAGGTGCTCGTATGAAAAATAGCAAGACGCCAAAACAATTTTTAGAATGGAACGGTAGACCAATTTTGATTCAAACCTTAGATGTGTTTGAACAAACGGAGACAATTGATGGGATTGTTCTTGCCTGCAAAGCAGAATGGATTGATCATACAAAACAGCTCATCAAAAAGGCGGGGCTACAAAAGGTATTATCCATTGTGCCTGGTGGTGAAAGCGCTCTAGAATCCCAATATAATGGACTCGTAGAGGCTAAGCGTTTATTTCCTGATGATGCGGTGACTGTATTGATTCATGATGGGGTTCGTCCACTTGTAGATAATTCTACTATAGAGAGAAACATAGAATCTGTTGAATCAAAGGGGTCTGCCATTACTGTTACTCCAGCTATAGAAACGGTTATGGTTACCCAAAATGGTTCTATTAACCGCATTTTAAATCGTAATGAATGTCTCATGGCTAAAGCGCCCCAGAGTTTTAGATTAGATGATATTATATCAGTTCATAATCGTGCAAAAGATGAGGGCATTCATGACTTTATTGATTCCGCATCGATGATGATGCACTATGGATATACTCTATATCCTGTATTAGGGGAAACTGAAAATATAAAGATTACAACTCCATCTGATTATTATATGTTCACAGGGATTATTAAAAATCGTGAGCTAGGAGGATTAAAAGATGAGTAATTCCGTTATTCAACGTGAGTTAACGGCTTTAGTACATGAAAAAAATTACTTTCATTTCCTCCGTCATCAACGCATTCTTATAACAGGTGCAACGGGGCTTATTGGATCGATGTTTATAAAATTACTTATACTTGCCAATGAGACTCATGACCTGGATTTAAAAGTGATTGGTCATGTGCGAAGCCATGAAAAGGCAAAAACCATTCTCGGTGAGTATTTAGACAATAAGTCGTTAACCCTAGTAGATGGCTCATTAGAATCTATTGATGTGCCATGTGATTATATTTTGCATGGAGCCGCACCAACACAATCTAAGTTTTTTGTACAACATCCAGTAGAAACTATCCGTACCTCTATTTATGGTACGGAGGCCATGCTCGAGTTAGGCCGTCGAAAAAAGGTAAAAAAAGTAGTTTATTTATCTAGTATGGAACAATATGGTGTACCTTATGAGTCTGGTCAAGTTATGACTGAAGACCGATTAGGGTATCTTGATCATCTAAATATTCGTAGTTCTTATTCTGAAAGTAAGAGACTATGTGAATGTTATTGCAAGTCCTATGCTGTGGAATATGGCGTGCCTGCTGTAATAGCTAGACTAGCTCAAACCTTTGGACCTGGTGTTCCGGTATCAGATAACCGTGTATTCATGCAGTTTACCAAGAGTGCTCTTAAACATGAAAATATTGTTCTTCACACAAAAGGCGATTCTATGTCGAACTATTGCTACATTACCGATGTATTAACTGGTATTTTAGCCCTTATGAAGGCGGGCGAAGCTGGCGAGGCCTATAATATATGTCATGATGAAGAGACTCGTTCTATTGCAAGCATTGCTCAATTAGTGGCAACTCATGTGAGCAATAATAAGAGTAAAGTTGTTTTTGATATTCCAGAAGATGTACAAGGGTTCGGCTATGCACCGACAGTACACATGTTCTTAAGTTCTAAGAAGTTAAAGTCTTTAGGTTGGAAACCTAAGGTATCAATGGCACAAGCCTATGTAAGACTGGCAGAATATATCCAAGAGGAAGGCTTATGAAAAAGGAAATAATAATTGTCACCATCTCCCTTGGTAACGATGGGGCTGAACGAATCTTAACAGAGTTGGCTCGTCAGTGGGTACATGATGGTCATCATATTACAGTTATCCAAACAAGCCCTAATCGATATGGTAATGAATATGCGTTAGAGAAAGGTATTGAACAAATCGAAATTCATACTACAAGCTCTAATAAAGTCATTCGCTTTATGCAAGAAATAAAAGAACTAATCAAAATCTTAAAGACTAGGCCAAATGCGACATGCTTATCTTTTTTGTCTGCATCGAGTTTTATCTTAGCGATTAGCTCTTGGTTTATAAAAAATCGCATTGTTTTTTCTGAACGCAATAATCCACGCAAAGTTCCTATTGGTTGGCATCAACAAGCATTGCGCAACTTTGCCTTTAGATTTGCAGATACACTAGTATTCCAAACGGAAGATGCTCGTTCTTATTTCCCGAAATCTGTTCAAAATCGCGGTGTTATTATCCCCAATCCTATTAATGGCAAATTGCCACCACCAATAGAGGGGGAACGAGAAAAGACAATTGTTACAGCTTGTCGTTTGCATCCGCAAAAGAATTTGCCTATGATGATTAATGCCTTCAGTATGTTGGCAGACGAGTTTCCAGCGTATAAACTCGTTATTTATGGACAAGGTGTATTAGAGGATGAACTACGAGCTCAAATTAAGTCTCTTAATTTAGAGAATCGCATTTTATTGCCTGGCTTTGCTAGTAATATTTTAGAAAAGGTAGCCCCTTGTTCTATGTTTGTATCATCCTCTGATTTTGAAGGTATTTCAAATTCCATGCTAGAAGCATTGGGTATGGGCTTACCTGTAGTAGTTACAGATTGTCCTGTAGGCGGTGCTCGCATGGTAATTAAAAGTGGAGAGAATGGCATTCTCGTACCTGTAGGTGATACGCAGGCTATGTATGAAGCTATGCGCAGTGTATTAAAGGATCCTGCACTAGCGGCTAAACTTTCACAGAATGCCATCAAAGTACGCGATGAATTTCCATTATGGAAAATCGCAAAACGTTGGTTAGAAGTTTTATGAGTTGTAAGGAGGAGAACCATTGAAGTTAAATATTACGGCTCTTGCTGATCGCATGATATGGTTCATAACTCTAATCTTTTTAGTGTTGTCGTTGACCATTTCCTTTGCCCTTGGCGAAGCGAACTATGGTGCGTATGTATTATTTGTATGCTTATTTGGGCTCATTATTTTTTATCTAATAAGAGAGCAAGGTGTTATTAAACTACGGCTTAATTGGATGCATGCTTATATGTTACTTTTTATTGGTGCTTGTTATCTAAGTGCGATTAATGCGACAGATGTTTCCGTAGCTATGAGCCGAAGTTTTGATATGGTCAAGATATTCTTTATGCTCATCATTTTATATATGTGTTATCAAGATAAGAAATCGGTGGATACATTATTAAAGATTGGCATGTGGACAGGCTATATAGTTTGTTTCTATACTGTTTATTTCTACGGTTTAGATTATTTTATTACTGTTTTATCATCCTCAGCACGTATTGCTAATGATGCATTGAATGCGAATACGGTAGGGCTATTGGGTGCCAATGCTATTGTTATGACCTTGTATTATATGCTATACGATCGTCCTCGTTGGTGGCATATTATTGCATTACCAACACTTGGTATTTTAGCGGCTACAGGTAGTCGTAAGGCCTTAGTTTTTGTCGGTGTTGGTACAGTATTACTCTTTATTTTTAAAAGTTTTCGTAGTGCTAATGCGGTCAATTCTATTGTAAAAGTTATTGGTTCCTTATTAGGTCTTACCATTATAGGTATTGCGGTATTGCAATTGCCGATGTTCTCTGAAGTATTAGACCGAATGTCTAACATGGTAGAAGCCTTTACAGGCACAGGGGGGGACTCATCCACTATTATTCGGTTAGCTTTGGTAGATATTGGATGGGACTTATTTTATCAATCTCCCATAACTGGTGTAGGTATCAATAATCCATCTGTATATACTTTTTTCGTGTATGGCAAAGATAATTACTACTTGCATAACAATTATATTGAGTTATTAGCTGGCACGGGTGTCATTGGTTTACTAGCCTATTATTCAATGTATCTCTATGTGGCTTATAATTTAATTCGCTATCGTGATATCCATAGTAATGAATATATAATGGTACTCATTCTATTCCTTTCACAGATTGTTATGGATATGGGTATGGTTTCTTATGAAAGTAAGAGCACTTATTTTTATATGATGTTGTTTTATTTAGAAGTGCAACTGCTTCGGAAAGGACGAAAACATGAAGTTCAGAAAATTGTGTAATGTTGGCATGTCCTTTCTAACAAAACCTTACTATCGTACGAGGGTATTAATTAAATCGGGTTATTATGACTCTTTGTCTGATGAAGACTTTTTGAAGAAGGTATTTCCTAAGTATATGGGATACCCTTTAGATCTAGAAAATCCAAAAACTTTCAGCGAAAAGTTACAATGGCTTAAGGTTAATTTTAGAGACCCAATACAAACAGTGATGGTTGATAAACATGAAGCTAAACATTTTATTGCTCAACGTGTAGGAAATCAGTATATAATACCTACGATTTCCGTATGGAACTCTGTAGATGATATTGATCTTGATAGATTGCCTAATCAATTCGTTTTGAAATGTACACATGATAGTGGAGGCATCGTTATTTGTAAAGATAAATCAACACTTGATTGGGAAGCAGCAAAAGCTAAATTAAGAACATTCTTAAAACGGGATTATTCACGTATTGCTAGAGAGTGGCCTTATAAGAATGTTCCTCGACGTATTATCGGAGAGGAATATTTGTCGGAGTTAGGTAGCAATGACATATTAGATTATAAGATGTATTGCTTTCATGGTGAACCAAAGTTAACAGTAGTATGTTCTAATCGTTTTTCTAAAACAGGAACGCGTATGAACTTCTATGATATCGATTGGAATCCTATGGGAATTCATTTTGGACATTATCCACCGTTACCTACAGAGTTTCCAAAGCCAGATACATATGGTGAAATGCAACAGGTTGCGATGGAGCTTAGCAAAGGGTGTCCATTTTTGCGTGTTGATTTTTATGAAATTAAAGGGCATATATTTATTGGAGAATTAACATTTTTTCCTGGTGCTGGATTTGAAAGATTTCGTCCTATGTCAAAGGATTATGAATTAGGAGAGTGGTTACATCTTGAGAATGTACATCGGGGCTGATTTAGTTCCTACGGATATTAATAAAACATTATTTGAAAACGGTAATGGAGAAGCTTTTGTAGGAAAAGAGCTTTATGAAATTTTGAAGCAATCGGATTTAAATGTTTTCAATTTAGAGGTTCCTCTTACTGATATAGAGACACCCATCGTAAAATTTGGTAATAATTTAATTGCGCCTACAAAAACAATTAATGGATATAAGGCATTAGAGCCGTTATTTTTAACACTGGCTAATAACCACTCCTTAGATCAAGGGGTGGAAGGGTTGACGACAACATTAAATTTGTTGAAGCAGCATAAGATTGCTCATGCTGGAGCTGGAGCTAATTTGAAAGAGGCTAAGAAGCCATTTATCTTTGAAAAAGATAATGTACGTATTGGATTTTATCTTTGTACAGAGAACGAGTTTACTATAGCTACTTGTCATACAATGGGGGCTAATCCTTTTGATGTGCTAGAAAGCTTTGACGAAGTGAAAGTTTTAAAGGCACAATGCGACTACGTCATTGTTCTATATCACGGCGGCAAGGAATTCTATCGCTATCCATCTCCTATGCTACAGAAATATTGCCATAAATTTGTCGATAGTGGAGCGAATCTCGTTATCTGTCAACATAATCATTGTGTAGGGTCTCGCGAAGATTACCAGGGGGGCACTATCATTTATGGACAGGGAAACTTTATTTTTAACTCTGACTTTTATGTAAATCATCAGGAATTTGTGAAAGATGCAATACTAGTTACTATAGACGTAACTAAGGATGATTTTGTGGTGTCTGAATTGCCTATTCGTAGAACCGATAATGGTACACGACTAGCCACAGAAGTTGAAGCTACAGAAACATTAGAGGCTTATAGAAAACGTAGTGAAGAAATTAAAGACCCTCACTTTGTGACTCAAGCTTATAAGGCCTTTGCTGATACACATGTAAAACGTTATTTGCGTGAGTTTTTAGGTAGATCATTTATTGTACGCGCTATTAATGCTTTATTGGGCCGAAAATTGGTAGAACTTATTTTGGGCAAAATGAGTTATTTAGCAATACAAAATTATTTGGAATGTGAAGCTCATCATGAACTATTCTTGAGAGGCATTAAGAATATCAATAAGAAATAATGGATACTAAAATCGTAGCTGCTGCTAAATGGTCTGTTATTACAGAGGTTTTGGCAAAGCTTATCACACCACTGACAAATATAATATTGGCTCATATGTTAGCACCGACTGCATTCGGCATATTGGCGACGATTATGATGGTTATATCTTTTGCGGAAATGCTTGCTGATGCGGGTTTTCAAAAATTTCTTGTTCAGCATGAGTTTGAAAGTACCCAAGATAAGCAAGAGGCCACAGATGTGGCCTTTATTGCCAACCTAGTGTTTTCTCTAGTTTTATGGGGCGCTATCATAATCGGTCGTGATGAATTGGCCGTATTAGTAGGTAATGATGGCTTAGGTATACCTTTAGCCGTGATGGGCGCTATGATTCCTTTATCTGCTTTTAGTAGTGTCCAAATGGCATTGTATCGAAGAGATTTTAATTTCAAGTTTCTTTTAAATATTAGGCTCATAACAATTCTTACACCTATATTGATATCTATACCAATGGCGCTTATGGGGTACGATTATTGGTCTTTAATTGCTGGTATGCTAGGGTCTCAGCTATTTACGGCGTTGGCATTATTAAAGAGTCGGAAGAATCAAATTCATCTGTTTTTTAGTAGTCGCGTCTTTATGAACATGTTTAACTATAGTGCATGGTCTTTAGCTGAAGCATTTTCTATATGGCTCACTGCTTGGGTGGATACATTCATTATTAGCCGTTTTTTAGATGCCTATTATTTGGGTATATATAAGATGCCAATGGCTATTGTTACGACTGTAATGGCTATGGCTACAGCATCTTTGGCTCCTGTATTATTCGCGGCTTTAAGTCGTGTGCAAAATAATCAACAGGCCTTTTCGAATACATTCTTTACATTCCAACGCTATATGGCTCTATTTTTGGTACCTCTAGGTGTAGGCTTATTTGTATTTCAAGACTTTGTTGTTCAGCTTTTACTAGGGCCACAATGGACGTTAGCGGGCATTGTATTAGGTTCCTGGGCATTGAGTTCGGCTATTATGACTGTAACAGCTAATTTGATTTCCGAAATATTTCGTGCAAAAGGGATGCCTAATCTATCATTTTGGACTCAAATATTACATCTAGTAGTTTTAATACCAGTTATTTATATTTGTATTCAATATGATTTCAGTACCTTTGTATATGCTCGATCGTTAGTAAGAATGGAAATGCTAGCAGCTTCTATGTTGCTACTGGCTTTATTTGTCAATATGAGTGCATTTCGCATAATATCTAATATCAGTGTATATCTCATTACAGCATCTATAGTTGGGTTAATTGCCTATAGTATTTTACATCTCTATGATGCAGTATGGTGGACCGTCGTCTGTATGCTTTTATGTGTTGTATTATATGTGGCTATTTTATACGTCATTCCATCTGAGCGCATAATTATTGCTTCTGGCTATAAAAAAGTCTTAAGTAAAGTAAAACGACATAATTAACAGAACTATGAAAGGAGTACATATGCTTTCAAAAAATGTAGATTTAAACAACACGGTAATCCTTGTAACGGGTGCCGCTGGATTTGTGGGGGCTAATCTAGTTATGTCCTTACTATCTGAAGCAGAAGGGACTCAAATTATTGGCATAGATTCTGTTAATGATTACTATGATGTAGCATTGAAAGAGTATCGATTGCAACAGATTGATGAACTTAGCAAAGATAATAAGAATATATGGATTTTTAAAAAAGGGAATATTGCAGATAAGTCCTTTGTTGATGAAATTTTTGCTATCTATAAACCACGAGTTGTAGTGAATCTAGCAGCTCAAGCAGGGGTTCGTTACTCTATTACTAACCCCGACGCCTATATCGAGTCTAATATTATTGGATTTTATAATATTCTAGAAGCTTGTCGTCATTCTTATGACGATGGTGAAAGAGGTGTAGAGCATTTAGTGTATGCATCATCTTCTTCTGTATATGGTGCAAATAAACAAATCCCATACTCTACAGATGATAAAGTAGATAATCCTGTATCTCTTTATGCAGCTACAAAAAAGTCAAATGAGTTATTGGCTTATTCGTATGCTAAATTATATAACATCCCTAGCACAGGGCTTCGTTTCTTCACTGTATACGGCCCTGCAGGTCGTCCAGATATGGCATACTTTGGTTTTACAAATACATTACGTAATGGTGGGACAATTAAAATTTTTAACTACGGCAATTGTAAGCGTGATTTCACCTATATCGATGATATCGTAGAAGGCGTTTCTAAGGTTATATCTACTGCACCAGAGCGTCGCAATGGTGCGGATGGCTTGCCGGTTCCACCGTACGCTATTTATAATATCGGCAATAGCAACCCAGAAAATTTACTTGATTTTGTGCGCATTCTTTCAGAGGAATTGGTTTCTGCTGGCGTATTGTCAGAAGATTATAATTTTGAGGAGCATAAAGAATTAGTACCCATGCAACCAGGGGATGTGCCTGTTACATATGCTGATACAAGTGCGTTAGAAGCAGATTTTGGCTTTAAACCTAATACAACCTTACGAGAAGGGTTAAAGCGTTTTGCCATATGGTATAAAGATTTCTATATGATGGAGGGCAAATAAATGAAAATTGCAATTGCTGGTACAGGCTATGTAGGCCTTTCCAATGGTGTGTTGTTAGCTCAACACAATGAAGTGGTGGCCCTCGATATCATCCCAGAAAAAGTAGATATGTTAAATCGCAAAGAGACACCTATTGTAGATGCTGAATTGCAAGAGTATTTAGCTACTAAGGAGTTAAACTTCAAAGCTACACTTGACCCAGTAGAAGCTTTTAACAGTGCAGATTATGTTATCATTTCGACACCTACAAATTATGATCCTCAAAAAAACTTTTTCGATACATCTTCTGTTGAACAAGTCATTAAAACTGTGCTAGAGATTAATCCTGATGCAGTAATGATTATTAAATCAACTGTACCGGTAGGCTATACGGTACAAATGCGTAAAGAATTTAATACGGAGAATTTAATTTTTTCGCCAGAATTCTTGCGGGAAGGTAAAGCCTTATACGATAATTTATATCCATCCCGTATTGTTGTGGGCGAGGATTCTGACAGAGCACGTCGTTTTGGACAATTATTAGCGGAAGGTGCTATTAAAGAAAATATTCCACAATTATATACTGATTCTACGGAAGCGGAAGCAATTAAATTGTTTGCTAATACGTATTTAGCATTACGTGTAGCGTATTTCAATGAGTTAGACTCCTATGCTGAAGTACGTGGCCTTAGCACAAGTCAAATCATCAAAGGGGTTTGTTTAGATCCTCGTATTGGAGATTTTTATAATAATCCTTCCTTTGGTTATGGTGGTTATTGCTTGCCAAAAGATACAAAGCAATTATTAGCTAACTATAATGATGTACCACAAAACTTAATTTCTGCCATTGTTGATGCGAATAGAACACGTAAAGATCATGTGGCAGATACTATTATTGCTAAAAATCCGAAAATTGTTGGTATCTATCGCTTGACCATGAAGATGAACTCTGATAATTTTAGAGCATCAGCCATTCAAGGTGTTATGAAACGTATTAAGGCGAAAGGGATTGCTGTGGTAGTATATGAACCTACACTAGATGCAGAAGATTTCTTTAATTCGCCAGTTATACGTAATTTTGAAGATTTTAAGCGTGTTAGTGATGTCATTGTAGCTAATCGCTGGGATAGTAGCTTAGAAGGTGTAAAAGATAAAGTTTATACACGAGATATTTTTGATAGAGATTAATACAGCTATATGTATTGTGGCGTTTAGGAGAGTAGTATGAAACGTTGGATACTATATATTGTGTTATGTCTAATTGTGTTTTTTATATGGGATAATTCCTTGCAAAATGGAGGAACCTCTGATGGGTTTAGTCTTATTTTTGCAAAGTGGATTGCCCCTATAGCTAATAAATTAGGCTTTTACGGAAATATATGGGCCTTAAATAGGATTATTCGAAAATTAGCCCACCTTACAGAGTTCACAATCCTTGGTGGTGTTTTATATGTAGTTCTACGCCGCTATATTGAATATGGCACAGTAGTAAAAACAATAGTAGTGGGTATAGTAATAGCTAGTCTAGATGAATTTATACAATTATTTTCTCTAGGACGCAGCTCTCAACTGTCTGATGTACTGATTGATACAGTTGGTATAATCATCGGTATATCGGTAGTGAAATTAACTTATTATATTAGTCATGATAAAAGATAAAAGTACATTTAAAAATTAAATAATTATTAATATAATAATGTGTAAAATATGACTCATAATTGTAGAAATTATGGGTCATATTTTATGAAGGATAAATGAATATATAAAAATTGTATTAAATGAACATATAATAATTTATTTATTTTTATAGAAAAACCACTATACAAGCGACTGGTCCCTTGTTATAATCGTGAATGTAAAATGAATTATAAACTTAAATGAGAAGAACATGAACTTTATAAAAGAGGTCGATTTTGAAAAGAAAATCGAAAGTAGAAGGGAAAGATTATGAGTCGCGTGGTTGATTTACATGGTTGCATTTTGCCAGCTGTGTTAGGCCCACAAGGGCCTCAAACAATGGCAGAATCAGTAAAAATGATTAAGTCCTTGTCTGAACAAGGTATTACAGATATTTTTAGTACGCCTGATGTAACAGTATCTATGGATCTGAACACATGGAATGCTATAAACTCTTTAGTTAATGAAGTAAAAGTTATGGTTAAGGAGCAACAAGTAGATATAACTATTCACAGTGGAGCTCGCGTAATGCTTTGTGATGAAATGGTTGCATATATAGCTTCTCATCGCAATCAATATACGTTGGGAGATAGCCATTTTATATTAGTTGCTCTTCCACAAAATAGCAAAGTGCATCATATTAATGCGTGGTTATTAAGTCTACTAGATATGGGGCTTGTACCTATTATTAGTGAAGTAGAAACTTATGGACAATTATTTACTAAACCTGAACAATTACTAGCATGGGTTGATAGAGGTATTTTGATTCAATGTAATATGGCATCTTTTGATCATGGTAACGCTAACTATGATAGGGCTATTGAATTATATCGAAATGGTTTAATTCATTTCTTTGGTACTGGTTACAGCGATGGCTGTGATGTTGAGGCGTACCAAGGTTATGTGGAAGCAATTTCTGAATTAGACAATACGTATAAAAAAGATTTGTTGCCAAATATCCATCTTAATGAACGCGACCTCTTAGCTAATCGCACATTTTATCCTTCTGTCCCATCTAGTTGGGTGGGGAAAAAGGGTAATTTCTTAACTCGTCTATTTGGCTTTGCATTATAATTTATATAGGTTCTTTTATCCATGTCATATTGGCATAGATAGAGGGACCTATTTTTACTTTATATTGTATTTAGGGTTGAAAACAACCACCATATATAGTATACTGAGAGGGCGGTAAAAATAGAGGGGTTTTCTAATAATTCTTTACATTTTTACATATAAATTTATAAAAAGTGTGATTAGACATACTTTTTATACTTCTTAACATATATTTTGGCAGTAACAAGATGGGGAGGTTGCCAATATGTTGCAGGTCATTAAGCGTGATGGCACGAAGGTACCATTCGACAAAAACAAGATTGCTTTGGCTATTGAAAAAGCTGAACATAGTAGTACTGGGTTGTACGAAGAGGGCTTGGCACAGCGTATTGCAAATGAAATTGAGGAATATGCTACTAAGCTTCAAAAAGACATGACAATTTATGCTATTGAAGATCAAGTGTATTATAAGTTGATTGAGTATCATAATCCTGCAACGGCACGTGCCTATGAAGGTTACAAAGCTGTTCAAGCTTTTAAACGCCGTCAAAATACAACTGATGATGATGTAATTGGTTTATTAGATCGTAGTAATATCAGTGTTCTTGATGAAAATTCTAATAAGGATGCTGCTATTGTATCTACCCAACGGGATTTAATTGCTGGTGAAGTATCTAAGGATATTGCTCGTCGTAAATTGATTCCTACCGATATTTTGGAAGCCCATGATAGTGGAGCTATCCACTTCCATGATATGGATTATATTATTCAACCTATGTTTAACTGTTGCTTGATTAATTTGGAAGATATGCTTACAAATGGCACAGTAATCAATGGTAAAAAAATCGATACACCTAAGTCTTTCCAAGTTGCTTGTACTGTAACAACACAAATCATTGCACAAGTAGCATCTGGTCAATATGGTGGTCAAAGTATTAATGGTATTGACCGTATTTTGGCACCATTTGTACGTAAATCTTATGAAAAAATCCTCAATAATGTTATTGAAGAGCAAGTTGAGATTTATGGCATGGAGCCTAATATGGAAAAGGCTCGTGAAATAGCGTGGAAACGTACGCGTAAAGAGGTTAAAGATGGTATCCAAACTATTCAATACCAAATCAATACATTGATGACCACAAATGGTCAATCTCCATTTGTTACATTATTTATGTATTTCCAACCAGACTATGAATACGCGAAGGAAGCGGCTCTTATTACAGAAGAAATTTTGCGCCAACGTATTAAAGGTGTAAAAAACGAAGCCGATGTATATATTACACCAGCCTTTCCTAAGTTGATTTATGTTCTTGATGAGCATAATGTAACACCAGATAGTTCATACTATTACTTAACTGAATTGGCAGCACAATGTACGGCTAAGCGCATGTACCCTGACTATATTTCTGCAAAGAAAATGAAGGAAAACTACTCAGGTAATGTCTTTAGTCCTATGGGCTGTCGATCCTTCTTATCTCCTTGGAAGGATGAAAATGGTGAATACAAGTTTGATGGACGTTTTAACATTGGTGTAGTAAGTTTAAACTTACCTCAAATTGGCATTCTAGCTCGCGGTAGTGAAGAACGATATTTTGAAATTTTAGATAAACGACTTGAGTTGGCAGAAAAAGCACTAATGCTTCGTTATGAATTACTTAAGGACGTAGTGAGTGATGTGTCACCAATCCATTGGCAACACGGTGCTATTGCAAGACTTAAAAAAGGCGAGAAAATTGCCAAATTCTTGACTGGCGGTTATGCGACTATTTCCTTGGGATATATTGGTATTTATGAAGCAACTCGCTTAATTACCGGTGAATCGAATACAGGCGAGAAAGGTCGCGTTTTTGCGATGAAGATTATGGATCGCTTAAATGCAGCTGTTGATGAATGGCGAGTTAAACATAACATGGGCTTTGCATTATATGGTACACCTGCTGAAAGTTTAACCCATCGATTCTCTTCTTTGGATCGCGCTCGTTTTGGTATTATTGAGGACATTACGGATAAGGGTTATTATACTAATAGTTATCATGTAAGCGTACGAGAAGAGATTAATGTATTTGATAAGTTCTCCTTTGAATCTGAGTTCCAAAAGAAATCTACAGGTGGCTGTATTTCCTATGCAGAAATTCCTAATATGACTAATAATATTCCAGCTGTTTTGACTATGATTCAATATATTTATGATCATATTTCTTATGCTGAATTTAATACCAAGTCTGACTATTGTCACGAATGTGGCTTTGATGGAGAAATTAAGGTAAATGAACATAACGAGTGGGAATGCCCTCGTTGCCACAATACAAATCGCGATAAATTAACTGTTATCCGTCGTACTTGTGGATACCTTGGCGAAAACTTCTGGAATG
Organism: Veillonella parvula; assembly: GCA_018382475.1. GTDB lineage: Bacteria > Bacillota > Negativicutes > Veillonellales > Veillonellaceae > Veillonella > Veillonella parvula_F. The sequence goes on from JAGZPX010000001.1 coordinate 97,558, forward strand.
AAGGGCGCACAAAGGAAATTAAAGATCGTGTAATGCACATTTAAGATTATTAGAGGTATAGTTTTAATAATTATCCTGTATATTAAGCATATTAAGATAAACTGTTATATAGATTAATATAATTATCATAGACATCTAATGATGTGGGTATGTTAATAGATACGATTTTAGAGTTCTAAATACGATAGTTTTAAATGGTAAAAGCTGTGCCTAAGGCACAGCTTTTACTGTATATATGAGAAATTGAAATATATCTATATAGTGTTGATTAAAGTTGATAGGCACTACTATGGAGGTTATGATGAGATATGGGCAAATAAGACAATATGATATTGCCAATGGAGAAGGGATTCGTACATCTATATTTGTAACAGGTTGTACACATTGTTGTTATAATTGTTTTAATGAAGAATACCAAGATTTTAATGCTGGTAAGGTATGGACGCAAGCTGAGACAGATTTAGTGGTTTCCTATGTGAAGAATCCTACATGTTCAGGTTTAACATTATTAGGTGGGGAGCCATTTCAAAATGTACAAGGCTTATTACCGGTGGTGAGAGCTGTTCGAGCAGCGGCGCCAAAAAAGAAGATTTGGGCCTATTCCGGCTATGAAATAGATGATATCTTAGAAGATGAGTTGCGAAGTGCTTTATTACAAGAAATCGACATTCTCGTAGATGGCCGCTTTGTAGATGAACTTAAGGATCCTGCTTTGCGCTTCAGAGGTTCTTCAAATCAGCGTATCATTGATGTTAAAAAGACATTAGTGGCTGGGGAAATTGTATTAGCGATGGAGTAAATATGATATATGATAAACGATTTATAGGACTCATTATTATAGTTGGCTTTATAGCAGGGCTAGTAGGGGCTTCCTATACGTATTTATTACATGGAATCCAACATTTCGTATATAATTACTCCTCTGCTGATCATCTGAGCTTTGGTGCAGCTGTGGCCCGAGTATCACCGATAGAACGATTAATACCCTTAATCGTCTGTGGCGTGATAGGTGGCGTAGGTTGGGTTTTGATTCACAGATATGGTAAAGGCGTTGTAGATATAAAAACGGCAGTTTCTGGTAAAATGGATATGAATCCAATTACTACTGTTTTACATGCAACACTGCAAATAATTACGGTAGGTATTGGTTCTCCATTAGGTCGAGAAGTTGCACCACGTGAGGCTAGCGCTGGTATTACTACCTTTTTAGTTAAACATTTTGATATAAAACAAGAAGACCGTCAATTATTAATTGCATGTGCTGCAGGCGCTGGTTTAGCTGCAGTTTATAATTCACCATTATCTGCGGCAATTTTCACATTAGAAACTTTGCTTCTTACTTGGAATATACGGGCTATGAGTGCAGCCCTCTTATGTTGTGGTTTGGCTACATTTGTGACGCGACAAGCTGGTGTAGGAGATGTTATACAATATACAATGGCACAACCCAGTTTGGGAAGTCATTATGTAGAGTTTTCTATCGTTTTAGGCGCTATTATTGCAATTGGTGTTGTTTTATTTAATATTACACAAAGTAAGCTACCCGCCATTCATCGTAGTAGTCCTGTAATGATTCCCATTTCTATCGTAGCATTTACACTAATTGGTGTTTTAGCTATGTATTTTCCTGAAATTCTTGGAAATGGTAAAGCAGGCAATGAGTTGACTTTTACGAACGATATCACATGGACATATGCATTGGGTTTATTTGGATCCAAATGGGTAGCTGTTTTACTTGCTTTGGCCGCTGGTGCATATGGTGGTCGTATTACACCATCTATGATGTTAGGTAGTACTTTGGGGATCGTATTTGGTACCGTATGGGCTATTGCTATAGCGCCAGTATCTTTGGGAATGTCTGCTTTTGTGGGGGCCGTAGTATTCTTAGGCCTTGCACAAAAAATGCCTATGACATCTTGTGTATTTATGCTTGAATTATCTCGTTTCTCTGTAGAGATGTTGTTTCCTATAGCTTTAACAATGGGGACAGCCCTTATGGTAGAGCAAATTATTCAATCAAAATTAAATAGCGCTAAGTAGCAATAAATAACAGTTAATAAAAGTTAAATATAATATATAGAAAAGAAGCGGATAGTTGAGTTAATCAGCTATCCGCTTTTAATGTATATGTAATTATACGATTTTGGCGTTCTTATCGTATTCCTCGCCACCCGCATCAGGAAGCATGCCATATTCTACAGTCCACAAGTGTTTATATTTTAGTGCTTGATTGTGAATACGTTCGATTTGCGTTTCATCTGTACGAGCTATGCGAGCTGGGATTCCAACAACTAAAGAATTAGGTGGGATTACAGTGTTCTCCTTTATGACTGCACCAGCAGCAATAATAGAGCCAGAGCCAATATGACAACCGCTCAATACAATAGCGCCCATTCCAACTAATACATTATCTTCAATGGTACTAGCGTGTACTATTGCACCATGGCCAATTGTTACGTAATCTCCAAGAATGCAAGCCCTGTCGTCATCAACGTGTAATACAGAGTTATCCTGTACATTGGAATAGCGACCTACTACAATTTTATTTACATCACCGCGAAGTGCGCAGTTTTGCCAAATTGAAGCATATTCTTTTAGTTCAACATCACCTGCAAGTTCTGCACCAGGCATAACACAACTTTTGGGATCTAATTTGGGGTATTTTCCGTGAAATGGTAACATAAGGAACTCCTAATTTATTAACTATACGATTTCAATAAGACGTTGTGCTTTACGAATAGACATGATAGCTTCGTTCATTACTGTTTGTACTATAGTGTGAGCAGGTTCAATAGTAGTAAGTCGGTTTAAACCTTGTCCAACTTGTACAGCACCATTTATAACATCACCATCGATAGCAGCACGTTTGTTAGTACCTTGGGACATTTTGGTGCGTTCTTCAGGAGTAGTGACACCATCTGTTTCGGCAGCTAAGTAACGTGTAGTGAATTCGTTTTTCAAGCTACGTACTCCACCGTGACCGGAGAGGAGACCCGTTACAACAGAGTCTGTATCTGTGGCTTTGATAATTGCTTCTTTCATATTTATGTGGGCTTGGCATTCTTCAGCTAACAAAAAACGGGAACCCATTTGTACACCCTCAGCACCCATCAACAATGCTGCTGCAATACCACGACCATCTACGATAGCGCCTGCTACAACAACAGGAATGGAAATCTCAGGTAAAATATTTTCCATCAAGGACATGGTTGTTTGGCTACCAATATGTCCACCAGCTTCCATACCCTCAATAATAATTGCATCAGCACCAGCTTCTTCAATGCGTTTAGCAAGTTTTAGAGATGGGACAACAGGGATAACTTTAATGCCTGCATCTTGCAATGGTTTAATATATGGTACAGGATTGCCTGCTCCAAGTGTTACAAATGCAGGCTTTTCTTCAATGATAATATCCACTAATTCGTCTTTATTGGGAGCCATTAACATGAGATTGACTCCGAAAGGCTTATCCGTTAAGTCTTTACAGGCACGAATCTCGTTGCGCGTCCATTCTGCATCACGACCACCAAGAGCAATTACACCTGTAGCACCTGCATTAGCTACGGCAGCAACTAGTTTGTGTTCAGATACCCAAGCCATAGCACCTTGGATGATAGGGTATTCGATTTGTAAAAGTTGTGTTAACGCTGTTCTCATAAAGCCTCCTATGATAACAATTAGATTTACTGAAACTTTATTATACCTTTATACGAGAATTTTATATAAGAATGATTTTATTTTCTTATATAAAATTAGAGTATTAATAAAGTCAAGAATATTCATCAGTATATACTTATATACTAAAGAGATTAAGCGTAATATTATTTGGAGATTATATGTAGTCACATAATCTCTTCTCTATATAATAGTATAATATAGTAATTATGTACACCTTAGATAAGGTTATTATAGTTGTTTATTTAAACAATATGCTTTCAAAATTAATTTCCAATTATTAGATTAAAATAAAATATTCAGTAGTAGTCTAAAGATAAAAAAACTAAATGATAATATATTTCAAATGAGTTAAGTAGTAGAAAACCGCATAGTATCTATGATTATTAAATATTATAAAAAATGAGAAAATAAGAAAATGAGTATTGAAAAGTTTCGATGTCTTTGATATACTACATTACAGATAGAGTATCTGAATTAATTAAAGATAAACATTAAACAATAATTTTCAAGTGAAGGAGGAAATACACATGGAAAAATATGTATGCGTAGTATGTGGTTGGGTTTATGACGAAGCTGTTGAAGGCGTAAAATTCGAAGATCAACCAGCTGATTATGTTTGCCCAATTTGCGGTGTTGGTAAAGACCAATTCGAAAAAATGTAATTGACTTACCAAAAGGCTATCTTGAGTCCACTTGAGATAGTCTTTTTTATTTGACAAAGCACCATGTCATGTTTATAATATTATGAGTCGAGGTAAGATTATGAAACTGCAAGTAGAGCAAGCAAAAGAACATATAGGAAAGAAATTTCCTTATAGCTATACGATATCAGCCTCTGAGCTTGGTGACGTAACTGCTTTTCCTTGGAGCCGTCATGATATAACCATTAGTGGTGAGTTTTGGTTTGATGGTCAAAATTACATCGTTCAAGGTTCGATTCAGTCTAAAGGCGATTATGATTGTTCCCGTTGTTTAAATACCACAGAACATTATCGAAAAGATTTCTTTGAGGAAATCTTTAGTGATTGTCGAGATGCTGCAGATGATGTGAATTCTTTTGATGGAGAAGAAATTGACTTAACTGAACTAATTAGGGATACATTAATCATCAATGAGCCCTCTCAAGTGTTATGTCAGGATGATTGCAAAGGATTGTGCGTTCATTGCGGAGCAAATTTAAATGTTTCACCTTGTTCTTGTGAATCCTTTGTGGTGGATCCTCGATTTGCAGAGTTACGTGCTTTGCTTGATGAGAAAGATGATAGATTATCCTAATGATTGTACTAAGGAGGTGCAGATAATGGCAGTACCTAAACGTAGATTGTCTAAATGCCGTCGCGATCGTCGTCGTGCTAATTGGAAATTAGAAGCTCCTGGTTATGTAGCATGTCCACAATGCCACGAACCTAAGATGCCTCATCGTGTTTGCCCTACATGTGGTCACTATAAAGGTGAACAAGTAGTAGCTAATGCTTAATATGTGAGCAGAGAGAGACGCCTACTTTGTAGGCGTCTTTTTTATATGCTTTCAAAATATACACTCATATTTTTATATGTTTCGTTATCAATAACAAGTGTCACTATTTTATAGTAAGATTATTCTATAAGATGGTGACACATTTTTATTTTTTATAAACAATAATACTAAAATATAAAAAAACAACTATATTTTGTATATGCTATGAAAATATCTTACTATATGTATGAAAAGTCTTGCCAATAAGGGAATTATTGTATATACTTAGGATGTAATATTAATACTAGGTCATAAAAGGTGGTCCCATGAGTCGGTTAAAGAAGCAAGAGCGCCAGAAGCAGTTACAAGAAAAACTGAATATTACGCCATTTCTTACTGATGAAGAATTGGCAACACACTTTGGTGTAAGTGTGCCAACAATTCGTCTCGATCGACTAGAATTGGGTATTCCTGAATTGCGTGAACGCATTCGTGTTATGGCTACAGGTCAATCACATGAAATGGCAGAACATGTATCATATGAAGTGGTTGGCGAATTGATTGATGTCACCGAGGGGCACCAAGCATTATCTATGTTGCGTACTACGGCTGATATGGAAGATCAATTCGGATATGTAGAACCGCAGTATTTATATGCGCAAGCAAATTCCCTTGCAAAAGTGGTTATGGGGACGACTGTTTGCTCTGCGGAAGTTGGAAATATAAAATATAAAAACCCGGTAGGATCTGGTACTAATTTGGTAGCGAAAGCAGAAATTGTTCGTCGCCGAGGTAATAAGTTCTTTATTTGGGTTATAATAAGAGATAAAATAAAAGAAGTGTTTCGCGCAAAATTTATTATGGAATCCGTAGAGAATAGGGTGTAAATTATGAAAATTGCAATAGACGCCATGGGTGGCGACTTTGCTCCAATGGAGACTGTACTTGGATCCATTGAAGCCGTACGAGCAAATCAACACATTGAAGTGGTGCTCGTCGGCGATGAGCAGCAAATTTTTGATATATTAGAAGCTAATAATGAAGCTAAGAATCCACGTATTTCTGTACATCATGCTAGCCAGGTAATCGGCATGGATGAACATCCAGGTCAAGCATTGCGCAAGAAAAAAGATGCATCTGTTGTGGTCGCTACTTCGTTGGTTCGCGATAATCGTTGTGATGCTGTAATTGCTCCGGGGAGTACGGGAGCTGCTGTTGCAGCGGCTTTGTTTGGTCTCGGTCGCATTAAGGGCATTGACCGCCCTGTCATTGCAACTCCAATGCCAACGGTAAGTGGTATAACAGTTATGTTAGACTCTGGTGCAAATTCTAATAGTAAACCTAAACATCTTGTACAAGGTGCTTTAATGGGGTCTGAATACGCTAAGCTTTTATTAGGAAAAGAAAATCCTACTGTGGGATTGTTAAATATTGGTGAAGAGGCCACAAAGGGAAACGATGTCGTATTGGCGACGTATCCGATTTTGGAGGGTATGAAGACTATCAATTTTAAAGGAAATATTGAAGGTCGCGATATTCCTAAAGGTGCCGTTGATGTTGTCGTATGTGATGGCTTCGTAGGCAATGTGGTACTTAAATTTGCGGAAGGGTTAGTAACAGGTCTTACGCAATTAGTAAAGGATAGCATTATGGCAGGAAGTATTTTTGCCAAGATAGGAGCTATGCTTGTAAAGCCAGCCTTGAAAAAGATGGCAAAACGTTTGGATCACACAGAAAATGGTGGTGCTCCACTTTTAGGAGTTAATGGGGTATTCATGATTGCTCATGGTAGTTCTAAAGCAAAAGAAATAAAAACTGCTATTGAAATTGCTAGTGTTTTAGTAGAGCGTAAAATTATTCAACACATAAGAGAAACGATGGATATTGAAGGAGCCTTAAAGTATGACTATGATGAATAAACCTGTAGGAATCATTGGTACTGGGAGCTTCCTTCCTGACAATGTAGTAACAAACTTTGATCTTGAAAAAATGGTTGATACCAATGATCAATGGATTAGAGAGCGTACGGGTATAGAAGAACGACGCATTGCACCGGAAGGTATGAATACATCCTATATGGCGACCGAGGCAGCAAAAAAAGCTATGCAAATGGCTAATGTCTCTGCAGAGGATATCGACATGATTATCTTTGCTACCTTAACACCAGATATGATTATTCCTTCGGCAGCTTGTGTATTGCAAGCAAACTTAGGAGCTAAAAACGCTGCAGCCTATGATTTACAAGCGGCGTGCTCTGGGTTTGTATATGGATTGATTACTGCTGCTAGTTATATTAGCTCTGGTATTTATAAAAAAGTACTCGTTGTGGGGGCAGAAATTCTTTCTCGTCGAGTAAACTGGAATGATCGTGGTACATGTATCCTCTTTGGTGATGGTGCTGGGGCTGCAGTAGTATCTGAAGTACCTGAAGGCTATGGCATTAAAGGTATTGACATGGGCGCCGATGGCACTGGAGGATCAGCGCTTTGCATTCCTGCAGGTGGCACTGCTGTAGTAGCAAATGATCAACGCGTAGAAGAGGGCTTAACATTTATTCATATGGATGGCCCTGAAGTATATAAATTTGCCGTTAAAACGATGGGGCGTACGGTTTTAAAATCCTTAGAACGCGCTGGTATGGAGTTAAAAGAATTAGATTACTTTATTCCTCATCAAGCGAATATTCGTATTATTGATTCGGCAGCCAAACGTTTACATCTGCCAATGGAAAAAGTTTTTGTTAATTTACATAAGTATGGTAATACATCTGCCGCGTCTGTAGCGATTGCACTTGATGAAGCTAATCGCGAGGGACGTTTCAAACGCGGTGATAATGTTGCGTTTGCAGGATTTGGTGCAGGCCTAACATGGGCAAGCCTGGTCTTGAAATGGTATTAAGGAGGACACATCAAGATGATTAAGACTGACATTTGTGATTTATTGCAGATTGAGTATCCAATCTTTCAAGGTGGTATGGCTTGGCTCGGTACTGCAGAATTAGCGGCAGCCGTTTCTGAAGCTGGTGGCCTTGGGATTATTGGTGCTGGTCATATGCCTCCTGATATTTTCCGTAATGAAATCCATAAATTAAAAGAGCGCACTAGCAAGCCTTTTGGCTGTAATATTATGCTCATGTCTCCATTTGTAAAAGAGGTTATGGAAGTAGTTGTGGAAGAACGTGTTCCTGTTATCACTACAGGTGCAGGTAATCCTGGTGTTTATGTTCCCGCTTTGAAAGAAATTGGTACAAAAGTTATTCCTGTAGTTGCATCAGTATTACTTGCAAAGCGCTTATTACGTGGCGGTATTGATGCAATTATTGCTGAAGGTACAGAGTCTGGTGGTCACGTAGGTGATATTACAACTATGGCATTAATTCCTCAAGTAGTTGATGCTGTAGATGTACCAGTTATTGCTGCTGGAGGTATTGCAGATGGTCGTGGTATGGCTGCGGCATTTGCATTAGGTGCTAAAGCGGTACAAATGGGGACACGATTCGTATTATCCGAAGAATGTATTGCCCATGAAAATTATAAAAATGCTGTATTGAAAGCAAAAGATCGTGCTACAGTTATGACTGGCTTAACAACAGGTCATCCTGTACGTATTATAGATAATGCGTTAGCTCATAAATATAAATCCCTTGAATTTAGTGGTGGTTCTAAAGAGGAATTGGAAGCATTAGGCGCTGGCACACTTCGTTTAGCTGCTATTGAGGGTAATGTAAAAGAAGGTTCTGTAATGATCGGTCAAATTTCTGGTATGTTAACAGATGTTAAACCATGTGAAACTATCATTAAAGATATCATGACTGAAGCTGAAACAGTGATTAAGAATCTTCAAGGTCTTAGTAAATAAGGAGGCCCCTAATGAAAACGGCATTTGTTTTTCCTGGTCAAGGTTCTCAAAAAGTAGGCATGTTACAAGATTTGTATAATGCGTATCCTATTGTAAAACAACGTTTTGAAGAGGCTGACGAAGCACTTGGTTACTCCATCAGTAAATTATGCTTCGAAGGTCCTGATACAGAGCTCGTTAAAACAGCAAATACACAACCAGCTATTTTGACTGCATCCGTAGCTTGTTATGAAATTCTAAAAGAACAAGGCTTTACGCCTGATATCGTAGGCGGGCATAGTCTTGGTGAGTATAGTGCTCTAGTAGCAGCCGGTGTATTGAACTTTAAAGACGCAGTATATGTAGTTCATAAACGCGGTGAATATATGCAAGAAGCTGTGCCATTGGGTAAAGGCGCTATGGCGGCAATTTTGGCATTACCTCGTGAGCAAGTTGTAGAAATTTGTGAAGAAGTAAATGCTTCTGTAGGTTCTGTACAAGCAGTTAACTTCAATTGCCCTGGACAAATCGTTATTGCCGGTGAAACTGCAGCGGTGGAAACAGCAGCTGAAAAAATGAAAGAAGCAGGAGCGAAACGTGCAGTAATGCTTCCGGTGAGTGCTCCATTCCACAGCCGTTTGATGGAACCAGCAGCTCTTCGGTTAAAGGAAGAATTGGATAAGATCCAAGTGAGTGATGCACAAATTCCTGTAGTTGCAAATGTTACTGGTAAGATTTTGACTAATGCCAATGACATTAAAGAGTCCTTAGTTACTCAAGCCGCTAACCCTGTTTTATGGGAAGATTGTGTAGCTGAAATGGTAAACTTTGGTGTTACTCGCTTTGTTGAAGTGGGGCCTGGGAAAGTACTTACAGGTTTTACTAAAAAGATTAACAAAGATATGGAATTAGCCAATGTTGAAGACATTGCATCCTTAGAGAAAACGCTTGAATTTTTGAAGGGGGTTCGATAAAATGCATTTAGAGGGTAAAGTAGCCATTGTAACTGGCGCATCCCGTGGCATTGGTCGCGCTGTAGCTATCAATCTAGCACAATCTGGTGCTGATGTTGTAGTAAACTATAGCGGTAGCGAAGGTGCAGCGCAAGAAACTGTTGAAGCTGTGCAAGCGTTAGGCCGTAAAGCCATTAAAATTAAAGCTAATGTAGCCAATGCGGATGAAGTTGCTTCCATGGTGGAAGAAGCTCATAAAGAATTTGGTCACATTGATATTCTCGTGAATAATGCGGGGATTACGCGTGACGGTTTGTTAATGCGAATGAAAGACGAAGATTTTGATGCTGTTATCGATATCAACCTAAAAGGTGTTTACTTGGTAAGTAAAGCAGTATCTAAAATCATGATGAAACAACGTTCTGGTCATATTATTAACATGACATCTGTTGTAGGTGTTATAGGTAATGCTGGTCAAACTAACTATGCTGCTTCTAAAGCGGGCGTAATTGGTTTTACTAAATCCTGTGCTAAAGAATTGGCTAGCCGTGGTATTACAGTTAATGCTATTGCTCCAGGCTTTATCAACACAGATATGACCGATGTATTACCAGAAAAAGTTAAAGAAGCTATGGTTACTGAAATTCCATTGGGCCGTATGGCTGATGCTGAAGAAGTAGCAACAGTAGTAACATTCCTTGCTAGCGATTTTGCTAATTATATTACGGGTCAAGTCATCAATGTTGATGGTGGCATGGTAATGTAGTTGTAAAATTAGACTATATATAAATACACTTTGAAAGGAGGTGAACCACTAATGAACACTTTCGATAAAGTTAAAGCAATCGTTGTGGAACAATTAGGCGTTGATGAAGCTGAAGTTACCATTGATTCTACATTCATCGACGACTTAGGCGCTGACTCCTTAGATATCGTTGAATTGATCATGGCATTTGAAGAAGAATTCAATGTTGAAATCCCTGACGACGTTGCAGAAAAAATTAAAACCGTTAAGGATACAGTAGAATATATTGATTCTGCTAAATAAGCTGTAAAGCTAACAATTCAACCGAACGGGAGGCCGAGTGGCCTCCCAACCGGTTTTATTTACAGGAGGATTTGATAGTGAAGCTCCCTGAACTTCGCATTGGGAATCTAGTGGCCAAAGTACCTATTATTCAAGGTGGTATGGCGATTAGATTGTCTACAGCTCGCTTGGCAGCAGCCGTTGCAAATGAAGGTGGTATCGGCCTTATTGCGGCATCGGGCTTGCCTTTCGATGAATTACGATACGAAATACAATTAGCTAGAAAATTATCACCTACGGGTATTATTGGTATAAATGCGATGGTAGCAGCAACTCAATTTGCTGGCTTAGTAAAGACTGCCATCGAAGAAGGCATTGATCTTGTAGTAGCAGGTGCTGGTTTTTCAAGAGATATGTTCGCAATGGGCAAAGAGTCTGGTACTCCTATTGTACCAATTGTTTCGTCCGCAAAATTAGCTCGCATTTCTGAAGGTTTAGGTGCTGCAGCTGTAATCGTAGAAGGCTGTGAAGCTGGTGGACACTTGGGGACGGATCGTTCCGCTCGAGAAATCGTTCCCGAAGTTGTAGCAGCGGTAAAAAACATTCCAGTAATTGCTGCTGGTGGTGTTCTAGATGGCCGTGATATCGTTGAAATGTTAAAAATCGGTGCTAGTGGTGTTCAAATGGGTAGCCGTTTTGCTGCTTCTGATGAATGTAATGCATCTGATGAATTGAAAAAAATGTATGTACGAGCTACAAACCCTGAGGATATAGTATTGATTCAAAGTCCTGTTGGTTTGCCTGGTCAAGCAATAAAAAACAAATTTGCTGAATCTGTTTTAGATGGTACTGTAGCGCCTCCAACGGTGTGTGATAACTGTTTAAAACATTGTTCCCATAAATTCTGCATTATCCGCGCTCTTTCTCGCGCACAACAAGGTGATGTGGAAACGGGGTTGGTGTTCTCTGGCAATAATATGAGAAAAGTCGATAGGATTATGCCAGTTAAAGATATCTTTGCTCAATTAAAACAGCAAGTAGCAGAGATTGATTAATTTAAAGGGCTGTATAGCTATAAGAGGTGGAATAATTGGAAAAACGTGTAGTAATTACTGGCTTAGGGGCAGTGACTCCTGTAGGTATCGGTAAAGAGAACTTCTACAATGCGTTATTGGCAGGTCAATCTGGTATTGGGCCGATTACACGCTTTGACGCATCTGACTATGCAACACGCATTGCGGGTGAAGTAAAAGATTTTGATATTACAAACTATGGGGTAGATAAGAAAGAAGCTCGTCGTATGGACCGTTCTGTAGAATTTGCTATCGGTGCAGCTGTTCTTGCTTGTGAAGATGCTGATCTTGATTTAGATAAGGCAGATTTAGATCGCTGTGGTACTGTAGTTGGTACAGGTATAGGCGGTATTGACTCTATCCATGAGGTGTATGAAACATTATTCGAAAAAGGTCCTGGCCGAGTAAGTCCATTTGCAGTACCTATGATGATTGCAAATATGACATCTGCACGCGTATCTATTCGCCTTGGTCTTAAAGGTCCAGTTATTACAGACGTAACTGCTTGTACTTCTGGTACAAATGCGATTGGCGATGCATTCCGTATCATCCAACGTGGTGATGCTGATGTGATGTTTGCTGGTGGTACTGAAGCTGCGGTATCTCCGGCTGCTGTAGCTGGTTTTGCGGCTATGAAAGCTATGTCTACACGCAATGACGAACCAACAAAAGCGTCCCGTCCATTTGACCGTGACCGCGATGGTTTCGTAATGGGTGAAGGTGCTGGTATCGTAGTTCTTGAAGAATTAGAACACGCAAAAGCACGCGGTGCGCATATCTATGCTGAAGTTGTGGGCTATGGTAGCAATGGTGATGCTTACCATATCACTGCACCAGCTCCAGGTGGTGTTCAAGCTCGTAAATGTATGGAATTAGCAATTAAAGATGCAGGTATTGATCCTAAAGACGTTAACTATATCAATGCTCATGGTACATCTACTGGTCTTAATGACCAAAATGAAACATTAGCTATTAAAGAATTGTTCGGCGATCATGCTAAAAATATCGCTGTTAACTCTACAAAATCCATGACAGGTCACTTGTTAGGTGCTGCTGGTGCTATTGAAACTATCGTAATGGCAATGGCGATTGAAACTGGTAAAGTTCACCCTACAATTAACTGTGACAATCCTGATGAAGGTTTGGATCTGGACTATGTTCGTGAAGGCGCACGTGAACTCCAAGTAAAATGTGCACTTTCTAACTCTTTCGGTTTTGGTGGTCATAACGGTACACTTTGCATTCGCCGTTATGAAGCTTAATGGTTACTATCGAAACGCATAAGAGTAAGATAACACAAGCTCGTGAAGAATCTCTTCATGAGCTTGTTGCTCGTTTAGACATACCTGTGTCAGATATATCCATTATAGATTGTGCTTTTACACATACTTCTTATGCGAATGAACATAAATCAAAGCATATTCATCACAATCAGCGATTAGAGTTTTTAGGCGATGCTGTTTTGGATCTTATTATTGGGGAATACCTATTTAAGACATATCCAGATATGGCTGAAGGTAATTTAACGAAAATTAAGGCCGCTACAGTGTGTGAGGATTCTTTAGCATCTGTGAGTCGTTCTTTGCAACTAGGACAATATTTATTGCTCGGTCATGGAGAACGCGCTTCCGGTGGTAACGATCGAAACTCTATATTAGCGGATACCTTTGAGTCTCTCATCGGTGCCATTTATATTTCTACAGATTATCAAACGGCTATGGCCTTTGTTTTAAAGCATTTAACTACCTATATCATGCAAGCCTTAGAAGGTAAGCGGGGCAAAGATTATAAGACATTATTACAAGAATATGTGCAACGTGATGGGGATAAACATATTGTCTATCATTTGCTCAGTGAAAGTGGTCCCGATCATGCTAAAACCTTCCATATGGAGGTTGAAATTAATGGTGTTACTTACGAGGCCGGCTCTGGTAAAAGTAAAAAAATTGCAGAACAACATGCGGCTCAATTGACTTTAGAAAAGTTGATGGCTGATAAATAGAAAAGCGCCGAATGGCGCTTTTTTTTGTATAATAGTATGTGAGTAATATATAGTATGTGAGTAATAATCTATATAATGGTAGATGAATAATGATCTATATAATGATAGATGAACAATAATCTATATAATAATAGATGAATAATAATTTTTACATAAGAAGAGGAGGTGTCTATGAAACCATTTGGTATGATTCCCTTTTTTATACCTCACGTAGGTTGTCCCTATGTGTGTACATTTTGTAATCAATCTCGTATTACGGGCCAATCTGGTATTAGTCACCTAACTCCAGAATATATACAACAAACAATCAAAGACTATGTAGGAACAAAGCGGAATGAAAAGTTTTGGGAGGTTGCCTTTTATGGTGGATCATTTACGGCTATTACTAAAGATTTACAACATAAATTATTAATGCCTGCCTATGAAATGCTTCAACAGGGCCTCATTGATGGCATACGTTGCTCTACAAGACCTGATGCTGTAGGTGATGAAGCGATTACATTATTACAGTCTTATGGAGTAAAAACTGTAGAACTTGGTGTGCAGTCTATGAATGATGGTATTTTAGTCGATGCTAAGAGGGGGCACACGGCACAAGAGGTAGTAGAGGCTGTTACACGATTAAAACATCGTGATATGACCGTTGGGGTTCAACTTTTACCAGGACTAAAAGGAGAGACATGGCAAACCATAATAGAAACGGCCATTGCAGTAGCCGCATTACGACCTGATTTTGTACGTATCTATCCCGTACTAGTTATAGAAAATACAGAGCTAGCCGACCAGTATAGAGCTGGAGAATATGAACCACTAAGTACTGAGCTAGCTATACAGTATTGTTCATTTTTAAAAGATTGGTTTGAACAGCATGGTATTGAAGTCATTCGCACGGGTTTACAAAGTACAGAAGAATTAGATTCCGGCAATAGCTTAGTGGCAGGTCCATATGAGCCCGCTATGGGAGAGCTGGTTGTGAACGAACAGTATAAGCAGCGAATTGAACGTTGTATTGATGAGCATGTATCTCAGTTTAAGTACTTAATAAGTAATGATTGTTTTAGTTTAATTGAAGATGCTACTTATGGAAGCTTAAAATTAAGTAGAGTTAATGTTGATAATAGTGGATATATAGATAACACTAATAATGATAGAACAAATTATATTAGGAATAATGGTATTGCAGTACAGCATAATATTGTTATTTCTTATCCGAGACGCTTAACATCTAAGGTGCGAGGGCTTAATAATCGAAATTTATTATATTTTGCAGAATTATACCCACAATATAGTATAAGCTGGTGTGAAGAAAGTACGAGAAATACCGTTCGGTGCTGTATTGATGGCCTACAATATGTGTTATAATAAAAGATATGATTATTTAGGGTTGTTGGTAGAAAGGAGGCAGTCATGCAATTACTTCGGTTGGAATTAAAGGGCTTTAAATCGTTTGCGGATAAAACGATTGTAAAATTCTCACCAGGAATGACTGCCGTTATTGGTCCTAACGGAAGTGGTAAAAGTAATATTACGGATGCAATGAAATGGGTTTTAGGGGAATCCAATGTGCGTAATTTGCGCGGACAAAAAGCAGAGGATATTATTTTCTCTGGTACGGAAAAGCGCAAACCTATGAGCGCTGCTGAGGTTACACTTGTGTTTGACAATAGTGACCAACAATTAGATATAGATATGGCTGAGGTAGCCATTACACGCCGTATATACCGCACTGGTGAAAGTGAGTTTCTTATCAATAAGCGATCTTGTCGTTTAAAGGACATACATCTTTTACTAGCAGATACCGGTCTTGGTAGAGATTCTATGGCCATCATTGGTCAAAACCGAATTGACGCTATTTTAAATTCTAAACCTGAAGAACGTCGTCTTATCTTTGAAGATGTAGCTGGTATTTCTCGCTTTAAAATCAATAAAGAAGATGCTTTACGTCGTATTGCTAGTACAGACCGTAATATGGAGCGCGTACGCGACGTAATGGCTACCATTGAAGAGCAATTAGGACCTTTGTCTGAAAAAGCGGAAAAGACTAAAAAGTATATGACCTTAAGCCGCACAAAGCGCGATTATGATGGGGCATTAGGCTTTCACAATTATAAGACCTCTGATCGTCTTTTGACGCGTTTTGAAAATGATAATATTGCCTTTAAAGATGAAGAAATTGAGCTTCAAACTGAATTGTCTAAATTAGAGACTCGTCGTCACGAATTGCAATCGTCTACGTCAAAAGAGCAGGAACAGCTTAAGTTGTGGGAGGCTCAGTATACTGAAAAGCAACGTGAAAAAGAACGCTTAGCTGGCCATTTACGTCTCTTAGAAGAGCAACTAAAAACAGCGCACCGTGAATTAGATGAAACTTCTATGCGCATTAGCGAGCTAGAGGCTACGCAAAAGGGCGAGGAGCAACAATTGCGCATCTTAAATCAATTGATTCAAGATGAAAGTGCTCAATTAGTAGAGAAAGAATCTAATTTAGAAGAATTAGAAGCGACCTACAAAAAGGCTGTTGAAGATGTAAGGGCAGAACAAGCTAAGTTCCAATCCTTGCAATCCGATCGAGAGGCTTTTGAGCAACGTCAATTAGAAGTTGTGAGTGCTATTGAAACGGCTAAGGCTAGTATTCGGAGCTTAGAAGCTCGCAAGGTAGAAAGCAAAAATCAATGTGCTATTCTAGAATCTGAAATAGCACAGGTAGATAGTGAACTACAAGTCGCTCGTTCTGAATTTGAAGCGCTAGGCCAAAAGTTTAATGCTATTTCTGCACAACGACAAGCCCTCGTTGATGGTGGTAAAGAAGCAGCTATACAAGCTCGTGAGGAACGTAAAGAATTACAAAAATTACGTACCCAAGAGCAACGTGTTAAAGGTCGTATCGAACTATTAGCCCAATGGGAAGAACAACATGAAGGTTATTTAGAAGGTACAAAGAATATCTTAAATGGTAAAGGTTCTTGGCGCGAACAAATCACAGGCGCTGTTGGTGATCTCTTTACGGTAGAGGACAAATATACTACGGCTATTGAAACGGCATTAGGCGGTAGTGTTAACCACGTTGTAACTACTACGGCTCGTGCAGCGGCTGAGGGTGTAAATTACTTGAAATCTATCCAAGGTGGTCGCGTAACCTTCTTGCCTATGGATTCTGTAAAAGGAAAACCTTATGATACACCGGCTCTAAATGAAAGCTGTGTATTAGGCACTGCTGTTGATTGTATTTCCTTTGATAATAAGTACGCCCATATTTTCCAATACTTGTTGGGACGCACCTTGGTAGTATCCTCCATGGATGATGCCATTGGATTACAGAAAAAATATAATCAGCAATTGCGCATTGTAACCCTTACAGGGGAACAATTCCAACCTGGTGGTTCTTTAGCCGGTGGTGCCACAAAGCGCAAGCGTGCTTCTGTATTGAGCCGCAAAGAAGAGGCTGCTAGCCTTGAACAAGAGTTAGTACAAATTGAAGAACAAATTCAATCTTTAACTGCTAACTTAGAACGATTTGAAAAACGGGTTGAAGAGTCTGAGAAAGAACGAGTTGCCCTTGATGAAAGCTATCAACATACGAACTTACTCTATGTGGCTAGTGAAACAAAGGTACAAAATATACAACATCAGATAGATCGTAAGAAACGGGTTCTTTCAGAAGAAGAGCAACGTTTAGTACAAATTGATATTGATTTGGCTACCACAACGGCTAACTTGAAAGATCAAGAAACAGCATTAGCTTCCTTGCAAGAGAATCATGATGTGGATGGTAATCAAGGGGCGTTGATGGATCGATTGACTGTGTTGCAAAAGGTCCAACAAGAGGCGTATGAAGCTTTTACAGAAGTTCGCCTTACTTGTGATACCTTGCGACATACCATTCAGGAACGGGAAACACAACGTGAACAGCGTAATCAGTCTATTTCTAGTATTATTGAGCGCTTAACACCACTTCGTAATTTGTTAGTTAGTACTACACAACGCTATGAAGAGGAAATACCTAAGGCTCAGGAAGTTGTAGAACAAGAGTTGGCCTCTGCTACGGCTGAGGTTGAACGATTACGTGCTCTTCGCGATGAAGCCTATGATAAAACATCTACGGGGCGCGAGGAAATGGAATCTATCCTCAGAGAGCAAGACCGATTGAATCAACGCTATAAAGTGGTGCAAGGTCGTCTTGTTGATATGGAAGGTAAAATTACACGTCATCGCATGGATTGTGAGCGCTTTATAGAAGAATTACAAGAGCTAGGCTTTACATTGGAAGATGCTCAAGCCCTTCGCATTGAAGGTTCCGTTAATGATTGGAAGGATGAGCAAGCTCGGTTGATGGCCGAAATTGCCGAATTGGGTCCAGTCAATCCAAATGCCGTTGAGGAATATGAAGAGACTAAAGAACGATATGATTTCTTAACCACACAATTAGCTGATTTAGATACGGCAAAGACGCAATTACAGGCGGTTATTGCCGAAATGGATAAGGCTATGAGTACACAGCTATACGATGTATTGGATGTGGTAGGCCGTAGATTCCAAGAAGTATTCAGCCAATTGTTTGGCGGTGGTACTGCGCAAATTGTACTTACTGATCCAGATAATATTTTGACGGGTGGTATTGACTTCTACATTCAACCACCAGGGAAAAAGCGTCAACAATTGACACTCTTATCGGGTGGCGAGCGTGCTCTTACGGTTATCGCTTTATTGTTCTCATTCCTCGATTATCGTCCAGCTCCGTTCTGTGTGCTTGACGAAGTTGACGCGGCGCTTGACGAAGCCAATGTTGAACGATTTAGCTCTTACTTAAATCGAATAAATAAAGAAACACAATTTATCGTTGTATCTCACCGTAAAAAGACGATGGAAGCTGCCGAAGTACTACAAGGGGTAACCATGGTGGAACGCGGTGTATCGCGATTATTAACAGTAGCATTTGAAGATGTGAAGGAGGATCTAGCATAATGGCATTTGGATTCTTTGATAGAATTAAAGACGGTTTAGAGAAAACTCGTAAGTCTTTTGTAAAAAATGTAGAAAGCATCGTTATTGGTTATGCGCAAATCGATGATGATTTCTTAGATGATTTAGAAGCAGTTATGCTTACTAGTGATCTAGGTCCTAAGACGACAGAATACTTGATGAAAGAAATTCGTCGTGGTGTAACAGAAGGTATCATCAATCATACTGGTGATGTAATGCCGTTTATGGAAGACCGCATCACGGAAATGCTCATCGATCAAGAAGATGAAATTACTTTGCACCATCCTGAGGTTATCCTCGTAGTTGGTGTAAATGGTGTTGGTAAAACAACGACAATCGCTAAATTGGCTAACTATTATACTAAAGAAGGTAAAAAGGTTATCATTGCTGCAGGTGATACATTCCGTGCCGCTGCAGCTGACCAATTATCCATTTGGGCTGATCGCGTTGGTGTGCCGATTGTTAAACATAAAGAAGGCGCAGACCCTGCTGCCGTTGTATATGATGCAATGGAAGCTGCGAAAGCTCGTAATGCAGACCTTGTTATCGTAGATACGGCTGGTCGTCTACATACTAAGGTTAACCTTATGGAAGAGCTTAAAAAGATGGGGCGCGTAGCGAATAACCACGTAGAAGGTGCGCCGCATCAAACATTGCTCGTTTTAGATGGTACTACGGGTCAAAATGCAGTAAGCCAAGCTAAATTATTTGGTCAAGCTGTACCAGTAAATGGTATTGTAGTAACTAAACTAGATGGTACGGCAAAAGGCGGCGTAGTTATCTCTATTAAAGAGGAACTGGGCGTACCCGTACGCTGGATTGGCGTTGGCGAAGGTATGGATGACTTGCGTCCATTTAATGCAAAAGAATTTGCTAATGCACTATTTAATAAAGGAATGATTCAAGGTGACAAATAAATATAACCGGGAATTCTTACTTGAATATGTAGAATCTGAAAATAAAAAAAATGAATGTAATGTTAGCCTAGAAAATATGAATAAGATAGTTAGCTTAATCGAGTACTTCGGTATTGAACTATATCGCCCCATTACGAGATTGCTACTTTCAAACTGGGAAGAAATTACAGAACGTATTAATAACTATACTGAATCAGATTGGATGATGGCTGATGAAATCCAGAAGACCACACCTACACTAGATCGTTTTTCTATTGCTATGCTCATCGAAGTCTTAGAAGGTGAGGATACGTTGAATCAAGCAGAAAATGTAGGTCGTCGTTTGACAGATGAAGAGATGAAGGCCATCCGTAAACATCAGGATGAACAGTAATGAAGCATAGTACATATAATTACGAGGGGGGCCAACCATTTAAAGTGGAGGCGCCCTTTGCGCCTACAGGGGACCAACCTACTGCGATTCAATCTTTAACAGAAGGCATTGAACGTGGTGAATGGGCCCAAGTTTTGCTCGGTGCCACTGGTACTGGTAAGACCTTTACAATGGCCAAGGTTATTGAGGCAGTTCAAAAGCCGACCTTGATCATTGCTCACAATAAAACCTTGGCTGCTCAATTATGTAGCGAGTTTAAAAGTTTCTTCCCTAATAATGCGGTAGAATATTTTGTATCTTACTACGATTTTTATCAACCGGAGGCCTATATTCCTTCTAGTGATACATATATCGAGAAGGATGCGTCTATTAATGATGAAATCGATAAACTGCGACATAGCGCTACGATGAGCCTATTTGAGCGCCGAGATGTCATTATCGTTGCCTCTGTTAGCTGTATTTATGGCTTAGGTGACCCTGAGGACTATTCTGATCTTGTATTGTCCTTACGCTTAGGTCAAACGAAATCGCGCGATGAAATCTTATCTAAACTCGTAGATATTCAATATACAAGAAATGATATGAACTTTATTCGCGG
The DNA here is from genome assembly GCA_018382475.1 of Veillonella parvula. GTDB lineage: Bacteria > Bacillota > Negativicutes > Veillonellales > Veillonellaceae > Veillonella > Veillonella parvula_F. Next base: position 118,452 of record JAGZPX010000001.1, read on the forward strand.
CACCTTCCGTGTACAAGGGGATACGATTGATATTTTCCCTGCCGCTTATAGTGAAAGAGCCATTCGGGTGGAGCTTTTTGGTGATGAAATCGACCGCCTCGTAGAGGTAGATTCCTTGACGGGTGAAATTATTGCGGAACGCAAACACGTTGCTGTCTATCCGGCATCTCACTATGTGACGACGAAAGAGAAGATGAATATTGCCGTAGAGCGTATAGAAGCCGAACTAGATGAGCAGTTAGCGAAGTTAAAGGCTGCTGACCGTCTATTGGAGGCTCAGCGCTTAGAACAGCGTACCCGTTATGATATAGAAATGATGCAAGAAATGGGCTATTGCTCGGGCATCGAAAACTATTCACGTCATATGTCTGAACGCAAGGCTGGGGAAGCACCGTTTACATTGATTGATTATTTCCCAGATGATTTTCTCATCATGGTGGACGAGTCTCATGTGACGATGCCTCAGATACGGGCCATGTACAATGGTGACCGTGCGCGTAAAGAATCTCTTATAGAATACGGTTTCCGCCTTCCTTCTGCACTCGATAATAGACCGCTTCAATTCGATGAATTTGTAGAGCGTATCAATCAAATTGTTTACGTATCGGCAACGCCTGGTCCATACGAAATGGAAGTAGAAACGAATATTGCAGAGCAAATCATTCGTCCTACAGGCCTATTAGATCCATCTATAGAAATTCGACCTATAAAGGGGCAAATGGATGACTTGCTTGGAGAGATTCACAAGCGAGCTGCCAAGAATGAACGGGTTCTCGTTACGACCTTGACGAAGAAGATGGCTGAGGATTTAACAGAATTCTTGAAGGAAATGGGCGTACGCGTTCGTTACCTTCATTCCGATATTGTTACTATTGAGCGGGCTGAAATCATTCGTGATTTGCGGGCTGGCGTATTCGATGTATTAGTTGGTATTAACTTGCTTCGTGAAGGTCTCGATATGCCAGAGGTTTCCTTGGTTGCTATCTTAGATGCGGATAAGGAAGGTTTCTTGCGTTCCGATACGGCCATGATTCAAACTATAGGTCGTGCGGCTCGTAATGTGAATGGTCATGTTATCATGTACGCAGATCGTGTAACAGGTTCTATGCAACGAGCTATCGATGAAACCGATCGTCGTCGTGCCGTGCAAGAGGCTTATAATATTGAACATAATATCACGCCTAAATCTGTATCTAAAGATGTAAAAGAGCTTATCGAATTAACGAAAATCGAAGAAGATATGGTTACCGAGGGAAAGGGACTTTCACTGAAAAAAGGAAAACAAAAAAAATCCTCAGAGGGCATGGACCATGGACACGAATCATATGTTCAAGATACATCAGCACCTAAGGTGGCAGATATAACACCGGAAGAATTGTACAATAAGATTGAAGAGCTAGATCGTCAAATGAAGGCCGCCGCCAAGCAGCTTGAATTTGAATCCGCTGCTAAATTACGTGATCAATTGGGCGTATTACGTCAACAATGGTCCGATATGCATAGTGCAGGAGATAGCAAGTTGAAGAAGCCTGCTTCTACCAAATCTAGAAAGCGGACAGGTCCAAAAAGTAAATCTTAGGAACAATTTTAAAAGATTGTAAGAAAACACATAGATTATATAGACTATATGTGCGATAATATACATATATTATTTCATGTTAGTAATCAGAGAGATGATGCCGTTTGGTATCATCTCTTTAAATAGGAAAGATAATGAAAGACCAATTGATTGTAAAAGGTGCGCGTCAGCATAACCTAAAAAATATTGATATATCCTTGCCACGTGATCAGTTTATTGTCTTAACTGGCCTCAGTGGTTCTGGTAAATCATCTCTAGCATTTGATACGATTTACGCAGAAGGGCAACGTCGTTATGTTGAGTCCCTGTCTGCATATGCCCGTCAATTTTTGGGACAAATGGATAAACCTGATGTGGATTATATTGAAGGCTTATCTCCAGCCATTTCTATCGACCAAAAGACGACGAGTCGCAACCCTCGTTCTACGGTTGGTACTGTAACGGAGATTTACGACTACTTGCGTCTATTATTTGCACGTGTAGGTCATGCCCATTGTCCAGAGTGTGGTAAGCCTATTACACAACAAACAATACAACAAATGACAGATGATGTAATGAGCTTTCCTGAAGGTACTAAGGTTTTAGTGCTAGCCCCTATGATTCAAGGTAAAAAGGGAGAACATAAATCGGTATTTGAACAACTTCGCAAAGAAGGCTTTGTTCGTGCTCGCGTAGATGGTGTAGTGCGTACCTTGGACGAAGAAATCGTATTAGAGAAAAATAAAAAACACTCCATCGATATCGTAGTAGACCGCCTCGTTGTAAAAGAAGGCATTGAATCCCGGTTGGCTGACTCTATGGAGACTGCATCAAAATGGGCGGAAGGCATCGTTGTGATTCAAGAGGTAGATGGACCTGAACATATGTATAGCCAACATTTTGCGTGCCCGGATTGTCATGTTTCGCTACCTAAGATTGAACCGCGTATGTTCTCATTTAATAGTCCATTTGGTGCGTGTCCATCCTGTTTAGGGATTGGTTCTACTATGGAGGTTGATGAGGAGCGCGTTATTCCAGATGGATCCATTAGCTTTGCTGATGGTTGTGTGCAAGCATTGAGCTCTAATCCTAATGCTTGGTTTATGCGTCAAGTAGAAGGCCTATTAAAAGCTAATGGATATTCCTTAGACTCCACCTATGATGAATTGCCGAAAGCATTACAGAAAAAGGTGATGTACGGTACGACGGATAAGGTAAGTTTCACCTATGAAAATATGAGAGGTGAAATAAAGGAATTCTTTACTGAGTACGAAGGCATTTTACCGATGGTTAAGCGCCGTCATAGTGAAGCCTCTACAGATTCTATGCGTGAAGAATTTGAAAAGTTTATGTCCATTAAGCCTTGTACTACTTGCCATGGTGCTCGTCTAAAACCTGAAGTATTGGCTATTACCGTAGGGGATAAGAATATCAATGAGGTCACACAATTAACTATAAAGGAAGCATTAGATTTCTTTGGACATCTACAATTAACAGAGCGTGAACAAGTCATTGGCGCTCAAATTTTGAAGGAAATCAATGCTCGTTTAGGTTTCCTCAATAATGTAGGCCTCGATTACCTAACAATGAACCGTAGTGCAGGCACATTATCTGGTGGTGAAGCACAACGTATTCGCTTGGCCACACAAATTGGCTCTGGCCTTGTTGGTGTGTTGTATATTCTAGATGAACCATCCATCGGTTTACATCAACGCGATAATGATCGACTCATCGATACATTAAAAGGGTTACGTGATTTAGGAAATACTTTGCTTGTTGTAGAACATGATGAAGATACCATGCGCGCTGCTGATTATTTAGTAGACATCGGTCCTGGGGCGGGTGAGCATGGTGGACAAATTATTGCAGCAGGTACTGTTGAGGAAGTGATGAAGGTAGAAAACTCCATTACTGGTCAGTACTTAAGTGGTCGTAAGTTTATAGCACTTCCCGAAGAACGCCGCAAACCAGGCAAGAATTGCATTGAAATTCGCGGTGCGAAGGAAAATAATTTACATAATATTAATGTAAAATTTCCGATAGGATTATTTACTGTCGTTACGGGGGTCAGTGGTTCTGGTAAGTCTACCTTAATCAATGAAATTCTTTATAAAGGATTAGCCAATCAGTTGTATCGTTCTTATCATAAGGTGGGAGCTCATAAAGAGATTCGAGGCATTAAACATATTGATAAAATAATCAATATTGATCAAAGCCCTATCGGACGTACACCTCGTTCCAATCCAGCTACATACACAGGTGTATTTGATGCGATTCGCGAACTATATAGTCAAACGCCTGAGGCTAAAATGCGTGGCTATAAACAAGGTCGTTTTAGCTTTAACGTAAAAGGCGGTCGATGTGAGGCTTGCCGTGGTGATGGTATTATCAAGATTGAAATGCATTTCTTACCAGATGTATATGTGCCTTGTGAAGTCTGCAAAGGGGCACGATATAATCGTGAAACCTTGGAAGTTAAATATAAAGGTAAATCCATTGCTGATGTATTAGATATGACCGTAGATGATGCGGTAGAATTCTTTAGTGCTATACCTAAAATTAATCGTAAGATGGTTACCCTCCAAGAGGTTGGTCTTGGCTATATTCGTTTAGGTCAAGCGGCTACTACATTATCTGGTGGTGAAGCACAACGTGTAAAATTAGCTACTGAGTTAGCTCGTCGTAGCACCGGTAAAACGTTATACATCCTTGATGAGCCTACTACAGGTCTTCATGCTGAAGATATTCGTAAGTTGTTACATGTATTGCAACAACTCGTAGAGGGTGGCGATACAGTTGTTGTTATCGAACATAACTTAGATGTTATTAAAATGGCTGACCACATCATCGATCTTGGTCCTGAAGGTGGTAATCGCGGTGGCACTATCGTGGCTACTGGTACACCTGAGGAAATTGCTAAGGTAAAAGAAAGCTATACCGGCAAATTCTTGGGTCCTGTATTGGAACAGACTAAGAAATTTATGAAAGCAGCGAAGCATAAGAAATAAAATAGTACATATATTTAAGTTTCTATAAAAGAAAAATCATAAAGAGAATAGACTACGTCCTTCAACTTATAAAGGTCATTACTTAAAGAAGTGTGTAATCTATTCTCTTGTAATCTACAAGGAAAGGAGGAAATATGCCGTCTGAAGAATTACTGGAAAAGGTCAGTCATCTGCCAACGACGCCAGGTGTCTATTTATGGCGCGATCAATATAACCGCATCATCTATGTAGGTAAAGCTATTAATTTGCGCAACCGTGTGCGTTCCTATGTACGTAATGATGCGAATCGGGCACCAAAGGTAACGGCCATGATGAAACGTGCCGTCGATGTGGAAGTCATTCAAACAAAGACGGAAATGGAAGCACTTATCTTAGAAAATACGCTTATCAAGGAGCATGAACCTAAATATAATATTAGGCTCCGCGATGATAAGACATACCCCTATGTCAAAATCTCAGTGCAAGAAGACTATCCTCGTGTATATATGACGCGTCGTCTTGAACGGGATGGAGCTAAGTATTTTGGCCCTTTTACAGATGTTACATCCGTCCATGTGGTACTGAAATTAATACGCCAGTACTATCCATTGCGTACCTGTAAATCTATGAAGGTAGAACGCCCATGCTTGCAGTATCATATGCATTACTGCGAGGCACCGTGTTTTAACAAAATATCTGTACCGGATTATCGAAAGTATATTGACGAAATCATAGAACTTTTTGAAGGTAAACCTATACCATTGCTAAAGGAAATTAAATCAAAGATGGAAACTGCTGCAGAAGATTTGCGCTTTGAAGATGCGGCACGGTATCGTGATCAATTATCTAGTATTGAAAAGATACAAGAAAAGCAACGCATGGTTACTCAACGTGGCGACTTAGACGTATTAGGGTTGGCTGTAGATACATCGATGGCCTGTGTGCAGTTGCTATTCATCCGCGGTGGTCGTCTGTTAGGCCGTGAAAATTACTTTGTGCAACATGATGGAGATAGTCCAGAAACGATTATGACGGACTTTATCAAGCAATACTATGGAGATACAAACTTTATCCCTAAAGAGTTACTACTACCTATGGAGAGTACAGATAGGGACTTATTAAGTGAATGGTTTACACAGCTCAAAGGCCAACATGTAGATGTATCTGTGCCACAACGTGGCTATAAGATGGACATGATTAAGATGGCTCATGAAAATGCGGAAACTTTCCTTGAAGAACGTCGTCGTCAGTGGCAGCACCAAATCGATAAGACTGGCGGGGCGGTTAAGAAGTTAGCCGAGATTCTCGATTTACCACGTTTACCTGAACGTATGGAGTGTTTTGATATATCTCATACACAAGGGGCTGAAACGGTAGCTTCTATGGTTGTTTTTGAAGGTGGCAAGCCTGCGAAGAAGGAATATCGCCGCTTTAAATTGAAAACAACACAGGGTAAGCCAGATGATTTTAAATCGATGGCAGAAATCATGGAACGACGCTATGGTAATGAAACAGACTGGCCTATGCCGGATCTTATTATCATCGATGGTGGTAAAGGTCAGCTCAATGCGGCCTTGCCATTAATCCGTGCCGTTGGTGTTACAGATGTGCCTGTTATTTCTTTGGCTAAACGTATTGAAGAGGTCTTTGTAGAAGGGCAATCTGAAAGTATCATTTTGAGCCATCACACGCCGGAACTTCAATTACTTCAACAAATTCGTGATGAAGCTCATCGCTTTGCCATTACCTATCACCGTAAGTTGCGTGGCAAGCGAAATCTTGAGTCTATATTAGACCATATTGAAGGCATCGGGCCTAAACGCCGTAAGGCCTTATGGGCTCACTTTAATAGTTTAGAGGCCATGAAAGAGGCATCTATTGATGAACTTGCAAAAGTAGAATCTATGAATTATAAGACGGCAGAAATGCTATATAATTTCTTTCGTATGTCCAAAGTAGAGAAACAAGAGATTTTAAAATAAAATGGAAAAAGCACCTATTAATGTTTTACACTGATGTGTAATATTCAATAGGTGCTTTTATTATTTTGTAATAGCTCTAGGTTTGTAATGTTGTATATAGTATGTGCGAAGTGTAAATAATATACCCGCAACTACTACACTAGCCAACAAACCAATCCATACGCCAAATGGTCCATAATTAGGATTTTTAGCAAGGGTATAAGCCGTTGGGAAACATACACCCCAATAAGAAATGAGTGAGATGTAAAGAACTACTTTAACATCCTTGTAGGCTCTTAGAATACCTTGTAATGGAGTACCTATGGCATCGATGGCAGCAAAAAATATGCCATACCCAAGAAAGTGATAAATAAGCTCATATACTTCATCATCATTAGTGAATAGATCAGCAATATTATCCATATGAGTGAACGTAAAGGCACAAATGAGAACGGCTATGATGATGGCTAATACACGAGAAATATAAGAGTATTGGATAGCTTCTATTTTTCGTCCTGCACCGAGTTCATAAGCAACGGCAATGGTAGAAGACATGGCAATGCTTAATGGCAAGCAGTAGAAAACATTAGTAAAGGAAATAACCGATTGGTGAGCTGCTACTACAGCAGATCCAAAGTGAACCATTAAAAGCCCAGCAATGCTAAAGATACTAGCTTCAAAGAAGATGGAAAAACCAATGGGTATACCAACTTGTAATTGTTCACGGATATAGTGGAAATTAGGGCTATGGAAATCTTTATAGATGTGATAGCCTTTTAACTTAGGATGCAATAGAATGACTAAGCTAAATAGAATAAAGTTGGTCCAACAGGCACCGGCAATACCATAGCCAGCACCAACACCACCGATTTCAGGAAAGCCGTAATGACCAAAGATGAGTGCGTAATTTAAGAATACGTTAATCACAAAGCTTGTAAAGACAATGGCCATGGAGTAATGTGTCAATCCGTGAGAATCAACCGTGTTACGCAAGGTATTTACCCAGAGTAATGGGAATAAACCAAGTGCAAAGGCTTTCAGATAACTAATACATACCTCGGCGGCAGCCGGTTCAAGATTTAAATATGTCAATAAAGGGCGTAAGCCGAATATACCAATTAATAAAATTAAAAATGCTAGTCCTGTACCGATGAAAAGGCCTTGATGAAAGATTATTGGAATATCATCTGTTTTCTTAGCTCCTAATAGCTGAGAAATGATTGGCGTGATACCCATCAACGTTCCTTGTGCAAAAATATAGAAAAGGAGCCATAAATTATATCCCGTAGCGACTCCAGCTAAATCAGTCGTACTATATTGTCCCGTTAAAAAGATGGCGATGAAGGTAGCCCCAATCAGGGAAAATTGAGTGATGCACATTGGAGTAAATAGTTTTATGAACAACCATAATTTTTGCAGTATAGAATATGTTTGATACATACTAACCTCCCTAGTAACGATATATTATACCATACCATAAAGTAGCTTAATTTAATAGCCAAAACCTAAGAAAAAAAGGAATTAAATATATAAAAAAATAGAGCCCATATTATGATTATGTAAGGGGAGAAATGAGCTTATATAAACTATTTTATTTAATAAGAAAGAATTATGATAAAAACGTATATATATGTTGATAATTGAATTTTACACTACTTTACTATATCGATTATAATATATATACTATTGTTTTATTCTAAGGAGGATACATTGGACATCTTAACTGTACAAGGCTTATTAGCGATGCTGCAAATCATCGTTATTGATATTTTATTAGCTGGTGATAATGCCATTGTTATTGGTATGGCGGCTCGCAACTTACCCGCACATTTACAGAAGAAGGCGATTTTCTGGGGCACAGCTGGCGCCATTATTTTACGTCTTGTTATGGCATTCCTATTTGTAGAGGCATTGAACAATATCCCTGCTTTACGTTTAGTAGGTGGTATCCTTCTTTTATGGATCGGTTACAAGCTTGTTGTTGATGATGATAACGAGCACAATATTGAGGCTAAAGATAACTTGCGCGCTGCTATCATGACCATTGTCATTGCTGATGGAATTATGGGTATTGACAATGTTATTGGTGTAGTTGGTGCCGCTGGTGGTGATATGACATTAGTTGCTATCGGTATGCTTATTACAGTACCTATTATCATTTATGGTAGTACTTTATTTGTAAAAGTTATCGAACGCTTTCCAATCATCCTTTACGTTGGTGGCGGTATTCTTGCCTGGGTGGGTGCAGCGATGAGTGTGGAAGATAAATTAATTTCACATACCGTAGAACCGTATGCATTACTCATCAAAGTTGGAGCTGTTATCCTCGTAGTAGGGGCATCTTTGTTAGTAAAGAAACTTAAAAAATAATGTAATAAATCTCTTCTTCTAGTCATAGGAGGAGAGATATTTTTTCGTAAAAGTATAGTCATTATAAAGAACCTTATAGGCTAATCTTAAGAATAACAGTGGTAATCTAAGAGCTTTCTTTTAGATGAGAAAATAGAGAATTTGTGGTATAGTTAAGGGATAGTTATTGAATTAGCAGAGTGAATTGAGGTAAGTATAGAATGGAATTTTTAGAAGCTGCAACATGGATAACGATTAGTAAAATTATTTTGATCGATATTTTATTGGCAGGAGATAATGCCGTTGTTATTGGTATGGCAGCGGGTAAATTGGCGCCAGAATTACAAAAGAAAGCCGTTATCTGGGGTACAGTAGGGGCTATTGGAATGCGCCTTGTATTTGCCACTCTTTTAGTAGAAGCACTTACTTTAATTCCTCTTATTCATTTAGGTGGTGGCCTTGTACTTGTATGGATTGCCATTCAACTCTTAAAAGGTGGAGATGAAGAGGCACATATCGAAGCTAAGAATTCTTTAATGGGAGCCATTTGGACAATCATTGTGGCTGATGCGATGATGAGTATCGATAATGTAATTGGCGTAGTTGGTGCCGCTAAAGGACATTTAGAGCTCGTTATTGTTGGTATGTTGATTACTGTTCCCATCATTGTGTTCTGCTCTACACTATTAGCTCGTATCATCAATAAGTTCCCTGTCATCCTTTGGGCTGGTGGAGCTTTATTAGGTTGGGTTGCTGGTGAAATGATTGTGGAAGATCCACTTCTTATGCCATATATACAAGGTGAAGAATTGCTCGTGAAATTTGGTACTGTATTCTTCGTACTTATCGTAACTGGCATGATTAAAATTTGGAAGAAAAGAGACTCGTAATGAACGGTACAAGTCGTACATCTCGTAAGAAAAAATCTAAACAACAACGTAGAAACGGTAATTGTGCGAATAGAGGTCAATCAGTTATTAGTACATTATCTAAGAAGCAACAGGCCATACTAAATGCTCCAGTTAAGTTAGGTGATGAAGTAGTAGTTACTATTCATGGTATAGGTAGCAGTGGTGAAGGTGTAGGTCGTGTAGAGGATTTTACAGTCTTTGTTCCCTTTGCCTTGCCTGGAGAAACCGTGAAAGTATCCATCAATATGGTGAAAAAGACTTATGCTACAGGACGACTATTAGAAATTGTTACTATGGCTCCTAATCGTATTGATGCTAGGTGTGATCTTTATGGATTCTGTGGAGGCTGCCAATTACAACACATTACCTATGAAGGACAGCTTTCACTAAAAACACAAAAGGTGAAGGACGTTATCGAGCGCATAGGTCATCAAAATCCAGACCTTGTTAAGCCAGCATTAGGACCTAAAGAGCCTTGGGCATATCGCAACAAAATGCAAATGCCTGTAGGTGGTACTAAAGGTGATATTCTCATGGGATTTTATGCTATGGGTTCTCACGATATCGTGCAAGGCACGAATTGTCCCATACAAGATGAAGGCAACAATATCATTGCGCAAGCATGTTATCAAATTGCTAAAGAGCTTGATGTTGAGCCCTATGATGAACATACAGGAAAAGGGGGGTTGCGTCATATCATTGGACGTATTGGGCAATCCGGATGGATGGTTCTTCTTGTAACCGCAACAGATAACTTACCGCATCAAGAAAAGTGGGTTAAAAACCTGACTGAACGTGTACCTCAGGTGGAAACAATCGTTCATAACGTGAATGGTAAGCGTACAAATGTTATTCTTGGGCCTAAAAATCGTATTCTTTATGGAGATGGGACGATTACAGACCATATTAAAGACTTGCGGTTTACCTTATCTCCACACTCCTTCTTCCAAGTGAATCCAGAACAAACTACAGTACTTTACGATCAAGCATTAACTTATGCGGACTTAAAAGGTGATGAAACCGTTATCGATGCGTACTGTGGTACGGGGACTATTTCATTGTTTTTGGCACATAAAGCTAAACATGTAATAGGTATTGAAATCGTAGAACCAGCCATCATTAACGCTCGTGAAAATGCGAAACGCAATGGCTATGATAATACGGAATTTATCGTCGCTGATGCGGCTGTAGAAATGCCAAAACTCTACAAAGCTGGCGTACGACCAGACGTCATCGTATTCGATCCAATCCGTGCAGGCTGTAAAGAAGAAGTACTAACCTCTGCGGCGGGTATGGAACCAAAACGTATTGTCTACGTATCCTGTAATCCTGCAACTATGGCAAGAGACATTGAAATCCTCACACACTACGGCTATGAACTAAAAGAAGTCCAACCCGTTGACATGTTCCCAATGACCGCTCATGTTGAGTGCGTAAGTTTGTTGACTAAAGTACAGAATTAAATACTTAGAAAAGCCTAGTAAATATGGGCTTTCTAAGGGTTGATATGGTCTATAATCGAGATGGGAAAATAGCCTGGAAACCGCATGAAATCAAGGACTTTTTGAAGGTTGTGTAGATAAGACTATTGAAGTGGGTTGTATCGACAAAAATGTTGATATAGTTTTGAGTAGAGAAGTTTGATATACATATTATCGGAATTTCTATTTCATGGATTATTTTGGTAAGTGAAAAATTTAATATATTGGTATAATAAAGTATTACTATGTCAGTGATAAAATAATTTGAGGAGTTGTAAATCTATGATAAGCCTTGGTATTGCAATAAAGAAAAATGAACTATGGTATTCTGTTGTGGATGGATCAAATATGGAAGATGCTGTTCTTTTGGAATCTGGAAAAGAAGGGTTTCAAATAGATACTCCCACAGGTATATTAATGAGGGATTTTTATAACCTGTTTACTGAATTAATTACCAAATACCATCCTAGTAATGTAATTTATAAGTTATCGTTAAATGCCAAACTTAAGCAGATACCTTATATGCATTTTTCATTAGGGGTTTTAAATTTGTTATGCAATAAAAATAATATTGCTATCAATGAAAGAAATAGCCAATGGATTAGTGCGGGTAAAGGAGCAAAAATAAAAAAATGTAGTGAGTATTTTTCAGATAAAAATTTTAGAACTACTGAAGAATTGCAGGCTACGTTAATTGCATGGTTTGAGATTGGACAGTAAGATGGATATTGAAAAGGATTATTCTGGTGCAGATATTGGAAAATATAAACTGTTAACTAAATTGGGAAATGGCGGATTTGGTGCAGTTTATAAAGCTGTAGATAGAGTTTTAAATGCGGAAAAGGCTATTAAAATATTGGAAGTTTCTGACCCGAGAAAAGCTTATGAACTTTTTAATGAGGCAGCAATTCCATATAAATGTCAGCACAACAATATTATTAGAATAAATAGTGGAGAATTACTTACTTTTAATTCTGAAGATGTATTTATTGTGGATATGGAATTGGCAAACGGAGCTTCTATTGATGGATTACTTCAGAATAGATTTGTGCCTGTTTCTGAAAGTATACGTTATATTAAGGATATTTTGTTTGCAGTTGAATTTTCCCATTTAAAAGGAATTATACATAGAGATATAAAACCTGCAAATATTTTGCTTGATAATGGTATACCTAAATTATCGGATTTTGGATTGTCAACAGCATTAGGGGGCTTAATTATTCCATGGAGATGGTATAGATCTCATGCTGCCCCAGAAACTTTTGTCGACTATTCTGTTGCAACGGTAGAAACAGATATTTTTGCATTAGGTATGACGATGTTCAGGATGGTAAATAATATATCAAACTGGAGTTTGTTTTTGCAAAATATAACTAACTTTGAAAGTCTTATAAGAACGGGAAAATTAATTGGGAAAATACAGCAAGAACCATATGTTCCACTAAAAATTCAGCGGATAATTAGGAAGGCTTGTAATCCTTTACCTGAAAAAAGATATCATAGTGCTGCAGAGATGAGAAATTCTCTTGAGAAAATACACTTTTTATATAATTGGTATATGAGTGGTAATTATCATTGGACAGGTACATCTATAGGGCTACCAAATAAAGATATTTATTTAGAGATGAAAAGAAAAAGTGTAAATGTTGTAGTTAAAAATAATGGTAGACGTTCTTCTAGCGATAGTAGAAATTTTTTCAGTTTAGAAGAAGCTATGGCTTATTTATTTGAATATATAAGGGAAACGACTATACAATAAAATATCTGGTTTAATATTGCTTCAGGTAGATAATATACTAAGAAGCAGCAAAATATAAAAATTCCGAGGTGTTGGATGTAAATTCATATATCTCGGATATTATATTAGTAAGGCATATATCCATTAAGGAAGCTTTAGTTGGTTTACTTTTTGTTTTATACACGCTATAATAAAGCTATATAAATGGATATAATGGAGGTTATTCATGAGTATAAGCACTGAGATTAAAGATATTAGAAGAAAATGTTTATTGAATCAAACAGAGTTTGCTGAAGTAATTGGTGTATCTTTTTCAACAGTGAATCGTTGGGAAAATGGGAAGGCGACTCCAAATTATCAGGCATTAAAGAAAATCAAAGTATTTTGCAAAAAGAATAATATTAACTTTAAAATAGATCTAGAGGCATGGGAGGAGAAATAATGAATGTAATTAGCTTATTCAGCGGTTGTGGAGGTCTTGATCTTGGTTTTGAAAGAGCAGGATTTAATATTCCAGTAGCTAATGAATTTGATAAAACAATATGGAGTACTTTCAAGGAAAATCATCCAAAAACAAAGTTAATTGAAGGTGATGTTAGAAAAGTAACTAAGGAAGATATTGCACAGTATATTGATGGAGAAGTAGATGGTATTATCGGTGGACCACCATGCCAATCTTGGTCAGAAGCAGGTTCTCTTAGAGGAATTGAGGATGAACGCGGCCAGTTGTTTTTTGATTATATTAGAATTTTAAAAGAATTCAAGCCAAAGTTTTTTTTAGCAGAAAATGTCAGTGGGATGCTTGCCAATAGGCACTCTGCAGCTGTACAGAACATTTTGAAGTTATTTAGTGAAGCTGGCTATAATGTATCACTTACACAAGTAAATGCAAAAGATTATGGGGTTGCCCAAGATAGAAAAAGAGTGTTTTATATTGGTTTTAGAAAAGACTTAAATATAAATTTTGAATTTCCTAAAGGCTCTACAATGGATGATGATAAAAAAATTACTCTTCGAGATATTATTTGGGATTTACAAGATACGGCAGTTCCTGCAGCTGATAAGAATAAACATAATCCTGATGCAATTAATAATAATGAATATTTTACTGGTGCATTCTCAACAATTTTCATGAGCAGAAATAGGGTGAGAGGATGGGATGAACAGGGGTTTACGGTTCAGGCATCAGGTAGACAATGCCAACTTCATCCTCAGGCTCCTAAGATGGTTAAGTTTGGCAAAAATGATTGCAGATTTGTAGAAGGAAAAGAGCATCTTTATAGACGAATGACGATTAGAGAAGTTGCAAGAGTTCAAGGGTTTCCAGATGACTTTAAATATCTTTATGAGAGTACGGATGTTGGTTATAAAATGATTGGAAATGCAGTTCCGGTTAATCTTGCATATGAAATTGCTTTAGGTATTAAGGCGGCTTTAGAATAATAAATAATTAGAGACTGTTTATCTTTTATTGAACTGCACCCCAAAAATTGGACACAATTTTTGGAGGTGCAGTTTTTTATTATTGTCTTTAGACTGGTTCGCGACTACGTCACGAACCAGTCTAAAGACAATAATTAAAAGGAATGAGTCCGGTAGAATACCGAACTCATTCCCAAAGAATAGCTTAATTATATCTGTCCAAGAAAATGGGTGCAGATCATATCCGTAAACAGTCTCTAATTATTTATTATTTGCCTTTTCTTGGAATGACAATATTATAATTTTCTTCTAAATCATCTAGAATGTGATTATGATTCAATGCAATGGGTTCTACCTCTACAAATTCACCAAGTTTAAATAGTTCTTTGGGATCACGTATTACAGTTTTTGCAGATAGTTTTTTGTATGGCTTGAATCTTGTGTAAACATTCTTACCGCGGTTTGTACCTTCAGTGATTGGATTTATCGGTCTATGTGCAACTTTAAAACTCTCTGTTGCTGTATTAACGGATTCTGCCGTGATTTCTTCAACATTGTTAATTAAAGCCTGAATGCTGTTTGCGCTATTATTTGAGATGTACATACAGTTGGCGACATGATCACCACTTCCGTATCCTCGTGCTACAGTTAAAATGTCTTCAAAGGTAAAAATATCTAAGAAGTCCTGTCCGGTTTTTCCAGTTCTTCTACCAAAACATATACTTACACCAACATAAGGTGCCACTGCAATTTTTGCCCATTCATTAGCCCAATTAGTAGATGCTTTTGTCATTCTTTGAAACGCAGCCATTCCAAATTCGTCTAGGAATCTTTTGTGTCCATACCAATTTCCAAAATAGTCAGCATTACGAAGTTTTGCTGAAATCTTAATTGGTTCTCCTTCACTTAATTTAATGATGACATCGGTTTTATTATCTTTGCTTTTGCTACCAATACCGTCAACCGATACTATTGTGGCATTAGGCTGAATGCCTTCATTAATCATCCAATCAGGTAGAGTATAAGGTAATTTTTCACCAATATGATTACTGACCATTGTTACTATTTCATTTTCAAATGCATCCGATGCTTGTGACATTGTTTACTCCTCCTAAGTATTAATCATTTATTGTTTCCATAATATCTTCCAACTTACAATCCATAGCTTCACAGAGTTTAAGAAGAACATCAGTAGTGATATTTGCACCCTTACCAAGTTTTGCAATGGAAGCTGCACTGATTCCAGCTGCTTCTTTGAGATCATTTTTGTTCATATCTTTGTCGGTTAACATTTTCTATAATTTGTTGATGAATTGCAATAAGTAATGCGACAAAATTAAATCAATTTTTTAATCTCATATTTAAACATGTCAAATGGTGTATTAAACCCAAGGCATTTTCTAGGTCGATTATTAATCAGCACTAGTGCTTCTGTTAGTTTATCTAGTGTTACTTTTGCTAAATCGGTTTTCTTAGGAAAAACTCTCGAAGTAAACCATTACTATTTTCATTAGAGCCACGTTGCCATGCTGCATAGGCATCAGCAAAATACATTGGTATCCCAAACTCGTTTTCAACCTGTTCAAAGCACGCAAATTCTTTACCACGGTCCACTGTAAAGGTTTTAAGTAATTTACTTGTTAATGTGTTGTATAGGGAACTAATAGCTAAAAACATAGAATCATTAGTTCGGTCATCCATTTTTATTGCTACATAAAATCGAGTTTTACGTTCAACAAATGTAGCTAAACAACCTTTACTTTGACCTCTGGAAGACACCATTGTATCTAGTTCCCAATGACCAAAAGTCTTACGGTTTTCAACTTCTTGAGGTCGGTCCTTAATGGTCTTTTTCACATTGAACCGTCCACGCTTTTCTTGTGTACCGGGCTTTTTGCCTTTCCGGCGAAGTACTGTTTCTGTTACAGCAAGAAAACCACGATGGATCCAAGAATAAATTGTTTTAAAGCTTAGAACTCCAACTAATTCAGCACCAACTATTTCTTCTGGAGACCAAGTTTGTTGTAACCTGGATTCAATTAAAGCCGCTAATTGAGGTGTTAACTTTGTTGGTCTGCCTTTATTAGCAGACTTACTAATGGCTAATTGTTGTGCTTTAATCGCAGAATATTCACCTTCAACGCGATTTAATTCTCTTGCTACAGTAGAATGGTGAACCCCGATTAAGCTAGCAATCCTACGAACAGAGTATCCTTCTCTTCGTAAAACTTCTATTTGACTTCGTTTTTCTATGGTAAGATGTATATAGCTCATATTAGAGATCTCCGTGTCATGTATTTGTGGTTATTTACATTTTACACGAGATCTCCAATATGAGTCTTTTTATTTGTCGCAATATATTTTACAATTCATCATATAAAATTTTAAATAGTTCTTTATATAATCCTAATTGGATTAAATTATAGATGTTTTTTTTAACATAGAACAGAATCACTAGAATTTAAACTTCATACTTGCGGAGTATGTGCGACCGGCTGTTGCTTCATCATTAAAGAAGATGCGGTTAAATACATTTTGGATACCAAACTGCAATGTCGCTTCTTTAGAGAACTTATAATTCATAGCTACATTAGAAATAAAGTAACTGTCTTCTGAACCATATTGACCAGTAATGTCATCAATAGATTGACGACGACTTACATATTGAGTATCCCAAAGGGCATTCCATTTGCCACTAGTATATTCAAGCCCTGCATGGAATATATGTTTAGGAATATCATAATTTATTTCTGTATATTCGTTAGTATTTGTATTAGGAAGTTCTTTGTGTTTAATACGGCCCATTTGCCAAGTATAATTTCCAAATACAGACCATTTTGATGATAATTTATGTCGAACTTCTAGTTCTACACCACGGCGAGTTTCTAGGTCCACATTATTATACATTTTATAATCTACATCACCATTACGATCATAATAGGTTACATATTTTATTTTGTCTTTTGTTTTTACATAGAATCCAGACACATTTAATGTTGTTTTTGTATTCCATTCCTTTTTTAGACCAATTTCAAATGAGTCAGACCGTTCTGGATTTAAGTTAGGATTGGCTTTTACAATATCACTATATCGATACACTTGGCTCAATGGAGGTGGGTTAAAGGAGTGTCCGTAAGAAGCATACACGTTCAAAGAGTCATTCAAATAATGTTCAATAGCCAATCTAGGACTCAATTCTGTATAGGTGCCTTCTCCATGATTTACGGCGTCATATTTTTTATTAACTTTATCATAAGTAACGTGTTGTCCATGGTACTTTTTAAATCGGTCTATACGAAGTCCCGTATAAATGGCCCAATCATTATTAGGTCGATAAGTATCTTGTATGAATAATGCTAGATTGTTAGTAGCGCCTTTGTTAATTTCATACAATCCACCTGGATATGTTGTAGAATCAAAAGAGGAATGATTTCTCCAATTTGTTAGTTCTCTTCGTTTTTGATCAAAGTTTTCTTTTTTCCAGTTTAATCCAGCAACAAGAGTATGTTTACCCATACGGTCCCATATTTTTTGTACATCTAAGTTAATTGTTTTTCCAGGGTAGAAGGAGTCATCGCCAGGTCCATTATAGTTTGGTGTGTTTGGACTATTAGGGCTAGAGAATCCGTCTTTCTTGCGATCCAATACATTAAAAATAACTTGTAATTTGCTCTTGTCATTTTTATATTGTAAATTATGAGCGTGATATTCTTTCAATCCATCATAGCCTAAATATCTACTTGTTCTAAGAGCCACATATTTTTGATCATTTATTTTGATGTTTCCTGAGAAAACTGGTTTACCATTTACTATAATCGTACTCATAGGATTTTCATAGGCATATCTATTTTTTGTGTATAGATATGAATATGTTAATGATTCCTTGTCACGTAGATTCATCGTTATATAGGTGGAAAGACTTTTATTATTATATGACTTATTACCACGGCTACCTAATAGGTAGGCACCATCTTTGGTTTGTGGTACAGGATTATCAGGTGTCACTGTTTTTGTATTAGGTTTAATTTTTGCTGCTTTGCCAGTAATGAAGAAACCTGGATATCCATCAGTACGTCTTTGTTCAAAAGACATACCAACAGCAACACGATCTGATACACGAGCGTCAAAGCCTAACTCGTTATTCAGTGTTCCATGAGAGCCATATCCAACTTGACCATGCCAATGAATGTCTTTTACGGATTGTTTTGGGTCTGCTTGTTTCGTTTGTATGCTGATAACACCTGCTACACCTCTACCACCATATAAAGAAGAGCTAGGACCACGTACTAGCTCAATTCGTTCAATTGAATGTACTGGTATAGCTTCCCAATCAACACTATTATTAAATGTATTATTCATTGGTACACCATTAAGTAGTACTAATGTATTGGTAGAGTCAAATCCACGGATTTGTAAGCCACCATTGGCTTTTTGGCTTTTATAAACCCCAGGCAACATTTGTAGAGTATCTGCTACCGTATCAGCTCTTCGCACTTCAATATCTTCCGCTGTTACAATAGAAACAGAACTAGGTGTTTTTACAATGTCTTCCATTGTTCTTGTAGCGGTCACAGTCACATTATAAGTTGGTAATGTTACAGATTCATCTGTTACATTCTTGTCAATCGCATTTACAATTTGACCACTCATAGCCGTTAAAATCATGGAAAATAATAGAGCTTTCGATGTAATGGTTTGATTGCAACCACTTGTTTTTTTCTTACATTTACTTTTTCTCATACACACAACCCTTTAAAAATAAATAAAAATACACTATTTTAAGTATAGCATTGGAATATGTTTCTGAATAATATCATATTATGAATACTACTTATATTAATATGAATTTTACTAATGGGTTTGTAGAGATATGTAAGTAGGTTAAAGAGTTTAATTCATCTTTTATTGATTATGTGTTTTTCTAATATATTTGAGGTGATTATTATGGCAGTGTCTAATATGAGAGCTACATTACTATATCCAATAGAAGTAGTGTGGGATACAGTGACGAATCTAAAGGATTTTTTCTGGAGAAGTGATTTAAAAGATGTAAGAATTATAGATGAGCATAACTTTATAGAGATTGCCAAGAATGGAATCGAAACTTATTTTAGGATTACAGAATGTATTAAATACCAGTCATGGATATTTGAGATAGACAATAAAAATATTAAGGGGACTTGGATTGGAAAATTCTACTCAAAGGGTGATAAAACGATTCTGGATTTTACTGAAAATGTTGTCTCTAAAAAAATAATATTTAAACCATTTATAAGTTTATATTTGAAACGACAACAAAGAATATATTTTAAGGATTTAAAAGTGAAACTAAATTGTAAAAAAAGCTAGTTTTATTTAGAGCGCACTAAATAAATATAACCATATATACTAGAAATAATATTATTTTTAGTAAAAATAAAAAAATATCATTATTATAACTTATTAATTTGGACTATTGTATCTATTATTTTTCTTAATAGTAACATATAATATAGTTGATTTGTATTATTATGTATGGTTTTGAAAGGATTGATAAGTTTCATGATTATTTTATTAGGTTTTATTGTTTTATTAGCCTGCTTAATTGTAGGTGTTAGATATGGTGGCCTAGGACTTGCTGCTATATCAGGTTTAGGTCTTGCCTTTTTTGTATTTGTAATTGGTTTGGTTCCAGGAAAACCACCTATTGATGTAATGTTGACTATTATGGCGGTTGTTACATGCTCTGGTTTTTTACAAGCTTCTAAAGGTTTAGATGTAATGCTAGTTTATGCTGAAAAACTTCTACGTAAAAATCCGAAGCAGATTACAATTTTGGCACCTATAACAACTTGGTTTTTGACTGTTCTTTGCGGTACGGGTCACGTTGTATATACAATGTTCCCAATTATATATGATATTGCAATCAAAGAAGGTATTCGTCCAGAACGACCTATGGCTGTATCATCTATTGCTTCTCAAATGGGGGTATGTGCTTCACCGGCATCCGTTGCAGTCGTATCCGTTGTTGCTATGTTAGTAGCGGCTAACTTCCCAGCTAGTGTAGTAACAATCTTGGCAATTACAATTCCAGCTACTTTCTGTGGTGTTATTGTTGCTGGTATTTGGAGCATGCGTCGTGGCAAAGATCTTGCAAATGATCCAGACTTTCAAGAACGTATTAAAAATCCTGAGCAACGTGCGTACATTTATGAAGAAAATAAAGAAGCAAGTGTTAAAACTGAACTTCCACGTACTGCATATTGGGCAACAACAATTTTTCTACTAGGTATTCTTATTATTGCTCTCTTTGGTAGTTTCCCTGAACAATTGTTACCACTTGTTCCAAATGCTAAAGGCGTATGGAAACCATTATCCATGACACCAACTATTCAAATTTCTATGCTTGTAATTGCTGCGATTATTCTTCTTGTGTGCAAGGTAAAAGTTAGTGATGTAACGAATGGTTCTGTATTTAAATCTGGTATGATTGCAGTTATCTCTGTTTATGGTGTAGCTTGGATGGCAGAAACATATTTCGGTGCTTACATTCCACAATTTAAAACTACATTGTCTGGCATTGTTGTAGCGTATCCATGGACATATGCTTTTGTGCTATTCTTGATTTCTAAACTGGTAAACTCGCAAGCGGCAGCACTTGCTATTGTAGTGCCAATGGGCCTTAGTGTTGGAGTAGATCCTCTCATTATTTTATCCTTTGTGCCAGCTTGTTATGCTTACTTTATTTTACCAACTTATCCATCAGACCTTGCATGTATCGGATTTGACCGTTCTGGTACAACGCGCATTGGTAAGTTCGTAATCAACCACAGCTTTATACTACCTGGTTGTATTGGTGTATTCACAAGCTGTGTGGTGGGTTACTTTATTGCTCACGCAATGTTTTAAGATATATTATAAATTTATATACTATTCGATTAAAGCCCTTCGCTTATGTGAAGGGCTTTCACTATACAATCGTGTTTACAAATGTAATATAATTAGAATAAATAGTTGTATTGTAGTTAATGAGGCATATGTTATGTATTAACGGGAATGTATCCTATACATTGGAAAGAATACTCTAAAGTTGATGATACTAATAGTGGTACTTTTATGTATCTTGTTAATACAGTAACTAAAGATAAGAAATAGAAAGTAATATACATTTATGATCATAGAAAAAGCAATTATAGAACAATATGAAGCTGTTAGGGCTTTTTATCATTCCCTTATAGATGGATTACAAGACTCTATCTATGATATAGGTTGGAAAAAGGATATTTATCCTGAGCCGGAATATTTAAGGTCTTCCATTACTAAAGGAGAATTATTTATAGGTATAATTGGTGGGCAAATTATAGCAGCTATGGTAATCAATCATGAATCTAACGAAGGATACCAGAATGTTGACTGGCCTACAAAAGCCAATGCAGATGAAGTTATGGGCGTTCATGCTCTTGGGGTATATCCTCATTACGTTGGACAAGGTTATGCTAAAGAATTAGTTGGATTTGCCATTAAATATGCTAAAGAAAATAAGCAAAAGTCAATACGTCTTGATGTCCTTAAAGGCAATGTTCCTGCTGAAAAGCTATATTCTAGTATGGGGTTCAAGTATCACTGTACATTACCCATGTATTATGAGGATACAGGCTTAACAGATTATGAATTATATGAACTTTCATTGCAAAGGGTATCAATTTTATAAGCTTTGATACAAATAGGTATATTATGTTTAAACCAATTCGTAAAAAGATAAATGAAATAGATCGCGCTGCTACAGAAACATTATTGGCGTCTAATCGTCGAGGTATTCTAGCCATGAATGGTGATAATGGATACCCATATGCCATTCCGATTAACTATTTTTATGATAATAAAACACAGAAAATTTATTTTCATGGAGCCAAAGCTGGTCATAAAGTAGATGCATTAAAAGCTTCAGATAAGGTATGTTTTACAGTATATGGTGATGAGCATATTGATGAATCTGAACCTTGGGCACCATATGTACAAAGTGCAGTTGTGCTTGGGAAATGTCGTTTATTAGAGTCAGGTTCGGACTCTATAGCTCGATTGAAAGAATTTGCTATGAAATATTATCCTGATGAAGCTTTAGCTGATGATCAAATTGCTCGTAATGGTAGAGCTACACAGATGTTTGAAATTACTATTGAACATATGAGTGGAAAACAAGTACAAGAGAAATAGTAAGAAAGCCCTTCACCTATTTGAAGGGCTTTTACTATACACTCATACTTATAAATGTAATATAATGTAATTAGTAATCATCATTTTAAAAATATTATTTTAGGGAGAGAGCTATGATACAGATAAAAGATTTAGGTACATTTGAAGCTGTGCCTGAAATAGTAATAGATATCGTAAAAGGAAATATTATAGCTTTAGAAAACGCATTAGTAGATGGTTGGGATATTCATAAACCTATACAATTGGGTAAGTACAGTGAGTATTCCCCTCTAGAGTTGGCGTTAGTAATGAATTGTTTACCAAGTGTTCAATGGTTAGTTGAACATGGTGCAGATATAAATGAAGAAGAAAATCCAAGTTTCTTATTAGCCGTGCGATATGGAACAAAAGAGATTATCGAATACGTTGTGGCACATGGGGCCAATATACATGCTTTAAATTGTGTGAAAGTAGATGCTTTTCAGGCTGCCTTATATGGTAAGCAATATAAGCACTTACAGATAATTCATGACTTAGGCCATACAGTTCAGAAATATGGTGGTCCAGCTTTTAGAAATGCTATTACAGATAGAAATTATGAGGTCCTAGATTTTTTTATCAATCATGGTGTAGATATTAATTATAATAAACCAGATTCTGTATATCCTTTTAAGCCAACTCCACTATGTGTAGCTGCTCGGTACGTAGATTTAAAAATGTGCAAATACTTGGTAGAACATGGCGCTGATGTGACTATCACGGAAAAGGATGGCATGCGTCCCTATAGCATTGTTGTTGAAAAGGGCGATATGGAAATGGCTGAGTATTTTAAAAATCTAGAACCAGCTGAGTATCATGATTTACAGAATAAAATGGATCAATTAAAATCATTTAAACTACCAAAGGCGTTAGTATTATTTTTAGAGGGAGATAATCTCTATTTTGAATTGCCAGATTCTGATTTTATATCCATAGAATTTTTCCCTCTAATTAATACAATTCCATTTAAAGTAGGTCGTCGTAACCTATTGCGTTTATCTAAAGAGCTAGGCGAGTATAACGATTGGCAAATTGTATGGGATCCTAGGTCTAAAAAGATTGGTTGTTATGATATAGAGCATCAAGAGTTACGAGAACTTTGCAAGTTTGATGAGTTTATGGCAGATATGTCAGGTCAATTAGAAACCTTATTCTAATGTATATTGTAAAGTTGAGGAGATACATATGGTAGATGCCGTTGAGAAAGCCTATACAGATTGGTCAATTGATGTAGGTGACTATAAGTATGAAGGGATTACCTTGAATGAGGTTGAGCAAAATCTCTACGCTATTGAGGATCAAGAACAGGATTTTGTAGTTATATCACCATCAAATGCAATTCCGATAGATAATAAAATGTATAACTTTGTGCAAGTTTGTAGTGATCAAGATACCGATTTATTACATATAGAGCTTAGTGTAACTAATGATGGTGAGCAGGGCGCTATCATATACGGTAAAAATGAGCTAGGCCCTCAAGAGGTATTCCAGATTATAGAAGAATTTATTGCACATCATAAGGCTCCATCATTAGATGATTGGGAAGTCGTACTAGATTTAAGACCGAAGATGGAAAGCTATATAAAAGGAACAAAAAATGACTAATCCTGCAATATATGATGAACAGTTAAGGCAATATACCATATCCTACGAAGGAATACATTTTTGCTGGGATGAGAAACCAACAGATGCTAATTTAGATACGGCAAAGCTATTAGCTGTTAATTACCATAAGAATATAGATGCAATTGTAACTTTCATTTATAACGAAATACGAGATTGGTATGGTGATGTAACTATTGATGAAGTGAAAACACGCATTGGTATGCCTGTTATTGAACCA
Organism: Veillonella parvula; assembly: GCA_018382475.1. Taxonomy (GTDB): domain Bacteria; phylum Bacillota; class Negativicutes; order Veillonellales; family Veillonellaceae; genus Veillonella; species Veillonella parvula_F. The sequence goes on from JAGZPX010000001.1 coordinate 142,913, forward strand.
GAACGTGATGCTGTGACCTATTGCGAGCAAACCTTTGATGATACTCATATCTTTTCTTTTACATTTTGGGATGATGAATTCAAAGATTTACATTATTTTGCCATAGATGGATGAGATATTTTCCATGATTTTGCTAGCATGACTTATGTGTGGAGTCTATTATGTTATATACACCTAATAACATTTTGTATAAGTATATTCGCTATCGATTTAGACGCATTCAGATTCAGTGCAATATGTTATATGATATAGCACCGGAGGAAGAAGATGAGATTTGTCGTAATCTATTAAAAAAGAGGGCGAAGATATTAATTCCAACTGGCATATTATATTTTTTGCTTTTTGGGGTTATCTTCGCTTGGCTAGTAGGAACAAGTGAGGAATTAAATCCATTAATGCAATGGGAATTAAGAGTGATAGATTATGTTATACCCATTTTAAATACCATAGATATTAAGTGGTATGCATATCCTCTAGATCTATTATGGGTAGCAATTATATTAGCGCCTATAGCGATTATAAATGCATCTCCTTATATCATTTTTTCTTATATTGTAGATACTATATTGATACAACATGAGGTAAAAGCTTTAATTAAAGAATATTCCATTTATGAGTAATTATGTGGTTAGATTATATCCATTTGGCTAGGAGAGAGTATTATGAGTGATCTAAAAGACTTTAATTGGACTGGATTTTGGAACGATGTTGATTATGCATTTGAATCCTATATAGGTAAACCTGTTACCGATGACGATATTAAAGATGCTGAATCAGAATTAGGATATACATTGCCTGTAGCATATATTGAGCTACTTAAAAAACATAATGGTGGTGTGGTAAAGAAAAATTGTTTTATTAACGATGATGACGATTGTGTATACGTAACAGGTATATATGGCATCGATAGTGGTAAGAAATACTCTCTTTTAGGTGAGATGGGGAATGAATTTTGGATTTCGAAATGTAAATATCCTCCTATCGGTGTCGTTGTAGCCGATACGATTTCTGGTGGGCATGATATGATTTTCCTTGATTATCGTGAGTGCGGTCCTACCGGTGAGCCTAAGGTTGTACGTGTAGACCAAGAAGGTGATTACTCAATTACTCTATTAGCAGATAACTTTGGTGACTTTATTAAGAACTTATATATCAGTATAGAAGAGATTACGGATGAAGAATTTCAAGAATTAAGTGATGCGGAAAAGGTTAAGTTCCTTAATGAACAAGAGGGCATCGATATTAAGCGTGCGATGGAACTGTTAACTAATATGGGCATCGATAATTTGTCCCCTATACTATTAAGCACCTTAGGACGTATGTATAACAATAATGGTCGACCGGCAGAGGCTATCGATTTATTTAATCGTATAGATGAGGCACATCGCGATTGGTCTTGGTATTATCGTTGTGGCTATGCTCATGCATCTTTGGGATGTGGTGAAAGCTACGAATCTGAACATGTGCAGCAAGCATTACAGTTAATAGAAGTAGGTATGAAAATGGCGAAAGAGTCCCATTTAGATAAACAGCTGGGCTGGTGTTGCGAAGTTGTAAAATACTTATTAACTCAAATCAAGCCAAAAGATTACAAGGAGGATTACCCTGTAATTTTTGATACCATTAAGAATCTCTTTGATAAGAAAAATAGTAAAATTACTACAGAAGGTAAAGATATTGAAGACGTTAATGAATACGAAGAAGATAACTATCCTACATATGATGCAGTACATTGGGTATTTAATAAGCAAACATATAGCAGAGAAGAGTTTTCAAAAGAATATAATAAAATTGTAGAAAAATATGTAGATGATGATCAAGCAGATGACGACGATAGATTAGAAGAGCCTGAAATTCTAGTAACCTATGAAGCTTGGATTGAAAGTGAAGACCAACTTTTTGATAATGAACGTGTTACCGACGAAGAATTGCTGGAAGAAGATAAAGAAGATGGCATGTGGCAAGTAGAAATTATGGCTCATCTTGTAGCGGATAATGGTACATATTTTACTAGAGAAGAATTACTTTTTAAATTACACAATTTAATGGCCAATAAAGAATTAGGAGATCACGTATTCTTTGAAGGTATTGAATACGAAGGTCATGAATGTGAAGGGTACGGACTTATAGATAATGAAGATGGTATACCTGTATTCTTTATTGTTTGTGGTAGCTAGTTAGTATAGAACATTATAAGACAATAATAGATTAGCCCTTCGCTATGCGAGGGGCTTTTACTATATACGTAGAAATTATATACTTTTGTGCTTCGGGCTACGTTATTTTATAGGGGATTAATGTAGAATATTGAGAAATATGTTAGGTATAATAAAATCAAAGCATTGTTTAAAAGATTACAAGGAGGATTATATTATGATTTTTGAAATGATCAAAAACCTTTTTAACAAAAATGAGAACACGGAAAAGATTGAATATCTTGGTGTTGATAAAGATGGTAATAAAATATATGAAGGTTATTATCATGAGTTTAAGGGAATTCCTTGGGTTTTTAATAAAACTACCTATACTAAAGAAGAGTTTGCTAAGGAGTTTTATACATGCTTAGAAGAGCATAAAGTTAATCCTGATAATTTACCGCCATTAGTAGAGCCTGAAATTTTTGTAAGCTATGAAGCTTGGATTGAAAGCAAAAGTCAGCTTCACCCTAATGAACACTTATACGAGGTAGATGAATTACTAGAAGACGATAAAGAAGATGATATGTGGCAAGTTGAAATCTATGCTCGCCTTAAAGCAGATAATGGTCAGTACTTTACTACTGAAGAGCTTCTTTCCAAGATACATAACTTAATGGCCAATAAAGAGCTCGGTGATCATGTATTCTTTGAAAATCTAGTCTATGATGATCACGAATTTGAAGCTGATGAAATTGAAGATATTGACGATAATGATGAAGGTATTCCTGTATTTGTTGTATGGCTTGGTAGCTAGTTAAATAGTCTTTTTTGTCATAAACTATTATTTTAAAATCTGTAATTTATTGTTTTGTGTTGTTTGTTATTATTATGCTAAGATGAGTTCATATACATATTGATAATATGAGGGGAAGTGTATTGTATGTCTATAACTATTGAACAGTTTTTATCTTTTTCTGAAAGTGAGCAATTACAAACTGTTAAAGAGCTTAATGATACTGGAAATGTAAAAACTATTATTGATGTGTTAACTCGTGTAGGCATAGAAAATTTATCTATACCTCTGTTAGGTGAGCTCGGTAGAGCTTATAACAATAATGGCAATGAAAAAGAGGCAATTAAGGTATTAGAGTCTATTGATGAAGAGTATCGTGATGCGGTGTGGTATTATCGCTGTGCCTATGCGTATGGAGCTGTTGCTTTAGATAATAATGAATCGTATACATCAGATACTATGAAACAGATGCTAAGATTAGTAGATCAGGGCGTACGTTTAGCTCAGGAAAAGAATCTGGATGATATAAAATCGTATTGTTTTGAAGTCATTGATATGTGCTATATGCAGATGGACTTTGAACAGTGTGAAGCAGAGTATCCTGAGTTATGTAAAGCTTATAGTAATTATGTAGCAGAGAAAAAGAAGAACCGAGAAGGTGTACCTCGTCATCGGACCATTACTATTGAAGAAATTCAATCTACAGATGATATGTGGACCATTAATGAGCCCATGTATTGGACTATCAATATATATGGTTCTTACGATGATTATTTAGAATCTGGAAAACCTTTCACTTTAGAGCAACGATACCTAAATGCAATATGTTGGTATTTTGCCGAGGTCAATAATGGTGGTCATCATCAATTTTTATATAACTCAACAGGCATTGTATGGGAAGATGCTCTTGCTGGCTTACGCCTCTTCAAGATGGATGAGCTAGCAGATAATTTACAATCAGTTATCGATTACTTTGGTGGTTCAGTTCCATTTGATAGAGCTGAACGATGGACTATTTTACAAGACTGGGAAAATGAAGAGGAATTGTTCGATTTCCTAGATGGAAAAGATGATGTAGTATATGAATATGATGGAATCTTTGAAGATGCATTTGTTCACGAGAATCCTCAATTATTTGTATTTGATGGAACCTATACGATTCCAGAATAAGCTTGGGATATATTTAACAAGATATAATCGATGTAACCGGTACAACTGGTACAACTGGTACTTTCACTATGTTAATCGATTTTATTATGTAGTAACTTTCACCAAGTAGAACCGATATATTAGAGGTATTACATGTTAGATAAACAAGGCGTATATGATTGTTTACGTGACCATCATATCGATTTTGAAATTACAGATCACGCACCATTATTTAGTATGGACGATAAGCCAAATGTGCACTTGCCCTATCCTGAGTGGGATGCAAAGAATTTATTTATACGAGATCATAAACGAGAGCATTACTACTTAATTACCGTTCGTGGTTCAAAGCGTGTGGATCTAAAACAGTTCCGTAAGGACCATAAGTTGAAAAAGATTTCCTTTGGCTCTGAAGAAGAACTATGGAATATATTGAAGATTAAACCAGGTCACGTATCTCCATTTTGCTTGCTTCATGATGAGGACCGTAAGGTCCATTATTATATTGACGCGGACTACAAGAATAATTTAATCGGCATACATCCGAACCAAAATGATGCGACTGTGTGGCTTCAAGGTAAAGAACTAGTTAAACTCATTGAAGAGCATGGTACAATAGTAGAATATATTACATTGTGATTTAGGAGTCTTTTATGAACAAAAATTTGTTAAAACGTATTGTATTAACATCTGCTATTGCCGTATTAGGTGTAAGCACATCTTTTGCAGCTCTTGTTATGGAGCGAGATCAATCTGTAGATACAGCACCTAGTGTAGGCATGTATCGTTTCGAAGTACCTGTAGAGTTACAAGGAACTTATAATAGTGCAGGTGTAGCTAATCTGACAGCATCTATGGAAAAAGAACCTAATACATTGTCCATGAATGTGGCGCATGTAAAAGGTAATCCTTCGGAGTCTTATGTAGTTGAAATCTATAAAGATTTAGCTGCTATTGAAACACATCGCAAATCTGACCATTATCAAGCATTTGTTAATGAAGTCGGTTCTAAATTAACAAATCGTAAGATGTACGATGTACAGTCTGTACTTTTATTTGAAAAGAAAGATGCATTATCTATCGTAAATGATGGTAAGGCAGTGGTGACCTTAACTGAGTTTACTGTTGATAGCAATGAAATCGATACGGTACAACGACAATATCAACTCGATATGGAACGTGCCGTTCGTGATGATGCGGGTTATAAGGCTGGTTATGTGCTTCGTGAAAGAAATGCAAAAAATCGTTGGTACGTCATTCAAATCTATAGCGATCAAGAAGCCCTTACTAAACACTTGAACAGCCCAGGTTATCGTTTTATGATGAGCCAAATCCAAGGTAGTCTACAAGGGGTTACTACTAAAGTATTAGATGGGGATATCCTTGTAAACCATGGTGGTCAATCATTTGTTAGACCTTAGTTTTTGATATAATACTAATCAGTAAAGTTACTGCTAGCATATTATGTGCTAGCAGTTTTTTGCTATATAATAGGTTATAATCTAGTTAATTCTATTTAGGAGTTATATATGACACAACAAGAACGATTGCGCTATCTTTTAGAGGGATTAGTAGCCGAATATAAAGAGAAATATAACGAACATATAGATATTCCCGTAAGTGAAGAAGAACAATTTACTCTATTTAGAGCACTATGTAATATTCGTCCTGCAGGAGCTATGTCCGCAGAGTGGATGAAGATAGAGGATGAATATTTAAATACATTGGCTCATGAAAAAGGCATCGTTACGATTAACGATATGGAAGAGCGAGAACCTCAGATATATTTGTGGCAAGGGGATATAACACGTCTAGCGGTAAAGGCTATAGTCAATGCAGCTAATGAGCAGTTGCTCGGTTGTTTTCTACCGAATCACAAATGTATTGATAATGCCATTCATACTTTTGCTGGTATTGAGTTACGTATGGCCTGTGCTAGGATGACTGAGTATATGGATATGCCTGAAAAGACAGGTGTAGCTCGTATGACCTATGGTTTTAATTTACCTGCCAGTCATGTTATCCATACGGTAGGGCCTATTGTTTATGATACTGTTACAGACTTAGAAAAAGAACAATTGTCATCGTGCTATAGATCTTGCTTGGAGCTAGCTAATGCTTATAGTTTGAAGTCCATTGCATTTTGCTGCATTTCTACAGGTGAGTTTAGATTTCCTAATGAATTGGCGGCCCAAATTGCTATCGATACGGTACGTAGGTATTTAAAAGAAACAAATAGTAAAATCCAAGTGGTATTTAACGTATTTAAGGATATAGATTATGACATCTACAACAAATTATTGGGATAATATAGAACGTGTAAAAGATTTTTTGAATACAGCTGATGCGGTACTCGTAGGTATTGGGGCCGGTATGTCTACTGCAGCGGGTCTGACCTATAGTGGAGAACGTTTTCATAAATACTTCGATGACTTTCACAAAAAGTACGGTATCACAGATATGTATTCTGGTGGATTCTATTCATTTGAAAGCATGGAAGAATATTGGGCGTGGTGGAGCCGTCATATCTACTATAATCGCTATGATATTTCAGTAGGTGAACCTTATATTCGGTTGATGGAGTTGTTACAAAATAAGAATTACTTTGTGATTACCACTAATGTAGATCATCAAATGCAATTTGCTGGAGTGGATAAAAATAGATTTTATTACATGCAAGGTGATTATGGCTTGTGGCAATGCTTTGAGCCATGTCATCAAAAGACTTATGATAATGAAGAACAAGTGCGTCGTATGGTGAAAGAACAAAAGGATATGAAAATTCCCACAGAATTAATTCCTCACTGTCCTAGATGTGGCGAACTAATGACGATGAATTTACGTGTCGACGGTGCCTTTGTGCAAGACGAAGGTTGGTATGCAGCTCAAAAACGATATGCAAGTTTTATAGAGAATTATAAAGATAAGAAAACCGTATTGTTAGAACTTGGTGTTGGCTATAATACACCGATGATTATTAAATATCCATTTATGCGGGTGGCACATGACAATATAGACACACTATATGTACCAGTTAATATTGAAAAACGATCGATTCCATTTGATATTCAGCAAAATACAGTATTGTTTAATAATGACATACAAAAGGTATTGAATGATTTGTTATCTTAAGAAGGAGTTAATGTACTATGAACTATAAATATACCTATGAAAGTCCATTAGGGACAATGATTATGCTTGGTACATTATCATACTTAACAGATTTATTTTTTATTGATGAAGCTCATGCACCTAGTTATGATGATGCGGAGTATATAGAGCAACTAACAGGTCCATTTGAAGTAACAATTATGTGGCTAAATCAATACTTTAATGGTAAAAAGCCCTTTATTACACCGCCTATCCAGTTAGAAGGTACAGAGTTCCGTAAATCCGTATGGTCTATATTACAGACAATTCCTTATGGTGAAACTACAACATATGGAGATATTGGTAAACAAATTGCACAGCAACAAGGTAAAGAGAAATTTTCTGCTCAAGCCGTAGGAGGGGCTGTAGGGCATAATCCAATTTCTATCATCGTTCCTTGTCACCGTGTTATTGGTAGTAATGGCCAGTTAACAGGATATGCAGGGGGCATTGAACGCAAGAAATATATGCTAGACCTAGAGTCGGAGCATAAATAAAGTAATAGTAAATATAAAACATAGATAATAATAAAAGAGATTACTTCTATGTATAGTTAGACATATATAGAAGTAATCTTTTTTTGTGTTTAGATATATTTAGTTGTAATGTAAATAGATATCGTAATAATTAGAATATGAGCAAATACAATACTTTTACAATGTACTTATTTTAAATAAATTTGTTTTCTAAGGTACCAATACCGCTTATGGAAACTGTAACAATATCTCCTGGTTTTAACCAAGAATACTTACTTTCATTTTTACCTAATACTACACCACTAGGCGTACCTGTAAAGATAATGTCACCTTCTTGGAGTGTCATATATGTTGATAAGAAGGCAATAATGTTATAAGGCTTAAAAATCATTTGTTCTAGCTTTGCTTGTTGACGTATTTCACCATTTACTGTTGTCGTAATAGTAGCACTTTCAAAGTCAAAATCATCAGGAGATACAATATTAGGACCAATAGGAGCAAAGTGATCAAGCGATTTGCCAAGGATCCATTGAGAACCTCTAAACTGTAATGTACGGGCAGATACGTCGTTACCAATGGTATAGCCTAAGATATGTTCCATTGCCTTTTCAGGAGATATGTTTTTACCAGATTTACCGATGATGATAACTAATTCTCCTTCATAATCGTAATGGAAAGTTTCGTCTTCAATAGTAATTGTATCATGATTACCTGCAAGAGCATTTGATGTTTTCATAAAGATTTCTGGAAAATCATGTGTAGCTAGACTAGTTTCAGCAATATGATCAGCATAGTTAAGGCCGATACAAATGATACTTTTAGGATTAGGAATTAAAAAATTTTTATTTTCGTTCATAATAGGGACCTCTAGTAAAATAAGATAATGTATATCTGAAATTATTATAATATAAATAGGGCGGTAGCTATACTGTAAAAAACAATTTTTATATTCAACGATAGTATAGCTAGGGGCCTATTTGATAATATACATATCTATTAATATGTTACCTATATATAGATGATATATCTTAATAGATACTATATCTGTATATATAATTTATCATCTCTATAGAATCTATTGAAAATACAAGATGATAATGATAAGATTAAGTGTATATCAATATAAATGGAGGTTATTGTTATGAGCAAGAATATCGATTGGGATAATCTCGGTTTTGGTTATGTAGAAACCGACTACCGTTATTTGACTACATATAAAGATGGTAAATGGGACGAAGGTGGTCTAATTACTGATGCTAACGTTGTCCTTAATGAATGTGCTGGTGTATTCCAATACGCTCAAACTGTTTTTGAAGGTTTGAAAGCATACTATACAAAAGATGGTCACATCGTATGCTTCCGTCCAGATTTGAATGCAGAACGTTTGAATCAATCCTGTGAACGCCTTGTAATGCCTACATTACCTGAAGGTCGTTTCCTCGAAGCTGTAAAAGAAGTTGTAAAAGCAAATAAAGACTTTGTTCCTCCATATGGTCATGGTGCAAGCCTTTATATTCGTCCTTACATGATGGGTACAAACTCCGTTATCGGTGTAAAACCTGCTGATGAATATCAATTCCGTGTGTTTACAACACCAGTAGGCCCTTACTTTAAAGGTGGTGCTAAACCAATCAAAATTCGTATTACTGATTTTGATCGTGCAGCTCCTCATGGTACTGGCCATATTAAAGCTGGTTTGAATTATGCTATGAGTTTGTATGCTATCACTGATGCTCATAATGAAGGCTATGCAGAAAATATGTATCTTGATGCGGCTACTCGTACACATGTAGAAGAAACTGGTGGTGCTAACTTCATCTTTATTACTAAAGATGGTAAATTAGTTACACCTAAATCTGATAGTATCTTGCCATCCATTACACGTCGTTCTTTGATGTATGTAGCAGAACACTACCTTGGTATGACTGTAGAACATCGTCCTGTTCATAAAGATGAATTAAAAGACTTTGCTGAAATTGGTCTTTGTGGTACAGCGGCTGTTATTTCTCCAGTAGGTCAAATCGATACTCCAGAAGGCACTATTAATGTTCCTGCTGGCATGGATGATATGGGTCCTATCACTAAAAAATTATATGACACATTACTTGGCATTCAACATGGTGAAATCGAAGCTCCTGAAGGCTGGGTAGTTAAAATTTGCTAATTATTTAACTATGCAAATATGATTTAATTATGCAAACATGAAAGTATATAAAAACGGCATCTACCGTATGATAGATGCCGTTTTTTATTCTGCTAAAGATATTAGTAAACTAATGATTTTGATTGATAAATATTCTAGCTATATTTAGTTAGCGTTTGCTCTACTATGCACTTTAGCCATAAATTTTTCGTTGTTAATGACAAAGCGTTCATGTGTACCACGACCGATAATACCAATGCCATCAGAAGCTTCGATATCGAATGTGATTTTGCGACCTTCTACGGCGCTTACAATAGCTTTTGCTGTTACTGTTGCACCAAGTGGAGTAGGGGCTTCATGGGTGATGGATAAAGCAATACCTACAGTGCCTTCACCTTCTTCTAAGTATGGTTGTACTGCTGCTTGAGCCGCTTCTTCCATTAAAGCGCACATGGCTGGTGTGGCAAAGACATCTAAAGAACCAGATTTCATTGTTTTAGCAATATTAGATTCTGTAACTGTTACAGTAGCCGTAGCTGTTTGACCTGCTGATACCATATTATACCTTCTTTCATTAAGAAAATTCTCGTTATAATAGTATTATACATCTTTCGATAATTTTTATGCTAATGTAATGATACATATTTTATAGATATATGTATACACCTCTAATGCTATATCGGTTATCAATTTTAAATATATTAAAAAAGCTATTCAAATTAAAGAAATGTAACTAGTTATAACTGTTCTATAGAATACGTGATATAATGAAGCTAGTCTTTTTTATACGAGGTATATATGAGTAAAAGAAATTTAAAACCTTCTGGTGAAGGTTGGGTACAGTTAATAGCAGGCATAGGTTTTATTGTTTTATTAATTATTATAAATATTGTAGATCCTACATTTTATCCGACCATGTGGCACTTAGCAACAAGTGGCTCTATGGAAGAGGTAGCGGAGTATATTCAAAGTTTTGGCCCTATGGCCATGTTGGTGAGTATGGTCCTCGATATTTTTGTTAACGCCGTAGGCTTTTTACCGTCAATTTTCATATCTACAGCTAATGGTTTAGTATTTGGTATGTGGCCAGGGATCATTATTTCTTGGTTGGCTGAAACAATTGGTGTAGTCATTAGCTTTTATATTATGCGTTACTTCTTACGTGATACAGCGGACAAGTTGATTGCTAAGAGTACGGTATTGATGAAAGTAGATGATTTTTCCGGTAAAAATGGTTTTGTGGTCATGTTATTTGCACGATCCTTACCGTATTTTCCATCTGGAGTCATTACCGCCTTAGGGGCCATTAGTAAAATCAAACCTAGAGATTATATATTGGCAAACTTGATTGGTAAATTTCCATCTACGGCTTTAGAAGTAGCTATTGGTACAGATATTGTAAATTTCCAAGAAAATATGGGACGATTAGGAATTATTGTTCTTGTTGCAGGTGTTGTATACTTCATTCTTTGGAAAGTATATAAGAACTATATTAATAAGAAAAATGCGGAACAAGAGCATGATCCTAATGCGTAATATAAAGTCTAATTAGGTAAGCCATTACAAAATAACTAATTAACTATAGGCTGCTTACGTTTTAATAATGTAATATTCTTAATTCTTGATGTTAGTAATATTTTCTACTTAGAAGTGTTTTCTACATAGTATATATGAAAGAGGCGATAGTATGAGCTTTTCTCTTCCTGAACGTGTAACCTTAAAAGGTCCTAATTTTATTCGTGAAGTATTTGAACGTGGTGTAGGCGTGGAAGGCTTTATTAGCTTTGGTATTGGTAATCCTGCGCCAGAAGCGATACCGGTAGAGGTCATCGAAAGGGCTTTTGATGAAGTTGTGCATTCTAATCCTATGAGCCTTTTACAATATGGTCCAATGCAAGGTGATGCACATTTAGCAGAACTTACGTTAGAACGTTTAGTACAAACTCATAAGATGAATTCGGAAGGACAAGGTCTCATTATTTCCAATGGTGCAGGTCAATTATTAGGTCTTGTACCAATTACAGTTTTAGAACCAGGCGATGAAGTGTATATGGATGAATTTACTTTCACCAGTGCTATTAACTCTGTGCGCAACATGGGCGGTAAAGCAATAGGTATTAAAACTGACGAGTACGGTATGATTCCGGGTGAGTTAGAAAAAGCGGCTCAATCTGGTAAAGGTAAATATATTTATCTAATTCCCAACTTCCAGAATCCAACAGGCATTACTATGCCTTTAGAGCGCCGTAAGGAGATTTATGCTATTGCATCTAAATATGATTTATTTATCTATGAAGATGATCCATATGGTGAAATTCGTTTCGCCGGAGAATATATTCCAACGTTCAAATCCTTCGACACAGAAGATCGTGTTCTGTATGCAGGTTCTTATTCTAAAACATTATCTGCAGGCTTGCGTGTAGGCTTCTTATTTGGCCCAACTAAAGTTATTGAAGCTATCCAAGCATTAAAAAATAATACGGCCGGTCAAATGCCATTAGTAACTCAAAAGGTGGTAGCGAAGGTTCTTGATACCATTGATTACGATGCTCATTTAGATAATGTACGAAAAGTATATAAAATGAAATGTGAAGCTTTACTTAACGCTTTTAAAAAGTATGCGAGTTCTAAAGTTCATTTGACACAACCTACAGGTGGTATGTTTGCATGGATGACGATGCCTGAGGATGTAGATTGTGATGTATTCTTTGAAACTTGTATGGACCGCAATGTTGGGATTATTAAATGTGGTGCCTTTGCAGCAGATGGAGCAGGAGCAGGTCATGCATTTCGTTTGAGCTATACGGTACCAACAGTAGAGGAAATTACAAAGGGGATGGAAATTCTCGGCGGGTTAACTAAAGAATTTTGTGGTGAGTAATATATTGATAATTTTTGATATAACGTGATACAATGTAGGCGTAGATACATTGTGTTTACCATATAAAAAAGTTTTTAATATAGATGTGAGGTATAGCCTCAAAGAAAGTAGGTGTTTACTATGGGTTGCGGTAGCAGCAGTGATTGTGGCGGATGCCCATCTCAATCTTCTGGTTGCGGTGGTGGCGCGTCTCAACAACCTCAAGATCTTACAGCTCAATTACACGAGCTTAGTTCTGTTAAACATGTAATTGGTGTAGTATCTGGCAAAGGTGGCGTAGGTAAATCCTCCGTTACCAGCTTGATGGCCATTACAATGGCGCGTAAAGGTTACAAAGTAGGTATCCTCGATGCGGATATTACAGGTCCTTCTATTCCTAAGATGTTTGGCATTAAGGAAAAGGCATATGCTGACGAAATCGGTATGTATCCTGTAAAATCTAAAGGCGGTATTGACGTTATGTCTGTTAACCTCCTTTTGGAAAACGATACAGATCCTGTTTTATGGCGTGGTCCTATTTTAGGTAATGTAGTAAAACAATTTTATACAGATGTTATTTGGAAAGATATCGATTATTTATTTGTTGATATGCCACCGGGAACAGGTGACGTAGCGATTACTGTATATCAATCCTTGAAATTGGACGGTATTATTATCGTTACATCTCCTCAAGACTTGGTATCCATGATTGTTGAAAAAGCAGTTAAAATGGCTGATTTAATGCAAGTGCCTATTATTGGTGTGGTGGAAAACTACTCTTACTTCCATTGCCCAGATAACGGTAAGGATTATCAAATTTTCGGTGAAAGCCACATCGAAGAAATCCTTCAAAAATATGGTCTATTATTGTTGAACCGTTTACCAATTGATCCGACTATTGCAGACCTTTGTGATAAAGGTGATATTGAGTCTATCGAAAAAACAAATTTAGAGGACGTATCTCTACCTGAATAGGATTCATATGATGAAAGCTGTGCATACTTAGTAATGCACAGCTTTTTATCAAATCTTTTTATCGTGAAGTATATTATATTTATGGTAAGAAGCTAGAATTATATCTTTAATTCTCATACTACAGAAATACTGAACATAGTTAGTATAGATTTTTATTTTTCTTAAAATGATACCATAGGGGGTACTGGCATTTTATTGGATGAATGTTAATGTTTTTCTAAGTAGGAGGTATGTGTATGAAAAAACTATTGAACTGGATCATTCCGGCAGCCTTTGGTTTAGGTCTGTGGTTTGTTCCAACTCCAGAGGGATTAACTCCTCAGTCATGGCATTTATTTGCAATCTTTGTAGCTACTATCGTAGGCTTCATTACTCAGCCCTTACCGATTGGTGGTGTATCTATCGTTGTTATTACTGTTGCTGCATTGACAGGTACATTAAAGATTAGTGAAGGTATTTCAGGTTTTGCTAACTCTGCGATCTGGCTAATTGTAGGTGCTTTTTTATTCTCTCGTGGCTTTATTAAAACTGGTTTGGGTAAACGTATCGCTTATAATTTGATTTCTGCTTTTGGTAGTAGTTCCTTGCGTTTGGCCTATGCATTGGCTTTGTCTGATTTGATTTTAGCTCCCGCAACACCATCTAACACAGCTCGTGTAGGCGGTGTAATCATGCCAATTACAACTAGTTTAGCAAAAGCTTTTGGTTCTGAACCACAAGATGGACCTCGTAAAATCGGTTCTTTCTTGATGCAATCTATTTATCAAGTAAATACGATTACATCTGCTATGTTCCAAACATCCATGGCTGGTAATACATTGGTTGCTGCATTGGCACTTCAATCCTTTGGTATTGGTATTACTTGGGGTGACTGGGCTATGGCAGCTATCGTTCCTGGTATCATTGCATTGATTATTATGCCGTACTTTATTTACAAAGTGTATCCACCGGAAATTAAAGATGCTCGTGAAGCTCAACAAATGGTTCGCGAAGAGTTAAAAGGTCTTGGAAAGATGTCTTTCCAAGAATGGATAATGCTTGGCGTATTTATTTTAGCATTAGTTTTATGGGCTACGTCTCAATTCACAAAACTCGATGCTACAACTGTTGCATTCTTAGGTATTTCTATTTTACTTGCTACAGGCGTTCTAATTTGGGACGATGTTAAGAGTGAAAAAGGTGCTTGGGATACCTTGGTTTGGATGGGGACATTGATGGGCTTTGCCGGGTTCCTTTCTAAATTGGGCTTTATCAAATGGGCTACAGTTCAAGTTGGTGGTTATATTCCAGAAGGCTCTTGGGTAATTGCCTTTGTTGTAGCTGTTCTTGTTAATACATATGCTCACTATGTATTTGCATCTTTAACAGCGCATATTTCTGCAATGTTCGTAGCGTTCTCTGCAATCGCTATTTCTGCAGGTGCACCACCAATGTTGACATTGTTGATGATCGCATTCACATCTAACTTGTGTATGTCTTTGACTCACTATGCTGCAGGTCCATCTCCAGTAATCTATAATACTGGGTATGTTCCTCAAAATACATGGTGGAAACTTGGTTTCTTCACATCTGTAATCAACTTAATTATCTTCATGGGGCTTGGCTCTGTATGGATGAAGTTGATTGGTATGTGGTAAAATCCAGTACTGACAATTTTATAGGATTGTAATGCATGCACTTTAATTTTTTTTAGACTTAGTGTACTATGCATTTACATCGTATATAAAAAGCCGTCCCGATAGGGGCGGCTTTTTGTGATAAAATATGAGTAGTTAATAGATAATTAATGTAAATATTGTAAAATAATATACATAAAAAATTATTCAAGCTAATTGTACAAATTTTATATGATTTGTGCATAGGAGGGACCTATGAAGTTTGATAATGAACAATTATTAAAGTATATTGGCGCTTGTACATCTCCGTATCACACAGTAGATACGAGTTTACAAATGCTTTTGGACTTAGGATTTACAGAGCTCAGTTTAGAAGATGAGTGGCAGTTAGACTCTGGTTCTTATGTAGTTAACGTGTTCGGCACCACCTTATTTGCATTTCATATAGGAAAGAAACCAGAACATACATTACGTATTGCGTCGGCTCATACAGATTTTCCTGCTATTCGTGTTAAACCAAACCCTATAACCTCTGTGAAAGGATACACAAAGTTAAATGTAGAAATGTATGGCGGTCTTATAGAAAATACATGGCTTGATCGTCCATTAGGTGCAGCAGGTACGGTTGTGTTAAAAGGGAAAAATGCCTTTGACGTAGATTCTGTTCTAGTCGATACAAAACGGCCTATCGCAATTGTTCCAAATCTAGCCATTCATATGAATCGTTCTGTTAATGATGGGGTTAAACTAAATCGTCAAAAAGAAATGCTTCCTATATTGATGATGGAACGTAATAATGAAGATAATCCTACAAAACTTTTAAATAATAGAAATAATCCAAGTTTATTCCCAGAATCAGATACTCAATACGATGAGTGGACAAAGTTTTTAGCTGATGAAGTAGATTGCGATCCTTCCGAAATATTATCTTATGAAATGACGTTATATCCTACGGAACAAGGCTGTGTACTCGGTACGGAATGTGATTTTATTAGCTCACCTCGTTTAGATAATTTAACATCTTGCTTTGGTGTATTATCTGGTATTATTCAAGCTCGAAAAACGAATGTCAATGGTGTTCGTTGTGCTATACTCTTTGATAACGAAGAGGTGGGCAGTCGTACAAAACAAGGTGGGGCCGGTATGATATTACCAAATCTCATTAAACGCGTGTATGACGCATTAGGATATTCTAATCAAGAGATGGACAGTTTTATTTCTAAAGGTTTTATGATTTCCTCCGATGTAGCTCACGGATTACATCCAAACTATCCAGAGAAAAATGATATTACGAATATTCCTGTACTTAATAAAGGGTTATCCCTCAAGATTGCATGTAGCCAATCTTACGCCGGAGATGCTAAGGCCATTGCTATCGTTAAAGGCCTTTGTGAAGAAGCGGATGCACAGTATCAGATTTATGTAAATCGTTCGGATATTCCAGGTGGATCTACTGTAGGTTCAATTTCATCAGCTATGTTACCAATGCGTACTATTGATGTAGGCGTGCCTCTTTTAGCAATGCATTCAGCTAGAGAATTGATGGGGTCAGCTGATCAAGAGCAATTAAATCGATTAATGAATCACTTTTTAGGTGGTAAATAATATAAAAATGGAATTTATTCGATGTGCATTATTGAAAGACATATGATTTTTTGTAATGAACAGTAAAAAATATATTTTATACTTTCATAATTGGTATAATCCTTTAAATATAATGAAAATATTGTATAATAAGTATATATTATTATGAATATAAAACCTTATCATAAATTTTGATGAGGCTTTCCGCAATATTGATTTATCTATAAGTATAGGAAATATTCATATATTAATAAAAATGAAAGCTGATAGTTCACATTTGTGGAAGCTAGTAGGAGGCAATACATGAGAAAAATTAAATCCGTATTGGTTGCCAACCGTGGAGAAATTGCGATCCGCGTGTTCCGTGCATGTAATGAAATGGGGATTAAAACTGTAGCCATTTACTCTAAAGAGGATACATTATCCTTACACCGTAACCAAGCCGATGAAGCCTATCTCGTAGGGGACGGTAAAAAACCAGTTGACGCATATCTTGATATTGAAGATATCATCCGTATTGCAAAAGAACATGACATCGATGCTATCCATCCAGGTTATGGCTTTTTATCTGAAAATGAAGGCTTTGCTCGTCGTTGTGAAGAAGAAGGAATTATCTTTATCGGGCCTAAAATCAAGCATTTGAATATGTTTGGTGATAAAGTAAATGCTCGTGAGCAAGCTAAATTAGCAAAAATTCCGATGATCCCAGGTTCTGATGGAGCTTTAAAAGATTATACTCAACTAGAAGAATTTGCTGATACACATGGGTTTCCATTGATGATTAAAGCCGTTAATGGCGGCGGCGGTCGTGGTATGCGTGAAGTTCATCATAAAGAAGATCTTAGAGATGCATATGATCGTGCTAAGTCTGAAGCAAAAGCTGCGTTTGGTGATGATGATGTATATGTAGAAAAACTTATTGTAGAGCCTAAACATATTGAAGTTCAAATCTTAGGTGATGAACATGGCAATGTAGTTCATTTGCATGAACGTGATTGCTCTGTTCAACGTCGTCACCAAAAAGTAGTTGAAATGGCGCCAGCTTTTGCGTTGTCCTTAGAAACTCGTAAAGCTGTATGTGATGCTGCCGTTAAAATAATGAAAAATGTTGGCTATGTGAATGCAGGTACTGTAGAATTTTTGGTAACTGCTGACGGTAGCTTCTACTTCATTGAAGTTAATCCACGTATTCAAGTAGAGCATACTGTAACAGAAATGATTACAGATATTGACATTGTTCATGCTCAAATTAGAATCGCTGAAGGCTTTAGCTTACATAGTCCTGAAGTAGGTATTCCTGAGCAAGATAAAGTTCCTTGTAAGGGCACTGCTATCCAATGTCGTATTACCACAGAAGATCCTAAAAACAACTTCATGCCTGATACCGGTAAAATCTTGGCATACCGTAGCTCCGGTGGTTTTGGTATCCGTCTTGACTCTGGTAATGCATTTACTGGTGCCGTTGTAACACCTTACTATGACTCCTTGCTTGTGAAAGCGACAGCATTTGGTCCTAACAACGAAGAAACTATTCGTAAAATG
The DNA here is from genome assembly GCA_018382475.1 of Veillonella parvula. Taxonomy (GTDB): domain Bacteria; phylum Bacillota; class Negativicutes; order Veillonellales; family Veillonellaceae; genus Veillonella; species Veillonella parvula_F. Next base: position 161,339 of record JAGZPX010000001.1, read on the forward strand.
CTTCGTTGCTTGAAAGAATTCCGTATTCGGGGTGTAAAAACAAATATTCACTTCTTGATTAATGTATTGGAACATCCTGAATTCCAAAGTGGTTCTTACAATGTAAACTTCATTGAAGAGCATCCTGAATTATTCGAATTGAAACCAGATCGTGACCGTGGTACTAAATTATTACGTTACATTGCTGATGTTACAATTAATGGCTATTCTGGTGCAGGGGCTCAAGAGGTTCCTGACTTTGAACCGATTCAAATGCCATCTACTTTGGATGTAAGTCCAGCATCTGGTACAAAACAAAAATTTGATGAACTTGGACCAGATAAATTCAGTAAATGGTTATCGGAACAAAAACAAGTATTCTTCACTGATACCACTTGGCGTGATGCCCATCAATCCTTGTTTGCTACACGTCTTCGTACAATCGATATGGCTCGCGTAGCTGGTCATGCTGCAAAAGGTGTACCTAACTTATTCTCCTTAGAATGTTGGGGGGGTGCTACTTTTGACGTATCATACCGATTCTTACATGAAGATCCGTGGGAGCGTTTGCGCATGTTCCGTCGTGAAGTGCCAAATACATTGCTTCAAATGCTTCTTCGTGGTGCAAATGCCGTAGGTTACACATCGTATCCAGACAACGTAGTTCGTCAATTCATTCAACGGGCTGCTGCTAATGGTATTGATGTATTCCGCGTATTTGATAGCTTGAATAGTCTTGATAATATGCATGTTGCTATCGATGAAGTGCGTGCACAAAATAAAATAGCTGAAGTTGCATTGTGCTATACTGGCGATATCCTTGATGGTGCTCGTACAAAATACAACTTGGACTATTATGTAAATATGGCAAAAGAGCTTGAAAAAGCTGGTGCCAATATTATTGCCATTAAAGATATGGCCGGCCTTTTAAAACCACAAGCTTCTTATAACTTGGTATCTGCCTTGAAAGATGCTGTCTCTGTTCCAATTCACTTGCATACTCATGAAGGCTCCGGTAACTCTATCTATACATATGGCCGCGCTGTAGATGCTGGTGTTGATGTAATCGACTTAGCATACTCAGCATTTGCTAATGGTACTTCTCAACCTAGCATGAATTCCATGTACTATGCGTTGTCCGGTCATGAACGTCAACCAGAAATGAACATTGATTACATGGAAGAAATGTCTCATTATTTTGGTAGTATCAGACCATATTACAAAGGTGTAGATAAAGCAGAAGCATATCCTAATACTGAAGTATATCAACATGAAATGCCAGGTGGACAATACTCTAACTTGCAACAACAAGCTAAAATGGTAGGGCTTGGTGATCGTTGGACAGATATTAAGAAAATGTACCACCAAGTAAACATGATGTTTGGTGATATCATTAAAGTTACACCATCCTCTAAAGTGGTAGGGGATATGACATTGTACATGGTACAAAACAACTTAACTGAAAAAGATATCTACGAAAAAGGCGATGTATTGGATTTCCCTCAATCCGTAGTTGAATTCTTTGAAGGACGTCTTGGTACTCCATATCAAGGCTTCCCTGAAAAATTACAAAAAATCATCTTGAAAGGTGCTCGCCCAATCACAGTTCGCCCTGGTGCTGTATTACCTCCAACAGATTTTGAACATATTCGTCATGAATTAAGCGAAATGGGAGCCCAAACAACTGATGAAGATATTAGTGCATATTGCTTGTATCCTAAGGTTTACCAATAACCATTGAAAAAGGTAAAACACTGATTATCAAGATGAATGGTTTCTCTGAACCTGATGAAGATGGTAACCGCATCGTATTGTTCGAGTTTAATGGTCAACCTCGTAGCATTAAGGTTCATGATAAACATGCTAAGACAACTGGTGTTGTTCGTCGCAAAGCGGATGAATCTAACCCTGGTGAAATTGGTGCTACATTGTCTGGTTCCGTTGTTAAGATCCTTATTAAGAATGGTCAATCTGTAACTAAAGGTGAACCATTGATCGTTACAGAAGCGATGAAAATGGAAACAACAATTACAGCTCCTATCGATGGTATCGTAGAAGAAATTCTTGTACGTGAAGGTAGCCGTATCGAATCTGGTGACTGCTTGCTTCGTATTGAAGATGCTTTAAAACGATAAACTAACAATCATTTAAAATTAAAAATATTATTTCTCAAATATTTCATAAAATGAAAAATGGAAGAATAATGGAAGAATCCCTAGGAAATCCTAGGGATTCTTTGTATTTTCAAGGGTTTCATGGTACTATATAATATAGAGAAAATGGGCGTATTATGCGTTATTTTAGAATGATTAGTAGAAAAGGAGTAGTAACAGATGAGATGTCCTTATTGCCAACACACAGACACGAAGGTAACAGACTCTAGAACGACTGATGAAGGTAATAGTATTCGCCGTCGCCGTGAATGTATCAATTGTGGCCGTCGCTTTACTACCTATGAAATTATAGAAGAAGTACCACTTATGGTATTGAAGAAAAATGGACGACGTGAATTATTTGACCGCGGTAAACTACTGAATGGGTTATTGCGCTCGTGTGATAAACGTACAGTTCCTATGTCCGTGATGGAGCAAGTAGTTAATGATGTAGAGCGTGACATTCGAAATGAAATTAACCAAGAGGTTACAACTGATCGCATTGGTGAGCTCGTGTTACAACAACTTAAAGACATAGATCAAGTTGCATATGTTCGTTTTGCCAGTGTATATCGTAAGTTTGATAATATTGATAGCTTTATGGAAGAGTTAAAGGCTCTGAAGAAGTTAGACGCTAAAAAGCCGAAACGCAAACCTGTCGTAGAAGAATAATTGATTTTGCATTACTGATTGGTTATACATAGTTTTGAAATTAGCGATGTGTGAGGCTTTATGATAGATTTACATTGCGATACGATGATGCAACTGCTAGATCATCCTGATAGTGGTGATTTATATCGTAATACTTGGAAAATAGATATAGAAAAATTACAAAAGGCTCATAGCAAGATACAAGACTTTGCGCTCTTTATTAATATGGATGAGACGAATGACCCTTATGGTCGCTATGAAGAGATGCGTAATTTGTGTGTATCACAAATTCATCACTATGGAGAGCACATACAACATGTGCTCTCTTATCAAGATGTAGAGTCTGTATACAAGTCTGGTAAGATTGGGGCGATCATGTCTATTGAGGAAGGTGGCGTACTAGGTGGCGATTTAAATAAACTTAAACAAGCTTACCAAGATGGAGTCAGACTTATAACGCTAACATGGAACTATCCAAATGGACTTGGCGAGCCACATTGTGGTGAGCAACATAAAAAATTAACATCTAAAGGTGTTGAATTTGTTGAGGCTATGCAAGATTTAGGGATAATCGTTGACTGTTCACATCTCAATGATGCTGGTACAGAGCAATTAGGAGATATTTTAGATGTTCCTTTTATAGCATCTCATTCAAATGCACGGGAATTACGGTCTCATACGCGAAATTTGCCGGATAATCTTATTAGACTTATCGCTAATAAGGGAGGTATTATAGGACTTAATTTTGCACAGAATTTTCTCGGCACATCGCCAATTAGTCGCATTGAAGATATTGTTAAACATGGTCTATATCTCATCGACAAGGGCGGTGAAGATGTAGTGGCATTAGGAACTGATTTTGATGGGATTCCACCCAACACAGAGATTGAAGATATGTCTCAAATGAGTCGTCTTTATGATGCATTTAAAGAGGCAGGCTTATCTGTGGAACAGTGTGAAAAGTTATTCTGGAAAAATGCAGATAGACTACTAAAGGAGATTTTATAATGACTGATTTAAATCCAATCATTGCTGATCGTTTTACTGAGCATCTTGAAGTGTTTGGTAAGACTATGGAACATATGGATACTATTCAAGAAATCGGATATCGCTGTAAAGCGGCTTTAGAAAATGGTAATAAAATTTTGTTCTGTGGTAATGGTGGCTCTGCGGCAGACTCTCAACATTTAGCAGCTGAATTGATTTGTCGCTTTAAAAAGGAACGGCGCTCTCTTGCAGGCATTGCATTAACTACTGATACATCCGCATTAACAGCTATTGCGAATGACTATGATTTTGAATCTGTTTTTGCACGTCAAGTAGAGGGCTTAGGCCGTACAGGTGATGTTTTCATCGGTATTTCTACATCTGGTAACTCCAAGAATGTTGTAAAAGCTGCAGAAATGGCCCGTTCTATTGGTATGCATACCATTGCTTTCACCGGTGAAGGTGGTGGTAAATTAGCTGAACTATGTGATATTACATTGGCGATTCCTAGCAATGTGACGGCGCGCATTCAAGAAATGCATATCTTAGCTGGCCACATTATGTGTGAAATCATTGAAGAAGATTACTAACCACTAGGTTATTAGATATAGGTACATGCTATTTCAAACAAAGGTTTATTATAAATAAGAAGACATGTATATTTGGGTAAGGAATAGGTGGATTATGATAAATACTACCATTAATCAATTTTTAACAAAACAACTACCAAACTTAAAGATTGCCGTTGTAGGTGATGTAATGGTAGATCGTTATGTTTTTGGTGATGTAAGTCGTATTTCTCCAGAAGCACCGGTTCCTGTAAACCGCGTGTCCAAGATGAAAGAGGTCCTTGGTGGAGCTGGTAATGTTGCATCTAATCTGTCTAATTTAGACTGTAATGTGTATCTTGGTGCATTAGCAGGTAATGATGACCATGGCCGTTTATTACAACATTTACTTGATACTGATAAAATCGATACGACTGGTTTAATAACTAGTGATGACCGCTCTACTATTACTAAGATGCGCATCTTAGGTGATCGTCAACAGATGATGCGTCTTGATTTTGAAACGATTACAGATCTAACGTACCAAGAAGAGAAACAGCTATCTAGTTGGCTCGAAAATCTATGTAAAGTTGGTATCGATGGTATTGTTGTATCCGACTATGGTAAAGGAGTTTGTACACCTACCTTGTTGAAGACAATCTTTAGTTTGGCTAAGAAATATGGTGTGCAAACTATCGTAGATCCTAAGGGTGCAGACTGGTCTAAATATAATGGTGCTACATGTATTACACCGAATGTGAAAGAACTCGGTGAATGTGTAGGCCGTAAACTAGAAAATGATGATGCTACTATCGTAGAGGCTGCTAAGTCTGTACTCGCTACTGTAGATTTAGATTATATTGTAGCTACGCGATCTGCAAAAGGGATTACGGTTATTGCAAAGGATGGTCGTACATGGCATAATCCTGCTACTCAACAAGAGGTATTCGATGTGAGTGGTGCAGGAGATACCGTTGTATCCATGATGATGACCTGTCTTGCAAGTGGTTTATCGATGCGTTTAGCTTTGCATATTGCCAATGGTGCAGCGGGTATCGTAGTATCTAAGGTTGGTACGTATCCAATACATCGTTCCGAGCTATTAGACTTATGGCATTCCTATAAACATAGTATTCAATCTAAACCATTATATACAAAGGAAGAAATGAAAGAACTCGTTTCACAATGGCAAAGCAAAGGTGAGACAGTAGTGTTCACAAATGGTTGTTTTGACATTCTTCATCGTGGACATATCACGTATTTACAAGAGGCTGCACAACTGGGGGATCATTTAATCATTGGATTAAACTCTGATTCATCTGTTCAACGCTTAAAAGGGAAAACACGGCCCATCGTAAGTGAAGAGGATAGAGCGGCCTTGTTGAGTGCGCTGCGATGCATCGATGGGGTTGTGTTATTTGAAGAAAATACGCCGGCTGAATTACTAGCGTACTTACGTCCCAATACTCTTGTTAAGGGTGGAGATTACAAAATAGAAGATATTATCGGACGGGAGTCCGTTGACAATGTAGAGGTTCTTTCGTTTAAAGAAGGTTACTCTACATCAGATATTGTAGGGAAAATAGCCACTATGGCTAAGGAGGGCAAATTATGATTATCGTAACAGGTGGTGCTGGTTTTATTGGCAGTAATATTGTGAAAGCACTGAATGATCGTGGTCGTACAGATATTCTCATCGTTGATGATCTTACAGATGGTCGTAAGATTCGCAATATTCAAAATTTAGAATTTCTAGATTACATCGATTGTGATGATTTTGATTGTGCTATTGCTGATGGTACATTTGATGTAGGCCCGATTGAAGTTGTATTCCACGAAGGCGCTTGTGCAGATACGATGGAATATAATGGCAAATATATGATGAAGAACAACTATGAAGGTTCTAAAAATCTATTCCATTATTGCCAAGACCGCCGTATTCCATTCATCTATGCATCCTCTGCATCCACATATGGTAATGGTACAAATGGTTTCGTAGAAAAGCCCGAAGCTGAAGAAGCACTTAACCCATATGCGTATTCTAAATTGTTATTCGACCGTTATGTACGTAAATATGAAGGTGAATATACAGCTCAAGTTGTAGGCTTACGTTACTTTAACGTATACGGTCCTAACGAAGCTCATAAAGATAAAATGGCTTCTTTAGTACGTCAAATGTTCTACAAAAATAAAGAAACAGGTATCATTAACCTCTTTGAAGGTACAGATGGCTACGAAGATGGCGGTCAAACACGTGATTTTATTTATGTAAAAGATGTAGTCAATGTAAACTTCTATTTTTGGGAGCATCCTGAAATCTCTGGTACTTTCAACTGTGGTACAGGTAATGCTCATAGCTTTAACCAATTCATGCAAGCTGTAATCGACTACAATGGTCAAGGCAAAATTGAATATGTGCCATTCCCAGAGGTGTTAAAAGGCAAATACCAAAGCTTTACAGAGGCTGATACTACTAAATTGTTAGCAGCTGGCTATGATAAAGGGTTTTATAAAATGGAAGATGCCGTTAAAGAATATTGTGAACTATTAGATAATAACGAAGGGTATTTACGTTAATGCGCAAGGTATTATTTTTAGATCGCGATGGTGTTATTAACAAGGATGTTAGTTATCTATATAAAATCAGCGATTTAGAGTGGGTAGATGGTGCAAAAGAGGCCCTTGCTTATGCTCATAGTAAGGGCTATGATCTCATTGTAGTGACAAATCAGAGTGGTGTAGCTCGTGGTTATTATAAAGAGTCTGATGTTCAGATTTTACATGACTATATGGCTCATGAACTAGATCGCAGTGGAGCACCGATTTTACATTTCTATTACTGTCCACACCATAAAGAAGGTATTGTTCCTCTCTATGCAGTAGAATGTGAATGTAGAAAACCTAAACCTGGCATGATTAATCAAGCCATTAAGGATTATAATGTAAATCCTGCAGAGAGTTTCCTTATAGGCGACAGTCAGCGTGATGTTGATGCTGCTGAGGCCGCTGGCATTAAGGGGTACCTATTTAAAGGCTCTAATCTATTGGATTTCATTAAAACAATAATCTAATCATTTATTCCATTTAGTTTATTTCGGAAGAATATATTTGGGTTTGTTGTGTTGTATTTGGGGAGGCTTTATGAAAGATTACAAGAATATACTCATCATCAAGATGAGTTCCTTAGGTGATGTAATTCACGCATTGCCTACCTTGTACGCTATGCGCAAGAATTGGCCTAATGCGCGTATTACATGGGCTATTCATGAGCAATTCGCTAGCCTCTTACCTGGTACACCTTGGGTCGATGACGTGATTATTATCGATAAAAAACGACTCAAAAAGCCTGCTTATTTATATCAATTGCGTAAAGATTTGCATAGTCGTCATTTTGATATGACCCTGGACCTTCAATGTATTGCTAAAAGCGCCATTGTATCTTTATTATCTGGTTCACCTGAAAAGTATGGCTACTGGGAGCTTCGCGAAGGAAGTAATCTAGTTAATAAAGCCTTAGTAGGTGAGCATAAATACGACCATGTTATCGAACGGTATCTTGATACTGTACGTGCACTTGGTGGCGAGGTAGAGGAGATTGAATTTCCTATGCCAGCCTACGTTGAGGCTGAGAAATCCATAAAACAAAAGTTGAAACGCCATGGTGTAGATGATGAATATATTGTAGTTGTACCAGGGGCACGATGGATTGTTAAGGAGTGGCCACTTCTTAATTTTGGAGAATTATGTATTCGTTTATGTGAATCTGGTAAGAAGGTTGTTATTGCCGGTGCCCCTGATGACGCAGAGAAGGGTATTTTTATTGAGAACTACGTAAAGAATGATAATCTCATCAATTTAGTTGGATCTACAACAATGCCTGAACTCATTGAATTGATACGTCACTGTCAAATCTTTATTAGTGCCGATACAGGACCATTGCATATTGCAAATGCCTTGAAGCGTCCTTTGATTGCCATGTTTGGCACAACATCTCCTAAGCGTACAGGTCCTTATGGTGGCAGTCATGTACATCTCATTATTTCACCTACTTCTAAGGCTACACCTGAGCAACCACTAGTAGATGATCCAGACTGTATGGCACAAATTCCTGTAGACGCAGTATGGTCAGTGTATGAACAAGTACTTGGAAAGGAACTATAATGGAACTAGATTGTAAGCGCATTGTGGTAACCTTTTTAATGCATTTAGGGGATGTCATATTAACGACTCCATTTTTAGAAGTGCTTCGTAAAGCGGCTCCTCATAGTCATATTACGTATGTAATAGATGAAAAATTACAACAAGTCATGGAATATAATCCAAATATTGATGAACTTATCGTTGTAGATAAAAAAGGTCGCCATAATAGCATTTCAGGTCTCAATGAAGTTGCTCATGAAATCAATGCTAAGGGAAAACCTGACATTGTCATTAATTTACATCCTAATGAGCGTACTTCATATTTAGCATGGAAAATTCATGCACCTATCACAACTGGTATGAGCCATTTTCTATTTAGACCATTCATGACAAAGTATACGCGGTTAGATCGTAAAACTCGTCATGCTGCGGACATGTACATTAATGTCCTAGAGCAATTAGGTGTAACAGATACTTCTAACTCTGGTTTACATATTGAAACCTGTGAAGAATGGCGTCGTCAGGCTCAAGAGTTTTACGCTACACATGGATTAACTGATACTGATATACTCATTGGTTTTAATATCGGTAGCGCCGTTCCTGAGAAACGTTGGCCAGCTGAACGATTTGCTCATGTAGCAGATTACTTTGGTCATTTAGGTTATAAGACGGTTTTCTTTGGCGGACCTATGGACCTTGAAATGGTGCAGCCCGTAGTAGAACAAATGGAAACAAAGCCTATTGTGGCTACCGGAAAATTCCAGTTAGGCCCTTTGGCAGCGGCTATGAGCCGTTGTAATCTGTTAATTACTAATGATTCTGGACCAATGCATGTAGGAATCAGTCAAGGTGTGCCAATTGTGGCACTGTATGGTCCATCAAATCCATTCTTTTATGGACCTTATCAAGCTCATGCTATCGTTTTAGAAACGATGGATTCTTATGAGATTGGTAAAAGCATGAAAAAAATTATTAAAGAAGGAAATTATAAAGGATTATCTGTAATTTCTGAAGAACAGGTTATTAAAGCTGCGGAAACGTTGCTTTTAGAATCGAAATAAACATATGAACTATATTGTATTTGATTTAGAATGGAATCAACCCTATAGTAATGACATTAGCTTTATGAAGCGCACAAAAATGCCGTTGACAGGGGAAATCATTCAAATCGGAGCGGTAAAACTGAATGAAAAGATGGACATTATAGATCATTTTACGATGTTCATCAAACCTCAATATCTGCCACGTATGCATAAACATGTACGCGAATTGACGGGTATAACCACTCATGAGCTCAATCATGGTGTGCCATTCAAGACGGCTATGCAATACTTTCAAAAATGGTGCGGTGATGAATATATGCTGCTTTCTTGGGGGGCAGACGATATTCTCATCCTACGAGAGAACCTTATGCTCCATAAGATGAAAGCATTATCTTATGACCAATGGGTCGATGCGCAAATGATTTATTCTTATCAACGTTATGGAACAAGTCAGCAGTATTCTGTGGCTCATGCTATGGAGGATCTCAATATATCGACGGAGCACTTATCTGCTCACAATGCTTTGCATGATGCTGTCTTTACGGCTCACATTTGTCAGGCTTTAGATATCGCACAAGGAATTTTGCATTATGATCTAATTCGCAAGGAAAGTAGTAATCCTTTCCTATATCCTCCAATTCTCACATTTTTTATGTATGAAAATTTTTCTGAGAAAAAACGTATTGTTCATGATAGAAGAGTACGTATGTCCTTCTGTCCGTACTGTCAAACCCGTTTAGAAATGACAAGACCTGAACGATTACAAGGGGATAAGCACTTAGCCATTGGAGTATGTCCTAAACATGGCGATTTTGCGGTGCAACTTAAAGTTGGAAAGTATACGATTAAGTCAGGCAGTGGTAAATTTTATGTTACTAAGGTATTAACCCATTGTACAGACGAAATTCGTTCTCTATATACTCAGAAGTCTGAAATCAATCGCGAAAAAGAGCGAAAATATTTAGAGTATCATAAGGCGGAACAAGAAAAAGTCCGCCAAAAATAGTTATGTAAATTCAAGTTCATTTTCTGAACTGTACTATATATTAGGATATGAACTTTTAGAAAGGATAGATTATGGAACGTAAATATGCATGGCATAATTATGATGATGCCACTGTGGAAAAAGTATATGCTTTAAGTGATACATATCGTCAATTTTTAGATAATGGTAAAACAGAACGTGAATGCGTTGTACAAGCTGTAGAATTTGCAGAAGCAAAGGGCTACGTAAATCTAAATGACATTATTAAAAGCAATACGTCAATCAAAGCTGGTGATAAGATTTATTACACACATATGGATAAATCTATTGCTTTATTTAATATTGGTACTGATGATATTGAATTGGGTATGAATATTTTAGGTGCTCATATTGATTCTCCACGCATCGATGTAAAGCAAAATCCACAATATGAGGATAGTAATTTAGTATTTTGGGATACTCATTACTATGGAGGTATTAAAAAATATCATTGGGTAGCTATGCCTCTTGCTATTCATGGCGTTGTGGTAAAAACAGATGGTACACATATCAACATTAATATTGGTGATAAGGAAAACGATCCTGTATTCTGCATTACTGACTTGTTACCTCATTTGGGTCAAGAACAAATGCAAAAGAATGCAGCTAAGGTAATTGAAGGGGAAGCTCTTGATTTACTAATCGGTAGTCGTCCAGTTAAAGACGAAGAAAAAGAAGGGGTTACTAAATTTATTAATAACCTGCTTGAAAAAGAGTATGGGTTTATAGAACGCGACTTACTGTCTGCAGAATTAGAAATTGTACCAGCTGGTAAAGCACGTGATATGGGCTTTGATCGTTCCATGATAATGGCGTATGGCCAAGATGACCGCGTGTGCGCTTACACATCCTTGGTAGCAATGCTTGAGGTGGATAATGTAAAGCGTACTACTTGTTGCTTACTTGTAGATAAAGAGGAAATTGGTTCTGTAGGTGCTACAGGCATGCAATCACGTTTCTTTGAAAATGCAGTGGCTGAAATTTTAACACTTATGGGTAAACCTAATTCTGTAAGTGTACGTCGTACGTTAGAGAAATCTCGTATGTTGTCCTCCGATGTAAGTGCAGGCTACGATCCGCTTTATACATCGGCGTATGAAAAGAAAAATGCTTCTTACCTTGGTATGGGTGTAGTATTTAATAAATTTACAGGCTCTCGTGGTAAAGCTGGTTCTAATGATGCTAATGCTGAGTATATGGGCTTTATTCGTCGTGTCATGGAATCTAACAATGTAACATACCAAACAGCAGAGCTCGGTAAGGTTGATTTAGGTGGTGGTGGCACCATCGCGTACATCATGGCTCTTTATGGTATGAATGTCATCGACTGTGGTGTAGCCGTACTTAGCATGCATGCTCCTTGGGAGGTTACATCTAAGGCTGATATTTACGAGGCTAAACAATGTTATGTGGCGTTCTTAAATGCAGCTGATGAATCAATCTAAGATAATGGGGCTTTCACCAATGGTGAAAGTCCATTCTATGTGAGGTGTATATGAAGCAAACAGAATTAGGCGCAGCTATAGAGTCTGCGAAAGGAGAGGCTACAGAGGTCAAGACTGTAAAGGTAGATATCTTTGACATCCCTGAAACGAAGGTTGAAGAATATATTGCTAATCGTGAAGAGGTAGCAAAAGCAGCAGCGCAGGTTATGAGACCATACTGTGTTACTGTAAAACGTGAAACCTTAGATCCTGAAGAAGGGGAAGCAGTGGTTGGTTACTATGTAACGGGTGAAATTCTAATGTGCGTCATCTTGGACCCATTTGAAGTGCCTGTTATGAAGGTAGCTCTCGATAAAGGGACTCTTAAGGACTATATTTTAGCAGCTAATGATTTAACAGAAGACATGTTAGCGTCTCTTGAAAAGTAAAAGGATTTCGTATCTTAATGTGTTCTATAAATGGACAAATGTAAAATACTTTAACCTGCTACATTGATGTAGTAGATAAATTTGTTTATAATAAAAGTATTATAATCTTTGCAGATAGGAAGGAAATCCCCATGAACTTGAAAAAAGGTATTGCTTTGGCGCTCACAGCGACAGCATTGTTGGCGTTTACAGGCTGTGGCTCAAATGGAACTACATCGAATGGTGAATACAAAGTTGGTGTTGTACAACTGGTAGAACATCCTGCATTAGATGCGGCAAATAAAGGTTTTGTTGATGCGCTAAAAGAAAAAGGTCTAGCAGAAAAGATTACTTTTGATCAACAAAATGCACAAGCAGATCAATCTAATTTGAATAGTATTGCACAACGTTTCGTATCCGATCGGAAAAACTTGATTTTAGCAATTGCTACGCCAGCGGCTCAATCCATGGCGAATGCAACTCATGATATTCCAATCTTAGGTACAGCTATTACTGATTACGAGGCAGCTAAACTTGTTAAATCTAATCAAAAGCCTGGTGGTAATGTGTCTGGTACATCCGACATGAATCCAGTAGAGCAACAAGTAGATTTGATTTTACAAGTAATGCCGAATGCGAAAACAATTGGCACTATTTATAGCTCTAGCGAGGTAAACTCTCAAATTCAAGTGGAGAAGATGAAAGCTTATGCAGCTACAAAAGGCATTAAAGTTGAAGAAGTTACAGTTTCCAATGTAAACGATATTCAACAAGCGGCACAAAATCTAGTATCTCAACGTGTGGATGCAGTTTATGTGCCAACAGATAATGTGGTAGCTTCAGCGATGAGCAATCTTGTAGCTATTACCGATCCAGCAAAAATTCCTGTGTTTGGCGGTGAAGATAACCACGTAAAAGGTGGGGCAGTTATGTCCTTGTCTGTAGATTACTACAAACTCGGGTACCAAACCGGCTTAATGGCAGCTAAAATTTTAACTGGTGAAGCTAAAGTTGAAGATATGCCTATCGAAATGCAGAAAGAATTTAAATTAGTTGTGGGAAAAGATAAATTAGAAAAATTGGGCATCACCTTACCAGAGGATTTGATGAACAAGGCGACTATGATTTAATACATAACTGGTAAGGAGTTATACATGAACTGGAAAAAAAGTATTGCAGTGGCACTTAGTGCCATTGCTGTTATGGCAATGGTAGGCGGTTGTGGTTCCAATACTGCAACTAATGACCAAAAGAAAATTGGTGTTATTCAATTAGTAGAACATCCATCTCTTGATGCTGCTAATAAAGGTTTCGTAGATGGTTTAGCAGCTAAAGGATATAAGGATGGTCAAAACATTAAAATTGACCAACAAAATGCACAGGCCGATCAATCTAATCTAAATAGTATTGCACAACGTTTCGTGTCTGATAAAAAAGATTTAGTATTAGCTATTGCAACGCCTGCGGCTCAGACGATGGCAAATGCTTCTCATGACATGCCAATCATGGGTACAGCTATTACAGACTACGTGACAGCTAAACTCGTTCAATCTAACGAACACCCTGGTGGTAATGTATCTGGTACATCCGATATGACACCTGTTGAAAAAGAGGTTGATCTTATCATAGCATTAGTACCGAATGTAAAGCGCATTGGTGCCATTTATACATCCTCTGAAATCAACTCCCAATTGCAAGTTGAAAAAATGAAAACCTATGCTGCTACAAAAGGTATTACTGTTGTAGAAGCAACTGTTTCCAATGTAAATGATATTCAACAAGCGGCTACCAATCTTGTAAATCAAGATGTACAAGCTATTTATACGCCAACAGATAATGTATTGGCATCCGCTATGGCTAACTTAGCACAAATTACAGATGCTGCTAAAATTCCAGTATTTGCTGCCGATGAAGGTATGACAATGACTGGTGGTGTAGCAACGTATTCTGTTGATTATTATCAATTGGGTTATCAAACAGGTTTAATGGCTGCTAAAGTTCTTGCAGGAGAAGCAAAAATTGCAGACTTAGCTATTGAGACACAAAAAGAGATTAAGTTAACTGTTAACGAAGAACGTGCTAAAAAATTAGGCATTACGATTCCTGAAGCTCTTCGTAAAGATATGAAACAATAGAGGAGAATTTGATGTTAGATTTAGTGGTAGGCACCATAACCACAGGCCTTTTATGGTCTTTGTTAGCGGTCGGCGTATTCATAACCTTCCGTGTATTAGATGTGGCTGACTTAACTGTGGAAGGTACGTTCCCAATGGGGGCGGCCATTTCTGCTATTTTAATTACAAGTGGTATGAATCCAATCCTTTCCATTTTACTTGCCGGTGTGGGTGGTATGATAGCAGGTGCTGTAACAGGCTGGATTCATACAAAATTGAAAATTCCTGCATTATTGGCCGGTATTTTGACAATGATTGCATTGTACTCTGTAAACCTTCACATCATGGGCAAAGCTAATGTATCTTTGCTTCGAATGGATACAATTTATACGATTCTTGGTGGATTTTTCAACACGCCGAATATGTGGTCTGCTGCCATCGTAGGTATTATCGTTGCTGTAGTTGTATGTTTGCTCTTATTTTGGTTCTTCGGTACCGAAATTGGTACAGCCTTACGTGCTACAGGTGTTAACCCTCAAATGATTCGCGCTCAAGGCGTAAATACTGATAATATGATTGTTCTTGGCCTTTTGATTTCCAATGGCTTTGTTGGTATGTCTGGAGCTCTTATCGGTCAATTCCAAGGCTTTGCTGATGTAGGCATGGGTATTGGTACCATCGTTATTGGTTTGGCTTCTGTAATCATTGGTGAAGTAGTATTTGGTACGAAATCCTTCGTACGTAGTCTCATCGCTGTAGTACTTGGTTCTATAGTATATCGTATCGTTATTGCTGCCGTTCTCTACATGGGTATGCCACCAAATGATTTGAAATTATTCACTGCAATTCTTGTTGCCATCGCGCTTTCCCTACCTACATTGAAAGCAAAATGGTTGGCTCGTTAAGGAGGACACTATGTTAGAAGTAAAAAATATGGTAAAAACCTTCTTTAAGGGCACAATTAATGAAAAGACTGCATTACAAGGCATCAACCTTCGTCTAGAAGAGGGTGATTTTTGTACTGTAATTGGTGGTAATGGTGCTGGTAAAAGTACTTTGCTAAACTCCATCGCCGGTGTATTTCCAGTAGATGAAGGATCCATTACAATTAATGAGATTGATGTGACAAAAATGCCAGAATACAAACGTGCTAAATACATTGGTCGTGTATTCCAAGATCCTATGGTTGGTACTGCTGGTAATATGCAAATTGAAGAAAACTTGATTCTTGCTATGCGCCGTGGTAAAAGCTTAGGTCTTAAATGGGCTTTCAAAGATAGCGAACAAGCATTCTTTAAGGAACGCCTTGCATTATTAGGTTTAGACCTTGAAGAACGTTTATCTGCTCGTATGGGCCTACTATCTGGTGGTCAACGCCAATCTATTACATTGTTAATGGCTACCATGCTTCGTCCAGAGCTTTTGCTATTGGATGAGCATACTGCGGCACTTGACCCTAAGACTGCAGAAAATGTATTGCAACTAACAGATAAACTTGTTGCAGAGCATAATCTAACAACTCTTATGATTACTCATAATATGCGTGATGCATTGCGCTTTGGTAATCGCCTCATCATGATGGACGCTGGTCGAATTATCTATGATGTAAAAGGAGAAGAAAAGAAACAATTAACTGTTGCGGACTTACTTCAAAAGTTCGAGGTAGCTGGTGAAAATGCACTGAGCGACCGCATGGTGCTAGGTGCTAAATAATAGAAGGAAGTTCTAATCTATCTTTTGTTCAATTACTGTATTTTTGCTTTACAAGATAGGGCAGATACTGTATACTAAATTAGGTCGTAAGACATATCGTAAGCGAAGTATTCGATTCTCCAACGGTTACTTAAGCTTATCGGGATTATAATTTTTTAGGAGGTAACATTAATGTTAACTACAGAAGCTAAATTAGCAGTAATTAAAGAATACGCTACTCATGAAGGTGACACTGGTTCTCCAGAAGTACAAGTTGCGATTTTAACAAGTCGCATTCAATACTTAACTGAGCACTTGAAAGAGCACAAAAAAGACCATCATTCCCGTCGTGGTTTGTTGAAATTGGTTGGTCAACGCCGTAATATGCTTGACTACCTTCGCCGTAAAGATATCGAACGTTATCGTTCTCTTATCGAACGTCTTGGTCTTCGTAAATAATAAAATTAGCCGTCCTAAAGGACGGCTTTTTTTATTTTGAATTGGCTATTTAGCTTTAATTGATATATAATTAGAAGGTATACATATAAGAAGATTTTTAGGAGGAATAGGAATGGAACAATTCCAAATGGACCTAGCTGGTCGTACGCTTACGATTGAGACTGGGGAACTTGCAAAACAAGCTGGCGGTGCCGTAATGGTTGGTTATGGCGATACTCGTGTACTCGTTACTGCTACAGGCTCTAAAGAGGCGAAGGATATTGACTTCTTCCCACTTACAGTAGACTATGAAGAAAAAATGTATGCTGTTGGGCGTTTACCAGGGGGGTTCATTAAACGTGAAGCACGCCCACCTGAGTCTGCGATTTTGAATAGCCGTTTGATTGACCGTCCTATTCGTCCATTATTTAATAAAGGTGTACGTAACGAAGTACACGTAGTAGCAACAGTTATGTCTGTGGACCAAGATTGTGATCCAGCCATTTGTGGTATGATTGGTGCTTCTGCGGCATTATCTATTTCTGATGTTCCTTGGAATGGTCCTATTGCAGGCGTTCGTATGGGACGTATCAATGGTGAATTTGTTGTAAATCCAACGAAAGCACAATTAGAAGAAACAGATCTTAATATCGTTGTAGCTGGTACTAAAGATGCTATCCTCATGGTTGAAGGTGGTGCTGAAGAAGTACCGGAAGATATCATTCTTGAAGTTATCATGGCAGCTCACGAAGAAATCAAAAAAATCGTAGCATTCCAAGAAAATATGACTGCAAAAGTAGGTAAGGAAAAACGCATATTTGAATGTAAAGATGTTCCAGCTGAAATTAGTGATGCAGTTCGTGCCTATGGTCATGATAAACTTGATGCTGCAGTTCGTTGTGCAGATAAACAACAACGTGATGCACAAGAAAATGAAGTACGTGCAGATGTATTAGCTCACTTTGAAGAAATATACCCAGATAACTTGGCTGATGTAAATAAAGCATTTGATGCAATGACAAAAGAAATCGTGCGTCATATGATTACTGTTGAAAAAATCCGTCCAGATGGTCGTCAACTTGATGAAGTTCGTCCAATCTCTTGTCGTACAGGCGTATTACCTCGTACACATGGCTCTGGCTTGTTTACACGTGGTCAAACTCAAGTGTTGAATGTCACAACAGTAGCGCCTTTATCTGAAAAACAAACTATCGATGGTCTTGGTGTTGAAACTGAAAAACGTTATATCCATCATTATAATTTCCCATCTTTCTCCGTAGGGGAAACTCGTTCTTCCCGTGGCCCTGGGCGTCGTGAAATTGGTCATGGTGCGTTGGCCGAACGCGCGTTGGTACCTGTGATTCCAAGTGAAGAGGATTTC
This sequence comes from Veillonella parvula, assembly GCA_018382475.1. GTDB lineage: Bacteria > Bacillota > Negativicutes > Veillonellales > Veillonellaceae > Veillonella > Veillonella parvula_F. The sequence continues at coordinate 179,341 of JAGZPX010000001.1, forward strand.
CCATATGCTTTGCGTTTAGTATCTGAAGTATTGGAATCTAATGGTTCTAGCTCCATGGCTTCCGTATGTGGGTCTACATTATCTTTGATGGATGCGGGTGTACCTATTAAAGCGCCTGTAGCGGGTATCGCTATGGGTCTTGTAACTCAAGGGGAACACTATACAATTTTAACAGATATTCAAGGCATGGAAGATGCTCTTGGAGATATGGACTTTAAAGTTGCTGGTACAGCTAAAGGCGTAACAGCAATTCAAATGGATATCAAGATTTCTGGATTATCCCGTGAAATCCTTCAAGAAGCATTAGAACAAGCTCACAAAGGCCGTATGCATATCATGGGCATCATGCTTGATACAATTGCTGAACCACGTCAACAAATGTCCCAATACGCTCCACGTATTATTACAATGAAAATTGATCCTGATAAGATTCGTGACGTAATCGGTTCTGGCGGTAAAGTAATCCGCAGTATCATCGAAGAAACAGGCGCTAAAATTGACATCGAAGATGATGGTACAGTATTTATCGCTTCTGTAGAACAAGAAGGGGCTGCGAAAGCTCAAGAAATTATTACAAACCTTACTAAAGAGGTTGAAGTAGGTGAAGTATATCTTGGTAAAGTAACTCGTCTAATGGCTTTTGGCGCATTTGTAGAAGTATTACCAGGTAAGGAAGGTCTTGTACATATTTCCAAACTCGCGAAAGAACGCGTTGAAAATGTAGAAGACGTAGTAAATGTAGGGGATGAAATCATGGTAAAAGTTATCGAAATCGATAAACAAGGACGTGTGAATTTGTCCCGTAAAGATTGTTTAAAATAAGAGGTGTTACATGGATATTCGCGGCTTTGAAGTAGTTTCTGCTTTTGAAGAACAAGATATCAACTTACCAACACGTAAAACAACTGAAAGCGCAGGCTATGATATTGAATGTGCTGAAGCTGTTACTTTAGAACCTGGTCAAGTGGTTTTGGTGCCAACGGGTATTAAAGCTTTTATGGCATACGATGAATATCTTGCCATTCACATTCGTTCTAGCATGGCTATTAAACGTCATCTGGCACTTGTGAATAGCACAGGTATTATCGATAGTGATTACTACAATAATGAGGACAATGAAGGTCATATTATGATTGCCCTTCTAAACTTTGGCAAAGAAACAGTTACCCTTGACAAAGGGGAACGCGTTGCTCAAGGTATATTCTCTAAATACCTTATTACAAACGATGATGATGCTACAGGTGTAAGAACTGGTGGCATTGGAAGCACCGGGACTATGTAAATAATTTATGCTTTTGTATAAACTAGTAAAAACCGCTCAACTTTGTTGGGCGGTTTTTGTGTGTTTATTTCTCTCCTCAGCTGTAATTATTATCAATAATACTATATAATAATTATTATAGTTAGTAGAACAATTCGGGAGGCTTTATGAAACAGGAGTCAAAACAAAAAAAGAATGTAGGTACATCAGTTATGGGGAATGACATTGAGACTACACAAAATACTATGCACGTATTGGATGAGAATAAGGTTCTTAAAAAGAGTTATGAAGATGTAGTATATATATCTCAACCTTTTGGGGCAACCTCGTTGAACACATTAGCAGCGCGAGCTTTGTTATTTGGATTAAATCCTGTATCTTTAAAAAAGGCGCGTGTCCTTGAGCTTGGATGTTCGTTTGGTGGAAATATTATTTCTCAAGCTTTATACTATCCTGAAGCGTCTTTTACGGGTATTGATTTATCGTCTTCCCAGATTAAGATGGGAAATGAACTGATTGCGTCGATGGGACTTACCAATATACATTTGATTGAGAAGGATATTCTGGATATTGATGAATCGTTCGGTATTTTTGACTATATTATTGTACATGGTATTTGGTCCTGGGTTCCGGATGTGGTAAAAGATAAAATTCTATCTATCTGTAATAAGAATTTATCCGATAACGGTGTAGCTTATGTATCGTATAATACCTATCCTGGATGGAAACGATTAGAGCAGTATCGAGAAATCATGCAATATGCAGAGCAAAAAGAGTTAGAGCTACCGTTGATGGAGAGGACTTTATATACGAAGAATATATTGAAACTTGTAGCTGATACGATGGGGATGGATAATCGGATAAGTCAAAAAGCGAGCTATAAAATTGATAATATCCAAAATGTGTTAAGCTCTAACGATTATTATGTGGCCCATGAATATTTAGAACCTTTTAATGATCCTGTATATGTACATGAATTTATAAAACGTGCCAATGACCAAGGTTGTGCCTATATAGGGGATGTATTTCTTTCACGATCTTTCATAAGTTGGTTACCGGAGGATATTCACGATAATATAGCTCAATTGGCAAATGATGATTATATTGCAAAAGAGCAATATTATGATTACATTTATGATACGCAGTTTAGAATGTCCCTGTTAACGAAAAATAAACATACTAAAAAAATTGTTCGTAATGAACGAGTTAGTATAGATGTATTATCAAAATTATATTATTGCAGCGTTGTCAATACTGGTATTCCTTCTAATATGACGGATAGTATCCATATTGCTATTAAAGAGGTTATGGATCGAGGGGATATATTTACTGTTCAGGATATAGTAGATCATATACATAGAAAGTTGCCTGGTTATACTATCGAAATGGACAGAGTTTATTCTCGTTTACTATATTTGATTATTGTAGATAATCTTGATATGTATGCCGAACCATATGAAAGAGTTGCTTTCGAAGATAATAAGGTGTATATACCTCAACGTTTTATAGATTTTATTTCTACTATAGTAGAAAAAGAAGGCAGCTCCTATATTGGTATAGGAGACATGTACAATAAAGTACAACAAGATATAGATAATGGATTTCTCTTTGTAATAAAGCAAATGGTGGAGCCTACAACAAAAGAAAAGATTCTTGCTATTATGGATGACAATATTACAGTTCAGCGTCATACGCGGGATAATATTGATTTTATTGTTCCTAATAAAGTGTACTTAGAGGAAATTTTACAACGTATAAGGATGCTCGGGTTTTTACATAAAATAAAAGATTAGAGGTATATATGGCAATTAGTAAGGAAATTCAGAAATCCAGTGAAATGAAATTTAACGGTAAGTTGATTCAAGTTACCTATGATATAGCCGATGTGAACGGAAAGGATGCATGGCGTGAGGTTGTGCATCATCCGGGTGCTACAGCGATTGTGGCAGTAACAGAGGATAATAAGATTGTTATGGAACGTCAATTTAGATATGCTTTGCAACAGACGCTACTGGAGGTACCAGCAGGAAAATTAGATCCAAATGAAGAACCGATTGTTTGTGCTAAACGGGAGCTTGCTGAGGAAACCGGCTATCGTGCAGCTCAATGGATTTCGTTAGGTACAATTGCTACGAGTCCTGGTTTCTGCAATGAAGTATTACATTTATATCTTGCGAAGGACCTTACCATGGGGGAAACCAATTGGGATCCTGATGAATATGTGGAGCTAGAATACTACACATTGACAGAACTATTGGAAGCTATCAAGAATGAGGCTATTAAGGATAGCAAATCTTTGGCGGCCCTCATGCTTGCTATGCCATATCTTAAGTAATTTTTAGAAATATTATCTCTCAATATAATATGTATTTTATTAATTCATATTGATGATTTTAACTGTAATATGTTATAAAGTATTTTTACATTATATGAGTAACTAATCTCATATAGATTTAGGAGTACATATGTATAATCGAATTATTCTACTAGTAATGGATAGTGTCGGTGTAGGGCATGCAGCCGATGCGATTAAATTTGGCGATGAAGGTTCGAATACATTAGGACATATCGAAGCGGTAGCAGGACCTATTCGCTGTCCAAATTTAAAATCTCTAGGTTTAGCTAATATTGCTGATATATCAGCGTTTGATGAGCCTGTTATTGGCGCTTATGGTCGTATGGCTGAAACGAGTACTGGCAAAGATACGACAAGTGGTCATTGGGAGATGATGGGGCATCCTGTAACGGTGCCATTTCCGACATTTTATGATGGATTTCCGAAGGAACTGATGGATGCTTTCACAAAAGAAACGGGTTATGGATTTCTTGGTAATGAGGTAGCCTCTGGAACGGAAATTATTGAACGCCTCGGAGAAGAACATATAAGAACTGGTAAGCCAATCGTATATACATCGGCGGATTCGGTTTTTCAAATTGCTGCGCATGAGGATATCATTCCCTTAGAAGATTTGTATCGCATGTGTCAAATTACACGCGATAAAGTATGTGTCGGTGATTATTATGTGGGGCGTATTATAGCTCGGCCTTTTGTTGGTACACCAGGTCATTTTGTACGCACCTCAAATCGTCATGATTACAGTCGTATGCCTGAAAAGAAAATGGTGCAACAAGAGTTACAAGACGCAAACATTCCAACAGTGGCAGTTGGCAAAATCGGCGATATTTATGCTCATGTTGGCTGGGATGCATCATATCCGACAAAGTCTAACGCGCATGGTATGAACGTAGTTCCTTATCTGTTGGGACGTAGTTTTACACAGGGGCTCATGATGGTCAATCTTGTTGAATTTGATAGTCTGTACGGCCATCGGCGCAATGTAGAAGGGTATAAGCGTGCTATTGAAGACTTTGATTACCAATTAGGTGGTTTGTTGAACTTGCTAAAGGATGATGATTTACTTGTCATCACCGCAGATCATGGAAATGATCCGACTTGGAAGGGCACAGATCATACGAGAGAAATGGTGCCTTTGCTAGCTTATAGTCCAAGTATGAGTCATTCCGTAGCTTTGGGTGATAGACATAGTTTTGCGGATATAATTAAAACAATGGCATATTGGAAAATCATTTTTGGATGTTCTCAATTTGAAGTAGTTTACCTGTCTAAAGTATAGATAGAAGATGTTGATTCTAATGCCGATGCAACTAGTAAGTAACTAGTTGTATCGGCATTTTATTGTTTGGAGTAATTTTTAAAGGTTGAAGCAATGTGTTGCATAAAAATAAAAGCCATACCTTATTATAGATAATATCTAGTCTTGTAGTTGTTATTTCTGATGATGGTACAGGATTTTTAAAAAAATTAAAAAACATATTGACACACACGGATACGTGTATTATACTTACATCATAAGGTGAAAGAATTCACCAACATGTAGAACAGAAAGACTTAGATTCTCACAGCAATTCTTTAACATTTTATAATTAAAAAGATTAGGATAGAATCTAGTATAATTTCATAGTTATCGTTCATAAACGATTCATAAGGTTAGACACAAGCAGCAATTTCCTATTGATTAAATCAAAAGAGTAATGATGGAGACTATTTTGCTTCGGATATCGTGTCTAGTTAGCCTTAGCCTCGATGAGGTTAGTAATTGTATTGAACTTTGTATTGTAACCGCTCATGGTTATCTTGTTTATTTTGCTTTCAAAATTTACGTTGTGATAATCCGCAGCGGTTTTTTTATATGCCAAGGAGATATGAATTATGAATACATTTATGGACGCATTAACAACAAATAAAAAATCCTATACCGGTAATGGTGGAACGGCATATCGCACGAGTGGTAGTACCCTCGTAGATCTAAATTTTTCCGTTCCCTCTTTGCGTAATGCAGCAATTAATTTCTATGGTAAAAGTAAAAGCCAATCCTATTTTTATGGAGAGGCACATAGGATGGAAGCAGTTGAAGCATTGCGTTTATTTATTACATCATATGAGGAAGATCCTTTATATACCATGAAGTGGCTTATGTATGCACGCCACATTAAGCTTGGTCTTGGTGAACGCGATGCATTTCGTATGATGCTCACTAAAATCGGTGATTTGTATCCAGAAATGGCTTTGCAATTTATCATTGGTACTGAGTTGTGGAATTATGGTCGTTGGGATGATGTATTGCGTATCTATTTTGATACGACTAGTGATGTTCTTCATGACGGATTGGGGAGACTAATTAGGAGTCAATTTAGTCATGATGTGATAGGCTGTGGTCTTGGTGATTCTATTAGTCTCCTGGCAAAATGGATGCCCTCTAATAATACGTCATCTAAGCAGGCTCGTTCTGAGGCGGTTATTTTACAATCCTTATTGAATTTGAATGCTCGTGAGTACCGTAAGACATTATCCGTATTACGTAAATACCTAGCAGTTGTTGATCGTAAGGCATCTCTTAATCAATGGAATGATATTAATTATAATCACGTGCCATCTAAGGCAAATTTAAAATATCGAAATGCCTTCCTAAATCATGATGAGGAACGTCGTAAGACTTATCTTGCATCTTTGAAAAAGGGTGATACATCTGTTAGGATTAATGCTAATTCTATGTTCCTCTATGATATTGTTCATGCCTATACAAATCCCAATGGCTGGGTAGGTACTATTAAAGCAGAGGATCCTACACTAGAAGAATTGTGGAATGCTCAAGAGCCGCCCAAAGCGTATGATGATATATTGATCATACGAGATGGTTCTAGCTCTATGTGGCAACCAGTAGCAGGCAATAACTTTGTGACGGCTCTTAGTGTGGGCGATTCCATTGCACTATATTGTACAGAACATAATAGGAATCAAGCTTTCAAAAATCGATTTATTACGTTTAGCAGCAATCCTGAAATTGTTGATATTTCAATGTGTAAGTCATTACATGATAAATTAAGACGATTACGTAGATTCGATGATTTCCGCACTACGGATATTGAGGCTACCTTTGATTTGATTCTAGATACGGCTATTAAGTATCATATGCGTCAAGAGGATTTACCTAAGACGTGTCTTATCATTTCGGACATGCAATTTGATCAGGCTACGGTTCATAGTGATACGGTTACAGTAATGGAAATGTGCCGTAAGAAATTTGAAGACTGTGGTTATAGTATGCCACGCCTTATTTTCTGGAACGTATCTCTTTATGCGCACAATACAATACCTGTACAATCACATCCAAGCGGCGTCATTCTCGTGTCAGGATTCTCTAAATCCATCATTGATATGGTCGTATCTGGAGAACTTGATCCTGAACGAGCATTAAAGGCAGAGTTGGATGCTAAGTGTAGTATTGTTGATACTGTATTAAAAGACTATGTTACCCATAAGGTAGCATAGTCTTTATTGATAATTTAAATACCGCAACACATGGTAATTACTTCAAATTACCATGTATTGCGGTATTTTTGTATACGAAATTTCAAACATATACAGGAAATTTATGTAGTTATGTGGAAATATATAAATATAAATGAATACGCCCATGATTGTAAGTACGAGAGGAGGAATCATTATGAGAGAACAAGTACAAGGTAGTGTATGGGACAAAGTATTCAAGATTTCAGAACGAGGCTCATCTGTATCGAGAGAGTTATTTGCGGGGGCCACTACATTTCTTTGCGTTTCTTATGTATTAGCTGTAAATCCGGCTATCCTTGGTGCCGCCGGTATGGATGTAGGTGCGGTGTTTACGGCGACGGCTGTGAGTGCCATCATCATGACTTTATTGCTAGCCTTGTATAGTAATATGCCATTCGCTGGCTTATCCGGTATGGGTATCAATGCTTTTTTTGCTTATACTATCGTAGTTCAGATGGGACATAGCTTTGCTTTTGCTCTGACAGCTCAATTAATTGCAGGTTTAGCTTTTTTACTGATTGCGGTTACACCGTTAAAAGAATACCTGTTCAATGCCATACCTTATACGATTAAACTGGCGGTAACGGCGGGCATCGGATTATTTATCGCCCTCATCGGTCTTAGCAGTGCAGGACTTATTGTAAGCAATCCTGCCACCATTGTGAGCATTGGTGATTTACAAACTCCATCCAGCCTAATATCTATATTGGGAATTATACTGATCGCCGTTTTTACGGGGCGCAATGTAAAAGGAGGAATATTTCTAGCTGTTATCATTGCTGCTGTTGTTGGGTTCTTCTGTGGGATTACCAAGTTGCCGTCGACGATATTTTCTATGCCACCATCGTTGGCACCGATTTGGTTTCATTATGATATGAGTGAACTTTTATCTGTAGATATGGTATTTGTGGCCTTTACGTTCTTATTTGTTAATTTATTTAATGTAGTGGGCGTATTGATTGGTCTTACGAATCAAGCTGAGGTGCCTCAAGATAAACAGTTGGGTGTACAAAGCTCTTGTATGAAAGTATCGGCATTAGGCACTATTATCGGTAGTGCACTAGGTACATCTCCTCATATTGTAGCTGTTGAATCGGCAGCGGGTATCGCAGAGGGCGGTCGCACGGGCTTGACTGCTTTAACCATTGCGGGACTCTTTATAGCATCTTTATTCCTGGCACCGTTACTCATGGTTATTCCTGTGGCGGCTACAGCGCCGGTACTCATCGTGGTAGGTCTATTTATGATGGCATCCGTTAAGGACATCGATTTCGGTGATATTTCGGAAGGACTACCGGCATTTTTGACCATTATCATGATGCCATTTGCTTACTCCATAGGTGTGGGTATCGAATGGGGTCTCATCAGTTATGTATTGATTAAGGTTTTGACTGGAAAATATCGAGATGTTTCCGGTGTCATGTATTTCTTGGCGCTCATTTTCATTTTGAAAGAAATCTTTATGTAAGGAGGATCCTTATATGATACAATTTAATGCAAAAATTTCTCGACAGGCACAGGGACTGGACAAGGCTCCTGTCGTATTGAAGGGGGCATCTGTTTTAAATGTATTCACCGATGAATGGGTAAAAGCGGATATTGCGATTCATGATGACACGATTATAGGTGTAGGAACATATACAGGTGAAACAGAATATGATTACAGCGGTAAATATATTGTGCCCGGATTTATAGACAGCCATCTCCATCTGGAATCCACCTTGGTGAATCCGAAAGAACTCGTATTTGAGGCCTCTCAAGTGGGAACGTTAGGATTTATTGTAGACCCTCATGAAGCCGGTAATGTAGCGGGTATTGCCGGTGTTGAGTACATGATCAATGAAACTGCGTCGGCTCAAGGTGATGTATATGTTATGGCTCCATCCTGTGTGCCTGCTGTACCAGGTGAAGATAATGGCGCTATTTTAGATGGCGATATGTTACATAAGCTACAAGCTAATCTACGTATCTTAGGATTAGGTGAAGTCATGGACTGTTATAGTGTTATCAATAGTGATCCTTACATGATGAAAAAGTTAGATTACTTTAAAGATACAATTATGGATGGACATATTATTGGACTTTCACCAGAGCAAATAGCAAGCTATCGTTTGGCAGGCATTACTACAAATCACGAATGTATTTCCTACGAAGAAGCAAAAGAGCAAGTTAAAAATGGGATTTATGTATGGATTCGTGAGGGCAGTGCGGCTCATAATCTAGACTCCATTGTGAAAGGGCTTGTAGAAGAGCAAGGAAATACGGAGCGTTATGGTTTCTGTACAGATGATAAGCATATTGAGGATATTCGTTCAGAAGGCCATATTAGCTATAATATTCGTCGTTCGATTGAATTGGGACTGACACCAATCCAAGCTTATAAAATGGCCTCCACTCATCCGGCAGCATGTTACGGATTAAAAGATTTAGGTGCTATTGCTCCCGGCTATAGTGCTAATCTTGTAATCCTCAATGATGAGCAACGCGTAGATATTCACGAAGTGTTTTATAAAGGAAAGCCGATTGAACGCGTTCTTATGAGAGAAGAGAAGGTTGTACCATCTGAATTACTCCATACGATTAATATAGGTACTTTCACAAAGGAAAAATTAGATGTTTCTATTGAAGGTCCACAAGCGATTATTAATATCGTACCTGGGCAAATAGTTACACAAAAAACTGTTGAAGAGGTTCCTGTTGAAAATGGACTGTTCAAGCCTAATGCTGAGTACAATAAAATTACTTGTATCGAGCGGTATAAAGCATCTGGTAGAAATGGTGTCGGTATTTTGAAAGGCTTCAATTTAAAAAATGGTGCTATTGCGTCATCCTTTGCACATGATTCACATAATCTGATTGTTGTTGGCGACAACGATGCAGATATGATGGTTGCTATTGAGCGTATTCGCGAAATTGGCGGCGGATATGTCATTGCTAGTGAAGGCAAAGTAGTAGAGGAACTAGCTCTTGAAGTAATGGGCTTAATCACAAATCGACCTCACGAAGAAGTAGATGCAAAAGTGGCTAAGATGAAAGATATTGCTTACGGTATGGGCGTGCCGAAAGGCCTAGATCCTTTTATTAATTTGAGTTTCCTTGCATTAACTGTAATTCCAGAAATTAGAATTACTACTACAGGTGTGATGGAGTTCTAGTGTTAAGTTTAATGAAAAGCTAATATAAAAAGGGGCTGTAACAGAATGTGGTTTTACCACATTCTAGTTGCAGTCCCTTTTGCTTTTATCCTTAAAACAGGATGAGTTTATTTAATTATAGCAAGCCTTGATTTTCCATCATATCTTTAATATCAAGTATGGTAGACTTACATACCACATCATAATCTAATGAACCAAGGAAGTCTGCAAATTTAGTGTCATCTTCATTTTTACAGTTTCCATATGGAATTTTACCAAATTTTTGATATGGCTCTAGAATGCGATTTCGTCTGTGCTTCCACGTATTATAATAAGGACCTTTGAATTTAGTCATAAAACCATTGCTATCGACTAATACAAAGCCTTCAGATTTATGGAATGAATTTAGCTCCTCATTTATAATGCCTTGGAGCTCCTCCATGGTAGAAACTTGTTGAACTGTTTTAACAATGGAAATCAAGTCAGTGTCATATTTTTGTAAAATTGTATAAAGTTCAGTTAATTTTTCTCTAGAGAATGGGACATCTATATGCTTACCATTTACGTCTAGCGTATTTTGAATTAAATCGAGTACATAGAGATGGTCTTGGTCGTATTTAATGATATGAGTATCCTCTTGGCTAATGACTTCAAATATTATAGAACAATTATTACGTGCTAATAAATCTTTGATTTCTGTTTGTAAGCCTTCAGGCAATCTATGGAATAGGTTTTTAAATAAATCCACATGTATGCTCTCTGTTGTAGATTTAGAGGCAAATACGAATTCTTCGTTGATAACGCCAAGAATGGCAAGGTAACCATTTTCTTTAGTTCGAATTTCGACTGGGAAAGAGAGGGTATTAGCTAAATTATCTAACTCTGTTTCTGGGCGTTCACCAAGATTAAAGAATTTATTATAACTACGTAATTTCACATCTCCTGTAATTCGATCCACAAATAATCCACGAGCTTGTATTGTACTTTCATTCCATAATCGTTTATGGAATACACGAGAGGTAAAGTTCAAGGAATATAGGTTGGGGGAACACTGTTTTACTTTTACTAATTTTGAATTGCCAATAATATTAATATCTTCGTTCTGTGTGAAGATGATGTGTTGTGTCATATTTTGGAATTCATGGCGCATATAATCTTTATCATATACATCGTTTTTTATTCCATTTTTTATGAAAGTATTTGCTGTAATATCGATGTATTTTAGCTCTCCACCAAACTCAACTTCTCCTTCTAAACAGAAGGAGTACTTTCCATCTGGAACGCCACGATGACCGTGAATTTGAATGAAGTCCTGACACATGCCTTGCTCGTAATTAGTATCGTAAATATTAGCGATATTTGTTTCGTAAGCTCCAAAACCATTAATAAATGTTGAGGTAGCTATGAAGGTCATATTAGGCACATAGGAGAGGCCACCATGGGAAACTAAATATTTTTTGCCATGGAAGCTGAATGGATAGCATTGACGAAGTGATTTATAAAAGAGTCGTAGTTCTCGTTGGAGTGATTCTACGTCTTTTTTCGTCATATCTTTTACGATAGGTGCTACCACATCTTTCATAAAGCGTTTGGAACGATCTAAATTTGTATGGAATGCAAAGTTTGCAATATGTCGCTCGTGATTACCTTCTAACATAATTGTATTAGGTAATGTGCTGAGACGCATCATTTCGTACATCATTTCTTTGTTTTCAATACCGCGTTCTAAATAGTCACCGCAGAAGATGTATAATGTCTTTTCATCCCATGGTGTAATAGCTTGTTGTAATGCGGTGTAGCAACCGTGAATATCACCGATAATACGTACTCGATTATATTTATTTGTTAGATTAGCCGTGAAGTAATTGTTAATTTCATCAATAGAGTTAATTCTTTTGCAAAAGTTTGGTAATGTGCTTGTTTTAATCGTTTTGTACATATAATGAATAACTTGCTCTGGCACACGTTTGTAATCGGTGCGTGCCGCATTACGGGCCAAGCAATCCTCTAAGGATGTATTAGGTTCATAGTAATATACAGTATATTTATATTTGTTAAGCAATTCTTTGTAAGCATTAATAGCTTTAGAGGTAGTGTGAGTAGCATCTAAGACAACAAAGTCGCCATTGCTCATTCGTTTTTCTAAACAATCTAGTAGGAGCTTCCATGTTGGACCATTATCCTCTTGTGAAATATACCAGCCGTTCTCACCAAGGGAAGGGCTACGTAAAAGCATACGGAAATGATCGGCTTCAAGGGTGTAAGCCTCAAGATTGTTGTCACGAATCCACTGAGACTTACCACTAGCAGGAGCACCACGCATTAATAATAGTGTTCTCATAGTAATAGTCCTCTAATCTGCCCATAGGGCGTAATAAAATATAACTGTATAACAAACGAAAAATTTTTTTATGACTAAATAGAAAAAAGGCATAAAAAAACAGTCTCAACGGATAACCGAGAGACTGTCTTGCTTGCTTTTAAAATTATAAAGCGTTTACTTTAGCTGCAAGGTTAGATTTTTTGCGAGCTGCAGTGTTTTTATGAAGTACACCTTTGGAGGCTGCTTTATCAATTACGCTAGTAGCATGAACAAGTGCTTGTTTTGCTTCTTCTACTGCGCCTGCTTGAACAGCTTCAACGGTTTTACGAGCTGCTGTACGAATTTGAGATTTTACAGCGGCATTTTTCGCACGACGTTCAGCATCCGTTTTTACGCTTCTAATACTGGATTTAATGTTTGGCAATTGAGTCACCTCCTTAAAAATCGTTTCTTATACCTGAATGATTATATCATACCAAATATTGATACGCAAGGACTTTTCAGCCCAATATTTTCCTTAATGACATGATTTGTAAAACATTTTCTACTGTTTATTAACAAAAGTATATATGTGGTTTTTAAAATCAAATTACTTACTCATTTTCTAGTGTAACAATATATTAATTTTTATTTATGAAAGTTAAAAGGGTCCTTATGTTATAATGAAGAATAGAATTAAGTGAGGTGTCTTATGAAAAAATTAATGATTATAGATGGCAGCAGTTTGTTATTTCGTGCATTTTTTGCATTACCACCGTTGAAATCCGCTCTGGGAACGCCAACGAATGCAGTATATGGTTTCTTAACAATGCTCATTAAATTGTATGAAGAGATTAATCCTGACTATATTGCCGTAGCTTTTGATAAAGGGCGTCAAACATTCCGAACAGAAATGTATAGCGAGTATAAAGGAAATCGTCCAGATGCACCTGAGGATTTACGTCCGCAGTTTAGTTTAATTCAAGATGTATTAAAAGCATTAGGCATTTGTGTCATCGAAGAAGAAGGTTTTGAAGGGGATGATATTCTCGGATCTTTAAGCAAGAAGTTTGGAGCCCCTGATATGGCTGTTCAAATTATTACAGGAGACCGCGATAATTTACAGCTTGTAACAGAACATAGCCATGTGTTCTTAACTAAAAAAGGTATTTCTGATATGTTAGAGGTTACTCTAGATAATATGGAAGAACTTTATGGCTATGGTCCTGATAAGGTTATCGAAATGAAGGCTCTTATGGGTGACTCTTCCGATAATATTCCAGGTGTACCAGGCGTAGGTGAGAAAACAGCGCTTAAATTAATTACCGAATACGGCAATCTTGAATCTGTATATGATCATATTGAAGATATTTCTGGTAAGAAATTAAAAGAGCGCCTTGTAGAGAATAAAGAGTTAGCCTTCTTGTCTCGTGAGTTGGCTACAATAAAAACAGACATGGAGTTATCTTATAAAGTAGAAGATTTTGTACAAAACTTTCATGCCTCTGAAGTACAACCGTTATTTGAAACTTTAGGTTTTACTAAATTAACACCTCGCATTGCACAAGTAATGGGGTGTGAGGAAGTAGCTCTTGGTGATCCAGGTTCTTTATTTGCACCACAAGAAGAGATTTCTTTAAATGATTTAGCGGATGCTAAATCATTAACCGCTGATTTTTATAAAGATAAAACGGTAGCAGTACATGTTATATTAGATGGTAAAACTCCATTTAGAACGGTAACGAATGCTTATCTATCTAATGGAGATACTATTGTAAAAACAGATGATACTAAAGCTGTTTTAGCTGTATTACAAGGTGCCAAAGCCATCGTTACAACTCAGACCAAGGAGATTATTGAAGCCTTTGGTGCAGATGTGCCAGCTGAAATTTCCTTATTTAATGCTGATAAAACTGCTCGTGTTCACGATATGTCGCTCATTGCGTATTTATTAGATCCTACGCGTACTAATTATGGTTATTTATACCTAACTGAGCGCTTTTCTGTACCTAGCATTGCTAACGGTAGTGTAGACGTAGAATGCGTGTCCATGGTGAAAGCATTACTCGCTATGAATGAAGTTGCTTGTGAGTCTGCGCGCCGTGAAGAGTTATGGTCTTTATATGAGACAATTGAGTTACCTTTGATTCATACCTTAGTTGTGATGGAGAAAAATGGTATCTATATCGATACAGAGAAGTTGGCGGAAACAACGACTCGCTTTAAAGAGGAGCTAACTCAAGTACAAGAAGAGATTTATGAACTAGCAGGAGAAACGTTTAATATTAATTCACCTAAACAATTGGGTGTAATCTTGTTTGAAAAGTTGAACTTGCCAATCATCAAGAAAACTAAGACTGGCTATTCTACAGATGCGGAAGTATTGGATATGCTTCGTCACGAAAGTCCGATTGTTGAAAAAATCTTGGCATACCGTTCTGTTGCTAAATTGGTATCTACCTATTGCGAAGGTTTGGCAGTTCTTATTAATGATAAGACACATCGTATTCATACAACTTTCAATCAAATGGTTACGGCTACAGGTCGTTTGAGCTCATCTGATCCGAACTTGCAAAATATTCCGGTTCGTACCGAAAAAGGCCGTGAAATTCGCGCTTTATTCTATCCAGGTGCTGGATATGATACATTGGTGAGTGCCGATTACTCTCAAATTGAGTTGCGTATCTTAGCTCATTTGTCTGGCGATGAAGCGTTGATTAAAGCTTTTGTGGAAGGTAAGGATATTCACCGCTTTACTGCGGCAGAGGTGCTTGGTAAATCTCAAGATGAGGTAACTAGCGAAGAACGTTCCCATGCGAAGGCTATTAACTTCGGTATTATCTACGGTATTTCTGACTTTGGTTTATCTCGTGACCTTGGTATTACACGGGGTGAAGCTAAAAACTATATTGATCTTTATTTTAGCCGTTATCCTAAGGTTAAAGAGTATATGGATCGAATGGTTCAAGAGGCTCATGAAACTGGCAAAGTTCGCACTATGTTTGGTCGTCAACGTGAGTTACCTGATATCAATAGTCGTAACTTTAACCGTCGTTCCTTTGCTGAGCGGACCGCAATGAATACGCCAATTCAAGGTACCGCCGCAGACATCATTAAGTTAGCTATGAATCAAGTGGAGCAAAAGTTAGAAGAACAAAACTTTACGTCTCGACTCTTATTACAAGTGCATGACGAACTAGTACTTGAAGTGGTGAACTCTGAATTAGAAGCTATAGAAGAGTTACTACGTAGTACAATGCAGTCTGTTGTAGAGTTACAAGTGCCTCTTATTGTAGACGTACACCATGCAGAAAACTGGGCATTAGTAAAGTAATATGTATTTATAATTAATAGAAGGTATATATGTTTAAAATTGGCTTAACTGGTGGCATCGCATCGGGCAAAAGTACAGTTCTTACATATTTTAAGGATAAAGGTATACCATATATCGATGCTGATATTGTGGCTCGTGAAGTTGTTGAGCCTGGTACAAAGGGTTTAGAAGCAGTTGTAGATGCATTTGGAACCGATGTATTGCGCGATGATGGGACATTAAACCGAGAAGCATTAGGAGCTATTGTCTTTCATAATGCAAAAAAGCGCCAACAATTGAATGGTTGTTTAAAGGAGCATATTCAAAATCGAATTATGGAACTTACAGCTCATTATGAGGAGCTACATACACCAGTTTTACTATATGATATCCCTTTACTTATCGAGGGAGAATGGTATACCATGATGGACGAGGTGTGGCTCGTATATGTGAATGAGTCGACTCAAATTGAGCGCTTAATGAGCCGCAATGGATTGACTGAGGAGGAGGCATTGGCTCGTATTAATAGTCAAATGTGTCTTGAGGATAAACGGTCTTACGCGGATGTAATTATTGACAATAATGGTACACCTTTAAATTTAAGGGAACAATTAGATAACATTTGGGATGAGCGCATCGAATCAGTTTTATAAGAACCTCAATGATAGTCATTTTATGTGTCAAAATTGGTATATAAAAATTACTATTAAATGGTATAATAAGCCCATAAAACTTCGTATAATATTAACCTAGTATTTTGTTATATTTTATATCTTGGTGACTATGTATAGTTTCTATATAGAAAGGGGGATATATGAAACGTGCAACGGCAACAGCACTATCTTGTGTCGTACTAGGATGGTTTTATTTTACATATCTAGATGACCATTTGGCGCGTCAGATTGCGTATCCCTTTAACTATAAAGAGGAAGTTATAGCTGCAGCTGAGAAAGAGCAGGTACCTCCATCTTTGGTAGCTAGTGTTATCTTAGCAGAAAGCAAGTATAAAAACACAGCGGAGTCTGAAACGGGGGCTCTTGGATTGATGCAACTCATGCCAGATACGGCTCGTTGGGTGGCACAGCAAGTGGGGCATGGTAACTATACAGATCGTCAACTTAAAGAGCCTACTATAAATATTGAGTTAGGTACATGGTATTTAGGTCACTTGTTAAAGGAATTTAATGGTGATCAGGTGTTAGCATTAGCTGCTTACAATGCTGGTCGTGGTCATGTGGAATCGTGGCTTCGTGAAAATAACTGGAATGGAATGGTCGATACGATTCCGTTCCCTGAGACCCGTAGCTATGTAAAGGCGGTCTTACAGTATCAAGAAAGATATGAGGCGTTATATGGAAACAATTATTGAAGCTTGTAAAGCCTTAGACTATTCTTGGTTACCTCAAACTGTTGACGGCTTTACGTTAGTTACATCTACTGAAAGTGACTATACAATATTAGCTAATCGTATTAGTGCTGGTGAAGACGTATTAAAGGTGCCTATTTTCCACTATCAAAATGAATTGGGGTGGCGTTGGTCTGCCTTATATGATAAAGAGGTAGAGGACTATACAGTACATATAGAAATGCCACTATTTTCCTTTGTGGACATTTCTTTTGTGCGAGCCGATTTAGAGTCTTTTTGGACAGGGCTACAAGAACGATGTGTAAAAGGGTTAACCAATATGTTAATAGAACCTGCTAATAATTTTACTTTTACTTATCGTCGCCGAGGGATTCCTGAATGGGACTTCTCACAAGTTATGCCTGAGGAGTTAGAAGGTTTTGTACGCGATATTGATCCAGCCCATGCGATTCGCATGATTAATGGGTCTTTTATCATCGGCGAATACCACAAGATGGATGAGTGTACAGGCTTACTATTGTATTATAATGAATTGCGTGATGAATACTTTGCGGAACTTCGCTATAAAAGCTATCCAGAAATCGACCATCATTTAGATGCAAAAAATCTAGATGATTTAGCAGTGCTATTGCGTGAGCATTTAGGTGCTATACTAAAAGGCTTGAATGAGCGCATTGATTAAAGTTTGGATAGATTTAACTATGCTATTTTTTGTCATTTTTTGTTTTTATAGAATGACTTATGTGGGATTGGTTTCTTTAATACCCATTCAAAAGCGTAGAATTTGTATATACACAGCAAATGTGATATACTATATATGACTTTTATATAATCTTTTAAAAGAGTGGGCTTATGTCCACTCTTTCATTTATGATTAGCTCAATTTTAGAGTATTTAGAATCAAGAGATATATACAAGATGTAGTAAGTAAGGAGGCGATGGCTATGAAAAGAGAAGCAGTGGAAGAGTTTGTATCCTCTGTAGTTGAAGGTATTATAGCCGGCACCGATATGGAACTCGTCGATGTAGACTATGTACGTGAACGGGATTGGTATTTACGTGTCTACCTTGATAAACCAGGTGGTGTAGATTTGGATGACTGTCAGTTGGTGAGCGAAAAATTAAGTGCTGTCCTCGACGAAAAGGATCCAATTACGGAAAATTATTTATTGGAGGTATCTTCTCCTGGCCTTGATCGAGTTCTAAAGAAAGATAAGGATTTAGTTCGGTATAATGGCCGTGATGTAGATATTCAGTTGTTTAAGCCTGTTAATGGCAGTAAACAATTTACTGGTGCATTACAAGGTTTTACGGACACATCTATCGACTTTACTATTAATGGTGAAAGCATAACATTTGAACGTTCTGCTATTGCACAAATTCGATTACATCTTGATTTTTAATATATGGAGGCATACGAGTGAGTCAAGAATTAATTCAAGCGGTAATGGTGCTTACAAAACAAAAAGGTTTTGCTCCTGAGGTTATTTTTGAATCCTTAGAGGCTGCATTACTGCAAGCATATCGCAAAGAACCAACATCTAATCCAGATGCGTACGTTGTGATTGACCGCGAAACAGGTGTTTATAAAGTAATGGCCAAAAAACAAGTTGTGGAAACTGTTGAATTGCCTGAAACAGAAATTAGCTTGTTGGATGCTCGCAAAAAAGATAAGCGTTTTGAGATTGGTGATGTAGTAGAAGTCGATGTAACTCCTGCTAACTTTGGTCGTAGTGCTGCCCATACTGCAAAACAAATGCTTATTCAACGTTTGAAAGAGGCTGAGCGCAGTGTAGTATATGAGGAATACTACAGTCGTGAAGGTGATATCATCACTGGTGTTATTACACGTGTCGAAGGTAAAAATGTGTTTATCGACCTTGGTAAAACAGAAGCAATTTTACCTCCAACAGAGCAAATTGCTACTGAAACATACCGTGAAGGGGATCGTATTAAATGCTATATCGTAGAGGTTAAGAAAACTACGAAAGGCCCTCAAATTATGATTTCTCGTACACATCCAGGTCTATTAAAACGTCTATTTGAATTAGAGGTTCCAGAAATCTTTGAAGGCGTAGTAGAGCTTAAGTCTGTAGCTCGTGAACCGGGGATGCGTTCTAAAATCGCCGTATATAGTCGTGATGAAAATATTGATCCTGTAGGTGCTTGCGTAGGTCCTAAAGGGCAACGTGTACAACATATTGTTGATGAATTACACGATGAAAAAATAGACATTGTTAAATGGGATGAAGATCCAGCAATTTATATTGCTAACTCCTTAAGCCCTGCGAAGGTTGTATCGGTAGATGTAAGCGAAGAAGAAAAAGCTTCTTATGTAGTCGTACCTGATTATCAATTATCTTTAGCTATTGGTAAGGCTGGTCAAAATGCTCGTTTAGCTGCTAAGTTGACTAACTGGAAAATTGATATTAAAAGCGAAACTCAAGCTGCTGAAGAACCTTTCACAGGTTTTGGCAATGCTGAGGATGGTGAATAGTCATGAAACCAAAATCCCAACCTATGCGTACTTGCGTAGGATGTGGTGAACCTAAGGCAAAACGAGAGTTGATTCGCGTAGCCTTGAGTCCAGACGGCAATATCACTATTGATCGCAGCGGTAAAGCACCAGGACGTGGAGCTTATTTATGTGAGTCTATGTCGTGTTTTGAGCAGGCTTATAAGGCAAAACGATTAGAACGATCATTAAAACATAGTGTATCTAAAGAGATATACGAAGCATTACAACGTGATTTACAAGAGAATGAGTAATCACTGATATACATGAATGAAGATAAAATTTTGAATCTCTTAGGCTTAGCACAACGAGCAGGAAAAGTTATTTCTGGTGATTTTATCGTAGAAAAAGCTATAAAGAGAAAGGAACCGAAATTGGTACTTCTCGCTGGTGACTGTGCAGCCAATAATGAAAAGAAATATACTCAATTAGCAGAAACCCATCACATTCCACTTCACAGTATTGCCAATAAAGAGGCTTTAGGAACGGCCATTGGTAAGGAAGTTAGGGTAGTAGTTGCCGTACTAGATGATGGATTTGCAAAGGCATTACTTAAAGAGATTGATCGATAATAAGGGGGTATGTAGATGTCCAAAAAGCGCGTTCATGAAATCGCCAAAGAGTTCGGCGTAGAAAGTAAGCAGATCATTTCTATCTTGCAACAAAATAATATCAATGTTACGAAAGCAGTTAATTCTGTAGATGATTCAGGTTATGAAATTGTAAAAAAACAATTAGGTAAAAAATCTGAAGCTCCTAAAGTAGCACAAAAAATAGAAAAAAAGGTAGAACAAAAGTCTGCTCCTGCAGCTCATAAACAAGAAGTTGCGTCACATAAACAACATCCAAATCGTTCTAACGAACAGAAAAAAGATAAACATAAACAATCTGGTCAAAAACAAGACGATCAATCTAAACAAAAGGACCATAAAAAAGGCAATGTACGTCATGTACAAATCTCTGAGCCTACACGCAAATCCGATGGTAACCAACATGGTGGAGACCGCGCTAACAATCGCCCTAATAATACCCGCAATAATGATAACCGTAATAACGTTCGTTCTAATGATGCGCGTAATAATGATAATCGCAACAACGATAATCGTAATAACGACAACCGCAATAACGATAACCGCAATTCTAATAATGATCGCCGTAACAAGAAAAATAAAAAAGGTGGCAATAACCGCCCTCAATCCTTGTTATCTACATCTATGCAAAAAAAGAAGAATCGCGTAAAACATCGTAACGAGCAGTACTTACAGCAAAAAGCAGAAGCTGAACGTAAAGCTGAAGCAGCAATTGCTACAGAAATTGAATTGAGCGGTCCTTTAACTGTTAAAGAATTAGCTGAAAAAATGGGTCGTGAAGTATCTGAAATCATCAAGAAATTGATGCTTTTAGGTGTTATGGCCAGCATTAACCAAGAGGTTGATGTAGATACAGCTACTATTGTAGCTGAAGAGTTCGGTGTAACTGTAACTGAAGTAGAACCAGAAGAAGATCCTACAGATGTTATCGAAATTGAAGATGCACCAGAAACGTTAAAACCACGTCCTCCTGTAGTAACTATTATGGGTCACGTTGACCATGGTAAAACATCTTTGTTGGACGTAATTCGTCAAACTAATGTAACAGCTGGCGAAGCTGGTGGTATCACTCAACATATCGGTGCGTACCAAGTTCGCTACAAGGATAATAAAATCACATTCCTTGACACACCTGGTCATGAAGCGTTTACTGCTATGCGTTTACGTGGTGCAAAATCTACAGATATCGCAGTTCTCGTAGTAGCTGCTGACGATGGAGTAATGCCACAAACTATCGAGGCCATTAATCATGCGAAGTCTGCAGATGTACCTATTATTGTAGCCATCAACAAAATGGATAAACCAGGTGCTAACCAAGACCATGTTAAACAACAATTGTCTGAACATGGTCTTTTACCAGAAGAATGGGGCGGCGATGTCATCATGGTTCCTGTATCTGCTAAACAAAAACAAGGTATTGATGACTTACTTGAAAATATTTTGCTTGTAGCAGAGGTTATGGAATTGAAAGCGAACCCTAACCGTAAGGCATATGGCGTAGTTATCGAGGCTCAACTTGATAAAGGTCGTGGTGCTGTATGTACTGTCTTGGTACAAAAAGGTTCTCTTCGTGTAGGTGATACAGTACTTGCTGGTACTGCATACGGTAAAGTACGTGCCATGACAAATGAGCGCGGTGAAAAAGTAAAAGTTGCTCGTCCGTCTATGCCGGTAGAAATTTTGGGCTTCTCCGAAGTTCCACAAGCCGGTGAAATTATAAATGGTATGGATGACAACGAAGCACGTGCAATTGCTGAAAAACGTATTGCTAAGCAACGGGTTCAAGAATTGCAAGCTACACATAAAGTTACATTAGATGATATTTTCAACCAAATTCAACAAGGCGAGTTGAAGGATCTTAATATTATCATCAAAGCCGATGTT
This sequence comes from Veillonella parvula, assembly GCA_018382475.1. Lineage (GTDB taxonomy): Bacteria > Bacillota > Negativicutes > Veillonellales > Veillonellaceae > Veillonella > Veillonella parvula_F. The sequence goes on from JAGZPX010000001.1 coordinate 201,578, forward strand.
CAAGGTTCTGTAGAAGCATTGCGTCAATCTTTAGAAGGCATCAAAAACCCTGAGGTTCGTATTGTTATTGTTCATGCTGCAGTAGGTGCCATTAATGAATCGGATATCATGTTGGCATCTGCATCTAATGCGATTGTAATGGGCTTTAATGTACGCCCTGATGCTAATGTTCGACGTGCAGCGGAACAAGAAAAGGTTGACTTGCGTACATATCGTGTAATTTATGATGCTATCAATGACGTTGAATCTGCTATGCGCGGTATGTTGGCGCCTCAATTTAAAGAGGTTGTCGTAGGTCGTGCAGAAGTGCGTCAGGTTATTTCCACACCAAAGGCTATTGTAGCTGGCTCTTATGTAACAGAAGGTCGTATTACTAACGACTCTGAAGTTCGTTTAATTCGTGACGGCATCGTTGTATTTGAAGGTAAGGTTGATTCTTTACGTCGATTTAAAGATGAAGTTAAGGAAGTTAAAACATCCTTTGAATGTGGTATCTCCTTAGAAGGATACCGCGACATCAAGGAAGGCGACGTTATTGAAGCTTACTTGATGGAAGAAATTGCACCTCAATTATAGGAGGTTTATATGAGTGATGTTCGTGTCAGAAAATTACAAGAATTTATCAAACAAGAGGTAAGTCAAATGTTGATGCGCGGATTGAAAGATCCGCGTATCGGCTTCACTACTATTACCGATGTTCATGTAACAGGTGATTTACGTGAAGCTACGATTTATGTCTCCTTGTTTGGTTCCGATAAGGAAAAAGAAGATACCCTTATCGCATTAAAGCATGCAGCAGGTCATATTCGTACAGAGCTTGGTAAAGTACTTAAATTACGCCATATTCCTTCCATCACCTTTGATAAGGATACGTCTTTAGACTATAGCATGCATATTGAATCCCTTTTGAATGAAATCAAAAAGGATGAAGAAATAAATTAACAAAAAGGATACAGAACATGAGTAAGATTACTATTAATCAATTACATATGGCTCTGTGTGAAGCTAATTCTATTATGCTAACCGTCCATATTAGACCTGATGGTGATGCTATTGGGTCCATGGTAGCCTTTTACGAAGCCCTTGTAGGACAAGGTAAAACTGTATATATGGTAGTGGATGATGTAGTTCCTGAGAAGTACACATTCTTACGATATACGGACCACATTCATGATGTAGCGTATTTTGAAACTAATCCAGTTGATATTGATATGCTTATGGTTTTGGATGCTAGCACGTATGAGCGAATTGGCAAAGTAGGTGCACTTTGGAGTGCACCTATTTTTAATATAGATCACCATATTTCTAATACAGAATTCGCGGACCATCTATATTTAAAGCCTGACTTTGCTGCTACTGGTGAAATTGTTACCGACTTATGTACAAAATGGAATTGGCCTATCACTGAATCTATGGGTACTGCATTATATATGGCGATTGCTACAGATTGTGGTTTCTTTAAATTTAGCAATACTACAGCAAATACTCTTGAGATGGCTGCCAAATGTGTAGCTGCAGGGGCTAGACCAAATGTTATTTCTGAAACCATAGAAGCCGTATCTGCCAGTCGTTTAGAATTAACAAAACAAGTTATGCAAACTATCGAGTTTTACAAGAATGATACGATTGCTACCATCGAGTTGAATCGTGAGGCTATGACTATTCTTGGCGATGATACAGATGGTTTTGTAGATATTATTAGAAATGTTGATACTGTAGACGTGGCAATTTTATTAAAAGCAGAAGCTGATGATATAACACGTGTAAGTTTACGTTCCAAAGGTATTGATGTGAACGTTGTAGCAAGCCATTTTGGTGGTGGTGGTCATATTCGTGCTGCAGGTTGCACTATTAATCTACCATTAGAAGAGGCAAAACAAGCTCTCATTGAGGTAATTTAATAATGGATGGGATATTACCATTTTTAAAACCACCTGGCATTACAAGCCATGATGCCGTTGCTATTTGTCGTCGTATTCTAAAGGAAAAGCGCATTGGTCATAGCGGTACATTGGATCCTATGGCTTATGGTGTATTGCCTGTGTTTCTTGGTAAGGCTACGCGCCTTATAGAATACACGGATGAATTTGATAAAACCTATGTAGCAGAATGTAAATTGGGTACTTTTACAGATACTGAAGATAGCTCAGGACAACCTGTATTGCCAGATAATGATATGCTATTGCGAGATGGTATTGTATTGAATCGAGCTATTCAATCTACAGAAATCTCGACAACGATGGTTAAACCAGGCTTTGAAGAATTGGTTAGTATTTTGAGAAAATTTGCTGGCGTTCAGGACCAAAGGCCGTCTAAGTATTCTGCCATTAAAGTAAATGGTATTCGAGCTTATGAATATGCTCGTAAAGGTATTCCTGTAGAGCTACCATTACGTCAAATTCATATTAAAAATATTGAGCTCATTGCTTATGGATTTCCTTTTTTTACGATTCGCGTGACTTGCTCAGGGGGCACTTATATTCGCTCATTATTACGCGATATTTGTATTGCTTTAGGTATACCTGGCACGATGACTTCTTTGGCACGTACTCAAGTAGGACCTTTTGAGATCAGTTCTGCTAAGATAGCTGAAGAATTAATGTTACATGGTGAAAGCCTTTTATTACCAACGGATACGGCGGTTTCTCATCTTTCAAAAGTGACTGTAAATAGTGTACAATTAAGGATGATGGTGCAAGGGAAGGAATTACCTATTGAAAGGGAATTTTCTTTTACCGAACCAGATAATTTTTATAGAGCCTATGGACCGAATGGTTTTATTGGTATTATGAAACGAACAAACCACACATTAAAAGTGGAAAAAAATATTTTTATTGAAGGATAAGTATGAAGCAAATACATTCGTTTGATGAACTACGTCAAATCAAAGATACAAAAGTATATGCCCTTGGTACCTTTGATGGCATTCATCGAGGTCATCAACGAGTTATACGTAAGACTGTTGAAGAGGCTACATCAGTCAATGGCGTAAGTATCATCATCACCTTCGAGCATCATCCGTTGACTATATTACATCCAGATAGGGTGCCTAAACGGGTGATTCAAGAAGAGATTATGGATACTGTGTTAGAAGAACTCAACGTAGACTATATTTTGCGATTGCCTATGACTGAAGCACTACTTAACATGAGTGCAGATGAATTTTTACATGATCTTTGCACTGATATGAATGTGGAAGCCATTGTAATTGGTGAAAACTTTACTTTTGGTGCAAAAGGTCTAGGTAATCCAGAATATATGAAACAGGTGGTAGCAAATAAGAATATACGAGTTCTTGTGCAGCCCTTATTACCATGTGATGGTCTTAGTACGCCTATTTCTAGTACAGAAATAAGAAAGGCTATTCATGATGGACGTTTAGAAGATGCTAATCATTGGTTAGGTAGACCATTCCAATTTAAAGGCACTGTGATTAAAGGCGATCAACGAGGACGCACATTAGGATTCCCTACATTAAATCTTTTACTTCCTAATGAAATGGCTACACCTCCAGATGGAGTCTATGCTAATCGCGTGTGTATTGATGGTATTTGGTATGATGGGGTAGGTAATATTGGAGATAATCCAACCTTTAAAAATCAGTATCATAGATGTGAAGTGCACGTTTTTAACTTTGACCAGGACATATATGGAAAAGAAGTAATTGTACAATTTATTTCTTATATTAGAGGGGAAGTTAAATTTAATAACTTACAAGATCTTATCGATCAGATGAAGATAGATGAAGAACAGGCGCTAGCTATTTTAGCTAATGCATAAAAGGGGGTTCTCATGGATATTAAAGAAGCTCGAAAACAAATAGATAGTATTGACTCTGTATTAGTTACGGAGTTTGAAAAACGACTCACATTAATTAAAGAAATTGGTAAATATAAGGATGAACATCATTTGCCGCTTATTGATGAAGAACGGGATGATAACATCGTTACTTTACATACTCAAAATTGTAAAGATCAAGTTTTAGCACCTTATGTTGAAAATTATATAAAAACTGTCGTTTCTATGAGTAATGAATTCTTGAAAGAACACATGCATAAGCATATTTTCCTTATTGGTATGCCTGGCGCAGGTAAGACTACTGTTGGTAAAGTTCTAGCTAAAGAGTTGGGGCGAGATTTTTTTGACTTAGACCAAACGATTCAAGACAAAGTAGGTAAATCCGTTCAAAATATCTATATTTACGATGGTAAAGATGCTTTCAGTGAATATGAATATAGTACAATCAAAGAATTAATTCATAATAAACCATCTGTCATTGCTACCGGTGGCGGCACTGTTACCTATGATAAAACTGTAAAATTGATGCGCAATAATGGTCTTGTTGTATTTGTTAATCGCGATGTGAATCATATTTTAGATGATTTGGATTTGGAGATTCGCCCACTTGTAAAAGAAAGTATCGAATATATCTTTAATGTATATGAAGAACGATATCCTTTATATGAAGAAGTAGCACATATTAAGATTGGTAATGAAGGTAGTATTACCGATGCAGTGCAAGAAATTATTGAGGCCTTGCCGAATACGGAGAAATAATGGACGCTATACGAGGATTTGTATACCGAACTATATATGAGAATACACAACGTACATATTGCGTGTTTATCCTGAAAGATTATAATGAGGAATACATTACTTGTACTGGCAAATTTGAGTCTCCTAAAGAAGGGGAAGACATTGAAGTACGGGGCCGCTATATAGAACATGAAAAGTACGGTCGCCAATTTGATGCGAGCAGTGTCGAAAAGTTAAAACCTGATAATATGGGTGCTGCCAAGAACTATTTGTTAAATTTAGGCATAAAAGGTTTTGGTGAAAAATCCGTAGAGAAGGTACTAGAGTATTTTGGGATTCGTATTTTAGAAATTTTACGGGAAGAACGTCCAGAAGAGATTAAAGATGTTCCAGGTCTTCGAAAGAGTGTTAAGGATGAATTATTTAATACCTTACTTGGTGAAGGTATTTTATCCGATTTAAATCATTTTTTTGAAAGTCATCACATTTCGTCGAAATGGAGTCGTATTGTATATACCTATTATGGTGTGCAGTCAGTTGCAGTTATAGAGGATAATCCTTATATCTTGTTACGTGTAGCTCCAGATATGCTCTTTGGTACGGCCGATACTTTGGCCGAACATTTAGGTGTCACTGGCAGTGATACACGCCGTTTAGAGGCTGGTTTAGAATGGATTTTACGCAGTTTAGATAATCAAGGTCATACATGCTTACCCGTAGATCAACTTATCGGTCGCTTAGATGAGCTATTACAAACTGATGTAGATGATATTGCTAATTTTATTGAAAGCCTTTTGGAACAGGGGGCACTGTATAGCACGTATTATGAGGATATTTTATATATCTACCCTCCAGAGATGTATGTTTCTGAAGTGGAAGGAGTTCAATACACAAGAGAGCTTTTATTACAAGCAGATCCAATATCATTAGATATTCCTAGTTTTATTGAAAAGTTTGAACGAGACAACTACATTACCTTTGGTGATGCTCAAAAAGAAGCTATACAGCTCTCATTTTTTGAAAAGTTTTCTCTTATAACGGGTGGTCCTGGTACAGGTAAAACAACTATTATTAAGGCGCTAGTAAAAGGTTTTCAACTCGGTGGACTGGGGCGTATTATACTTTGTGCTCCTACGGGACGTGCTGCAAAACGTTTGACCGAGGCTACTGAGTTTGAAGCTACTACAATTCATCGTCTATTGGTACCTGTTCAAGGTAGTGACTCCTATGACTTTACAAAGAATGAAGATGATCCACTTGATATAGATGTCATTATCATCGATGAAGCATCTATGCTTAATGTGCGTCTATTCTATTCTTTAATGGCGGCCATTCCTAAGGAAGCTCATGTCATTATTGTGGGTGACGTAGATCAATTACCACCTATAGGTGCTGGATTTGTATTAAAAGATTTATTAGATAGTGATTGTGTGCCCTATACACGACTTAACCAGATTTATCGTCAAAGCTCTGGTAATACTATCGTTGAAAGTGCTTATGCAATTAACCGTGGTGAAATGCCTAACCTTGAAGGTGTGAGCGAAGAGTTTTCTTTTATTCCTGTTAAATCTTATGACATGATGATGAAAGCCATCATTGATGTATATAAACGTGAACAAGAAACTTTAGAGGATGAATTAGATATTCAAATTATTTCTCCTATGCGCCGTGGTGAAGCAGGTAGTACATTGATATCACAATATGTACAACAAGCCGTAAACCCTCCAGATAGCTACAAGGGAGAAACTCGTGTCAATGGCATTACTTATCGCGTTGGGGACAAGGTTATTCAAATTCTCAATGATTATGAGTTAGAAGTTTTTAATGGTGAAATTGGTGTTATTTACGCTATTACACGGACTGATATTTATATCCGATTTATTCATAAAGAGGTTCGCCTACCAATCGATGAAGCTCATATGATTATGCCTGCTTATGCTATAACGGTCCATAAGAGCCAAGGTAGCGAATATGGCGTAGTTATTATTCCATTTGTTCCACGCTATGGTGGTATGTTACAACGTAATTTGTTGTATACTGCTGTTACGCGGGCAAAACGTAAAGTAATTATTGTCGGTACTACGAGCGCAGTTGAACGTGCTGTGCGCACTGTTAATGCCGATGAGAGATATACATTGTTTAAAGAACGACTACAAGGGAGATGTGATTCGTAATGAGTCTTTGGGATTTCCTATTTCCACCGGTATGTCCTCACTGTGGTACACCCGTAGCAAAACAGGGGGATTGGTGTAAAGCTTGTTTTACCGATCTATTACATATTCGCCATGTACCACATAAATTTTTACACTATGTAGATGATGTATGTGTACTGGCCGAATATCGTGGTGGTCTAAAGTCTATGATTTACGATGTAAAATTTAATGAGAAAAAGGAGCAGTCCAAAGGGGCCGCTCCTTTTTTAGTATCGTACAACTTTTACATGAAATATAATAAGCCTAACATTGAAAATAGTATTTGTAAAATAATGTATGATTATATTGTTCCCGTACCTTCTAGCAAAAAGAAAAAAGCTAAGAGGGGATATAATCAAGTAGATTTATTTTTTCTTGAATGGGCTCATTCTCTATGGGAAATAAATAGAAAAAACTTTAAATGGTTAGATTGTATATACAAGTTTGATACTTCTCGAGATATGTGGAGATTAACAAATAAAGAAAGACATCAAAATATTGATGATGCCTTTGTTATATGTGCTGATTACAAGGATATTGATTTGACAAATAAGAATATTTTAATCGTAGATGATATATATACTACAGGTGCTACAATTGAAGCCGTAGCAAAAGTCTTACAAAAGCATAACGCTTTACGCGTTGATGCCCTTACGCTAGCTAGTGGTAGTTTCTAATCTTTACTATTAAATGTAGGAATATAATATTTGATTTTATAGTAGCATTATAAAATGTATTCATATCAAATTATGGCGATAATGTTTCTAGAAGAAATAGTTAACTTAGTATATAAAAAAGCGTTCACCTGAGGGTGAACGCTTAATTAACATATTAGCCAAGTACATCAATAAATGCTTTAACAACATCTGGATCAAAGAGAGAACCGGACGCACTAAAAAGTTCTTCTTTTGCTTTAGCTTTTGTTTTAGCCCAAAATTCAGTAGAAGGATTAACTGTTGTATCATAGTAATCTGCTACAGCAATGATTCGAGCTCCCAATGGAATATTAGCACCACGTAGATGTTTAGGATAACCGGAGCCATCCCATTTTTCATGATGGTAACGAATATAAGGTAAAATTTGTTGGCAGCAAGGATAGTTTTCAATCATATTGGCTCCACTTGCAGCATGTTGTTTATACTTAGACATTTCTTGCTTATTAAGATATGGAGATTTCTGGATTAATGCATTAGGTACCATTAATAGACCTACGTCATGAAGTAGAGCTGCGTGACGAATCTGTTCGATTTCATTTAATGGTAAACCCATTTTAGCTGCGATGCTAACAGCATAGTTTGAAACCTGAATAGAATGTGTATAAAGATGATAGCTTTTCATTTGTATCATCTGCAAAAGTTGTGCGCTTATGGCTTCTAAACTATCTTTCTCCAGTTCATACAAACCTGATGGTTGCATCAATGATAACATAAACATAATAAACCCCTCTAACTAACAAATAGAACATATGGTACAACCCCTCGTACTTATGTTCATATCGTACAACTTTAGGCCGTTCTAATTTAACAGTATACAAATTATACACCATAAATAATTTTTTGTGTATGATACGTATGTTCTTACATATATGTTGTATTCATATTTGGCATACAAAAAATAATTGACATTTTAAGAACCCACTAGATATGGTACTTAAAAAAAGTGATTTTAGAAATATTAAAATAATATGAAGAATATTTTAGGTTTACTATTCCAATTTTCTATACATCAAAATTAAGGGTTGCAAAATTTATTCTCATTGGTCTAAGAATTTTTCGATCTTATGTTTGGTAAATATTTTTTAGAGATACTTAACTACATACATTAATTTTAATAGTATCATAGTAAAACTAGACATGAATTCTGTTATTCTTTATAATACGTCTATACGGGTCTGTGGTTGAAAGTCGAGGCCAGTCGCAGGCAAAACGATCCACATAAGCAGCCCAAAGGGTTGTGAGCATGGTGCGGCTTAGGTGTAAGTCCTGCCGGTATAACCGAGAGAGGTAGTAGTGGGGAGTCTCAGACTTATGAGCGAACCCTCCAGCAGGCGAGTGTGGGGGCAAAGACCAGGTCAGCCGTATAAGGGCACATGAGGATTTTCTCATGTGCTTTTTCTTTTTATACATTTGTATATTATAAAATCTATAAAAAACCACTAATTATGGGAAATTTTTTATACATAGGAGTAATATTTATGCATGCTATGTATAAAATTAAAATATGAATACAGGGATTTTGCGATAATATTGAAATTTATATACAAAATTATTGACATAATTATACTAAGTCTATATACTATTATAAAGTAGTAGTAAGTTAGAATAATGAGGTTGATAATATGTTAAATAGCAAATTAAAAAAATTAATTGTTGGCGGTTGTATGTTAGTGATGGCGGCTTCTTTAGTTGGTGGTTGTGGTTCCCCTAATCAACCTACATCTAATAAACTTGTCGTTGGTACTAATGCTACATTTGTTCCATTTGAGTTTAAAGATGAAAAATCTCAAGATTATACAGGTTTTGATATTGAATTGATTCGTGCGATCGGTAAACGTATTAATAAAGATGTAGAGCTAAAAAATGTAGCTTTTGATGCTTTGATTCCAGCTTTGAATACACATGATATTGATGTTGCTGCATCTGGTATGACCATTACAAAAGCGAGAAGTGAAAAAGTATTATTTTCTTCTCCTTATTATGAAAATGCTTTAGCAGTAGTATATAGAGATGGAACGGCTGTGAACTCTCTTGATGATTTAAAAGGTAAAAAAATTGCAGCCCAATTAGGTACTACTGGTGCAGATTTAGCTCATAAAATTGAAGGTACTACTGTAAAAGAATTTGACCATAGCAATGAAGCTTTGTTAGAATTACAGAATGGTGGTGTTGATGCAACTGTAATCGATTTACCTGTAGCTCAATATTACAGTACTAAGCATCCTGACCAACATATTAAATTTATGGCATATCCAAATACTAAAGAATATTTGGGCTTAGCAATTAATAAAGAAAATAAAGAATTGCAAGAACAAATTAATAAGGCAATTGCTGATATGAAGGCAGATGGTGAATTTAATACATTATATAAAAAATGGTTTAATGTAGATGCACCTACTGATATGCCAGTGGTTTTAGAATTTAAATAATAGGAGAGATCATGAGTTTTAATTGGGGGTTAATTGCGGATAACTTACCGCTTTTACTACAAGGTGCTCTAGTGACTGTAGAAATTACAGCCATGTCTGTGGGTTGTGGCTTTTTTATCGGTCTTTTAGTATCTTTAGCAAATTTATCTAAATTTAGATTAGTTAGATTGCTTGCGAAATGTTATGTAGATATCATTCGTGGTACACCACTACTGGTACAAATTTTCCTAATCTATTTTGCCTTACCTATAATTACAGGTCAACGGATTGATCCATATATTGCGGCTGTTACCGCGTGTAGTATTAACTCTGGTGCTTATGTATCTGAAATTTTCCGTGCTGGTATTCAATCTATTGATAAAGGTCAAATGGAGGCTGGTCGTTCTCTTGGGTTAACTTGGGGACAAACTATGCGTTACATCATTATGCCTCAAGCTTTTAAAGCAATTATTCCTCCGTTAGGGAATGAATTTATTGCCATGCTGAAAGATTCCTCTTTAGTTTCTGTTATCGGCTTCGAGGAGTTGACACGTCGTGGTCAATTAATCATTGCTAAAACCTATGCATCCTTTGAAATCTGGGGTACGGTTGCTGTGATTTACCTTATTATGACAGTGACTATCTCACAATTAGTTGGATATCTTGAAAGGAAATATAGCATTAAATGATTAAATTAGAAAATGTACATAAATCTTTTGGTAAAAATGAAGTACTAAAAGGTATTAATTTACATATTGAACAAGGTCAAGTTGTTGTAATCATCGGTCCTTCTGGTTCTGGTAAAAGTACGGTACTGCGCACTATGAACTACTTAGAAGAACCTACATCTGGTAAGGTTATCGTAGATGGTATGGATCTTTCTGATAAGAAAAAGTTAAATGACGTTCGTGCTGAAGTAGGAATGGTATTCCAAAATTTTAATTTGTTCCCACATATGACGGTTATGGAAAATCTTACCTTAGCACAAACTAAGGTTCGTAAAACATCTATGGAAGAGGCTAAGAAGATAGGTCAAGCTTTACTTGATCGAGTAGGTTTGGCGGATAAAGCCAATGCATATCCTGATTCTTTGTCAGGTGGTCAAAAACAGCGTGTTGCTATTGCTCGTGCTTTAGCTATGAAACCAAAAGTAATGCTTTTTGATGAACCTACTTCAGCTCTTGATCCTGAAATGGTTAGCGAAGTACTAGATGTAATGAAGTCTTTAGCTGAGGAAGGTATGACGATGGTCATCGTTACCCATGAAATGGGCTTTGCGAAAAAGGTAGCGGATAGAGTTTTATTTGTTGATGGTGGCTTGATTTTAGAAGATGATACACCTGAACGAGTATTCGATGCTCCTACAAATGAAAGAACAAAATCATTTTTAGACAAAATTTTAATAGATTAATTAATGATATTATAGGAAGCAAATTCTAGAATTAGAAATTGCTTCCTGTTTTTTTACATTAAATTTAACCTATTTATTTATATAAATTTTTATTATATATGTATAGCTTAATATCTATTAATATATTTGATAACCTTTAGGCTGTATTTATTAATTATAAAGAGCTTGTATAAAGATTTAAAGTGTAGATTAATCTAAAAAACACGATTATTGCTATAAATATTTGTGATATAATAATAATTTATACAGTCATTTTTTAAAATAATAATTTTTAATTCATATATTCTTATGATTATAACAGTATACAATTAATTTATAGGGCGCATATAATTATTTATAGCATATATAGATATAGGGATTGTTGAGGTTTGTATTAAATAATATTCTTGTTTTCGGCGTTTGTATATTCATTAGAAATGTAAATATTGTTGTTTGATATTTTATACATGCTGTGTTATGATACAAATATAGAGCAAGACAGTAAGACAATATATATTTTTAGGAGGATGTTACCATGTTAGGTAAAGTAAAATGGTTCAGTGCAGAAAAAGGTTATGGTTTTATTGAACGTGAAGACGGTAGCGATGTATTTGTACACTATTCTGCAATCCAAGACGAAGGCTTCAAATCTTTGACTGAAGGTCAAAATGTAGAATTTGAGATTGTTGATGGAAACCGTGGACCTCAAGCCGCTAACGTTGTTAAAGCGTAATTACATACCAAAAAAATTATAAAAACAACATATAATTGAACCCCGATAGTATATAATATCGGGGTTTTTTGATTTTCTATATAAATTTAATTCATAATTCTACAAAAAATATAAAATTTTTACATAAAAAAGAAGGAGTTTTATAGTTGGAAGTAGAAATACTAAATATAACACGAGAGATAAGGTTATATAATACCACACACTCGCATCTCGTGGATGATTTTTAGAAAGGGTGTTGACTTATGAAAGTAGCAATTAGAGGAAAAAACATTGAAGTAACAGATGCCTTAAGAGCATATATCGAAAAAAGATTGAGTAAATTGACTCGTTACTTCGATGATGAGTTAAATGCACAAGCGGTTTTATCCGTTGTAAAAGATAAATCTACAATTGAACTTACATGCTTTGTTGATAAAATCGTTCTTCGTGGTGTGGAAACCAACGATGATATGTATGCAGCTATTGATTTAGTAGTAGATAAAATTGTTCGCCAAATCCATAAATATAAAACTCGTTTGGCTAAACGTTTCAAAAAACAAGAAGCTTTCCATCCTGAAGCTTTGGCAACTCCTGTGGAAGAAGAAACTATTGAAGTTGTAAAACGCAAACACTTTGTTGTGCGTCCTATGGATGTTGAGGAAGCGATTTTACAAATGAATCTTATTGGTCATGATTTCTTTATGTTCTTCAATGCTGAAACTGAATCGATGAACGTTGTATATCGTAGACATGATGGTTTCTATGGTTTGATCGAGCCAGAACTTCAATAATATATAATGTCGGCTGAACTTAATCCTAACTCCTTTCTACTTTAAATCAGCCGATTATTATATTAAGGTGGATGACTTAAAATAGTCATCCACCTTTTTTGCCAAAATAATATTATAAATAATCTTGAAATGCCTTGAATTCTTTGACTATTCAAGGCTTTTTCGTTATAATAAGTTAGATAAAATAATGTAAGATGTCCCGTAGAGGAGTGATTTGTTTGTTAAGCTTTTTACAAAGGCTATTAGGCAATAATAACGCAAAAGAAATTAAAAAAATGCGTGCTATTGCAGATCATATTAATGAAATTGAACCTAATTATATTAAATTAAGTGATGCTAACTTAGTGGCAAAAACTGATGAGTTTAAACGTCGTTTGCAAAAAGGGGAAACGTTAGACGACCTATTGCCAGAAGCATTCGCTGTAGTTCGTGAAGCATCTAAACGCGTTTTAGGCATGCGTCATTTCGATGTACAGTTAATGGGGGGCATTTGCCTTCATAATGGTAATATCGCGGAGATGCGTACTGGTGAAGGTAAAACATTAGTAGCTACATTGCCCGTATATTTGAATGCATTAACCGGTAAGGGTGTACACGTTGTAACAGTAAATGATTATTTGGCGACTCGTGATAGCGAGCAAATGGGACGTTTATATAATTTCTTAGGACTTTCCACGGGTCTTATTGTGGCTAATCTTGACTTTAATCAACGTAAAGAAGCCTATGCGTGTGATATTACATATGGTACAAATAATGAGTTTGGTTTTGACTATTTACGCGATAACATGGTAACCGATGTTGTTCAAATGGTACAACGACCATTGAATTATGCCATTGTGGATGAAGTAGACTCCATTCTTATTGATGAAGCAAGAACACCATTAATTATCTCAGGCCCTGGTCAACGTTCCACTGATAATTATTATAAATTGGCTAAAATTGTTCCTCACCTTATAAAAGATGAAGACTATGTTATCGATGAAAAACAAAAAACTATTGCCCCTACAGATTCTGGCATCGCAAAGGTTGAAAAAATGCTTGGTGTTGAAAACCTATATGATGCAGAAAATATCGAGTTGAATCATTTGCTTGGTGCTTCTTTGCGTGCCTATGCTATGATGCATCGTGATACAGACTATGTGGTTAAAGATGGTGAAGTTGTTATCGTCGATGAATTTACGGGCCGTTTGATGTTTGGACGCCGTTACTCTGATGGTTTGCATCAGGCTATTGAGGCTAAAGAAGGTTTGAAAGTTGAACGCGAAAGCCAAACCTTAGCATCTGTTACATTCCAGAACTATTTTCGTATGTATGATAAATTATCAGGCATGACAGGTACTGCTAAAACAGAGGAAAAAGAATTTATCGATATTTATGGATTAGAGGTTATACCAATTCCACCAAATAAGCCTTTAATCCGGATGGATTTGCCTGATCAAATTTTTAAAACTAAAGCTGCTAAATATCGTGCTGTAGTACGAAATGCAGTAGAACGCCACCAAATAGGGCAACCTATTCTGATTGGTACTACATCTATTACACAGTCTGAAGAACTTTCAGACATGTTGTTGCGTGCAGGTGTACCTCATAAAGTATTGAATGCTAAACATCATGAACAAGAAGCAGAAATCGTTGCAGCTGCTGGCCAAATGGGAATGGTAACAATCGCTACTAATATGGCTGGTCGTGGTACAGATATTACTCTTGGAGAAGGTGTGCCAGAACTAGGTGGTTTAGCAATTCTGGGGACAGAACGCCATGAAAGCCGACGTATTGATAATCAATTACGCGGACGTGCTGGTCGTCAAGGGGATCCTGGTTCTTCTCAATTCTTCTTATCATTAGAAGATGACTTAATGCGTATCTTTGGTGCTGACAATATTACAGGTATCATGGATAAACTTGGTATGGAAGAGGATGAACCTATCGAGCATTCTTTGATTACTAAATCTATTGAACGTGCTCAAAAGAAAGTAGAGGATCATAACTACAATATTCGTAAATATGTACTTGAGTATGATGATGTTATGAATCAACAACGTGAAGTATTATACGAACAACGACGCCGTATTTTACGTAACGAATCCTTGCGTGAAACAATTAACGAAATGATTGACAAGCTTGTTACCGAATCTGTAGATGCTTATGCTGATGAAAAGCTCTATCCAGAAGAATGGGATTATGAAGGCCTCTATAAACATTTAAGTCAATATTTCTTAACAGAAGAGATTATGTCTTCTCAAGATATGGAAGAATATAGTCGTCAAGACTTATTAGAACGCTTATTAGAAATTGCTCATGAAGAGTATCAAGATCGCGTTGATATGCTTGGAGAGGCTATGTTTAGTCAACTTGAAAAGGCAATTATGTTGCGCGTTGTTGATAATAAATGGATGGAACATTTGGATAATATGGATATGTTACGAGAAGGTATTGGCCTTCGTGCATATGGTCAAAAGAATCCGTTGGTAGAATATAAGTTTGAAGCTTTTGATATGTTCCAAAACATGATTGCAGCTATTCAAGATGAGACAATCATGGCATTATACAAAATTCGTGCACAATTGATTCAAGAAATCGAAGAACCAGTTGATCACTTAGAAGGTGCACAATCCCATCATGAAGATGTGTTGGAGCCACAAAACATAGATTAAGATTTGTGAATGGCACGTTGCTCAAAGGGATTTCCACTGGGCAACGGCCATTTTTCTATTTTGTTAAGGTAATAGTTTATTGATGTAATAGACTAATTAACTAAAGGTGGTGAACATAAATTGTTAGAAGATCTAAAACCGATTATTTCTAATTTAGAAGAACGTATTTATGGGATGAGGGATTCACTTTAACATCGCTCAAAAGGAAGACCGAATATTTACACTTGATGTACAGATGAGTGATCCTACATTTTGGGATAATCCAGATAAAGCTCGTGAGATTTCTCAAGAGGCCACACAATTAAACAATGCTGTAGAAAGCTATAAGCAACTTGTTAGTGATATTGAAGATGCTAATGTGATGCTTGAAATGGCTATAGATGAAGATGATCTCTCCATGGAGAGTGAAATCAAGGAATATGTTAAGCAAATAGAAGAAACCTTGGAAAAGCAAGAAGTACTTTTATTGTTAAGTGGTGAATATGATGCAAATAATGCTATTTTAACATTTCATGCCGGTGCTGGTGGGACTGAGGCACAAGATTGGTGTTCTATGTTAATTCGCATGTACTTGCGCTGGGCTGAAAAATCTGGCTTTTCCATCGAGTTAATGGATGAACAACCTGGTGATGAAGCAGGAATAAAATCTGCTACATTCCTTGTTAAAGGTGAAAATGCCTTTGGTTACTTGAAGTCTGAGAAAGGTGTACATCGTCTCGTTCGTATTTCACCATTTGATGCTGCGGCTCGACGTCACACATCATTTGCTGCTGTCGATGTAATGCCTGAAATCGATGATACTGTGGAAATTAATATCGATATGAAAGACGTTCAAGTTGATACATATCGTGCTAGTGGCGCTGGTGGTCAGCATATTAATAAAACCGATTCTGCTGTTCGCATGACACATAAGCCGACAGGTATTGTAGTACAATGCCAAACACAACGTTCTCAAATGCAGAATAGAGAACAAGCTTTACGTTTGTTACGGGCGAAACTATTTGAGTTAGAGCTCGAAAAGCAAGCTGAACTTAAAGAACAGATTGGAGGTACCTACCAAGCAATTGAGTGGGGAAGTCAAATTCGTTCCTATGTATTCCATCCATATAATCTTGTTAAGGATCATCGTACTAGTGTAGAAACTGGTAATGTTCAAGCTGTTATGGATGGCAACTTAGACCCATTTATCGAAGGTTTCTTAAAAAAAGAGGCTAACTTAACAATTTAGGAGATACTATGAAAAAGTTTTTACTATTCCTATTAGTGCTAATTATTGCTCTTGTAGTGGCATCCCAATTTTTATTACCATCTTTTATTGGCTCTCGTATTGAAAGTCAATTAAATGAAACATTGAAACCAACGGCTCAAACAGTAAATGTTGAGGCTCAACCTGCTTTCAAAATTTTATATGGTGAGGTGGATCGTGTTTATGGCACTTTGGAGAATATTAAACTGGGTAAATTGAATTTTGCTAGCTTCCGATATGATGCTAAACAAATTCTTGTTAATCTAATTTCTTTATTAGCTAGTCAACAAATTGATATCGTTAGTGTTGGGACTGCTAGTATTGATGGGACTATTAATAAAGCTGATTTAGCGACTTTCTTAAGTAATGAAGCAGGTAGTGATATTCAAGACGTACAAGTTGACATTAGTAAAGATAATATCAGCCTAACCGGTAAAATGAATGTAGGCATGGTGTTTAAAGGAGATGTTAAATTAGATGGGAATTTAGAATTAAAGGGCAATACATTATTGTTTTCACCTAAAAAGTTCACCATAAATGGTGCTACAATTCCTGGTATGACATCTAATGTGTTAGAAAGTACTCAAATTTATGACTTCAACAATTTTCCAATTCCTGTAAAAGCGGAAAGTTTGACTGTTGATAATGGTGAAATTCTCATTAAAGTTAAACCTGTACTCAACTAGAAAGGATTTGTCGTGAATCATCGGAACACACAAAAAAGTAAGTACTCATGGATTCTTATACTTTGTATTATTATAGGTCTTTTATCTTCCTTATACTTAGTATTTGAACGCCATCAGATTGAGAAATCTCAAAATCATATTGAAAATATTGTAGACTATGATGCAGTTTTACGAGCCAGCGCCTTTGAAAAGCGTAGTCAACAAGAAGCTTTTGATGCATTACGTAATGCTGGTGTGACTGCTTTTGCTATTTATGATCGCACGTTAGAAAAAGCAAAAGATGCGGGCCAAGTTAAAGTATTAAGCTCTGAAGAGATGGACTCTGTTCGTGTTAATGGCGCTGCGATTAAACCTGGGGCGACTTATGTGGCATTAATTTCAGGTAAAGAAGGTTATTATAAAGAAATTCGAGAGGATTTATACCACCGTATTGGCAAGGACAAGGTGAAAGAGCTTAATACAAGTATTGGTCCTGTTCTTGAATTGTATGGTGCAACAGCAGATAGCTATGCAAAGATGAATCTTGGTATTTCAAAGTTGCAAGCACAAGAGGTTGCAGATCGTGGTTTCAATGTTATCGTTCGTCCAACAAACTATAGAAACGTAACATCTGAAGATATTCAATATGTATTTAAACGACTTGAAGGCATTCCTCATGTAACAGGGATGATTTTTGCTGGTAAAGAAGCTCTAGGTGCACCTAATTTAACGGATGAAACATTAGCATTACTAAATAAAAACCATATTCCACTAGTTGGTATCGAAGCTGTAAATCAGTTGCAGTATGAGCCACAACAAGGTTTCTTGGAAATGGCGGCCAAAAATAATTATAGTGTAGGTCGTGTGTATACTATCGCTAAAGAGGAGTTAAAGATAATTACCCCTGAAGAAGCGGCACAACGCTTTTACATTAGTGATATAGAACGAAATATTCGTTTTAACTTATTTCCGATGTATGAAACAGGTATAAATAATGAAACTGTTTTACAGACTACAATCAACTATATTAATATAGCTACAGAGAAATTGGCTGTAAAAGGTTATGAATTTGGTCCAGCGGATATTTATCCTGCTTATACACCAAATCCATTATTAGTAGTTATTACAATGATCGGGGCTATCGCACTTTTTGTATATGTTCTACAAATGATGTTACCAATGTCTAAGCATACGCAACTTGTGGCCTTTTTTGGCATTTCTTTGGCATCCATTGTTGTATTTATTCTTACAAGTGGTACCTTAATTACTCAAATATGGGCTCTATCTAGTGCTATTATGGCTCCTGTAGGTGCTATGATACGCTTGATGGAAGAGTGGCGCCGTTATGATGGTGCACGTCCATTAGGTGCCATTAAGTCTACTATTCTTGCCTTATTATACCTTGTAATTGCTGCATTATTTGCTGCTATTGGCGGTATGTATATCGCATCTTTATTGGGCAATACGAAATTCTTTATGGAGTTTGCTCTCTTTAGAGGTGTTAAGTTGACCTTTGTTCTGCCAATTATTTTAGTTATTATTGCGTACCTTCAACGATTCCCATTGTGGAACGGCCGCATGATTAATTCCAAAGAAGAAGCGAAAACATTTGTAGTGGAATTCTTAACTATGGATGTTAAATTATATGCATTCTTTATAATAGCAGCACTTGGTGGCGCAGTATGGGTATTTGTTGGCCGTAGTGGACACACTGCAGGTGTTCCTGTACCAGGCTTTGAACTTATGCTACGTCGTTTTCTTGAAAATGCAATGTATGCGAGACCGCGTGAAAAAGAGTTCATTATTGGTCATCCTGCTTTAATGCTAGCTACCTTTGCGTTCATGCGTAAGTGGCCTACAGTAATTCATTTCTTATTAACTCTAGCTGGTGTTATTGGCATTGCTTCAATGGTTGAAACCTTCTGTCATCTTAGAACGCCAGTGTTCATGTCCATCATGCGTGGTTATGATGGTTTGTTAATTGGCGCCCTTTTTGGAGTGCTTCTTATCATCGCAGTACAGTTTATGATGTACGTAACACAATGGTTCCAAGCTAGGGAGGTTGACCATGAGTAATATTGTTATCTCTGGTTATTATGGCTTTGGTAATGCTGGTGATGAGGCCATGCTTTGTGCTATTATCGATGCTATTCGTAAAGAAGAGGCTGACGCACATATTACTGTAATTTCTGGTAATCCTAAAGAGACTAGTAAAAAGCATAATATTAATGCTGTAGGTACATTCTCTGCATTGGGTATCTTAAAAGCAATTGCTCATTCGGATCTTGTTATTAGTGGTGGTGGTAGTTTATTACAAGATGCTACTAGTATTCGCAATACTTACTATTACTTAAGTATTATGGCGCTAGCAAAGTTGCTTGGGAAAAAAGTAATGCTATACTCCCAAGGTATTGGTCCTTTAAATCGTTCATCAACACGTCGTGCCGTTGGATTTGTATTGCGTTTTGTAGATACTATTACAGTTAGAGATTCTATTTCAAAGGATGAACTAGTTTCTTTGGGAATTGAAGATGTAGAGGTTACTGCAGATGCTGTATTGGCCATGCAACCGACAGAGCTTTCAATTGGCGCGCATATTCTTGAGGGCTATACATCTAAATTGCCTGCTACTAATGAACAACGTAAACGGATTGGTGTGGCTGTTCGCAGTTGGAAAGAGGATACGGAATATAGAGAAGCCTTAGCTAATGTATTGAGCCGATTACAAGAACAAGATAATGTGGAAATTATCTTTATTCCTATGTCACATCCAGAAGATACAAAAGAGGCTAAGATTATTGCTGGTTATATGCCAAATGGTGCTATTGTCCTAGAAGGCCCGTTTTCTACGGAGCAACAAGTATCCTTATCTGGTAATGTGGACCTCATGATTGGTATACGTCTTCATGCCTTAGTTTTTAGTTCCTTAATGGGAAAACCAGTTATTGGTATTTCTTATGATCCTAAAATTACAAGCTTTTTACATATGATTGGTCAAGAGCCGATTGGCACAATGACTCATTTGCGTGAAGAAGCCTTGTACCAATGGTGTCATAAATTATTGAATTCTCGTGAGGAGTATCAAGCATCTTATGACCGTATTGAAGCATTGCGTGTAGATTCTCAACGCAATGCAGAAATTGCTATTTCATTACTTAAAGAGTATTAATATATTGGATTTTATCCAGAAAGTGAGGTCTCTATGGCTACATTAACACAAGATGTTAAACAATTAGTTCAAGAGAAGGCAAAAGCTATTCGCGTTGGTATTGTACAGTCTGTAACGGCAGCGAAATCCGGTCACCCAGGTGGTTCATTATCCATCGCCGATGTGATGGCCTTGTTGTACTATGTTGAGATGAATGTAGATCCAGCAAATCCAAAAGCTCCTAATAGAGATCGTTTTGTCCTTTCTAAAGGTCATGCAGCGCCTGCACTATATGCTACATTGGCAGAAAAGGGTTATTTTCCTAAAGAAGAACTCTTGAACTTACGTAAAATTAATCATATGTTACAAGGTCATCCTGATATGAAACACACACCAGGTGTAGATATGTCTACAGGTTCTTTAGGACAAGGCATCTCTGCGGCTTGTGGCATGGCATTGGCAGGGAAAATTGATAATGCAGATTACCATGTATACTCTATTCTTGGTGATGGTGAGCTTGAAGAAGGTCAAGTGTGGGAAGCTGCAATGTTTGCTGGCTTTTATAAACTGAATAATTTGACAGCTTTTGTCGATTTTAATGGTCTTCAAATTGATGGTGATATTACTAAAGTTCTTTCTCCATTGCCAATTCCAGAAAAGTTCAGAGCTTTCAATTGGAATGTTATTGAAGTTAATGGTCATGATTTTGATGAACTTCATAATGCTATTGAAGCTGCGAAGGCTTTCACAGAAGGCCCAACATGTATTGTAATGCATACTGTAAAGGGTAAAGGTGTTGAAGAGATGGAAGGTCAAGCCGGCTGGCATGGTAAAGCACCAAGTGAAGAGCAAGGTGTAGCCTTTGTTAATGAAATTATGGGGGTGCAATAATGGGTAAAGCAACACGTGAAGCATATGGTAATGCGCTAGCTCGCATTGGTAAAGAGAATACTAATATTATCGTACTAGATGCGGATTTATCCAAATCTACTAAAACAGATACATTTAAAGCTGTGTGCCCAGAACGTTTCTTTAATGTAGGTATTGCAGAGCAAAACTTGATTTCTGTTGGTGCTGGACTTGCAGCGGCAGGTAAGATTCCATTTGTATCTTCTTTCTCCATGTTCGCAACAGGTCGTGCGTTTGAACAAATTCGCAATGCTGTATGCTATCCAAAATTAAACGTAAAAGTTTGTGCCACACATGCGGGTATTACTGTTGGTGAGGATGGTGCAACGCATCAAAGTTTAGAGGATATTTCCTGCATGCGTACATTGCCAAATATGACCGTAGTGGTACCTGCTGATGAGCGCGAAACAGAGGCTGTTATCGAATGGGCTGCATCTTATAACGGCCCAGTATACGTTCGTTTGGGTCGTGCTGGTGTAGATGATGTAACTAAAGAAGGCTATTCTTTTGTGCCAGGTAAATCTACTACCTTGGTAGATGGTTCTGATGTTACAATTATCGCCTGTGGCGCATTGGTTGGACCTGCTGTAGAGGCGGCTAGAACTTTATCTGAAGCTAATGTATCTGCTCGCGTTATTAATATGGCATCTATTAAACCTATTGATGCTGAAGCAATTGTAAAAGCGGCTACTGAAACTGGTGCTATTGTTACAGCCGAAGAACATAATATTATTGGCGGTCTTGGTTCTGCAGTATCCGAAGTAGTAGTAGCTAATAAGCCTGTACCTATGGAATTCGTTGGTGTCCAAGATACATTTGGGGAGAGTGGAACACCAAAAGAACTAATGGCAAAGTATGGCTTAACTGCCAATGATATTGTAGCAGCCGTAAAACGTGTAATCTCTCGTAAATAATCAAAGGGGATCCCATGATTGAATTTAAGAATGTTAGTAAAGTCTATGATAATGGTTCTGTTGCATTAGACGATGTGTGTTTAACCATTAACGATGGTGAATTTGTTCTCGTTTGTGGTCACAGTGGTGCAGGGAAATCAACATTATTTAAGTTATTAACGCATGAGGTAGTGCCAGATGCTGGTACTGTCATTGTTGATGACTTTGATGTTACGCGTATGAAGCGCAGTAAAATTCCTAAATTGCGGAGAAAGCTTGGCGTTGTATTCCAAGACTTCCGATTATTGCCTAATAAAACGGTAGCAGAGAATATTGCTTTTGCTCTTGAAGTTATTGAAGAAAAACCAAAAATCATTAAAGAAAAGGTGAGTCATGTATTAGACCTTGTTGGTTTATCTGAGAAGGCTAATGACTTACCAGAGGATCTTTCTGGCGGGGAACAACAACGTGTTGCTATTGCGCGTGCAATTGTTAATCGCCCAACAGTATTAATTGCTGATGAACCTACTGGTAACCTTGATCCTGATACTAGTAAGGATATTGTTGAATTGTTTAAGCATATTAACAATTTCGGCACTACCGTTATTATGGTTACCCATAATATGGATCTTGTTTCATACTTGAATAAACGCGTTATTCGTTTAAAAGACGGCCGTGTTCAAAGTGATAATATGAGAGGTGCAGAAATTAATGAAGCCTAGAACGATAAAATACTATTTTAAAGAAGCACTGAAGTCTATGAAACGTAATGGACTTATGACATTGGCGTCCATTTCTACAGTGGCTTTATCCTTATTTATGCTCGGTGTATTCCTTTGTGGTGTCATTAATTTGAATAACATGGCATCCAGTCTAGAAAATCAAGTACAGTTAAGTATTTACTTAAAGGATGGTTTAACAACTGATCAAATTATGGCAGTAGGAAAGCAAATTAAGGCTATACCTAACTTAAAGCATTTAGAATTTGTTAATAAAGAGCAAGCTATGAAGGAGTTCAAAGAACGCCTTGGTGATCAACAACAATTGGTGAATGCTTTAGGTGATGTAAATCCGTTGCCTAACTCGTATGTGTTGACCTTTGATAATCCTAGCGATGTAAAAGCAACTGCAAAATTAGCTACGACATTCCAAGGCGTAGAAAGTACACATTATGGTCAAGATATTGTAGAAGAGCTTTTCCGCATTACGCAAGTAATTCGTATTGGTGGGATTGTATTGATTGCTTTCCTAGCAGCTGCAACACTATTCATCATTTCAAATACAATTCGGTTGACTGTATTCGCACGTCGTAAAGAAATTGCAATCATGAAATATGTAGGTGCTACTAATGGATTTATTCGTTGGCCATTTTTGATTGAAGGCATGTTGTTAGGCTTAATTGGTGCTATCATTGCCGTTCTTTGCGTTGGTGAATTTTATCACTTCATCACACTGGAAGTTTCTGAATCATTAGCATTCTTCCCTTTAGTACCAATGTTCCCATTCTTCTATGATGTAGCCCTTTATATCTTAGGTGGCGGCATAGTAGTAGGTGCTATTGGTAGTACTATTTCTTTAAAACAATACATGAAGGTGTAATGTTTATGAATAATAGTATATTTAAATCTCGCTTCGTAGCGGCAATTTTGACTGGTATAGTGGTATTGGGAACACCATTATACATCGTTGCAGAGGACGAAGATTTAACAAATCAACTTGATTCAATTCAACAACAAGTTAATCAACAAAATGCTAAAAAGGCAGATGCTGAAACTGTAATAGTCAGTGTATCCGAACAGTTACGTCAAATCGAAGAACAATTACGTCAGGCTCAGCAACAATTGGATTCTATTCAACAACAACGTATATCTGTTGAAAATGATATTACAGTGAATGAAAAATTACTTGCTGAAGCACAAAAGCGACTAGAAGGGCGAGAAGCCGTATTTTATAAGCGTGTACGTGATATTTATATTAACGGTCGTTTAAGTTATTTAGATGTAGTTATTGGATCTAAAGATTTTACAGACTTTGCTAATCGTTTAGAAATTTTAAAACGAATTATTGATTCTGATATTAAATTAATTGAGGAAATCAAAAAAGAGCGCGCTGAAATAGCGGCTCGAAAGCAAGCACTAGAACAGTCTCGTGCAAAACTAGTTGAGATTGAAAAAGCAGCTGCGGCAAAACGAGCTGAAATAGAGCAAAAAAAGAAAGAACGTGAGGTAGTTCTTCAAAAGGCTCAAAATGATCGTGCTACAGCAATGCAAGCAGTAGAAGAATTAAATGCATCTTCTGCACAGATTACAGCGTTATTGAAAGCACGTCAAGCAGAGCGTGCCGCTGCTCGTGCTGCGGCAGCGGCTCAACAATCTTCACCAACTTACTCTTGGGTACAAGGGTCTGGTCAACTTGGGTGGCCTGTAAGTGGTGAAATTACCTCTCCATATGGCTATCGTACACATCCGATTTGGGGCACTACAATTTATCATTCTGGCATTGATATTGGTGTTGATGAAGGTACACCTGTTCATGCTGCAGATGGTGGTACTGTTGCTTGGTCGGGTTGGATGGGTGGCTATGGTTATGCCGTAGTTATCGATCATGGTAATGGCATGTCTACTCTTTATGGACATAATTCTGAACTTGCTGTCTCTGAAGGGCAAGATGTGGGTAAGGGTCAAGTTATTGCCTATGCTGGTAGCACAGGCAATAGTACAGGGCCACATGTACATTTTGAAGTTCGTATAAGTGGGGATCCTGTGGATCCTATGGGATATTTATAATATGAAATTTGATACACGTACGGTGTTATGGAGTCTATTGAAATATATAGGCTCTGGCATCGTTATTATGTGGCTTACATTTTGGTACCTTTCCGGTTCATTCTGGGGTCTGCCAAGATTATTTATAGCCTATTATACTGCGAGTCAAGTTTTTATGACACCTATGGCTAAAAGTACCCTTTATGATGGTATGCTAAAGGGGTTAATTGACTCTTTGGGAGAACCGCATAGTGTTTATTTAAATGCAGAAGAATATAAATCCATGAAAATGCAAACATCTGCAACATATGCTGGTGTTGGTATGGTTCTTGGTACTGATGATAAAGGTCTATATGCAGTTAGCGTAATGGAAGACCAACCAGCTTTTAAAGCTGGAATTAAACCTGGAGACCACATTATTGCTATCGATGGACAATCCACTACTGAAATTCCGGTAGAGGAAGCATCTTCTCGTATTCGTGGCGAAGCTGGTACTACCGTATCTTTAGATATTGAACGTAATGGTGAAAAGTTGCATTTTGATATCACTCGTGAATCCATAGTTTTGCCTACTGTTAAAAGTAAAATGCTTACTAGCACAGTTGGATATATTCGTATTAGTCAGTTTGCAGAAAATACCGCAGAAGATTTTGCCACTCAATATAAAGAGCTTCAATCTCAAGGTATGAAGGCCCTTGTCTTGGACCTACGAGATAATCCAGGCGGTTTATTATCTACTACTGAAAAGATATCTAACTATATTATGCCTCCAGGTACACTCGTAACAGTACAAAATCGATCAGGTAAAAAGGATACTTATAAGTCAGATGGACCTGATGTAGCTATGCCATTGGTTGTTTTAGTTAATAAGGGCTCTGCTAGTGCATCAGAAATCATAGCAGGGGCTGTTCAAGATCGTAAATTAGGCACTATCGTAGGTACTAATACATATGGTAAAGGTACCGTTCAAACTATTTTCCCTAGTTTAGATGATGAAGGAATTAAAGTAACTATTGCTAAGTACCACACGCCAAGTGATCGTGTTATTGATGGAACAGGTATTAAACCTGATGTAGAAATCGATTTACCAAAAGGTGTACATCCATCTAGTACATTAGATGATATTCAAATTAAAAAAGCATTAGAGCTATTACAGCAATAATGCATAGGAGTTAAATTATGTTTATAGATAGAGCGCGCGTCTTTGTTAAAGCTGGTGACGGTGGGGATGGTATGTCCAGCTTCCGTCGAGAAAAATACGTGCCAAATGGCGGCCCTAGTGGTGGTGATGGTGGTAAAGGTGCGGATGTTGTTTTTAAAGCTGACAAGAATATTAATACGCTTGTAGACTTTAGATATAAACGTCAGTTTAAGGCACCAGCTGGCGGTAATGGTGAAAGCTCTAATAAGCACGGTCGAGGTTCCGATCCTCTTATCATTCCAGTTCCATTGGGTACAGTAATTAAAGATGAGGAAACAGGAAAAATCTTTTGCGACCTTGTCAACGATGGCGATACCTTTGTTATTGCCAAAGGTGGTCGTGGCGGTCGTGGTAATGCTCGATTCCAAACTAGTGCTAACCGTGCACCAACCTTTGCAGAAAAGGGTGAACCTGGTGAAGAATTCTGGTTACAATTAGAGCTTAAAGTATTAGCTGATGTAGGTTTATTAGGTTATCCATCTGTTGGTAAATCTAGTATTTTGCGAAAAGTATCTAAAGCTCAACCAGAGGTGGCAGCGTATCACTTTACTACACTAACACCAGTACTCGGGGTAGTTACAATTTCTGGAGATCGTAGCTTTGTTTTGGCTGATATTCCGGGTCTTATTGAAGGGGCTAGTGAAGGTGTAGGTCTAGGTCACAATTTTCTACGTCATGTTGAACGTACGAATATTTTAATTCATGTTCTAGATGTATCTGGTATGGAAGGCCGAGACCCTAAGGTCGACTTTGATGCGATTAATGAAGAGTTACGTAAATACTCTGAAAAATTGGCTAATAAGAAACAAATTATAGCTCTCAATAAGATCGATATGGTCTTTGATGACACGACGATTCCCGAAACAAAAAAATATTTTGAAGATAAAGGCTATGAAGTATTTCTCATTAACGCCTTAAGTGGTGAAGGTTTGTCAGAGCTTATGGAACGAGCTTACTACTATGTAGAAAACTACGAACCAGAGCCTGAAGCAAATGATGACACAGTTGTATACGAAGCAAAACAAGATGTAGAATTTGTCATTACTCGTGGTGATGATGCTGCTTTCTACATTACTGGTAAACGTATTGAACGATTAGTAGCTATGACAAATCTTGACGATGATCAATCTCTTCGTAGATTCCAACGCATTTGGCGCTTTATGGAGCTTGATGCAAAATTGAAGGAAAAAGGCTGTAAAGACGGTGATGAAGTTGTAATCGGCGATCAGCGCTTTACTTTCCAAGAGTAGGAGTAATAATGACAGGAAAACAAAAATGGTATTTACGTTCATTGGCGGCTACAATACCACCGGTTGTCCAAATTGGTAAAAATGGTTTAGAGGATAGCGTTATAGATAGTGCTCGTGCAGCGATTACAGCACGTGAGCTTATTAAGGTTAAATTACATAATAATAGTCCTGAAGATAAGACAATTTTTCAAGACTTAGCAGATATGCTTGGCGCTGAATTAGTTCAAGTGATTGGTTTTAATGGTGTTTTATATAAAGCTAAAAAAGAACCTAAAATCATTTTGCCAAAATAATTTTATATCTAGTAGATCATAAAAATTTGTATACATCGTAGTTAAGAATTTAAACCTTAGGAGGTTAGTCTATGCGCAGCGCCATCGTTAATGCAAAACGAATTGTAGTCAAAGTTGGTAGCAGTACGCTTTGTTACACTAACGGACATTTAAATTTGGAGCGTATTGAAAGATTAGTGCGCCAATTATCAGATTTGGCTAACCAAGGTAAAGAGATTATTCTTGTTTCCTCTGGTGCTACTGGTGCAGGTCTTGCCCCTTTAGGCTTTAAAGAAAAGCCTAGAGATCTCGTATTAAAACAAGCAGCTGCTGCAGTAGGTCAAGGTATTCTCATTCATATGTACGAGCGCATGTTTCGAGAATATGGTCGAACCGTAGGGCAAATTCTTTTAACGAAAGAGGATAGTACTGGACGACATAGTTATCTTAACTTGCGTAATACATTACATACTTTATTGCAACTTAACGTTATTCCTATTATTAATGAAAATGACGTGGTTGCTATCGAAGAATTTAAAATCGGTGATAACGATACATTATCTGCTACTGTTGCAGGTATTGTAGATGCAGATTTACTTATCATTTTGTCAGATATTGAAGGCTTATATACAGCTAACCCAGCCACTAATCCAGATGCTACTTTGATAGAAACTGTTTCTGAAATTAACGATGAAACCTATGCTATTGCAGGTGGTGCTGGTTCTAATATGGGAACGGGTGGTATGTATACAAAAATTAAAGCTGCTCATATGGCAACAAATTCTGGTGTACCAATGGTTATCACCTCAGGTGAAGTAGAGGATTCTGTTCGTCGTGTATGTAAGGGTGAACAAATTGGGACACTCTTTGAAGCCCATGATGCAAGTTTATCTGGTAAACATCATTGGTTAGCTTTTGGTAAACGATTAAAAGGCTCCATTACGATTGATGACGGATGTGCTCGCGCTGTTTTAGATAAGGGTGCTAGCATTCTGCCCGCTGGTATTATTGAAGTAGAGGGGACTTTTGGACCTGGTGATACAATTTCCATTTATCATGATCATAAGGAAATTGGTCGTGGACTTATTAATTATAGTATTGATGATATGAAAGCGATTAAAGGTCACAATACAAATGATATAGCCGAAATTCTGGGTATTAATACGACCTATGATGAGGCTGTACATCGTAATAATCTAGTTTTATTACACTGAGGAAATCCTATGAACCAGTATGAAAAAATTTGTAAAGATATGGGCCAGAGAGCTAAAACGGCATCTTTTGAATTAGCCCAACTCGATCAAGAAACTTTAGATTCTGCATTGTTAGCAATTGCTGATGCTGTAGAAGCACAAACAGATGAAATTATGGCGGCTAATGAGTTAGACCTAGAAAAATCTGTTGACTATAATTTACCTCGAACTATGATAGATCGATTGACTTTGACACCTAGTCGCATTGCTCAAATGGCAGAAGGGGTGCGTCAAGTGGCTGCTCTTGAAAGTCCTGTAGGTTCCATTATAGAAACAATCACTCGTCCTAATGGTTTGATTATTGAAAAGCGATCCGTACCTTTTGGTGTAATTGGTATTATCTTTGAAGCCCGTCCTAATGTAACCATAGATGCAGGTGTTCTTTGTTTAAAGACAGCAAATGCTACAATTTTACGAGGTGGTAAGGAGGCATTTCACACGAATCAAATCATCGTGTCTATCATGCGGAATACCTTAGAGTCGTTAGGTATTAATGGTGACTCTATTCAACTCGTTGAGGTGCTTGATCGAGATCTGGTTGGAGTACTTTTACAACAACGGGAATATATTGATGTAATCATTCCACGTGGGGGTGCTGGACTTATTCGCCGTGTTGTAGAAGATAGTAGTATCCCTGTTATTGAAACTGGCAGCGGTGTATGTCATACCTTTGTTGATGAATTTGCTGATTTAGAGATGGCTCTAGAAATTGCAGTCAATGCTAAAGTTCAACGTCCATCTGTATGTAACTCTATGGAAACCTTACTAGTTCATCAAGCTGTGGCTAGAGAGTTTTTACCACGCCTTAATATAGCACTACTAGAATATGGTGTTCGTATTCATGGTGATGAGGCTGTAGCTCAATATATGGAGAATACAATTCCTTTAACAGAAGAGTCTTTCAGCACAGAATACAATGATATGGACTTAAATGTGCGTATCGTTGAAAATCTTGAAGAAGCTATTGATCATGTGAATCGGTATACTACACATCACTCTGAGGCTATTATCACAGATGAACCTATGCGTGCTAATGTGTTTATGAATTTAGTAGATTGCTCTACTGTGTATCATAATGCATCTACACGTTTTACAGATGGCTTTGAGTTTGGCTTTGGTGCTGAGATTGGCATTAGTACACAAAAACTCCATGCTCGAGGCCCTATGGGGTTACAAGCTCTGACATCTTATAAATATTTTGTATTTGGAGAAGGCCAAGTACGGACGTGAAGAAACTATATTATTTTATAAGAGCATATTATAGATACATTCAAACACCAAAGGGTCGATATGAATGGATATCCTATATAAAAGCATTGCTCATATTCATCATTATTTGTGTCATTGTCATTAAGGGAGTGACCACATTATGGTAGATAAACGTCGCATAGGTATAATTGGTGGAACATTTAATCCCATTCATTTAGGTCATCTAATGATTGCAGAGGTGGCTTGTGAAAGCTTTAATTTAGAAAAGGTTATCTTTGTACCTGCTCGTATTCCACCACATAAGCAACATGATGTGATTGATAGTCATCATCGATATGCTATGACGGCGGCCGCAGTTTCGGATAATCCAAATTTTGAAATTTCTGATGTAGAGATGCGCCGAGAAGGCCCTTCGTATACCGT
Source organism: Veillonella parvula (assembly GCA_018382475.1). GTDB lineage: Bacteria > Bacillota > Negativicutes > Veillonellales > Veillonellaceae > Veillonella > Veillonella parvula_F. The sequence continues at coordinate 232,211 of JAGZPX010000001.1, forward strand.
TGATACGATTCAATATTTTAAAAAACTATATGGTTCTACTGTTGAATTTTACTTTATTGCAGGGACTGATACTATTCGTGCATTACCGACTTGGAAATTTATAGATGAACTTATAGATGAGGTTCATTTTATTGGAGCTACTAGGCCAGATGGATCAAGTGCTATTGATTCTACTTTGGATGAGTTAGGATCTAAAGCACGTGAAAAAATACATGTTATGGAAGTGCCTGAAATGAAATTGTCTGCTACGTATTTACGAGAGCGCTTACGGTCTGGAAAGACAGTTCGTTATATGTTGCCTAAATGTGTAGTGGATTATATAGAAGAAAACCATATATATGGGAAGGAATAAATGATGTTATCGTTTGATGAAATACAGCATAGGGTAAGCCAATGGATGGGGAAAAAACGTTTTAAGCATACTCTAGGTGTTGTTGAATCCGCAACTCAGTTGGCTAAACTTTATAATGTTGATGTAGAAAAAGCACGATTAGCGGCATTGCTACATGATTGTGCTAAAGAAATGCCTTTGAAAGAGATGCAAGATTTGGTGAAGGAGAATAATTACAAAGCTGATGAAGAATTATTAGCCAATGGTAATCTTTTACATGGATTAGCAGGTATGATTCGAGCTAAACTTGAGTTCTCTATAACCGATTCAGAGATTTTAGAAGCTATTCGTGTTCATACAACTGGTAAGGTGGGAATGTCTAAATTAGATAAAGTTATATTCTTAGCAGATTATATTGAACCCAATCGTGATTTCCCAGGTGTTGATGAACTTCGAAAGATGGCTAAAAAAGATCTAAATAAGGCTGTATTGCTTGGTTTTGACAATACTATTAACCACCTTATTGAGCAACATCTTTCAATTTATCCTTTGACCATTCTTGGTCGTAATGATGTATTAAAATCTTGTAAATAATGGAGTTTTTATATGGACGAACGTGAACGTGCAAGAGCTCGTCGACGTAGAAAAAGACGTCAACAAAAGCCATCTGTGAAGTGGCCTAGAGTTATTTTGGCTATTGTTGTAGTTTTCACTTTGCTCGGTGGGATAGGGTATGGCATATATAGTGGTGTATCTTATGCATATAGAGCAATTGTAGGAACTACTGAAGCTACTGAAGCCGTGACAGATAGTGGAAATAAACAGGACGCAAATACTGTATCAGTAGAGCAAAAAGGCTTAGATAAACCTTTATATATTTTGGTTATCGGCACTGATGACAATAATCCTAGTCAAGGTGATAGTCTATTCCTATTATCTGTAAACCTTGATCAAAAAACGATGGACGTTATCGGCATTCCAAGTAATAGTAAAATCGATAATCGTGATCAAACCGATGCGACTATGTTAAATAGTATTTATGAAAAAGGAGGCATTGAACTTACTAAAGCTGTAATTGAGGATATGTTCCATATTTCAATCCCGTACTATGTAGTAGTTAATCAAACTGCCTTCAAGAAAACTAATGATGTGTTAGGAAATCAGCAAATTTATGTAGAACAACCGATGGAACATATTGATGCAGAAGGCAATATAGATATTGATTTGCGACGTGGTTACCAAACTTTAGATAGTAATAATGCCTTAGCGTATTTACGATATTCAGATCCTAAACACGATACCTTTACTCGTGTGCAACGACAAGAAAGATTCCTAAAATTGTGGGTGGAACAAGAACATAATGCATTTTTCTTAACAAATGCATGGCATATTTGGCGTATTTGGGATCATTATGATAGTAATATTTCTACTTTAGATGCTATTAAGTTGGTATACAATGCGAGCAAAATTAATAAGGAAGAAATTCACTTCTATATTCTTCCTGGAGAAAAAGAGCTTATAGGTGAAACGACTTATTGGAAGGTAAACCCTACGGAAGCTCAACGTTTAGTGGGTATTACAATGGGTAATTTGCCAGCTAATGAAATGACGCAATTTATATCTGCACCAACAAATAGTATGTCGAAAGTTGCACCTGAATCGGAACATAATGGTGGCACTATTACAAAGCCCACAGAACCAGGTGAGGAGAGCGGTAGTAAGCGATAAGATAAGAGGCAAAATAATGAAAAAGAAAGAAGATATTAAACAAATTGTATTAGAACTTGCACAAGCTGCATTTGATAAAAAGGGCAGAGATATTGAGATTCTTGATTTAGATGGAATTTCTATTTTAGGTGATTATTTCTTAATTGTTAGTGCAAATAATAGTAAGCAATCTCAAAGTATTACTGATGAAATGGAAGATAAAGCAGCCGAATTAGGTATAACAGTACAGCATAGAGAAGGTTATCGTGAAGGTGAATGGATCTTATTGGATTTTGGCGATATAATTTGTCATGTCTTTGGTGGTGATGAATTGCGTGAATTCTACGGTTTAGAAGAATTGTGGAATGACGCTGGTCGAGTTCCATTTGAAGGAGTATAATATGGCTACAGAATTGTTGGAAAATACAATTGCCACATTGAAAGTATTGCGTACTAGTGACCAAGGTGCTTTTCTAGATGGTCAAACAGGCAATACAAATGATGATATTTTGCTTCATAAAGATCAACAAACTTCACCAGTTACTATAGGAGATGAGGTAGAAGTATTTTTATATCGCGATCCAAAGGGGCGTTTAACTGCTTCTATGCGTTTACCAGCTATGAAGGTTGGCCAAATTGGTTATGTTGAGGTCATCAATACGACAAATTTTGGTTGCTTCGTTGAGGTTGGCACAGAACGTGGTATCTTTATGCCTCATGCGGAGATGCGTGGTCGCCCTCAGGTAGGGGAAAAGGTGTGGGTTCGTCTTTATACAGATAAATCTGGCCGTTTTGCGGTCTCCATGGATGTAGATGATGAAATGCGTCGTGCCTCTAAAGCTGCTACTGAAGCTACGGTTGGTCAACTTGTAAAAGGTGCTATCTATAACTTAACGAGTGAGGGGGCATTTTTTATCACTCCTGAGCGTTGGATTGCCTTTTTACATCGTTCTGAAATGACGAGAAAGTTAAAAGTAGGGGAAATGATTGAAGGTCGTATTACTTTCAAACGCGATGATGGTCGTGTCAATGTATCTATGCGCCCTACAAAGGAAAAAGCTCTTGTTTCAGATGGTGATATTATTATGGAATATCTTTTAAATCGCGGTGGAAAGATGCCATATAGTGATGAGTCTTCAGCGATGTTGATTAAAGATAAGTTCAATATTAGTAAGGCTGCTTTCAAACGTGCCTTAGGGCATTTAATGAAAGAGAAAAAAATTGTTCAGGAGGATGGTTGGACATTGCTTACCGACATAGGTCGCCAATGGACACCTCTTGTTAGTGATGAGTCCCAAGATGAGGAATAAAGACGATGAAAATTGTCATTGTAGGCGCTGGTAAGGTTGGTTATTCATTAGCACAACGTCTTATTCAAGACGATCATGATGTATATGTTATCGATCGCTCACCAGAACGCATTCATAATCTTGAAAATACATTAGATGTTAGCCTAGTTTTAGGGAATGGCAGTGATGTTCAATTATTGAATGAAATCGATATGTCTGATGTTGGTATGTTTATTGCTGTTACTGATTCAGATGAGGTTAATATGTTATCCTGTTCGGTAGCTAAAATAAAAGGTGTGCCTACGACTATTGCACGCGTTCGTGATAATAGTGTGGCGGAACATATGGATGAGGAGATACGAGCTCAATTAGGTGTTGATCTTTTTATCAATCCTGAAATGGTTACAGCTCAAGAGTTACTACAAATTTTAGAAACACCATCAGCTATAGATGTTGAGGAGTTCGGTCAGGGTGCTGTGCGCCTTATGGAATTCAAATTGAATAATGAATTTCCTCTATTAGAACAGCCACTAAAAGAAATTCGCTTTCCTGAAGGTGTTCTATTAGTTGGTATTTTGCGCTATGGTGAAATGATTATTCCGCATGGTGAAAGTCGCTTACAGGCTGATGATAGTGTATTTTTCCTAGGTTTGAAAGAGTCCGTTTCTGAAGTGGAGAAACTTTGGTTCCATAATTATAATACATTCTATAAACGGGCTGTAATCATTGGGGCAGGTCTCTTAGGTCGTAACTTAACTGTATTACTAGAAAAAGCTGGTTTTTCTGTGAAGGTTATTGAAAAAGATTTTGACCGTTGTGAGAAACTGGCAAATCAAGTGGATAAAGCCATGGTTATCAATGGGGATGGTACTGATTTTGATTTGCTCGAAGCTGAGGAAATTGCTGATAGCGATGTAATTATTGCTCTAACAGATGATGATAAACTTAACTTACTTGTAGCACTTGTAGGGAAGCATATGGGCATCCCAAAAACCGTTGTTCGTGTGGGACGGCCAGAATATATTATGCTGATGGAGCAAGTAGGTATTGATGTAGTATTTTCTCCACGTTTATTAACTGCAAGTCAAATTTTGCGCTTTGTACGAAGTGGAGAAGGGGTTGTATCTATTTCCACCTTTGAAGGTGGTAAAGCCGAATCTATCGAAATTGAAATTACCAATGAATCACCTGTAGCAGGTAAACAATTGAAAGATATTCGTTTACCTGGGAAGGCCTTAGTAGGTGTAATTTTACGGGAAAATGAAGCTATCGTACCTCGTGGTAATACTCAAATTTTAGATGGTGATCATATCGTTCTCTTTACATTACCTGAATCGGTAAGCAAATTGCTTAAATATCTTACTTAGTAAGGAGGGGCTATGCGAATTCAAATCGTTATGTCCTTAGTGGGTCGACTACTCTATATATTTGGGGTTTTTACTTTAATCCCTTTTATATACAGTGTTGTATTTGAAACTGCATATTGGTCATTCCTTATAACCACAAGCCTTTCTTTAGTTTTGGGGACGCTTTTATCTTATTACGGTTGTGAAAGTCAAAGCTTTAGTATTCGTGATGGGTTCTTAGTTGTATCCTCTACTTGGATATTCACGGTTATTTTGGGGGCTTTACCTTTTTTGGGGAGTGGCATATTGACTAATGTTTTTGATGCTTTATTTGAAGCCACTTCGGGTATTACTGCAACTGGTGCAACTATTATTTATAGTGTTGATACGTTACCAAACACATTTGTATTGTGGCGTGGTCTTATGCACTGGGTTGGAGGGATGGGGATCATCGTCCTTATCTTATCATTTTTAAAGAATTTAGGAGCAGATGCAGCACATTTCTTTAATGCAGAGGCATCTGTACCAAAGCCTGGTGTTGTAATGCCGCGTATTCAATCAATGGCTACAAAGCTTTGGCAGTTGTATATTGCCTTTACTGCTCTTTGCTTTCTTATGCTGTGGGCTGGAGGCATTGAACCTTTTGATGCGTTAAACTATGCCTTTTCTATTATTGCCACGGGTGGATTTGCACCGACATCAGCAGGGGCTTTTATTTATGAACAAAGTAATTATATTTGTTTCGTATTTATATTCTTTATGTTTCTTGCTGGTGGCAATTTCTCTGTGTATTACAATGCACTTCAAAAAGGAATTCGCGTTTTAATTAATGATTTTGAAACACGTATGTACTGGCTTGTAGTGTTTATTGGTATTGCCATTGTATCAATATCTCTAGCATTACAATCTAGCTATTCTAGTCCTTTAGAGATTGTTAGAAATGCTGCCTTTAATTTAGTTTCGCTTCAAACTGGTAGTGGTTTTGCTATTAGTGATTATGATTTGTGGCCTGCTGCAGCACAGATGATGTTATTTATTTGTACATTTTTTGGTGGTTGTAGTGGTTCTACAACGGGCGGTGTAAAAATTATACGACTTATTATTTTGATTAAGAGTTCTATAATTTATCTGCGAAAATCAATTCATCCTGATATGGTTCAAGTAGTACGTATTAATGGCAAACCGATGCCTACTAAATGGATCCAGATGACACATCAATTTTTATTTTTATATTTAATGATTTATGTGGTATCTGTTTTTCTAATGACTTGTACTGGTCTTAATACATATGATTCTATGCAAGTGGTCACGGCCTTTCTTAGCAATGTAGGACTAGGGTTTGGTGGCTTTGGTCCTACTGATTCCTTTAATGTTATGCCGGATACTGCTAAATGTATTGCTATTGTAGACATGTTACTAGGTCGTTTGGAGTTATTTACGATTTTAGTTATGCTTCACCCTCAGTTTTGGGAAGGGTATTTTATTAAAAAAGAGGTTCCTAAACGATATCGTATTCTATAGGAGGGTGGGAACTATATGGAAGTTATAAAACGTCCTCTAGGGCTTTATAAAGCAAATTGTTATGTGCTTATCAAAGAGGGAAAATCTATAATCATTGATCCGGGTTTTCATTGTAACCACATTATTGATATGGTTGCAGATTCTCAACCCATAGCAGTTTTATTGACACATGGTCATTGTGATCATGTGTCAGCCTTGGATGAAGTGTGTACACATTATAATATTCCCGCTTATTTACATCCTTTAGATCAAGAATTGTTACAGTTAATTCGACGGAGACCAAGTGTATATAAGAAAAAAATGTATACACATTGTAATGATTTAGTAGAAGGGCAATTACAGTTAGATCCTTTTAATATAATAGTTCATCATACACCTGGGCATAGTGCTGGATCGGTTTGTTTAGAAATTGAAGGCCATCTATTTACTGGTGATACTTTATTTAAACAAAATGTGGGAAATACAGATAATTATAACAGTAATCCAGCTGATTTGATTAAGAGTTTGAAATATCTTTTAACCTTGTCCAAGGATTTGATTGTCGAGCCTGGACATAGGGAATCTACTATATTAAAACATGAGGAAGAATTTATTAAAAATATTGTAGTATAGTGTTGACAAAAGTCCTGATAACCGATATACTAAGCAAGTACTTTGGTTACGGCCCCGTGGTGTAGCGGTTAACATGTCGCCCTGTCACGGCGAAGATCGTCAGTTCAAATCTGATCGGGGTCGCCATTTATGCCTCGGTAGCTCAGTTGGTAGAGCAACGGACTGAAAATCCGTGTGTCGACAGTTCGATTCTGTCCTGAGGCACCATTTATATGCGGGAATAGCTCAGCGGTAGAGCACCGCCTTGCCAAGGCGGGGGTCGCGAGTTCGAATCTCGTTTCCCGCTCCAATTTTATATGGCGGCATAGCCAAGCGGTAAGGCAGAGGTCTGCAAAACCTTTATTCCCCAGTTCGATTCTGGGTGCCGCCTCCACAATCGTTACCCATGCCGGGGTGGCGGAACAGGCAGACGCAACGGACTTAAAATCCGTCGGTTGGAAACAACCGTACCGGTTCGATTCCGGTCCTCGGCACCAATTAAGACTAACTTTGGGTTAGTCTTTTTTCTTATATACAATTAAAACGATTTGTGAAAATTATTACTATAAGTTACGTATAAATATATAAGAGATAGATAAATCTATGAATAAGAAACCTAAGTTATTGATTAGTGAATGCCTATTTGGTGTACCCTGTCGATATGATGGCAAAGACAATTATATAGAAACGATAGAGGCTCTAAAGGAATATTATGAATTAGTACCAGTATGTCCGGAAGTGTTAGGGGGACTTAGTACGCCTCGTGATCCTGCGGAGCGTCAAGGTAAACGTATATGTACTGTTAATGGAGCTGATGTTACAGATGAGTTTGTAAGAGGTGCTCAATTAACAGTTGATATTGCACTAAAATATGGTTGCAAGCAAGCTTTGATGAAGGCGAAAAGTCCTAGCTGTGGATATAAGTGCATTTATGATGGAACTTTTACTAGAACATTGAAAAATGGTCATGGATGTACTGTAGAGGCTCTATTAGAAAAGAATATAAGAATTTATACGGAAAATGATATAGAGCTTTTGCTTGCAGAAAAAAAGAGATGAGTTAAACTCATCTCTTTTTGGTTATATTAAGTTGTTTTACTATTAAAATAACTTAATACAATAGAAAAATAATGGCTACAATATCAATTAAAGACTACTTGTTTGCATTAACAGGATCATTTGCTAATGGTTGTTCACCAAGTAATGTAGTTAAGTTATGTAGATTAAATCGATATTGAGCATTACTAAAATCTCGTGTTGCATCATATCGTTGACTTGGAGCATGCATGAGACCAACTAATGTATCGTATAGCAAATCATTAGTAAAGAATTGATGCTCGTGTTTTGCAAGTACCTCAGCAGTCTGTGGATAGGTTGAGCGATATTGTGGAGATAGGTATACCCAGAATGGAATATGTGTCATAACAAAATCAAATGTATCAGGGTTATGCGATTTGTCTAAACTTTCACCGTGATCGGAGAAATACACCATGGCTTGTAAGTTTAATTTGTCTTTGCCATAATTGTAAATTTGTTGTAATAACCAGTCTGTGTATAATTGGCTGTTAGCATATGCTTCTTGACCATCAGGATACGGACCTTGTTTCCACTTGCTAAATTCATGCGGGTAACGATCATTGTAGTAAATATGACTACCCATAATATGTATAACGATAAAGTTGTTCTTGGTAGGATCTACAGTTTCTAATAATGGCAATAGAGCTTCATCATATCGATCTGAGAATGCATAAGATTCATGGGCCCATTTTGTTGTGTCTGCAGTCTTAGCCATTAATGAAATAGCTGTATCATATTCACCGAATACACCTTGATTGCTAAACCAAGAAGTCGTGTATCCCGCTTTTTTAGCAATATCTAAGATATTGGCTGAATCAAGAAATGGTTTATCATCATATTGATTTCGTTCAGATAGTGCACGCTCCAAGGTTGGTACTGTTTGTACGTACGATGAATAGGCATTATCAAAGAAGACAAAGTCTTTATTGTCCGAACGCATATTGCCTTGCCATGGAGTATCGTCATATGAGAAGTTTGGATTATATACTTTCATATAATCTCGAGAACTAGATTCGCCAATGACTAGAATAATAGTACCAGGTGTTTTGTTCACCGCTGTTTCCTTTGTGTCTAAATTAAAGGAATCAAATACTAAGTGGTGATTATCATTATATTGTTGCATTTGTTTTACATAATCGCCTGCAGCAATCCAGTTCGCCACAATACAGGTTTGAGGGAACAAGAAGAATGGTACATATACTAAAAAAGCTACAAGGGATGCGATGAGCATAGCTGACCGCATAGGACGTGTAGTATTTAAGTTTACTACTGCTTTCATTCCTAAGTTAGACCAGTACAATAAATAAGTCCATAAAATAAGACCAATACTCACTGCTATAAGACCAGGTATACCAGCTGCATTCTTTAAAAAACCAAATGCTTCTTCTGGATTGGTCATATATACGGCTAGCAGACTGGCTGGCGTTAAGCAATGCCAAGTAGTCATGTAATAGCCGATCTGTAAGAATGGTATTAAGCTCAGAATCATGGAAATGATAGCCATGATTAAGGATGTTGTTTTATGGAAGCGATTTGTTTGGTTCAGTAAAAACTGAATGCCTGATAATCCCATGAAAATTAATAAGCCAAATAAAAAATCATTAGCAAATTCATAGAAGTATAATGGCTTCACATAGGACCAATGGAATAAAAGAGGAAAGGTAAGTGCCCATAAGATTCCGACTAGGCCATACCCTAAAAAAGGCCTGTGGAAAACGGTACACCCCATAAAATATTGAAATAAAAAGGTACCTACAATTGTTGGTACAGCTAAAATCGTAATATTCTCTACATCAAGCCCTAAGGTTATGGGCTCATAAATTAAAAATAAGATGATATATAAAACAATACCTATAATACCAAAGCGAAAAATTGGATTTCGCCCAATTTGCCTCACACTCGATGACATAATAAATCCTCTCTAAAAGGAATACACAATAACGTATCTTTTTTTAATATAAAATAATTACAATAATAAAGATAGCAGATGAGTGTAAAAAAAACAATTATTTGAAAGTACTACTATAAATGCTTTATAATTATATAGTTAAAAACATTTTTTCTGAGGATTGGGTTTTATGGGAGATTATAACTACAAGTTGGACGTTTTTGAAGGTCCCCTTGATCTGCTCTTGCATCTCATTGAAAAACATAAAATAGAAATTACCGATATTCCTATCGTTGAAATAACGAGTCAATACTTGGCATATCTAGACAATTGGAACCATTTTGATATTCATTATAGTAGTGAATTTCTTGTTATGGCATCTACCTTATTACAGATTAAATCACGCATGTTATTACCTAAGGCTGAACCTGAGCCCGATGAAGCAGAGGATCCACGTGACGAGTTGGTAGCAAAATTAGTAGAATTTAAGAAAATTAAGGATATTACATCTCTATTAATGGAGCGTACCGCTGTATCTGCGAATATATTTAGTCGTCCTGAAGAAACGAGTGTGCTTGGATTAGATAGTGTATATAATTTGGAACTTTCACAGTTATATCAAATTTTTTATCAAACTATAAAACGAGCTAAAGAGTTATCAGAAGAAGAGACGATTCGTGAGGTAAAGGTTGAAAAGGATACGTATAGTTTAGAGGACATGATTATATCCTTGTCTCGTCGTATACATCGTGGCGAATGTCTATATTTTAGGGAGTTATTAGTAGCAATTGAAACGAAAAGTGGTATGGTAACCATCTTTATGGCTGTTTTAGAATTATTAAAACAACAAGTTATGGAAATGCGTTATGAAGATGATGATATTATATTCACTGCTACCTTGGATGGGGCCGTGTAGAAAGGGGGCTATATGAGCTTACCAACGATGCATTTAGAAGCCGTTTTGTTTTCAGCAGCAAAGCCTATATCGATAGATATGCTAGAAGAGGTGTTTGGTCTTTCCACAGAGGAAACACAAAAATATATAGAAGAATTACAACGTGAACTAAAAGAACAAAATAGAGGTATTCGATTACGTATATCAGGAGCCGGTGTTGAATTAGTCAGCGCTGTTGAATGTGCTGATTATGTTGGTCATATTCGTAAAAAAGAAGATAAATTATCTAATGCGGCCATGGAAACATTAGCTGTTATCGCATATAAGCAGCCTATTACAAAGGCTGAAATTGAAGAGGTTCGCGGTGTAAATAGCGATAAAATTATAAAACAATTATTGACTCGATCTCTTATAGCTGAATTAGGTCATAAGGATACTGTAGGTAGACCGATTCTATATGGCACGACTGATGAATTTTTGAGAAGTGCTGGTGTAGAATCGATAGAAGCCTTACATCAAGAAGTTTCGGAAACAGAAGGGTAGCATGGAACGATTACAAAAATATATTGCCAGTTGTGGTATTGCATCACGGCGTAAGGCAGAAGAACTAATTACAGAAGGTAAAGTACAGGTCAATGGTCGCAAGGTAACCGAATTAGGGGTCAAAATTAATCCACAAAAAGATAAGGTTAAGGTTAATGGCCAATTATTGGCTCAAGAGAAACCAGTATATTATTTGTTAAATAAGCCAAAGGGGGTCATTACATCTGTGTCTGACCCTCAAGGTCGAGAAACGGTTTTAGATTATATAAAAAATGAAACGAAACGAATTTACCCTATTGGTCGTCTCGATTTATATACAGAAGGTTTGTTACTGCTTACGAATGATGGAGAGTTGGCACAAAATCTAACGCACCCATCTAAAGGCGTGGAAAAGACTTATGAAGTTCGTATCAAAGGTCGTGTTCGCGATGATGATTTGCAAATTATTGCAAATGGTGTAGAGCTTGAAGATGGTATAACTGCACCTGCAACAATTGTAGATTTAGGTTTTGATGATCATAATGGTGTACATGAAGTAGAAATTACAATTCATGAAGGTCGTAATCGTCAAGTTCGTCGTATGTTTGAACACTTTGGCTATCGTATTCATAATTTAAAACGTATTGCGTATGCTGGTCTTACTTTAGGTGGTGTGAAACGAGGCGCTTCTCGTCAACTAACAATTCGTGAAGTAAAAGCACTAAAAGCATTGGGGACAGATAAGGCATGAAGCAAATCATAGTCATTGGCGGTGGTGCGGCAGGTCTAATGGCAGCTGTTATAGCAGGCCGTGAAGGAGCACGCGTCATCTTATTGGAAAAAATGAATATGGTTGGCAAGAAAATGGGCATTACCGGTAAAGGTCGCTGTAATATTACGAATAGTGCAGATATGGCCGAATTTATAAAAAATACGCCTGGTAATGGTAAGTTCTTGTACGGTGCCTATGAACGCTTTAGTAATGAAGATCTTCTGGACCTATTGCATAGCTGGGGGTTAAAAACTAAAGTAGAACGTGGGGGACGAGTGTTTCCTGAATCCGATTCTGCATTAGAAGTACGCAATATCTTTATGAAAATCCTAAAAAAGTATAATGTTCAAGTTCATTTAAATGAACCTGTTACATCGATTACTGTACAGGAAAATCGTGTAGTTGGTGTTACAACGGATAAGGAACAATATGCTTGTGATGCTGCTATTATTTGTACTGGTGGTGCATCTTATCCATTGACAGGTTCTACTGGTGATGGTTACGTTTTAGCCGAAAAAGTGGGACATACTATTACTGATATTCGTCCATCCTTAGTCCCTATCGTTACAAACGAAACGTGGGTAAAGGAAATTATGGGGCTTAGTCTTCGTAATGTTGAGGTATCCGTAATTTCTAAAAGTAAGGTACAAGCTAAACAATTTGGGGAAATGATGTTTACTCATTTTGGTCTTACGGGGCCTACAATTTTATCATTAAGTCACATGGTAGGTAAGTTGCTTCGTAAGAAAAATCCTCAAATTACCATTGAAATTAATCTTAAGCCTGCTTTAACTGCAGAAGTATTGGATAAGCGCTTGCAAAAGGATTTTGACTTATATTCTAAAAAACAATTGGCTAATGGGATGAGGGATTTACTACCTGTAAATCTTATTCCCATTGTTATAAAGCTTGCTGAGTTAAATCCGGCTAAACCAATTAATCAAATTACAAAGGAAGAGCGTTTGCGCTTATGTCATGTATTGCAACATATGACAGTAACTGTTAAGGAATTACGACCTGTAGCGGAAGCTATTGTTACAGCAGGTGGTATTTCATTAAAAGAATTTAATCCTAAAACTATGGAGTCTAAATTGATTGGTGGTTTATATGGTGCTGGTGAAGTACTAGACATAGATGCTTTTACAGGAGGCTATAATTTACAAGCTGCCTTTTCCACAGGCTATGTGGCGGCTATGCATGCCGTACACGGTGATGAAGAATAGAGGTTATTATGAACACTAAAAAAATTGCCATTGCTATTGATGGTCCTGCTGGGGCTGGTAAAAGTAGCATTTCTAAAGTAGTGGCCAATGAATTAGGGTATTTATATATCGATACAGGTTCCATGTATCGCGGTGTTACATGGGCAGTTCTTGATAGTCAAATCGATGTTAAGGATCAAGCTACTGTAGAAGCTTTATTACCTTCTTTAAATTTGACTTTAGAGCCTACTGCAACAGCATGCAAGGTCTATATTAAAGGGAAAGATGTTACATCATTAATTCGCCAGCAGCAAATTAATGATAATGTATCGACTATAGCTTCTTATAAAGGGGTTCGAAAATATTTGGTAGAACGCCAACAAGAGATGGCCGCCGTTGGGGGAGTTATATTAGATGGACGTGATATCGGTTCTGTCGTATTACCTAATGCAGAGCTAAAAATTTATTTAACCGCTTCTGTAGATGCACGTGCAAAACGTAGATGGTTAGAAGTACAAGGTACATCAAACGAGCAAACACTAGACGAAATTAAAAAGAATGTTGTTAGTCGTGATGAAATGGATAAAAATCGTGAAGAGTCTCCACTTGTATGCGTTGAAGATGCAGTGGTTGTAGACTCTAGCGATATGAATTTCGATGAAACTGTAGCATATATATTGAATTTAGTGCAGGAGACAATCAATCATGAATAAATTTTCAACCTGGTTATGGCGTACCGCTTTTTGGCTTCGCTATAAGGTAGGGTATGGACTGAAAGTATATGGTCGTGATAATTTTCCAATGGAAGGACCCGTTATCGTGGTGCCTAATCATTTAAGTAATAATGATCCCCCTATCTGTGGCTATGCTTTGCCTAGACATGTACACTTTATGGCTAAACAAGAATTATTTGTGAATCCTATTTCGCGTTTTTTTTGTACATGGCTTGGTGCATTTCCGTTAAATCGCGGTGCTATTGATAAAGTTGCTATTCGTCATGCCATGGGACTACTTAAAGATAATAAGGTTTTAGGCATATTTGCAGAAGGTAACCGTCAAAAAAGTGGTAAGCTTGGTAAATTTCATGATGGTGCAGCATCAATTGCTCTTAGAACAGCGGTTAGCATAGTGCCTGTTGCTATCATTGGCTCTCACAATATGGAACGTAATAAAGTGGCTTGTATTATTGGTAAACCGATTCCAGTTGAAAAAGCTAAAGCGACTCCAGAAGCGATTCAAAAAGTAAATGATAGTGTTAAAAGTGAAATCCAACGAATGATAGATTCTTATCATAACAATTGTATAGAGGAGACTTTATGGAAATAATTTTGGCTAAAAACCATGGTTTTTGCTATGGTGTAAAACGGGCTGTTGAAATGGCAAATGAAGCTGCAAATAACGATGGTAAAAGCTATACATTAGGTCCTATTATTCATAATCCTCAAGTTGTAGGTCGTCTTGAAGACAAAGGGGTAAGCCCTGTTCAAGAAGTGTCTGATATCGCTGAAGGCACAATGATTATTCGCTCTCATGGTGTAGGACCTGCTATTTACGAAGAGGCAGAAGAAAAAGGATTACATGTTGTGGATGCCACATGTCCACATGTAAAAAAAGCACAGCAAGATGCAAAGTCTGTTATAGATGAAGGTATGACTTTGGTGATTTTGGGAGAAAAAAACCATCCTGAGGTTAAAAGCATCAATTTATGGGCAAATAACGAAGGAATAATCATCGAAGATGAAGAATCCGCCCAAAAACTACAAGTTGTGGAAAAAATGGGCGTTGTTGTACAAACAACCTTTTCACAATTCAAATTTAACAGTATAATAGACATATTAGAGAAAAAATCTAAGAATCTTAAGGTTTTCAAAACGATATGCAATGCAACGCAAGAACGACAGAATTCTGCCGTTGATTTAGCACGTAATGTAGATCTTATGATAGTGATAGGCGGTAAGAACAGCGGCAACACAAACCGATTGGCAGAGGTTTGTCGTGACGTTGGATGTACAACGTATCACATTGAAACTTCTACTGAATTACAACTGGAATGGTTTAACCGAGTACAGACGGTAGGAGTAACAGCAGGAGCATCGACTCCCGACTGGATTATTAAGGAGGTCATTGAGACAATGAAAGATTTTGCAGAATTATTAGCAGCCGAAGGTCAAGAAGAATTTAAGAAAGGGAACGTTGTAGAAGGTACAGTAGTTCAAGTCGAAGATGAACGAGCTTATGTATCTTTTGGCTACAAAACTGAAGCCATTTTGAACAGAACTGAAATTTCTTATCCAGCACCAGAATCTGCCAAAGATGTGTTAAAAAATGGTGATGAAATTAAAGCAGTTATCATGAATCACATCAAAGAAGATAATCCTATTTATCTTTCCATGACTCGCTTGGCTAAAGATGAAGATTGGCAATATGTTATCGAAGCACAAGAAAAAGATGAAGCTATCGTATGTAAAGGTATTGATGCTATCCCAGCAGGTTTAGTAGTAACAGTTAAATCCCTTCGTGGTTTTATTCCATTGTCCCAAGGTGATGTTCATTTCGTGAAATCCTTAGACAACTTGGTTGGTACAGAATTTGAAGCTAAAGTACTTGAAATCGATGAAAAGAAAAACCGTTTGGTTCTTTCCCGTCGTGCAGTATTGGAAGTGGAACGTCAAGCTAAATTAGCTGAAGCATTGAAAAATATCAACGTTGGCGAAAACTATAAAGGTATTGTTCGTAAAATCATGCCTTATGGTGCATTCGTAGATATCGGCGGTATTGAAGGTTTACTTCACATTTCCGATATTTCTTGGCAAAAAATCAAAAAAGTGGAAGATGTTCTTTCTGTTGGCCAAGAAATCGAAGTTAAATTACAATCCTTCGACGCTGAAAGCAATAAATTATCCTTGTCCTTAAAAGCTTTATCTAAGAGCCCATGGGACGTTGCTGAAGAAACATTGCATGTTGGCGATGTTATTAACGGCAAAGTTGTTCGTTTAGTAGCTTACGGTGCATTCGTAGCTGTTAATGACGACATCCAAGGTTTACTTCACATTTCTCAAATTACAAAACAACGTAATGCGAAAGTTGAAGATTACTTGAATCGTGGTCAAGAAGTTGAAGTTAAAATCATTTCTCTTAACAAAGATGAAAAGAAATTGGGTTTGGCTTTGACTGAGTTGATGGAATCAAAAGAAACTGCAGAAGACGCTGAATAATTCATTGTCTAATAAAAGGCTAGCCAAGGTTTCCTTGGTTAGCCTTTTTGCGTACTTTACTTAGAATATGATAAAATATAGTAATGTATTAGATTAGATAATGAGGTGAAACTATGGCAAAACCATTAGTGGCTGTTGTAGGCCGTCCAAATGTAGGTAAATCTACACTTTTTAATGCCATTGTTAATAAACGTATCTCTATCGTTGAAGATATTCCGGGGGTAACAAGGGACCGTATTTACTTCGATGCAGAGTGGTTAAATCGTGAGTTTACAATGATCGATACTGGTGGTATCGAGTTCATTACTGAAAATAGTCATGTTATTCCTAAGATGATGCGATTACAAGCTGAATTAGCTATTGAAGAAGCGGATGTAATTTTATTTGTCGTCGATGGTAAACAAGGTATTGTACCTGCTGATGAAGAAGTTGCAAATATTCTTAGAGCTAGTGGAAAACCTGTTGTACTCGTAGTTAATAAGATTGATAGTGTAAATCAAGAGCCGAATATTTATGAATTCTACAATCTTGGTTTGGGGGACCCCATTGGCATTTCAGCTAAAAATCTTATGAATTTAGGTGATTTGCTGGATGATACTGTTAAACATTTTCCACCAGTTGGCACTAATGTAGATGATGAAGATACTATTCATGTTGCCGTTATTGGTCGTCCAAATGTAGGTAAATCTTCTTTGACTAATGCATTATTAGGACAAGATCGTGTAATAGTATCTGATGTAGCAGGTACTACTCGAGACTCCATTGATACGTATTGGACTCATGAGGGCCAAAAATTTGTACTTATTGATACGGCGGGAATGCGTCGTAAGTCTAAAATCGAAGAAGCCGTTGAACGATATAGTATTGTCCGCTCTTTGCGATCAGTAGATCGTGCTGATATTGTAGTTCTTGTACTAGATGCTCAAGATGGTGTTACAGAACAAGATAAAAAAATTGCAGGTTATGCTTACGAAGCGGGTAAAGGTGTAGTCATTGTTGTGAATAAATGGGATCTTGTTGAAAAAGATGACAAAACAACATTGCGATTTACTGAAGATATTTATGATGAATTAGGTTTTTTACAGTTTGCACCTATCCTGTTTGCTTCTGCTTTAACTAAGCAACGTATTCACCGTTTAGCTGATATGTTGAAGTTTGTATCTGAACAACAATACCGCCGTGTATCTACGGGGACGTTAAATCAATTATTACAAGATGCACAAACCGTAAATCCTGTACCATCTCGCAATGGTAGAATTCCAAAAATCTATTATATGACGCAAGCTAGTGTTAAGCCGCCTACATTTATTTTATTTGTAAATGAACCAGAGCTAATTCACTTCTCTTATATGCGTTTCTTAGAGAATCGATTGCGTGAGTCCTTTGGTTTTGAAGGAACTCCGATTCGTTTAGTATTACGTGGCAAGAAACGGGATGATGAAGACTAATGGATATTATGATTATTGTATATGCTGTATTATCATATCTTATCGGATCAATTCCTAGTGGATTAATTATAGGTAAGCTTTTCTTTAATACAGACGTACGACAATATGGCTCTAAAAATATTGGCGCTACTAATACATATCGAGTTATCGGTCTTAAAGCAGCCTTACCTGTATTTTTATGTGATGCTTTAAAAGGGGCAGCAGGAGTAGTGCTACTCTCACCTTATGGGCCTATGTTTATGATCTTAGGTGGTATTCTTGGGATGATGGGACATAACTGGTCTGTTTTCCTTGGGTTTAAGGGTGGTCGTGGCGTTGCTACGGGTTTAGGTGTACTTATTGCTCTTTCACCAATAGTAGCATTGATTTGCTTTTTGGTATGGGGTGTTATCGTATATTTCACTAAACTTGTATCTTTAGGCTCTATCATTGCCGCTGCATTAGTACCAGTACTGATGTATTTCACTGGAGAATCCTTCTGGTTTGTTGGCTTTGGCGGGTTAGCAGCTTTGTTTGTCATTGTACGTCATTGGGATAATATTAAGCGTCTACTTGCTGGAAACGAGTTAAAAATAGAGCGCATTAAAAAGGATTAAAGAATGAATGTTGTTGTTATCGGCTCTGGTAGTTGGGGGACGGCCCTTGCTATTAAATCCGTTTTAGCTGGAAATACTACAACTATATATTGTCGTCGTCCAGAATTTGCAGATAAACTTGCAAAAGACTTAGAGAATAAAGACTATTTACCAGGTGTAAAACTTCCAGAAGAATTACAATATAGTTCTGATTTAGAGGCCTGTATTAGTAATGCCGAAGTGGTATTAATGGTTACTCCTTCTGTACATGTACGTACCAGTTTAGAGGCTATTAAACCGTATGCTCATAAAAATCAAGCCTATATTCTATGTTCAAAAGGTGTAGAACGAACCAGTGGCAAACTTTTGACGACTGTGATGAAAGAGGTTCTTGCTACCATAGGGTGTAATTTAGCGGTTTTGTCTGGACCTAATCATGCAGAAGAGGTTGGTCGCAACTTACCTGCTGCATCTGTGCTGAGTACTGAAAGCCTAGAGGTAGCTACAACATTGCAAAAGGCATTATGTAGTCAAAATTTTAGAATTTATGCAAATACTGATATGATTGGTGTTGAACTAGCAGGAGCCACGAAAAACATCATTGCCCTTGCAGCTGGTATTGCAGATGGTTTAGCTTTAGGGGATAATTGTAAGGCTTTACTATTAACACGTGGTCTTCATGAGATGACTCGCTTTGGGGTGGCCTTAGGGGCCCAAAAAGAAACCTATGCTGGTCTTGCTGGTATGGGGGATTTGATTGCTACTTGTATGAGCCCACATGGTCGTAACCGTGCGGCTGGTCAAAAACTAGCCGAGGGTAAGACTATGGATTTTATTGTTAATCATACTAATATGGTTGTAGAAGGATTTTTCGCAACAGAAATTATTTATACAATGGCTTGTAAACATCAAATTGAAATGCCTATAACGAAGGCTTTATATGAGGTTTTATACGAAAAAAAATCTCCATCCATAGCATTAGCTGAGTTGATGGGGCGTGATATTAAAATTGAAGTATCATAAATAAAAGATACTTTTAATTTGGTTATTTATATACTATAATTAATGAGTATAATCTTGTGAGGGTTGTATGCGAATTATTGGCGGAACTGCTAAGGGACATGCTATAAAAGCACCTAAAGGATTAGATACTAGGCCTACACTTGATCGTGTTCGTGAAAGTGTATTTAATGTATTAGCAAATAGAGGTATATTTGGTTCTGATATACTAGATATATTTTCTGGCACTGGTGCAGTAGCAATTGAAGCCTTAAGTCGTGGTGCAGCACATGCAGTAGCAGTGGACTTTAAAACGGGAAAACTAATTTTAGAGAATGCTAAACATTGTCGTGTGGATGATCGGTTAGAAATTATTCCGAGGAAACTTTCACAATTAAAAAATTATATAGTAGGGCGACAGTTCGATTATATATTTTCTGACCCGCCATATGAAAATGGATTTATACAAGATACTATAGATTTGGTTGTGAACTATGATTTGTTAAAACCTGAAGGTGTTTTATTATTAGAACATCATAAGGATGAGGTTTTTACCTTACCAGAATCATGGGAATGTATAAAAGAACAGAAATTTGGTTATACGTTGGTTTCCTATTTTGTAAAGACAGCTGAAAGGAGCTAAACCTGTGCGTATAGGTGTATGTCCGGGTAGTTTTGACCCAGTTACTAATGGACATGTTGATATTTTTGAACGGGGCAGCCGATTGGTTGATAAATTAATCATTGCTGTCAGCTCAAATCCGAATAAAAATTCCTTATTTTCTATGGAAGAACGGGTTGAGATGATTCGAAATTCTGTCAAACATATTCCTAATGTTGAAATTGATTGTACAGGTGGCTTACTCAATGAGTATGTTAAATCCAAGAATGCTACTATTATTATTCGAGGATTACGTGCATTGAGCGACTTTGAATATGAATTTCAGCGCGCATTATTTGCAAAATATTTGGATGATGACATTGAAATAGTATTTATTATGACAAATAACAAATACTCTTTTGTCAGCTCCACGGGTATTCGTGAACTAGCTAAATTTGGTGGTAAGCTAGATGGTCTTGTTCCGGATGATGTTAAGGAAAAACTTGAAGAACGCTTTAATACGGTCCATAATAAATAGGGGTGAATTGTATGAAAACAGAAAAATTATTAGAAGATTTAGAGGTTCTTATTGAATCTAGCAGCCGTATTCCTATGACTACAAAACGTATGGTTGAGGAAGACGAAATTATGCGTATTATTGATTCTATTCAGGAATCCTTACCTTTGGAACTTGAAGAATCTCGTCGTATTGTAGCAGATAAAGATAAAGTGTTAGCTGATGCTCAACGTCAGGCTGAAACTTTGATCGATCAAGCTAAAGACTACATTGCTAAATTGACAGCTGAAAGTGAACTTGTAAAACAAGCTCAAGAACAAGCGAATCAAATTATTAATGCAGCAAATCAATCCTCTGATGAGTTGAAAGCTAGTTCTATTCAATATGCTGGTGATGTTCTTAAATATGTTGAAAACAACTTGGAAAAGACATTGGAAAGTTTGCGTCAAAATCGTGAAAGTTTGAAACAAACTGAACAACGTACAGAAGAAAACCAATAGTTTAAACAAAGGCTAGATATCATATTATATCTAGCCTCTTTTTTTATATTTTAAATTCCATAGAAAACTTAAGATAAGTAATATCAATTTTCAGATAAATATGTAAAAAATAATGTGAGCGAAATAATAAACCAAAAATAAAAGCGAAGGGATACCTTCGCTTTTTATCATTCATTATAGTTTTCTGGCTTTTTAGGCTCCACAATCATAGTTTGATGGGTATTAAAAATAACAAATCCCAAAGGAGATCCAGGTGGCTTTTTGATATTTTTAATGTATGTATAATCTACTGGGACCTTACTAGTATCACGAGCTTTACTGAAGTAGGCTGCATATTGAGCTACTTTAGATAGAATCATATCGTCTGGCTCAACATTGAGTCTTAAAATAAGGTGCGAACCTTGGATATCCTGTGTATGGAACCAAATGTCAGTTGGCTTTGCAAATCGGTGTGTTAAATATTCGTTTTGTTGATTGTTACGACCGATGAATATTTCACCTTCATCAATTGTTAAGTGAATGTAGTTAGATTTGCCAAGCTTGTAAGATAGTGGTTTTTTTGATTTTTTTATGATACCTGCATCCATGCATTCTTTGCGTATTTCTTCTAAGCTTTCACGAGTTGTGGCTAAAGAGATGCTGTACAGAATAGATTGTAAGTATGCTAGTTTTGTAGTACTAGCATTGAGTTGGAACTCGCCACTAACCATACGATTTTTTAGTTTTGTATAAAGCTTATAATACCATTGTGCATTTTCCACAATCGTTAAGTTTGGCTTTAAAGGAATCGTTAACATTTCATTTTCTTCAGAGAGCAGATTTTGTAATTCAATAGAAGGCTCATATTGCACTTGAAGGTGTGCATTTATCATTAGAAGATCACCATATAATTTATAGGTTTCCATTTTCTTAGTATCTTCTAATTCATCTTTAATCTTTTGATGGCGACCTTCTTCCTTTTTGATGGCTGCTGTTAAGATTTTTTCTAACTCTTTATCAGCTGTATGAATTGCTTTTGTATTATGAATGGATTCCTCTAAGGCTTCAGAAATAGTGTTGTATTCTTTTAATACCTTATAGTTATGTAATAAAATACTTGCGTAAGCTTTTTTATTGTTATCGTTGACTAAAGTAAACAAACCTTTGCTATTTTCGAGTTTTACCTTGAGGTCGTACAAGGCTTTAGCAAGTGTATCTAGTTGAGAAGTATCTAAATCAGTTATGATTTCTTCACCACTTAATTTGGAAATATATAAAAGCTCATCCAATAAAGGTTTACCAAAACCGTTAAAGATAGCTCGAATAGATTGCTGCACAGAACCATTACCAAAGGAAGTAAGTAGATTTTTTATTTCATTATTATCAAAGTCCATTAAACTTACGCGATTAGCATTTGGTGGTAAATCATACTGTAGCTTTGGACTAATAGAACGTTCACGGTTCATGAGTGGAGAGACGTGAATTAAAGATTCTAAAATAATACCGTCTTGTACAAAAATACAATTGGAATATTTGCCCATTAATTCAACATAAATATATGTACTCGTAATGGAACCGTCCATTTCAAGTTTATCCGTTTGGATGCACATGATTCGGTCGCCATTGATTTGTTCCACCTTTACAATGCGGCTACCTTCAATATGCTTTCGTAAGAACATACAAAGTGAGCTTGGTTCTTTTGGTAAATCTTGCAGTGGTTGACTAAGATACATTGCTGGTGTAGCACCTACGGTAATGATCAAGTTTTGGTCTTCGTTGAGTGCTCGAATTTTAAATAATAATGTAGTTTTATCTATTTGATATAGCTTTTGTATTTGACCTGTTTGTAATCGCTCGTTTATTTCTTTAGCGAGTACAGACATGGTAAGTCCGTCTAAATTCATAGTACTCCTTTCAAATATATTTAGAAGTATAGTTTAGTATACCATAGTGTACATATAATTCTTAGTATTTAAACACGGATTGTGTAATTCGTGGTACAATAATAAAAACTACTAAGGAGGATGATTTATGAAAAGTATGACCGGTTTTGGTTCTGGCACAGCAACCAAAGATGGCATTACCTGTACGGTAGAAATTAAGTCCGTAAACGCTCGCTTCTTGGATCTGTTTATTCGTAGTCCAAAACAAATGAATCCTTTTGAAAGTACTATTCGTGGAATGATACAAGATCGTATTACTCGTGGTAAGGTTGAGGTATCAGTTTCTATTTTAGATGCAGGGGAGCGACCTAAAACTTTTACTATTAATAGTGTATTGAGAAAACAAATACAAGAGTTGTTGGTACAAGAAGAATTCTATGATGATTCTAAAAAGGTACCTTTACAAGCTGTAAATTCGATTTCTACCGAATGGGTTCAACAACAAGATACACCAATTGCAGAAGATGTTCTATCAGATATTGTAAAAGAAGCAACGACTCAAGCATTAGATGCTTTAATAGCAATGCGAACTGCGGAAGGTCAACATATCAAGCAGGATTTATTAGATCGTATCGATACACTTGAAAAGATCATTACTAAAATTGATACTAATAAATCAGGTGCTGTAGAAGCATATCGCGAACACATAAAAACTAAAATTCAGGAATATTTAGTTTCTTTAGAAGCGAGTATTAGTGAGGATCGTTTTATACAAGAGATTGCTCTATTAGCTGATAAGATGGATATTACGGAAGAGATTGTCCGATTTACCTCTCATGTGGTACAATTAAAAAATACACTTGCAGATACAAACTCAATCGGTCGTAAGGTCGATTTTATTTTGCAAGAAATGAATCGTGAAGTAAATACAATCGGCTCCAAAGCAATGGATTCGATTATTACTGAGCTTGTGGTTCAACTTAAATGTGAGTTAGAGAAAATTAGAGAACAAGTACAGAATGTAGAGTAATAGGAGGTCTATGAATGAGTATTCAATTACTGAATATAGGCTTTGGTAATATGGTATCTGCTAACCGTGTTATGGCTATTATTAGTCCTGAATCCGCCCCTATAAAGCGGATGGTTCAAGATGCTAGAGACAAGGGATTGCTCATTGATGCCACATATGGTCGTAAGACACGTGCTGTATTAGTTATGGATAGTGGTCAAATTGTATTATCTGCAATTCAACCTGAAACCGTAGCACATCGACTTGTGCAACATGATGTGGATGTAGATACAGTGGAATCATAGGAGTGCATATGTCAGACAGAGGATTATTAATCGTTATATCCGGGCCATCTGGCGCAGGTAAGGGTACGATTTGTGCGAATATTCGTAAAGAAATGCCTAATTTAGTTTATTCCGTTTCTATGACAACCCGTGCTCCACGTGTGGGTGAAAAGGAAGGAATTAACTATTTCTTCCGCTCTAAAGAGGAATTTGAGTCTTTACTTAGTGAAGACGCATTCTTAGAATATGCTAAGGTATATGATAATTACTATGGTACTCCAAAACAGCATGTAATGGATTTATTAGATGATGGGAAAAGTGTACTATTAGAAATCGATATTCAAGGCGCTATGCAGGTTAAGGAACGTTTTAGCGATGCTGTATTTATTTACATTGTACCGCCGTCACTATCTGAGTTATCTGAACGTTTACATAATCGTGGCACAGATGCTAAAGAAGTCATTGATAAACGATTGTCATTGGCTTGTTCAGAATTGGCCTTAGCTCATCGTTATGACTATATCGTTGTAAATGATGATTTAGCAGAGGCTTCTGAAAAGGTTGCCTCTATCTTGCGAGCTGAGTCTTGTAAGATTAGTCGTAATAAAGAGCAAATTCAATATATTTATAAACAATATCAAGAGTCTAAGGAGAAGTGATAGTATGATGGTAAAACCTCCATTAAAAAAATTGGAAAGTCAAGTAGATAGCAAATATACATTGGTGACTTTAGCGGCTAAACGTGCTCGCGAATTAACAGATGGAGAACCTTGCTTAGCAGAATCTACACATGCGACTGACAAGCCTGTATCTTTGGCATTTTATGAAATTGCTGAAGGTGAAGTGACATATAAACGCACTAAAGAAGGCATTAAATAAAAAATCAATTCCTTGTATCATTGATACAAGGAATTTTTAAAAGGAGAAGAACATGCGCGGAAAACATATCATTGTCGCAGTATCTGCAGGTATTGCAGCATATAAGGCAATTGAAGTGGTAAGCAGACTTCGTAAAAAAGGGGCTGAAGTAAAGGTTGTAATGACACAAAATGCAACGCATATTGCGTCACCTTTAACATTTGGCGAAATCAGTGGACATCCTGTAGCTCTAGACATGTTTGAACAAGTTCATCAGTGGGATGTAGAACATATTGCACTGGCCACTTGGGCAGATGCATATGTAGTTGTGCCTGCAACAGCAAATGTGATCGGAAAAATTTATGCAGGCATTGCTGATGATATGTTAACTACAACAATTATGGCTACCACAGCACCTAAGTACCTTTGTCCTGCTATGAATACAGAAATGTATAATAATCCTATTACTCAACGCAATTTAGAAGGATTACGTTCTTTGGGCTACCATATTATGGACCCTGCAGAAGGCTGGTTAGCTTGTGGTATTACTGGTGTAGGACGTTTACCGGAGCCTGAAGCAATTGTGGATTGGCTAGAAGCTAAAATGTGCAGCACCAATGAGCTTGAAGGTACTACTATACTTGTTACAGCTGGCGGAACACAGGAGAGTATTGATCCTGTTCGGTATATTGGAAATCGTTCTAGCGGTAAGATGGGATATGCCATTGCAGAACAGGCTGCACACATGGGGGCTAAGGTGATATTAGTAAGTGCTCCCACATCCTTGCCTATACCAAGTGGCGTAGACTTTATTTCTGTAGATTCTGCGGTATCTATGCAGGAGGCTGTTGAAGCTCGTTATAATGATGTTAATGTAGTTATTATGGCTGCCGCTGTTTCTGACTTTAGAGTCCTTCATAAAGCAGAGCAAAAAATAAAAAAAATGGAGTCTATGACCATAGAACTTGTAAAAAATCCAGATATTCTACAAGGGTTGGGCTCTAAAAAAAGTCATCAAATTCTTGTTGGTTTTGCAGCAGAAACAGAACATGTAATCAAGTATGGTCAGGATAAAGTGGCTAAAAAAAATCTAGATATGCTTGTAGCCAATGATGTAAGCAAATCGAATGCAGGTTTTAATGTAGATACGAATGAAGGCTATTTTTTATATCCTGATAAAGAGCCTAAAGAAATGCCTAATATGAAAAAATCTGACCTTGCTCGACATATCCTTAGAGAAGTTATTGATTTAGTAGCAAACAAAGCTGACATAAATTAATTCTTGTGTGTGTTGTTTTAAGAAGGGTGTGTTTTTTTTACATGTTTGCTATACAAAAAGCATATTTAGACGGCTCATTAGGAAAAGGAAAATGGAGTAATAATATTATCGCCGGATTGGTCGTAGGGGTTGTGGCTCTGCCTTTAGCAATGGCCTTTGCTATTGCTAGTGGAGTTACACCGCAGGCGGGCATTTATACGGCAATCATTGCAGGTATATTTGTATCCTTGTTTGGTGGCTCCCCTGTTCAGATTGCGGGCCCTACAGGGGCATTTATCGTTCTATTGAGCAGTATCGTTGTCAATTATGGCTTTGAAGGTTTACAAATTGCGACCATGATGGCAGGGATTATTCTGGTTTTAATGAGCGTTGCAAAGTTAGGGACAGTCATTCGGTTTATACCCACACCTGTTATTATGGGTTTTACAGCAGGTATTGGTGTTACAATTTGGGTAGGGCAATGGCCATATTTCTTTGGATTTCCACCGTTGCCTTATATGGCTCATTTCCATGAAAAATTATGGGCTATGATTCAGTCCTTACCATACTCTGACTTACCTACATTGGGGATTGCGCTCTTAAGCTTAAGTCTACTGTTAGTTTTACCTAAAATCCCATATATTAATAAAGTTCCAGCTCCCATTGTAGCTATGATTGTTGCTACGGTTATTCAAGCTATCTACCAATTTCCTACGGTTTTAACAATTGGTAGTGCATTTGGTGGTATACCTCAAGGTTTGCCAGAATTTTCTGTACCAAAATTGAGCTTTGATAAAATCTTATCTTTAATCGGGCCGGCTTTTACAATTGCCATGCTAGGCGCTATTGAATCCTTATTGTCTGCAGTTGTTGCTGATGGTATGAGTGGCACCAAGCATGAATCTAATACTGAATTATTTGGACAAGGATTAGCTAATATATTTGCGCCATTGTTTGGTGGAATTGCATCAACCGGTGCTATTGCGCGAACTGCTACAAATATTCGTCAAGGTGGTAATTCTCCGGTGGCAGGTATTGTTCATGCCATTACATTAGGTGCCATTCTTTTATTTTTAGCCCCATATGCAGTGTATATTCCGTTGGCATCTATGGCAGCCATATTATTTGTAGTAGCCTACAATATGAGTGATGTACCACGTTTTATACGAATGCTTATTCTCGCACCTCGTCCAGATCAAATAATATTATTGCTTACCTTTTTCCTGACTATTTTTACGGATTTAGTAGTAGCTGTAAATGTAGGTGTAGTACTTGCAGTGTTGCAGTTTATGCGCAAAATGGTTAATACAATTGATGTGCATGAAGCAAGTAGTGCCGAATTATCAGCACAGATTAGGCATGAGATTAGAATCCATCCAGAAATAATGGTATACACTGTAGAAGGTCCATTATTCTTTGGTGCTATAAGTGCATTTGATAGAGCGTTAAACTCTATACATAAAGATCCTAAATATTTAATCATTCGTTTTGTAAAAGTACCATTTGTAGATTTAACGGGTTTACGTATTTTACGAGGTATTATTGAAGAACTTCAAAAAAGAGGCATAGAAGTTTTGCTTAGTGATGTGAGTTACGATATACGTAGAGAGATGTATAAATCTGATTTCTTGGATATTCTGGGCCGTCATCATATGTATCGTCAGTTTGAAAGTGCCCTTCATAAGGCTGAACATGATTTAGCTTTAAAAGAGGCAAGAGAGGTATAATAATGACTTGCTTTCTCACTGTAAATACACTATAATATTTCTGTAACTCATCAAGAGTAGTGGAGGGATAGGCCCTGTGAAGCTACAGCAACCATTCCAAGCGGAAAAGGTGCTAATTCCTATGACAAATGTCGTTAGATGGGAGGGTCTCTCATGAGTGCATGAGAGACTTTTTTTCGTATTAGGAGGATAAAATGGCTGAAAAACATATGTTTTTTACTTCTGAATCTGTTACTGAAGGCCATCCAGATAAAATAGCTGACCAAATTTCTGATGCTGTTTTGGATGCGATTATTGAAAAGGATCCAACTGCTCGTGTGGCTTGTGAAACTTTAGTTACTACTGGTTTAGTTCATGTAGTAGGTGAAATTTCTACTCACACATATGTAGATATTCCTCGCATCGTACGTGATACAATTCGTGAAATTGGTTATACTCGTGCAAAATTTGGTTTTGATTGTGATACTTGTGGTGTACTTGTATCCATCGATGAACAATCTGCGGATATCGCCATGGGTGTTGATGAAGCACTTGAATCAAAAGATGGCAATGGTGAAGTGCTTGATAAAATCGGTGCTGGTGACCAAGGTATGATGTTTGGCTATGCATCTAATGAAACACCTGAACTCATGCCTTTGCCGATTTCCTTGGCACATCGTTTATCTCGTCGACTTACAGAAGTTCGTAAGGATGGGACCTTAACTTACTTACGTCCAGACGGTAAAACTCAAGTTACTGTAGAATATGTTGATGGTAAACCTAAGCGCATTGATACAATTGTTATTTCTACGCAACATAGCCCTGAAGTTACCCAAGAACAAATTAAAGCCGATTTGAAGCGTTATGTAATTGACGCAGCGTTGCCTGCTGAATTCGTTGATGAAAATACTAAATACTTCATCAATCCAACTGGTCGTTTCGTAATTGGAGGCCCTCATGGTGATGCTGGTTTAACTGGCCGTAAAATTATTGTAGATACATACGGTGGTATGGCCCGTCATGGTGGCGGTGCATTTTCTGGTAAGGATCCATCTAAAGTGGACCGTTCTGCAGCATACGCAGCGCGTTATGTAGCTAAAAATGTTGTAGCAGCAGGTCTTGCTGATAAATGTGAAGTGCAAGTTGCTTATGCAATTGGGGTTGCTCATCCTGTATCTATTTTAGTTGATACTTTTGGTACAGGTCGCATAGAGGAAACAAAAATTCAAGAGCTTGTTAAAAAACATTTCGACCTTCGTCCAGCAGGAATCATTGAAATGCTTGATTTGTTAAAGCCTCATTATCGCAAAACTGCAGCGTATGGTCACTTTGGTAGAACTGATGTAGATTTACCTTGGGAACGTACAGATAAAGCACAAATTCTAAAAGAAGAAGCTGGCTTATAATACAAAAGGTCTTGGTAGAATTTCTACTGAGACCTTTTATAATAAACGAAAGGAAATAATGTATGCGCGTAGCACAAGTTATAATTAACAGACCGGCCAAACAACTTCATAAACCTTTGAGCTATTTAATGCCTGAAAAGTTTGGTAATGTCTTACCTGGTACGCGCGTACTCATTCCTTTAGGACATAGTCGTGAAGAAGGTATTCTTATTGGTTACGACGAGTTAATTGAGCCACCAGAGTTCACTTTACGAAATATTGTGCAAGTATTAGATAGTGAACCTTGGTTTACACCAGAAATGATGGATACGGCCCGCCGTCTAAATGAGTATTATTTATTCTCTTATGGCGATGCATTGCGATTGTTTACAGTAAATAAGACATTAAAATCTTACGAGGCACCAAAGGAAGAATGGTTAGTAGTCATGCCAGAATTTTCGGTGGCACAATTTAGTGAACGGAAAAAGAAGCAACGAGAATTAGCAAAATACTTACTTGAAGTGGGCGGAGCATCTAAGGCATTACTACTAGCTAAAGGCTATTCTCGTATGGTCATTAAACAAGTGAGTGAAGCTAAAGGTATTGTCGTTGAAGCTCGTTTTAAAGCCACAAAAACAACATTTGATGAGCTTTTAACAGAAGAAGTTAATATTCCTCTTACTGAAGCTCAACAAGCTGTATATGGACCAATACAAGATGCAATGAATAGCCATGAACATAAAACCTTTTTACTTCATGGTGTCACTGGTAGTGGTAAGACTCAATTATATTTACGTGCTACAGCAAGATGTATTAGTCAGGATAAGACGGCTATTATTTTAGTACCTGAAATTATATTGACTGATCAAATTGTGAAACGATTTGTAGAAACTTTTGGTGACGAAGTCGTAGTATTTCATAGTAAATTGACGGTACAACAACGGAACAATAATTGGGAGCGTTTGCGCCGTAAGGATAGTCACATTATTATTGGCGCTCGTTCTGCCGTATTTGCGCCAGCTGAGGATATCGGCCTTATTGTGGTCGATGAAGAACATGATCCATCTTATAAACAAGAGGATATGGTTCGGTATCATGCACGTAACGTGGCATTGTGGCGTGCTGAGGCACATGGTTGTCCCGTTATTTTAGGTTCTGCTACACCATCTGTTACTTCGTACTATAAAGCTAAGCAAGGGGAGTATCATTTACTAGAATTGCCAAATCGCATTTTTGAGCAACCTATGCCGAAGGTTACTATAGTAGATATGAAGGAAGAAATTCTTCATGGAAATTACTCCGTTTTTTCTGATGCCATGAGTCGCTTAATTCAACATACATTAGATGAGCATAATCAAATGATTATTCTGTTAAATAGACGCGGTTATAGTACTTTTGTTATGTGCCGGGATTGTGGGGAAACTATTATGTGTCCTCATTGTGATGTAGCTATGGTTTATCACCAAGCTGGTGAAGAATTGCGTTGTCATTATTGTGAACATCATGAACCAATTCCAACTGTTTGTCCCAAATGTAATAGTAAGAGGATTAAGTTTTTTGGTTCAGGCACACAAAAGGTAGAGGAAGAGTTACGTCGTCACTTTAAATCGGCCCGCATTGCTCGTCTTGATCAAGATGTGACAAAAAATAAGCAATTAGCAGAAGATATTTTACATGACTTTGGGGCTCATAAATATGATATTTTGTTGGGAACACAAATGGTATCTAAAGGACATGACTTTAAAGATGTAACAGCTGTTGGTATTTTAACAGCCGATTCAGTTTTGAATATTCCTGTTTATACAGCTTCAGAACGAACTTTTGATTTACTTACTCAAACCTCTGGACGTGCCGGTAGGGGTGAAAAACCGGGTAGCGTTGTAATACAAACATATAATCCTTTAAATTATGCTATAATAAAGAGTAAGGCTCATGATTATATAGGCTTTTACAATGAAGAAATTCAAAACCGTAAAGCTTTAGGATATCCTCCATTTCGCGAAATGATTCATATGGTTGTGCGTCATCAAGATATGAAAACATTAGAGTCTATAGCAAATCGTATTGTCGATGACTTGGAGTCTTATAAAGGAAATCAGGATATTTTGATTAATGGTCCTTATGAAGCGCCTATAAAAAAAGTGCGCGATATGTATCGTTTAGCTATTATGATTCGCGGTACAGATTTAACGAATTTGAAAGAATATATATATAACTCATGGATTTTCACGCAAGAAGGACTGCTGATTGACGTGGATCCCGTGTAGTGTAGGAGTATCAATGGCTGTATTAGATGTTGTGAAAGCAGGTCATCCCGTTTTAAAACAAGTGGCGGAACCTGTAGAACATGTTAATAAAAAACTTAGAGCCCTTATCGATGATATGGCTGAAACTATGTATAAGACTGAAGGGGTTGGTCTTGCAGCACCTCAAGTGGCTGTAGCTAAACGTATTATCGTTGTAGATGACCAATCTGGTAGTGGTCTTATTGCGCTAATTAACCCTGAAATCACTCATGCTGAAGGTTCTCAAGTTGGACCTGAAGGATGCTTAAGTGTGCCAGGATATTTCGGAGATGTGGAACGATTTAATAAAGTCACTGTTAAAGGTATTGATCCACATAATAAGAAGGTAACTATAAAAGCTGAAGGTTTTTTGGCGCGTATTTTCCAACATGAAATTGATCACTTGGAAGGTCATTTGTTTATTGAAAAAGCAACTAACTTACGATTAATTACTGATCATCCAGAGGAGAAAGAAATTGTCTGATAATAAACAATTACGCATCGTTTTTATGGGGACACCAGACTTTTCTGTGCCTACCTTAGAGGCTTTGATTCAAGCTGGTCATTCTATTGTCGGTGTGTATTGCCAGCCTGATAAACAAAAAGGGCGTGGTAAACAAGTTCAAATGCCCCCTGTAAAAGTAGCTGCTTTAGAGCATGACTTGCCTGTATATCAACCAGTCACTTTGCGTGATGAACAAGTGAGAGCCGAATTAGAAGCATTACAACCAGATGTAGTGATTGTTATTGCGTATGGTAAAATATTACCTCCTTGGCTTATTCGATTGCCGCAATATGGTTGTATTAATGTTCATGCCTCTATTTTACCTAGTTATAGAGGCGCTGCGCCAATTCATTATGCAATTCTTAATGGAGACTCTAAAACGGGTGTTACCATAATGCATATGGATGATGGCCTTGATACAGGTGATATCATTGACATTGTGGAGATAGATATTTTACCCGGTGAAACGACAGGACAGTTATTTGAACGTATAGCTGTACTGGGGGGTGAAACTATAGTGCCTGTATTAACTCGTTGGGTTAATGGAGAAATTGTGGCTACACCACAAGATGATTCAATGGCTACACATACTACTAAGATTACAAAGGAAATGGGGCAGATCGACTGGTCTAAGCCGGCTAATGAAATTGCAAATCTCATTAGAGGACTTAATCCAGCACCTGGATGTTATACATATCTCGATGGAAAACGTTTAAAAGTATGGTCTGGAGAAGTGGTTCCCAGTGATACGACTCACTGTTTGATAGATGTCCATGGTAAACATGTACCAATTGCTATATCAGCCACAACTGTGCCTGGTACAATCGTATCTAAAATAGCCGGTTTAGGTGTATTTTGTGGTGATGGAAATATAATTCTATTAACAGAAGTCCAACCAGAAAATAAAAAACGCATTTCTGCAATTGATTTTATAAATGGTCATCAAATAAAGGAAGGTATCGTTTTTGGGGACTCAATATAAGCAGTACGAAACGTATCCGTTATACTTGATTTTATCAACTATTACATGTGCTTTGCTCACAGCAGTACTAGCCTTTCTAATGTATATATTAGAACCAGGACTTTTACAATTGCATCCATTTGCATCAATTATAAGTAGTGTAGTTATATCTATACTTATTGCTATTATATGGATTTTGTGCTTATCTTTAATTGTTGCTAGCACAGGTATTATAAGGTTACATCCTATTGTTTTAAGACTAGCCAATCAGTTTATTTATGGATTATTTCCATTAACTTTGGCGATTGGTAAGGTGAGAGGGGTTACTAAGGATCAACTCCGCCAGTCTATGATTGATTTAATCAATCATTTAGTAATGCTAGATATGTATACGGTAGATCCAGAACGTATATTATTATTAACTCCTCACTGTTTACAAGAAAGTTCGTGTGTTCATAAGGTTACACATGATGTATATAATTGTAAGCAGTGTGGGCGATGCCAGGTTGGTAATTTGTTGCAAGTGGCTAAGGACTATGGTTGTCAATTTATAGTTGTCACTGGAGGCACCTTAGCGCGGATGAAGGTAAAGGAAGCACGCCCAAAAGCTATTGTAGCAATAGCTTGCGAACGAGATTTAGCAAGTGGAATGGCTGATGTATTTCCCATCCCAGTTATTGGGGTATTAAATGAACGTCCTAATGGGCCATGTTGTAATACAACAGTCGATTCTGAACGTGTTCGAGCAGTAGTAGAACAATTGATTGGTAGGAATAGTAATGATAGAGGTAAAGACTAATCAACAACAAAATATTCGATTGCTCGCTGTAAAAGCATTGAGTGAAATTAATCGCAATGGTGCTTATGCAAATATAAAGTTGCAAGAGTATTTACAGAAATATCATCTATCCGATTTAGATCGAAGATTCTTTACTGAACTTGTGTATGGGGTCATTCGTAGAAAAAATTACTTGGATGCTATTATTGTTCACTTTGCAAAGCGACCCTTAAAGAAACTATCTTCTATGGTTGTGGAAATCCTTAGACTTGGTATTTATCAAATTATCTATATGGATAAGGTTCCTGAAAGTGCGGCTGTTAACGAATCTGTTAAACTCGCCAAAAAGCTAACTAGAGGTTTATCTGGTTTTGTAAATGCTGTTTTGCGTTCGGTTTTACGTGAAAGTGATAGCATTTCTATCGGTGAACTAGCTAAGTCCGAAGCTGAAGAAATTTCCTTTATCTACAATCAACCATTATGGCTTGTCAACTTATGGATAAAAGAAATGGGAAAAGATAAGACCGTAGATCTTTGTTCTTGGTTTAATGAACAACCTCGTTTGACGGCTCGCATAAATACAGTGAAAGTATCTATTGAGGATTGTTTAAAAGAATTAGAAGATTTAGATTGGATTGTAGAACAGGATACATATATTCCTGAAGTAGTTTATATTGATGGACATCAAGGTCATTTAGAAAAAGCTAAACCTGTTTTAGAAGGTCATATTACTTTTATGGATAAAGCATCTATGTTAGTAGCCCATGTGGTAGATCCTCAACCAGGAGAGCTTATCTTAGACTGTTGTGCTGCACCAGGTGGCAAGTCTATGCATATGGCAAGTCTTATGAATAATACAGGAGCTATTATGAGTTGTGATATTTACGACCATAAATTAGAACTGATTAATCAAAATGCTGAGCGATTAGGTGTATCTATTATTTCTACTAAGCTTCAAGATGGTCGTTATCTTCCTGATAATTGGAAAGAACAATTTGATCGCGTCTTAGTTGATGCTCCTTGTTCTGGTCTAGGTATATTACAAAAGAAATTAGACATGCGTTGGCGTAAAACAGAGTCTTTACTTATTGAGTTGCCGCCGTTACAACTTGAAATATTAGAAAAAGCTTCTGAAATGGTTAAGGTTAATGGATATTTAGTATATTCCACATGTACTATGAATAGTGGTGAAAATGAAGCTGTTCTAAATAAATTCTTGGCAATTCATAAGAACTTTATCATCGATCCTGTATCATATAAAGGGGCACCACAAGCTATAGATGGTATGATTACAACCTATCCACCGCGAGATCATATGGATGGTTTCTTTATGGCTCGCATGAAACGCTTATCATAATATAAGAAATGGAGCACCATGATAGAATTATTGGGTAAGTCTTTAGAAGAATTACAATCTATCTTTAAGACCCATAATATACAAAAGTTTCGAGCGAAACAGTTAATTGACTATATCTATCATAGATATATTTTTGATTTTGAAGACATGACACAATTTCCGAAAGACTTGCGTCAATGGCTAGGTGATAATTGTGTTATTTCTTTACCTACATTAATTACAGAGTCTATTGCCCCTGATGGAAAGACTCGCAAAATACTTGTAGAGATGTCAGATCAAAGTCGTGTGGAAGCAGTTTTGATGGAGCAACACTATGGGTATTCTGTATGTGTTTCCTCTCAAGTGGGGTGTGCTATGGGATGTGTATTCTGTGCTTCTACACAAGGTGGCTTATACAGAGATTTAACAGTCGCTGAGATTATTGGACAAGTTGTCATATTTGGGGCTCTTACTAAAGAGGAAATACACTCTGTTGTCGTTATGGGCGCAGGGGAGCCGTTACAAAATTATGATAATGTATTACAAGCATTACAACTACTACATGATCCTATGATTTGTAATATTAGTTATCGTAAGATGACGATTTCCACTTGTGGTTGGGTTCCTAATATTTATAAATTAGCTGATGAAGGTTTGCCAATTACCTTAGCACTTTCATTACATGCTACAAATAATGAAGTTCGTCGTAGTATTATGCCCGTTGGGGCACGTTATGAATTGACGGAAGTCTTAGATGCGGTAAAATACTATTATAATACGACACAGCGTCGTGTTACCTTTGAGTATATTCTTATAGATTCTGTAAATGCATCTATAGATGATGCTCATGCTTTGGGGAAAATCTGTAAAGATTTCCCAAATTGTCATGTTAACTTGATCCCAGTTAATGGCAATGAACATATTGAATTATATAAACCATCTATTACGAATATGAATACATTTAAAGACATCGTTAGTTCCTATGGCGTATCAGTAACGGTACGAAAGGAAATGGGCGATGCAATCCAAGCCGCATGTGGACAGTTAAAGGCTGCTCATGGTCGGAAAAAGGAGAATCATGAATAATTTTGTTGGTTTAAGTAAAATTGGGCTTGTACGCCAGCGTAACGAGGACCGTTTTTTCATTGATGGCCATATTTGTGCTGTTACTGATGGCATGGGTGGTTATAGCGGTGGTGAAATCGCAAGTACCTATGCTGTAGATGAAATAAAAGAATATTTGTCCTCCCTTGAAACGATAGGTCAACAAGACTTATGTGATGCTATCATTCACGCTAATCAACGTATTGTAAATCGCGTTGCTTGTGAAGAACGACTTGCTGGTATGGGTACTACCGCTGTAGTTACAGCTATAAATGGTAATCAACTTTACTGGGCAAGTGTTGGTGATAGTCGTTTGTATGTATATAGAGATGGTCATTTACGACAAATTACTACGGATCATTCTATGGTACAAGAATTATTAACAGCTGGAGAGATTACAAAGGATGAAATGCTAAATCACCCTCAACGTAATTTATTAACTCGTGCAGTCGGTGTTGATGAAATCTTAGAGGTTGATAGTGGTGTAGAGTCTATTCTTCCCGGTGATCGTATTTTACTTTGCACTGATGGATTAAGTGGCTATGTATCTGATGATGTAATTGCCTCTGCATTACAATCAACGGATGATGATATGTTGGTTATTAAATCATTGATGGAAGCTGTATATGAAGTCGGAGCAGGAGATAATGTGACCATTGTGGTGGGAACAATCTAATCTAGAAATGGAGAAATAATGAGTACTATGAATATAAAAGGCATACTTCTAGATAACCGCTACCGTATTGTTGATAAAATTGGCGTTGGTGGAATGGCTGATGTATACCTTGGAGAAGATACCTTACTAGGTAGACAAGTAGCAATAAAAGTATTGCATGCTAATTTTGCAAATGATGATGAATTTGTGACTCGATTTAAACGAGAAGCACAAGCGGCAGGTAAATTAAATCATCCCAATATTGTAAATATGTATGATGTAGGTTTTGACCAAAATTTACATTACATTGTTATGGAATATGTAGATGGTGAAACCTTAAAAAAATATATAACTCGTCATGGAAGACTGTCTATAGATGAGGCTGTTAAATTTACTATTGCCATAGCTGAAGGCTTAGAGCACGCTCATACAATGGGTATTGTTCATTGTGATATAAAACCACATAATGTTATTATTACCAATACTGGGCGCGTTAAAGTAACTGACTTTGGTATTGCTCGTGCAATAAATGCAACTAACACAGTTATGTATACGAATTCGATTTTGGGTTCTGCACACTATTTATCACCAGAGCAAGCTAGTGGTAAACCGGTAGATGGAAATACAGATATCTATTCATTGGGTGTTGTATTGTATGAAATGCTTACAGGTCGTGTACCATTTGAAGGGGAAACGCCAATTGCAGTAGCATTAAAACACGTTCGTGAGAAGGTAGAACCTCCAACTCGATATAATCCATCAATTCCTCCGCTTTTAGAAGCTGTTGTTATGAAAGCATTATCTAAAAATCCTGCAGATCGTTTTGATTCTATCTCTGATATGATCAGTGATTTGCGGTTATCTCAAGGTTTTACAATGGGGAAAACACAACGTCATGAACCATATGATTTTGCTACACAAATGATTCCTGCGGTTGATCCTGAAGCACTTGAAGATCTAAGTACTATTCAAGAAGAACGTAAAGACGAGGGTAAAAAGAAGAGTATGTTAAGTAAAATTGCATCGATTCCACAAAAATACATCGTTCTAGGTGCTGCTGTCATTTTCTTAGTAGCATTTTTAGGTGCTTTCTTAAGCTACGGAAATTTCTGGAGTAATACAACAGTAGATGTACCTAATGTGGTAGGCAAACAAGTTTCTGTAGCAAAAAATATCTTAGAAGATAAACATTTGCGTGTGTCTACAAGTGAAGTTACTAATCCTGATGTGCCAGCTGGTCAAGTTATTTCTCAAACACCTGGGGCTGGAGAAAAGGTTAAAGAGCAACGGACGATTCACCTTGTAGTTTCTAAAGGTGTAGGCGATATTACTGTGCCAGATTTAACTGATTTAACTGTGGATCAAGCCCGTCAACGACTTAAAGATTTAGGTTTAGTTGTGGGGAAAATAACACAGCAATCTGTAGATGGTAAAAAAGATGGTGTAATCATTGCTCAGAGTCCTTCCGGAGATTCTAAAGTGTCTAAAGGGACAACAATTGATCTCGTTGTAAATAAAGCGAAGGCTAAGAAAGTCAAAGTACCTAATCTTGTTGGTATGACATTAAAAGATGCTCGTGATACATTGAGTAATATTCAACTAGGTGTAAACCAAGTATCTGGATCTGTGGAAGAAAAATCTGTGGTTATAGAGCAAAGCATTAAAGCTGGCGATGAAATTGACGAAGGCTCCACATTAAATCTTACGACTGAGTTCAAAGATGATAAAAAGAAATCTGATAAAAAAGATGGAAACAGTGGTAATAAAACAACTGGTACTATAGATGTTACTGTACCAGCTGGTTCTAAAAATCAAGAACTTAAAATTGTCGTAAAAGATGATGAAGGTTCCGCAGTAATTTATGATGATACCAATAAACCTGGAGATCGTATTGTTCGAAAAGTGTCCGGTGTAGGTAATGTACGTATTGAGGTATACCTCAATGGTGCATTAGTGCAAGAAACTGCATTATAAGAGGTACTATGATTACAGGCATTGTTGTCAAAAATATGAATGGGTACTTTTATGTACAAGATGATACGGGCACCATTCATGAATGTAAGGTTCGTGGCAGACTTAAGAAAGGTCGTTATAGTTTACTTGTGGGTGACCGCGTTACGATTTCGGAGGATGGGTTCGTTGAATCCATCCATGGACGTCATAATTCGATGGTACGTCCAGCAGTAGCTAATATTGACCAAGTTGTATTAGTTGTGGCTGCCCATGAACCAGATATTAATGAGCTATTACTTAATAAAATGCTCGTTATGATTGAACATGCGGATATACCTATCGTGCTATGTATCAATAAATGTGACCTGATGGATTCAGAGACGGAAACTATGGTTGATCTTTATAAATCAATTGGTTATAAGGTTTTGATGACATCCACATATAATATGACAGGCATCGATGATTTACGTCATGTGCTTCAACATAAGGTAACAGCTTTTGCAGGTCCATCTGGTGTTGGTAAGAGTAGTCTTTTAAATGCAGTAGACCCAAAATTCGCCTTCCAGACTGGGGAGGTAAGTGATAAGATTAAACGTGGCAAACACACCACTCGTCACGCTTCTTTATATAGTTTAGATGCAGATTCTTTTATCATGGATACACCTGGATTTAGTGCTATTGAATTTAATGATGTTTCCCTTGAAAGATTGCCTACATTATTCCCAGAATTTGGTGAATATGTTGATACTTGTAAATTTAGTCCTTGCTATCATGAACATGAACCCATTTGTGGGATTAAAGCTGCTCTAGAAGCTGGTCATATTCATCAAGGACGATATGATGCTTATATGTCTATACGTAATGATATAGAAAGTCAACGAAAGAGGTTTTAATATGATAAAAATTGCACCATCTATGCTTTCCGCAAATTTTGCGGTGTTAAGCGAGGAATTAAAATCTATTGAAGCAGCGGGGGCTGATTTATTACATATCGACATCATGGATGGACACTTTGTTCCTAATCTAACCTTTGGTGCTCCCATTGTGAAAGCCATTCGTCCATATACAAAATTACCATTTGATGTGCATTTGATGGTTACTAATCCTGGTGATTATGTAGAAGAATTTGCAAAAATTGGTGTAGAATATTTTACTTTTCATCAAGAAACTGTACCTCATATGCATCGTTTGATTCAACATATCAAGCAGTGTGGGATGAAGGCTGGTGTAGCATTGAATCCTAGTACACCTGTATCTCTACTAGAAGATGTAGCTGCAGATTTAGATATGATTTTAATTATGTCTGTGAATCCAGGATTTGGAGGACAATCTTTTATTAAGAATGCCATAAAAAAAGTTAAACAAGCCAAGATATTGTTAGAAGAAGTAGACAATTCAACGGCAGTCATTGAGGTGGACGGTGGTATTAACGATATTACTTGTGTACCGATTAAAAGAGCGGGGGCTACAGTTTTAGTTGCTGGTTCTGCAGTGTTTGGAGCAGAAAATCGTGCAAGTATGATTGACTCCATTCGCAATAATTAAATAAATATTTTCATAATATTCTATAATTCAAATTTGAACATAAGATCGTACATCAATAAGAAAGAGAATGTATTTAAAATAAGGAGTGAGGAATACTTAAAGAATTCCTCACTCCTTGCTTGCTTTTGCCATGATTTTTTGTTAGAATTATTAGGTATGAAAAATATGCACGTCAGTGGACTTCGGTACTGTGCCTAATTTTGGGTGACCCGAAGGATGAAGCGGCGGAGGTTAATTAACAGGAGGTGCCACAATGGCAGTAGTATCAATGAAACAATTATTAGAGGCTGGTGTACACTTTGGTCATCAGACTAGAAGATGGAACCCTAAAATGGCGAAATTCATCTTCACTGAACGCAATGGTATTTATATCATTGATTTGTCTAAAACAGTTAAAAAAGTAGAAGAAGCTTACAATTTCTTGCGTGAAGTTGCTTCCCAAGGCGAAGTAATCTTGTTCGTAGGTACTAAAAAACAAGCTCAAGAAGCTATTAAAGAAGAAGCTATCCGTGCTAACATGTTCTTCGTTAACGAACGTTGGTTGGGCGGTATGTTGACTAACTTCAAAACAATTGAAACTCGTATTAAACGTTTAAAACAATTGGAAGCTATGGCAGAAGACGGTACTTTCGAAGTATTGCCTAAAAAAGAAGTTATCGGTCTTCGTCATGAAATGGATAAATTGGAAAAATATCTTGGTGGTATCAAAGATATGCCTAAAATGCCAGGTGCTCTTTTCGTAGTAGATCCTAAAAAAGAAAAAATTGCTATTGCGGAAGCTAAAAAATTGGGCATTCCAGTGGTTGCAACAGTTGACACTAACTGTGACCCAGATGAAGTTGATTTCCCAATTCCAGCAAATGACGACGCTATCCGTGCTGTTAAATTGTTGGCTGGCAAAATGGCTGACGCTGTTCTTGAAGGTCGTCAAGGCGAATCCTTCGAAGAAGCATTAGATAACATGGTAGCTGACTCTGCTGAAATGGTTCGAGACGGTAAAGCTTAATCGTTGTCGTATTAGCATTTGAAAGATAAATCTATAACATATATAATTGGGGTAAGGACTATATCCTTACCTTAATTAATACTAGGAGGAACAAAATAATGGCAATTACTGCTGCTTTGGTAAAAGAATTGCGCGACATGACTGGCGCAGGTATGATGGACGCTAAAAAAGCATTGGTTGAAACTGACGGTAATATCGATAAAGCGGTTGACCTTCTTCGTGAAAAAGGTTTGGCTGCGGCAGCTAAAAAAGCTGGTCGTATTGCAGCTGAAGGTGTAGTACAATCCTACATTCATGCAGGTGGTCGTATCGGTGTTTTAGTGGAAGTTAACTGTGAAACTGACTTCGTTGCAAAAACTGATGATTTCCAAAATTTAGCACGCGACATCGCAATGCAAATTGCAGCTGTAAATCCTACATACTTGAACCGTGAAGAAGTTCCTACTGAAGTAATTGAACACGAAAAACAAGTATTATTGGAACAAGCTAAAGTAGAAGCTGAAGAAGACGTTAAAGCTGGTCGTAAACCAAAACCTGAAGCTGTTTTAGAAAAAATGGTTGCAGGTCGTATTGAAAAATTCTATAAAGAAAATTGCCTATTAGAACAAGTATTCATTAAAGATGGCGATAAAACTGTTACAGACATCATTAATGAAAGTATTGCAAAAATCGGTGAAAACATCAACGTACGTCGTTTTGTTCGCTATGGTTTAGGTGAAGGCATTGAAAAACGCCAAGATGACTTCGTAGCAGAAGTAATGGCATCTGTTGGTAAATAATTAATAAACAATAAGAGAACACCGTACAGTGTTCTCTTATTTTGCAATAGAGGAGTAAAAATATGGCAAAAAGAAAGTTTCGACGTATTGTTTTAAAGTTGAGTGGTGAAGCATTAGCAGGTGAACAAGGTTTTGGTATTAATCCTGATGTTGTTGAAGAATTTGCAAAAGAAATTGCTGCTTTAGCAAAATCCACTGATTTAGAAATCGCGATTGTTGTTGGTGGCGGTAACCTATGGAGAGGTTTAGCTGGTAGCAATCAAGGTATGGATCGTGCTACTGCTGACTATATGGGGATGCTAGCAACAGTGATGAACTCCTTAGCATTGCAAGATGCATTAGAGCAAGCTGGTGTAGATACACGTGTTCAAACAGCTATTGAAATGCAAGAAATTGCAGAACCTTATATTCGTCGTCGCGCTATTCGTCATTTAGAAAAAAAACGTATCGTTATCTTCGGTGCTGGCCTTGGTAAACCTTACTTCTCTACAGATACAACAGCTGCATTACGGGCCGCTGAAATTGAAGCCGATGCTATTTTAATGGCAAAGAAATTTGCAGATGGCGTATATGATTCTGACCCTAAGACAAATCCTAATGCTGTTAAATTTGATGAATTAACATATAACGAGATTATCACAAAAGAATTAAAAGTAATGGATGCTACATCTACAACTTTATGTAAAGATAACAATATTCCTATTATTGTATT
Source organism: Veillonella parvula (assembly GCA_018382475.1). Taxonomy (GTDB): domain Bacteria; phylum Bacillota; class Negativicutes; order Veillonellales; family Veillonellaceae; genus Veillonella; species Veillonella parvula_F. The sequence continues at coordinate 275,188 of JAGZPX010000001.1, forward strand.
TAGCATGGATATTCCTGGTAATATTACAAAAGCTGCTAAAGGTGAAGAAATAGGGACCATTGTTCGAGGAGAATAATTCATATGGAAATTAAAGAATTGTTACAACAAGCAGAAGACCGCATGAATAAGTCTATTGAGGCTTTAAAACATGAATTCGCATCTATTCGTACAGGCCGTGCTAGTGTAGCACTACTTGATAAAGTAATGGTTGATTACTATGGAAGTCCATCACCCATTAATCAAGTTGCGAATATCTCCGTGCCTGAACCTCGCATGATTGTGATTGCACCTTGGGATAAAACAATGATTGGTGCTATTGAAAAAGCAATTTTACAATCTGATTTAGGTTTGAACCCTGGTAATGATGGTGCACAAATTCGTTTAAGTATTCCTCAATTAACTGAGGAACGTCGTAGAGAAATCGTTAAAGTAGTTCATAAAAAGGCTGAAGATGCAAAAGTTGCAGTGCGCAACATTCGTCGCGATGTAAATGAAGCATTAAAAAAAGAAGAGAAAGCTAAAACGATTACTGAAGATGATGCTAAAGACGGTTTAGATCAAATCCAAAAGCTTACCGATGCTAAAGTTAAGCAAATCGATGAGTTAAAAGTAGTAAAAGAAAAGGACGTATTAGAAGTATAATGTTTGATTCTAATAGCCTTATTGGAATACCATGGCAGCTTGCAAAGTCTCGTTTGCAGGCTGCCCATATTCCTTTTAAGGTAATGATTGGTGGATCCTTTAATCGCTTCTTTGAAATTTCAGATAAAGGATTTTATGTGGCACGTATTACAAAGGTTGATGAGTGCTTACATATACTACTATATAGACCAATGATTGCCAGCGACTTCGGAAATTCTATCGAGGTAGACTATGCTAAAGAAATTATTTAACCGTAAACGTTCTGATACGCCTGTCATTGATCGTAATATAATTCCACAACATGTTGCTATTATTATGGATGGTAATGGACGATGGGCTAAACGCAGAGGCATGCCGCGCTCCATGGGGCATCGTGCTGGTGCAGATGTATTAAAAGAAATTGTTATGGCCGCAGATGAGATCGGAATTAGAGCTCTTACGGTATATGGTTTCTCCACGGAGAACTGGAAACGTCCTGAACAGGAAGTTTCTTTACTTATGTCTCTCATAAAAGAATACTTAAATAATAATGTTAAGTATATGCATGAACATAATGTACGCATTCGATTTATTGGTTTTATTGGAGGGCTTTCAGAAAACCTACAAAAAATCATTCAAGATGCAGAATTATTAACTCAGAATAATACAGGCCTCACATTACAGTTAGCGATTAACTATGGTGGGCGTGATGAAATAGTTAGAACTATCCGCGACATTGTAAAATCCGTTGCGGATGGCGTTATTACAATGGACAAAATTACTGAAGAATATGTAAGTTCTCAATTATTCACTAAAGAGTTTAGTGATGTAGATTTATTAATTCGTCCTAGTAGTGATTTTAGAATTAGTAATTTTTTGTTATGGCAACTAGCGTATGCTGAATTTTGGTTTACCGATTTGCATTGGCCAGATTTTACTAAGGAAACTTTACTTGAAGCTGTGGCGGCATATCAGAAACGAGAACGCCGATTTGGTGGCTTATGTGATGAGGAATAAAAAATGTTAAAAACACGTGTTATTACCGCTGTTATTGGTTTTATTATTGCCTTAGGGGCCATTACATTTGGTGGATTAGTATATGATGTGCTAATTACACTTTTAGCTTTATTAGGGTGGCGTGAGTTTGTATTACTTGGTAAAGCTAAACGTGTTCGGATATCCATTATATGGGGATATATTAGCATTTTATTGCTAATGATTGCTCTTGCATGTCATCAGTATATTATAGCTATAGCTATTTTAGTATTAAGTTTATTTGCCAATTATATGTTGTGTACATTTGGTGAAAGTAAGTACTCGATGTCTAGTGTATCCTTTAGTGTATTTGGTTTATTATATATTGGTATGGGTATGACTTCATTACTCTTGATTCGTCATGACTCAATTTACATGGATTTATCAATGCCTTTTGAACTATATAACTGGGGCACTATTACACTTTGGTTATTATTGTTTACTACTTGGGCTAGCGATACCTTTGCATACTTTTCAGGTCGAGCTTTTGGTAAACGTAAAATAGTACCATCCATTAGTCCTAATAAAACACTAGAAGGTTTTATTGGTGGATTTATCGGCTGTATCCTTACAGGTGCAGTATTTTCGTATATCGTTGGCATTCCTTGGTGGATGGGAATCCATGTAGGTATGATTAGCGGTATATTAGCACCATTAGGTGATTTGTTTGAATCAAAGATTAAACGACTATGTAATGTAAAAGATTCTGGTACATTATTACCAGGTCATGGCGGTGTATTGGATCGCTTTGATAGTTTATTATTTGCGGCTCCCATTACATTAGTATATATATTGCTATTTTCGTACTAATTTTATAGAGGTACACTTATGAAATACCTAAGTATTATCGGCAGTACTGGCTCAATCGGTACACAGACGCTTGATGTGGTGTCTCAACATCCAGATCAATTCAAGGTGGTTGCCTTAGTGGCACATCATAATATTGACCTCTTAGAACATCAGATTAAAGAATATAAACCTTTGGTGGCTGGTCTTGTAGATGAAGGTGCTTTTAAAGAATTACAAGCACGCTATACAGGTCCTACAAAATTGATAGGTGGTAAGGAAGCCCTCATTGCAGCAGCTACAATTCAAGAAGCAACAATGATTGTTACTGCTATTGTAGGTGCTGCGGGAATTGAGCCTACAGTGGAAGCTATAAAACAAGGGAAGACTATAGGTCTAGCTAATAAAGAAACTCTTGTTGCTGGAGGTCCATTAATTACGGCTTTAGCTAAAGAACATGGCGTGCAAATCCTACCTATCGATAGTGAACATAGTGCTATATTTCAGTGCTTAGAAGGACAGAAACGTGACAATGTTGATTCTTTAATTGTCACTGCTTCTGGTGGACCTTTACGCACATGGGATTCTAGTAAAATTCAAACTGCAACTGCTGCAGATTGTTTGCGACATCCTACCTGGAATATGGGTAATAAAATAACTATAGACTCTGCCTCTTTATTCAATAAAGGCTTAGAGGTAATAGAAGCTCATTGGTTATTTGGTTTTGATTTTGATCATATTGATGTAGTAGTACATCCTCAAAGTATTGTTCATTCTATGATACGTATGAAGGATGGTGCGATATTAGCGCAAATGGGTAATCCAGATATGCGCGAGCCCATTCAATATGCTTTGACGTATCCCAAACGTGAAGTTTTAAGTATGAATCATCTTGATTTTAGTCAAGCACTACAATTGGAGTTTTTACCTCCACGGTATGACGATTTTCCTGCACTTCGACTTGCGTATGAGGTGGGACGTGCTAGTGGATTTAAACCTGCTGTATTTAATGCAGCTAATGAAACGGCAGTATATGCCTTTTTAGAAGATAAAATCGCCTTTGGTGATATTTATAAAGTCGTTACTTCTGTTCTTGAATCTATGGGACCAGAAGATGATTTTACATTAGATAATTTATTATCCATCGATAGATGGGCCCGTGAAAAGGCAACATCGTTGATGTTATAGGAGAATATATGATTACGGCATTAGCCACAATATTTGTATTTGGTTTAATTGTGTTTATTCATGAATTAGGCCATTTTATTACAGCTAAGATGTCAGGTATGCAAGTTGATGAATTTGCTATAGGTTTTGGTCCAGCCATATTTAAAGTACAAAAAGGGGAAACTTTATATTCTATTCGTATAATTCCTCTTGGAGGATTTAATCGTATTGCTGGTATGACACCTGACGAGCCTCTTAATGAGCGCTCCTTTTATAATAAACCTGCGTGGAAAAAATTTATTGTTATTTCTGCAGGGGCTGTATTTAACTTTATATTAGCCATTGTACTTTTCTTTGGCCTAAATGTGACTGTAGGAAATCTTACATATACAAATGAACCTGTAATTGGTAACATTATTGCGGGTAGTTCTGCAGAACAGGCTCATTTAGAAGCTAACGATAGAATTATTACGATTGATGGTAAAAAAATTAGTACTTGGGATGATATTCGTCCTAGCTTACAAGGCACAGCAAACCATGGTGTAACTGTTGTTGTAGAGCGTGAAGGACAAACTATAGAGACTACGGTAATACCTAAAATGGAACAATATAGTCCTAAGATTGGTATCTACCCTAGCTTTACTCGTGAAACTTATAGTATTGGTGAATCTTTGAGCCTTGCTGTTAGTCGGACGGGGCAAACTATTGTTGCTATGGTCAGTGGGATTTACGATATGATTCGTGGCACACAAGCAGCCGAATTATCTGGTCCAGTAGGAATTTCCCAAATGGCAGGTACTATTGCACAATCAGGATTTGCACCACTATTAAGTTTTGCTGCATTCCTTAGTATTAACTTAGGGGTTATTAATCTTTTACCATTACCTGTTTTAGATGGTGGTCACTTGATTATTATCTTGGCGGAAGCTATAACAGGCCGTAGATTACCTGCTAAAGCTCTTATGTATATACAAATGGTTGGGGTTGCCTTAATGGTAGCATTATTCTTATATGTAACAACGCAGGATATTTTCCGTTTACTATAAGACAGATGGGAGATTACAATGATTGTACGTAAACCAACAAATGGTATCTATGTAGGTACAGTTAAAATCGGCGATTATGCACCGGTAAGTATTCAATCTATGATTACTACGGATCCAGTACATACAGAGAAGGCAATTGCAGAAATTAATCATTTAGCAGAGGCTGGTTGTGAACTGGTTCGTGTCGCCGTTCCTACAATGGCATCTGCAAAGGCTTTAAAGGCTGTTAGAGCGGGCATTTCAATTCCTTTGATCGCCGATATTCACTTTGATTATAGATTAGCTTTAGAAGCTATTGAAAATAATGTTGATGGATTGCGCATTAATCCAGGAAATATTGGTGGTGAAGATAAGGTTTTAGCCGTTATTGAAAAGGCAAAACCTAAACAAATCCCAATTCGCATTGGTGTTAATGCAGGCTCTTTACCAAAGCATATTCTCGATGCTCATGGAGGACATCCTACAGCGGATGGTATGGTTGAAACAGCTTTAGAACACGTAAGAATTTTAGAAAAACTCGATTATCGTCAAATGAAATTATCCATTAAAGCAACGGAAGTACCTCTAATGGTGGAAGCATATCGTAAGTTATCTGATAAGATTCCTTATCCGTTACATTTAGGTGTAACAGAAGCTGGTACTATTAAACAAGGCACTATTAAATCTGCTATGGGGATTGGTGCATTATTGCTCGATGGCATTGGTGATACATTACGGGTATCCTTAACTGGAGATCCAATTCACGAAATTGAAGTAGGTAGAAGTATTTTAAGTAGCTTAGGATTAAGAAATTTTGGGGCCACTATGATATCTTGTCCTACATGTGGTCGTTGCCAAGTAAATTTATTTGATATGGCTGGTATTGTAGAAGAACGTCTAGCATTCATAAAAGCGCCTATTAAGGTTGCCGTTATGGGGTGTGTCGTAAATGGTCCAGGGGAAGCGCGTGAGGCCGACTTTGGTATTGCTGGTGGTGATGGTCAAGGTATTATTTTCCGTAAAGGGAAAGTTATTAAGACTGTACCAGAAGCTGAATTAGTAGATACATTGTTTAGAGAAATTGACCAATATTTAGAAAATTTAGATGAGGAGTCTTTATGTTAGCCACTAAATTATATGCACCTACATTGCGTGAGGTTCCATCTGACGCTGATGTAGTAAGCCAACAGCTTATGCTTCGCGCTGGTTTTATGCGTAAAACTGCAAATGGTTTATATAGTTTTTTACCATTGGGTTGGAAAAGTATTAAAAAGATTGAAGCTATTGTACGTGAAGAAATGGATCGTGCTAGTGCTCAAGAAATTATGATGCCAATTTTACAGCCTGCAGAAATTTGGAAAGAGTCTGGCCGTTGGAACGCATATGGCGCAGAAATGATGCGTATCAATGATCGTCATGATAATGAGTTTTGTCTAGGACCAACACATGAAGAGATGATTACAACCCTCGTTAAAAATGAGATTAACTCATATCGTCAATTACCAGTCAACTTATATCAAATTCAAAGTAAATTCCGTGATGAGCGCCGTCCACGTTATGGCTTGATGCGTAGCCGTGAATTCATTATGAAAGATGCTTATTCTTTTGATGTAGATGAAGCGGGTTTAGATGAATCCTATAAATCTATGTACGATGCATATACACGTATTTTTACACGTTGTGGTCTTACATTCCGCCCAGTAGAGGCTGATAGTGGTGCCATCGGTGGTAGTGGTACGCATGAGTTCATGGCCATTGCTGAAGCAGGTGAAGCAGATATCGTATATTGTACTAAATGCGATTACGCTGCCAATATCGAAATTGGTAAGCCTGGCATCATAAAACAGGATGAAGAAGTTCTTCAAGAGTTATCCGTTGTAGATACTCCTAATGCTAGCACTATTGAAGCTGTTGCGGAAATGCTAAACTTACCACTACATAAAACTATTAAAGCTGTAGTGTTCTCTATTGATGGTAAAGTGGTATTAGCCATTGTTCGTGGTGACCATGAAGTAAATGAAGTCGCTGTACAACATGCCGTACTTGGCTCTGTAGAGCCTGAGATGGCTACCCCTGAAGAATTGGAAAAAGTAGGTTTAACAGCTGGCTTTATCAGTCCTGTAGGATTACAACAAACAGATGAATTTGCTATCGTTGTTGATGAATCTGTTATGGAAACTTACAATGTTTGTGGCGGTGCTAATAAAAAAGATGCTCACTATGTTAATATCAATCCAAAACGGGATTTTAATGTAGAAGACATTATTGTTGCTCCAATTCGTTTGATCACGAAGGACGATGTGTGTCCTAAATGTGGTGGCGCTTTAGAACATGCTAAAGGCATCGAAGTGGGTCAAGTATTTAAATTGGGTACAAAGTATTCTGAAGCATTACAAGCTACATTCTTAGATCAAAATGGTCGTCCTAATCCAATGATTATGGGTTGCTATGGTATCGGTGTATCTCGTACACTAGCTGCTGCTATTGAGCAATATCACGATGAAAATGGTATTATTTGGCCACGTTCTATTGCTCCATTTGAAGCAGTTATTGTCCCAATTAATGCAAAAGACGAAGCATTAATGTCTACTAGTCAAACTATTTATACTGCATTACAAAATGCTGGTGTAGATGTATTGTTAGATGATCGTAAAGATCGTGCAGGTGTTAAGTTCAAAGATGCTGATTTGATTGGTTATCCACTTCGCATTACAGTAAGTAAAAATACTCTTGAGAATAACGAAGTAGAAATTCAAATCCGTAAGTCTGGAGAAGCTCTTCCATGTGCTATTGATTCTGTAGCTGATAAAGTAACAGAAATGCTCCAAAACTTATAATAGAATTGCGATTCTAGTGAATTTTCATTAGGGTCGCAATTTTTCTTTCTAAACTTGAATTAATAGATTAAATAAGTCATAATTAAATGATAGAATATTTGGAATGGAGGTGCTATATGCTTGTAGATTTTCATATGCATTCCATCTTTTCAGATGGTGTTGAAACACCTAAAGATCTATTGCAACATGCCATAGACTGTAATGTATCTATGATGGCTTTAACCGATCATGATGAAATAGACGGCATTCAAGCATTGCGTGCTGCTCAAAAGAAGTTAGATCCTAATGAATCTATTAAAATCGTAAATGGCTGTGAATTTAGTGCTGATTATAAAGATAAGTCAATTCATATTTTAGGATATTGTTTTGATGAAAATAATAAAGATTTAATCGATTTTATTACGTTTTTTAAAGGAAAACGTGAAGAACGTATCGATGAAATTATCCGTCGTTGTAATAATGAAGGATATTATATTACAAAAGAAGAGCTCATTAAACAATTTCCTGATACTAAAGCTTATGGTCGCCCACATATTGGTAAACTTTTAATTGATGGTGGTTATGCCAAGGATATTAATGATGTATTTAAAGGTATTCTTCGAAAAGATAGTCCTTGCTATGTTCCTAAGGTAAAAGTAGAGGTTCCTTATATTATTGATATTATACATAAAGCTGGAGGACTTGCTGTTATGGCTCATCCTAAATTGGTTACTAGTGATGAATATGTGTTGGAAATGTTAAATTATGATTTTGATGGTATGGAGATATATCACTCAAAGCATAATGATGATGATGTGGAGCGATATAAAGAATTCGCTAAAAAGCATAAGCTATTTATTACTGGTGGTTCTGATTACCATGGTATTGTAGGCAAGAAACCTGATAGATTTGGTGATTACTTAGTATCTGGTAAGGATGTATCAGAATTTATTAGTTTGTTATAAATGACGAGGTAGGCTATGGAAGTCGTTGCTTTTGTAGGTAGTAGTGGCACAGGTAAAAGTCATCGTGCCCTCGTAGTTGCTCATGAAAATAAAATTGAATGTATCATCGATGATGGTATTTTGATTCATGATAATAAAATTGTAGCTGGCTTTTCTGCAAAAAAAGAGTCTAGTCGTTTAAAAGCTGTTCGTCGTGCTATTTTTCAAGACGAAGTACAAGTTAAATCCGTACGAGAACAATTAGATAAGATTAAACCTAATAAGCTTATGATTATCGGCACTTCTGATAATATGGTTAAGAAGATTACTAAAGCTTTAGGCTTACAAGAACCTGATCGATATATTCGTATAGAAGATGTTGCAACACCTAAGGAAATTGAAAAGGCACAACATGCACGTCTTAAAGAGGGTAAACATATAATTCCTGTGCCGACTATGGAATTAAAGCCACACTTTAGGGGGTATTTGATTGATCCAATCAAAACCATGTGGCGCCGCAGGACTTTGAAAAAACAAGATCAAGATACCTTAGGTCAAATTGGTTCTGAAGGATTTGAACGTTCTGTTGTACGGCCTGCTTTTAGCTACTATGGTCGACTCACTTTTGACGATGAAGTAATTATTAAATTGATTAGAAATGGGTTAAAAAAAGTAGCTGGTGTCGATGAGACCAGTATAATTTCTTTTAAAAAAAGCGACAAAGGTCAAAACGGTCTTGTTGTTGATATGGCTGTAGTTATTGAACATGGATATCCTGTTAAACCGTTGATGCAACAGGTACAAAAATCTGTTCGCAATGAAATTGAATATATTACCGGCATGTCTATTGAACGCATGTCCATTAAAGTTAAGAATATTATTGAAACAAAACGTAAGATTGTTAAAGTGTAGGAGTTAGAATGAAGTCTTATTATATTTACACCTATGGTTGTCAAATGAATACCGCCGACTCTGAGCGATTATCGCATCAGCTGGAATCTGTTGGGTATATACCAACAGAGAATGTTGAAACTGCAGATTTAATTCTGCTAAATACTTGTGCAGTGCGTGAAAATGCAGAAACTAAAGTTTATGGGCGTATAGGTGAGCTAAAAAGACTAAAACGTAATAATAAAAACTTGATTATCGCCGTCACAGGATGTATGGCTCAAAAAAATCAAGCAGAAATGTTTAAACGAGCTCCTCATATTGATATTGTATTGGGTACTCATAATATTCAACATATTAACGAGATGATTGAAGAAGTACAACATGGACATACGCATCAAATCAGCGTAGATATGGATAACTCTGTATTGCCTGAATTAGAGGCAAAACCAAATGGCTCTTTTTATGCATGGGTACCTATTATGAATGGCTGTAATAAATTTTGCACCTATTGTATTGTTCCCCATGTACGTGGTAGAGAGATTAGCCGTCCTGTAGAGGCCATTGTTAAAGAGGTTACAGACCTAGGGGTTAAAGGATTTAAAGAGATCACTTTATTGGGGCAAAATGTAAACTCTTATGGCCTAGATTTTAAAGATGGTACAGATTTTGGTACATTAATTGATGCTCTTGATGGTATTCCTGGTATAGAACGTATTCGCTATATGACAAGTCATCCTCAAGATATGAGTAAGTCTATGATTGATGCTCTTGGTAGGTCATCCAATATTGTGACGCATTTACATTTACCTATTCAATCTGGTTCCAATCGTATTTTAAAGAAAATGAATCGTCATTACACAGTAGAGCATTATAAAGAATTACTTTCTTATTGCCGTGAAAAAATAAAAGATGTGGTGGTGACTACGGATATTATTGTAGGTTTCCCAGGAGAAACTGAGGAAGATTTTCAAGCTACATTACAATTATTAAAAGATGTGCGCTATGACATGGCGTATACGTTTATCTACTCTAAGCGATCTGGAACGCCAGCAGCAACTATGGATGATCAAATTCCAGAAGAGATTAAGCGCGTTCGCTTACAAACATTGATGGATGTACAAAATGAAATCTCTTATGAATTAAATAAACCTATGGAAGGACAAGTATTTGATATTATTGTAGAGGGACCAAGTCCTCGTGATGAAGACATGTGGTTCGGTCGTACATCTGGTAATAAAATGGTTTTATTCCCTAAGGATGACTCCCTATCAATTGGTCAAACTGTACCAGCTCATATCGATAAAGCTCAAACATGGGTTTGTTATGGTAGTATTGTAAAATAAACTATTAGAATCAAAAAGAACTCGTCACTATTATGTTAACTCTAAGGTTAGAATTTTTATCTAAAATTAGTTTGCTAAACATGTGGTGGCGATGTTCTTTTTTACCATAGATGCTGATTAGAAATCATATGTGTTATAATAATAAAATAATATAAAAGTTGTATATTGAAGACATTCATAGGTATGAACACCATTTACATTTTGTATTTTTACAAAGAAGGTGTAACTATGAAACTTGATTTAAACGCTGTAGGCGAAACGGCATTATTGACACTATATGCAAGAGCGAAAGATTATGAGTCAGATCAATCTGTATTAAAGGATCAGAAATCCTGGGATATTTTAAAGCATATTGATTATGATTTTGATCAATTTAAAGATGTTAAGATGTCTTATTATGGAATTTTAGGACGAGCAAAAGTAATCGATGAAGAGATACGAAACTTTATATCTCTATATCCAGATTGTATCGTCGTATCATTAGGTGCCGGTTTAGATACTATGTTTTATCGAGTCGACAACGGTTATATTGATTGGTATAATATCGATTTTGCCGGAGTGATTGAAGCACGTACACAATTTTTTGAGCCTCATGAACGAGTCCATAATTTAGTGAGTTCTATAACTGATGAATTGTGGACTAAAAATATTGAGATAAATGGACGAAAACTACTGCTTGTTAGTGAAGGTGTAGTTATGTATCTTACATTGGATGAAATGAAGCAGTTTTTAGGCTTGCTGACTGATTCTTTTGAAGAGTTTACGTTATATCTTGATATGATTTCTCCATATGTGGCGAAACGCACTAAACAACATGATATGCTTAGTAAAATGAATGTTTCTTTTCAGTGGGGAACTAAGGACGGTCATGAAATTGTAGTTATGAATCCTAAGCTTAAACAGACTGGATTGATTAATTTTACAGGAAGTATGTTGTCCTTAGCACCTATTGTTTATAAATTATTATACCCGTTTATATATTTGTTTAATAATCGTATGGGAATATACGAATATAAGCGGAATCTGTGATATGACTCATAATATATGAGGTGAATATGAGTAAAAAGCAAACACCTATGATGGAGCAGTATTTAGATATTAAATCTAGATACTCTGAAGAATTATTGTTCTTTCGATTAGGTGATTTTTATGAATTATTTAATGAGGATGCTTTAGTCGCATCACGTGAACTTAATATTACCTTAACAGGTCGTCCTACAGGAGATGAGGAACGCACACCGATGTGTGGCGTTCCTTTTCATGCGGCTGAAAGCTACATAGAAACGCTTGTAAAAAAAGGATATAAAGTTGCTATCTGTGAACAACTAGAAGATCCTAAAGCAGTTAAAGGCATTGTTAAGCGCGATGTCATTAAAGTTGTTACTCCTGGTACAGTGATGACAGAAAATGGTAACGATGCACGGTCAAATAACTTTTTATCATTATTTTATATGGTAAAAGATACGTGGATTCTTGTGTTTTCTGATGTATCTACAGGGGAAGTTATTTGGCACCGCATTACTGATTGTGAAAAACGCAGTGATATGTACGATGCACTCAGCATGTATAGACCAAGTGAAATCATATTGCCTGAAGGAACGATATTACCGCAAGATATTCAGGATTTTATTGAAAATCAATTTAGTAATGTCGTATTTTCTCCTTTTTCTACATACTATACACAACGTGAAGTAGCTGAAAAAGCTGTAACTCATTTCGGTGATTTAGGCCTTATGGAAGAGGATGTATGGGAAGCATTAGGTTATATGCTTTTGTACTTAGAGGATATCATTAAATCTGAAATTTCTCATATCAACTATGTACATCAATTAAGTGTAGGTAATCGCCTTATTCTTGATACATCTTCTTTGCGGCACCTTGAAATTACTCATAATTTACGCGATGGTAGGCAAAAAGGTACTTTACTGGATGTACTAGATCGTACGTTGACACCAATGGGGGCACGCCTTTTAAAACAATGGCTTGAAAGTCCATTAACTGATATAAATCAAATACAACGTCGTCAAGCAGCCGTTTCAGAACTTATTACACGCGGTGCTGAACGTTCTCATATTCGTAACTTTTTAGATTGTATTTACGATTTTGAACGCATCGTTGGTCGTGTTGAAACCGGATCTGTGTCTCCCAGAGATTTAACGGCTCTTCGTGAGTCATTAGCAGTTCTACCTGATATTAAGAATGTATTAGGTACATGTTCAAGTCTAGCTTTAACATCTATTAATGAGCGCATGCAAAATCATAAAGATATTTATGACTTATTATGTCGAGCTATTGCAGAGCAACCAGCGTTGACATTAAAAGACGGTCGTGTTATTAAAGATGGATTTAATGCTGATTTAGATGAGCTACGTTCTTTAGCGACTAATAGCGAGCAATGGCTTGCTAAGATGGAAGCGGATATTAAAGAAGCTACAGGGCTTTCAAAAATTAAGACTGGTTATAATAAAGTGTTTGGCTACTATTTCGAGGTATCCCATAGTAAATCAGAACAAGTACCAGACTATTTCATACGAAAACAAACCCTGGCCAATGCTGAACGCTATATTACGCCTGAGTTAAAAGAGTTTGAAATTAAAATTCTCAGCGCAAAAGATAAAATCATCGCTTTAGAGCACGAACTATATCAACAATTGCGTAATGATATTAAACTCGTTATCAAAGATGTGCAAGAAACGGCTCGTGCTCTTGCAGACCTTGATGTATTATGCTCATTAGCATTAGTTGGATACGAAGAAAACTATATTTGTCCAACTATTGTGATGAATGGTCAAATCAATATTCGTGATGGTCGTCATCCAGTTATTGAAAAGTTTTTAAAACGAGAGGTATTTGTACCAAATGATATCGTTCTAAATCATGATGATGAGGAATTCTTACTCATTACAGGCCCTAATATGGCAGGTAAATCTACTTACATGCGTCAAGCGGCTATTTTAATGATTATGGCACAGATTGGTTCCTTTATCCCTGCTCGTGAGGCATCTATCTCACCTGTGGATCGTATTTTTACACGTGTCGGTGCTAGCGACGATATTTCTACTGGTCAAAGCACGTTCATGGTAGAAATGAAAGAGGTAGCGTATATTTTAGAAAATGCTACCCATAATAGTTTAATTATTCTCGATGAAATTGGTCGGGGTACGAGTACCTTTGATGGTTTGAGTATCGCACAAGCCGTAGTGGAACATATTTGTAAGCATATTCATAGCAAGACTTTATTTGCAACGCACTACCATGAATTGATTTGCTTAGAAGAAAGCTATAGTAAATTAAAAAATTATACCGTTGCAGTTAAAGAAAAAGGGAAAGATGTTGCTTTCTTGCGTCGTATCATTAAAGGTGGTGCAGATCGCAGTTATGGTATCCATGTTGCCAGACTGGCGGGCCTACCTAACTCTGTATTAAAACGAGCTGAAGTGATTTTAGAATCCTTGGAAGATCAAAGTCATGATGCAAGTGACTTAAATAATCGAGTTATGGGTGCTCAACTTACTAATGTGGCAAAACCAGCGGTTAAGCAAGTTAGTGATTCTCCACTAGGCAATTTATTTAGCCATTCCGTAGTAGATAGCTTACTGGAAGTCGATGTAATGAGCATGACTCCAATTGAAGCATTAAATAAATTATATGAACTACAAGAGGAGGCTCGTAAAGGAGGCGGGAAATAATGGCAACCATTCACGTATTGGATGAAACGACAATCAATAAGATAGCTGCCGGTGAAGTCGTTGAACGTCCCGCATCAGTTATTAAAGAGCTCATTGAAAACTCTATTGATGCGTCTGCCACTAATATTGAGGTTGAAATTGGTGAAGGCGGTGTGGCCTATATGCGGATTACTGATAATGGTATCGGTATGACGGAGGAAGATGCTCGTTTGGCGATTCTACGTCATGCAACCTCTAAAATTCAACAAGTAGAGGACCTCTTTGATATTGCGTCCCTAGGCTTCCGTGGGGAGGCTTTGGCTAGTATTGCCTCTGTATCTCATTTCTCTTTGACTACTCGTAAAGCAGACTCTGATTTGGGGACTCGTATTACTGTTGATGGCGGCACTTTTACCGATTGCATTCCTTATGGTGCGGCACCTGGTACAACTATCGAAATTAAAGATTTATTTTATAATACGCCGGCTCGTCGTAAATTCTTAAAAACGGAGCGTACAGAAGCCTCTAAAATTCAAGATATTGTAGGGAAATTAGCTCTAAGTAATCCACATATTTCTTTTAAGCTTATCATAGATGATCGGGTAGCTATTATCACACCAGGAAATGGCGATATTAGTGATACTGTAGCTGCGCTATATGGATATAAAACCAAAGATGATATTTTTACTGTTGCTTATGAAAGTGATTCTATCTATATCGATGGCGTAGTGAGTAAGCCCACACTTCTTAAAAGTACAAGGATATGGCAGACCATTATCGTCAATAATCGCGTGATTTCTGATAAAACCATAATGAAGGCTATCGATAATGCATACCATGCACTATTGCCGAAAAATGGTCATCCTTTAGTGGTACTAAATATTACTGTGCCTGCGAGAATGGTTGATATAAACGTACATCCTCGCAAGAGTGAAGTTAAATTCTCAGATGATAAGATTATATTTAAAGCCGTATATCACGGTATCTTAAATGCTTTAAATAATCCACTCCATGAGAGATACGAACGAGAGTCATCATCTTATATGACTGGTACAGTTGCTAACATATCCGATAAATATGGTAATGATATTGCTAGTAATAGTAATAGTGATATTAAGAAGTTTAGTTCTAATAGTACATCCTTAGCTGGTAATACTACTTATGATTCTTATCAAGTACCTACTGTTGTACACGATTCGATGCAGTCTGCTGAACATATAGCAACAGCTATAGATTATGATAAGGTTTTTGGTGGACGCCGTACAAAAGGCTATGAAGTCATGCGCGGTGAAACTTCGCAGTTTGTGGAAAACCTTAAAACAAAGGGGTATACACCACCTGCACCTAAGGCTACTTATGAACAATCCTCTTTTGTAGATAAAAGTTTTGAAGCTGTTCCTACTGCTTACACTAGTTATACTTCGGAAGATGTAGAGAAGTTTAAATCCTTGTCTCACGATATTCGTAACGAAGAGATAGAAGATCGTACAATTCAAAACTCGGGCTTTTTACCAATGGGTCAAGTTGCATCTTGTTATATATTAGCTAAAAAAGGTGATGATCTATATATCATAGATCAACATGCTGCACATGAGCGTGTGCGTTATGATAAGTTGTGTAAGTCTTCTGAATCGATTCCTATGCAATCTATTTTGGTTCCTCAGTATAGTGAGGCCACAGATGATGAAATGAATTTAGTAGAGGAAGAACGAGAAACATTACTTGATCTTGGATTTGATGTAGAGTTAGGTGGTCCTACTAAGATAAAATTAGTAGGGGCTCCAGTAGATTTAGTAGAGTCAAAAGCATTTGAAATTCTGCAATATATATTCTCTTACTTACATGATCATCAACAGCCTACTAAGGCCCAATTACGACATGAAATGTTAGCTTATGCATCTTGTAGAGGGGCCATCAAGGCAGGTCATAATTTAAATATGTATCAAATGACTACCTTAATTGAGGACTTATTTAGTACCGAAAAACCATATGTATGTCCTCATGGTCGTCCTACGATTATCAAATTTACACCTGATGAATTAGGTAAATTATTCTTACGGTCTTAATATGAATATATTAACTACAGCTCAAAAATCTAATGAGGCCATTCAAGAGGAAGCCAAAGCTTTGGCTTCCTCTATGCATATGGCCTATATAAAAAGAGGAAAATTATCTATACCAGCATTATTTAATGCTCATCCATGTGATTTTATTGCTGTTCTTTCTGGTAATGGCTTAACTATTCATTTTCCTGATAATCAGCAACATAGCTTTCATTTATCCATGGCTCAATTACGTATACTACGTTTGCAACGTGGAGAAGGAGATTATTTAATTAATGCTGTTCAGAAAATACTAAGTACTAATGAAATAACTGATAAAGAAGAATTTTCGTTTCTTGATTGTACAATTGGTCTTGGCAGCGACAGTATTGTTGTAAGCTATGCTTTTCCTCAGGCTAAAATAAAAGGTCTAGAAGGTTCTTTACCTATATGGCTTGCTACATCTTATGGTTTAGCTCATTATTCGCATAATGTGAAAAGTGTGACGGACGCATTACGTCGTATTGAGGTAAGTTATGATACCTTTGAAAACTATGTACCTAATCTACCAGATGAAAGTATAGATATTATTTATTTTGATCCTATGTTTGAGGTCCCTGTAGAGGATAGTCCTCAATTTAAACCACTTCGTGGACATACTGTGGAAAGTCGTATTGATGATAAAATTATGGAGGAAGCTATGCGTGTTGCCTCTTATGGTGTTATCATTAAAGAACGACCATTTAGTTCTGTCTTTCAGAAATATCCACCTCACCAATGGGTGGGGGGGAAATATAGCCGTATAGGTTATGGAGTATATATGAAGGAGTTATTGTGAATCCCTTAATAACCATCGTTGGACCTACTGCGGTAGGCAAAACAGATCTTACCTTGGACTTAGCAGAACAGCTACATGCTGAGGTTATTTCTGGTGATGCTTACCAGGTTTATAAACAATTCAATATTGGTACCGCTAAACCATCGGTGGATGAACTTAATCGGGTGAAACATCATCTCATCGATATACTGGAACCCAATGATTCATATTCGGTATCTATTTTTCAAGATCAAGCTAAAGAAATAATTGCAAGATTAAAAGATAGAAATATTCTTCCTATTCTGTCTGGTGGTACAGGACTGTATGTCCAATCATTATTGGAGAACTACAACTTTAATGATGTTAAACCTGACGAATATTTGCGAGCAGAACTTGATGAGCTCTATAGTACAAAAGGTATTGAAGGCTTACGAGACTATGCTTCCACATTAGGTAAAGAGCATAATATAGAGATACAATATAGCGACAAACATCGTTTGTATCGAGCTATTGAGATATTGCATCATGGTGATGTAGATTCGTTGCGAAATCAGACAAAAGATGGTGTATCCTATAAAGGGCCTGTCATCGGTCTCATGAGAGATCGTGATAAATTATATGAACGTATCAATTTACGCGTTGATATGATGTTTGATGTGGGTTTAATTGAAGAGGTGGAACAACTCATAAAATCTGGAGTGAATCCAGATTGCCAAGCTTTTAAAGGTATTGGCTATAAAGAGGTTGTAGACTATATAAATGGCAATATAACATTAGATGAGTGTCGTGACTTAATTAAGAAGAATACACGTCACTTTGCTAAGCGCCAAATTACATGGTATAAACGTATGCCATATATAGAATGGATACATATTGATAGCAATACATCTAAAGATTTTATATTTAATAAAGCTATGGATTTAATCCGTAGAGAAGGATTAGCATGACATTAGAAGAAATACGTAGTAAAGCCCTAGAAATGGCTGAACCAGAATTTAAGAAATTTGAACCTATTGCATTGGCCAATACAAAAAAAGTATTAGAAGCCTTTAAGGAATGCCAAGTATCTGATTATCATTTCACTGGTACTACTGGTTATGGATATAACGACGTAGGGCGTGAGAAATTAGATGAAGTATTTGCCTATGTATTTAAAGGTGAAAAGGCTATCGTTCGTCCTCATTTTGTTTCTGGTACACATGCGTTAGCTACTACATTAATTTCTTTGATGGGAAATGGCTCTAAAGGGACAGAGTTTATCTATGCCGTAGGGGCTCCTTATGATACGATGCAATCTGTTATCGGTGCCGCTCGTGAAGTACGTGGTTCTTTAGTAGAAAAAGGCTTTACCTATACTGAGGTACCATTGAAAGATAATACTTATGATGTTGAAGCTATTGCTAACGCTGTTAACGATAATACGCGGGTAGTAGTCATTCAACGGTCTCGAGGCTATAGCACACGTGAACCTTTATCTATTGCAGATATTAAGGTTATTGTTGATGCTGTAAAAGCTAAAAATTCTAAAACGATTTGTTTCGTAGATAATTGTTACGGTGAATTTACAGAGCTGCAAGAACCATTAGAAGCTGGTGCTGATATTATGGCTGGCTCTCTCATTAAAAATGCAGGTGGCGGTTTAGCACCAACTGGTGGTTATATTGTTGGTAGAGAAAACCTTGTAGAGGATGCAGCATATCAATTGACAGCTCCTGGACTTGGTGATCATATGGGTTCATATGCTCCTGGTTATCGCTTGTTCTTCCAAGGTTTATTTATGGCACCTCACGTAGTATTACAAGCTCTTAAAGGTGCTGTATATACGGCTGCTGTAGGTGAGTTACTAGGCTATGATGTATTCCCTAAGGTAAATGCTGATCGCTATGACTTGATTCAAGCCATTAATCTGAAAAATGGGGAAGAAATGGAGCATTTCTGTGTAGGTATGCAAGCCTATTCTCCTGTAGATGCTCACGTACATCCTATTCCTGGGGATATGCCTGGGTACGAAGATAAAATCATCATGGCTGGTGGTACCTTTGTACAAGGTTCCTCTATTGAACTCAGTGCCGATGGTCCTATACGTCCACCATATACAATTTTCATGCAGGGTGGCCTAGTGTTTGAACATTCCATGCTTGGTATTTTAGGAGCTGCTGAAGAACTATTAAAACATAGATAATGTTTAGAATCTCTTTCTTTTGTGAAAGGGATTCTTTTTATTTCAAATCTTTTCAATATACCTATTTCTAGGCTATAATATAAGTTGCTATAATTTTATAGCAATACTACTCGGACTTTTACACCGAACTAGTGTTTTACACGTCAGGCTTTCACCCTGATTAGTTTTATGATCAAGAGATCATTAAAAGGAGAAAGTATGGAAAAAGTTATCGCTGTAGCTATGAGTGGCGGCGTAGACAGTTCTTTAACTGCTGCAATGCTATTAAAACAAGGCTATAAAGTATTTGGTATTACCCTATGGTTATGGGTGAGTGGTACGCCTTATGATGAGGTGCCTCTTGCCGTAACTGATGCTAAGAAGATGTGTGATTTTCTTGGTATCGAGCATCATGTTATCGATGCTCGTGATGTATTCTACGAAAACGTAGTAGATTACTTTGTAAAAGAATATGCCTATGGTCGTACGCCAAATCCTTGTGTATTTTGTAACAAGAACATCAAGTTTGACTTGATGCTCAATCGTGCTCTTGAATTAGGTGCCACACATATGGTAACTGGTCATTATGCACAAGTAAATTATAATGAAGAAACAGGTCTATATGAGTTACATAAAGGTGTTGATCCTACAAAAGACCAAAGTTATGTTATGTACAATATGAACCAACGTATTTTGAGTCATCTTATGTTTCCATTAGGTGGTCAATGTAAGACTGAAACACGTAAATTAGCTGCTGAATATGATTTGCCAGTCGCTAAAAAACCAGATAGCGTAGATATTTGTTTCTTGCCTCATGGGAATTATCAAAAGCTAGTGGTAGAAGAAATGAAGGGTAAGCCAGAGTCTGGTAATATCGTTACCGAAGATGGTGAGGTATTAGGTAAGCACAACGGCTTATTTAATTATACGATTGGTCAACGTAAAGGCCTTGGTATTGCTTATAAACACCCTTTATATGTTATTGGATTTAATGGGGATCGTAATGAGGTCATCGTGGGTCCTAATGAACGTCTCTTTACAAATCGTATGATTTGTAAGTTCTATAACTTCTTAGATGATACAATTCATAAGGAATTGAAGGCAGAAGGAAAAATTCGCTATGCAGCTAACCCTTCTCCTTGCACAGCACGTATTTTAGATGACGATACAATGGAGGTTATTTTTGAAGAACCACAACGGGCTATTACCCCAGGTCAGTCTGTAGCCTTTTATAATGGCACTCAATTATTGGGAGGTGCTGTTATCGATCGCGTATGTTAGAAAGGAGAATGCAAGTTCTTTGAACTTGTTTACATAGTATGTCAACGAAAAAGATTCGAAACTTCTGTATTATAGCTCATATCGACCATGGTAAATCAACCATCGCTGATAGATTAATTGAATATACTGGTACATTACAAAAACGTGAAATGGAGGCTCAAGTTTTGGACTCCATGGACCTTGAACGTGAACGCGGCATTACTATTAAAGCGCAATCTGTTCGTATTTTGTATAAAGCGCAAGACGGTGAAGAATATATTTTGAATCTCATCGATACTCCAGGCCACGTCGATTTCAGCTATGAAGTATCTCGTTCTCTTGCAGCCTGTGAAGGGTCATTACTCGTAGTCGATGCTGCACAAGGTGTGGAAGCACAAACGTTGGCAAATGTATATCTCGCTTTAGAACATGATCTTGAAATCATTCCTGTTATTAACAAGATTGATTTGCCGTCAGCAGATCCTGATCGCGTTAAACAAGAAATTGAAGATATTATTGGTTTAGACGCATCTGATGCTGTATTATGCTCTGCCAAATCAGGTATCGGTATTCCTGATATTTTAGAAGCTATTGTAAATAAAGTTCCTGCACCACCAGATAAATCTGATGAGCCAACAAGAGCTTTGATTTTTGATAGCCGTTTTGACGCGTATAAAGGTGCTATTGCTTATGTCCGCGTAAAAGAAGGGTCTATAAAAGCAAAAGATACAATTCGCATGATGCATGATAAAAAGGACTTTGATGTTACAGAACTCGGTATTTTTACTCCTAATCTTGTACCTGTGCAAGAATTACAATGTGGCTCAGTAGGTTGTATTGCAGCTAGCATCAAAAATGTAAAAGATTGCCATGTAGGCGATACTGTAACATTAGCTAATAATCCTGCAACTGAGCCATTGCCTGGTTATCGTAAGGCTGTATCTATGGTGTACTGTGGCCTTTACCCAACAGAGTCTAAAGACTATGAAAACCTTCGAGATGCATTAGAAAAGTTACAGCTTAATGATGCTGCCTTAGAATATGAAGCAGAAACATCATTGGCATTGGGCTTTGGTTTCCGTTGTGGGTTTCTCGGCCTTTTGCATATGGACGTAATTCAAGAACGTTTAGAACGTGAATATAATTTGACACTTATTACGACGGCTCCATCTGTAAATTACAAAGTGTACAAAACAAATGGGGAAATGCTCGAAGTCGATAATCCTGCTAAATTACCACCTCCAACGGAAATTGATTACATTGAAGAGCCTTATGTAAAGGCTACAACAATTGTACCTAAAGATTTTGTTGGTACTATTATGGAGTTGTCCCAAGATAAACGCGGTGAATATCAATCTATGGAATATTTGGATGAAACACGAGTATCTGTCGTTTATCACTTGCCATTGAGTGAAATCATTTATGATTACTTTGATAAATTAAAATCCGCTACAAAAGGTTATGCATCCCTTGACTACGAATTGATTGGATATAAACAATCTCCAATGGTTAAGATGGATATTCTCTTAAATGGAGATCCTGTGGATGCATTGTCCATTATTGTACACAAAGACCGTGCAGCTGCACGTGGTCGTGCATTAGCTGAGAAATTGAAAGAATTGATTCCTCGTCAAATGTTTGAAATTCCTATTCAAGCGGCGGTAGGTACAAAAATTGTGGCTCGTGAAACTGTAAAAGCTTGGCGTAAGGATGTTTTGGCAAAATGTTACGGTGGCGATATCTCTCGTAAGCGTAAATTACTTGAAAAACAAAAAGCCGGTAAGAAACGTATGAAGTCCGTCGGTTCCGTAGAGATTCCACAAGAAGCATTCATGGCTATTCTCAAGGTTGAGGACTAATAAAATGAAAACAGATTCTGATATTCTGAATCTGTCTACACTGAGGGATATGGGGCTATATGTCCATATCCCTTTTTGTAAACAGAAATGTATGTATTGTGATTTTCCTGCTTACCAAAATTTACAAGATTATTACGAAACCTATGTATATGCTTTAGTTCAAGAAATCGATTTATGGGTCTCTGAACATCCAGAGTCAACATCTAAAGCTATTGATACAATTTATTTTGGTGGAGGTACGCCTACAGAATTATCGATTCAACATCTACAGATGATTCTTGATAAAATCAAAAACACTTTTACAATTACTGACGATTGTCATATGACTATTGAATCGAATCCTGGGGAAGTAAATTTACATTATTTAACGAAATTAGTTAAATTTGGTTTTAATCGTATTAGCTTTGGTGTTCAAACATTTGACGATAAGGCACTTACCATGCTTCATCGCAGTCACAACGGGGAACAGGCAAAACAAGCCGTTTATGATGCTAAAGAGGCGGGCTTTGCTGATATTAATATTGATTTGATTTATGGATTACCAAGACAATCCTTAGACGATATTAAACGTAATTTAGCAGTCGTAGAAGAGTTGCCTATTAATCATATTTCTACTTATGGATTACAAGTAGAAGTGGGGACCTATTTATATCATTTAGTTCAGAAAAATCTTATTTTCATTCCTAGTGAAAGTATAGATGAATCAATGTATGATACAATGATGGCTGGTTTAAAAGAATTGGGTTTTGAACGATATGAGATTTCAAATTTCGCCAAGGCTAATTCCTATAGTCGTCATAATTTAAAATATTGGCACTATATAGATTATTTAGGCTTTGGTGCTGGTGCTCATTCCTTCTATGACGGAGTACGCCGTAGTAATAATCGTAATGTAATGCCCTATATACAATCTGTTGACAGATATATTATGCCTACTATTGATACGGAGACGATTACTTTAGAGCGAGCTCAAGAGGATTTTTCCTTTTTAGCCCTTCGCACTAAATGGGGCCTTGATGAGCAAAAATTCGAAGATAAATTTGGCGTATCTGTCCATGATTTATTTGGTACTGCTTTAGATGATTTAGTTAGTAAAGGTCTATTAGAGTATCAAAATGGAAGTTATCATTTAACCGCTGAAGGTGCCAAGCATGGGAACTATGTATTTAGTCAATTTATTCGTGAGTAATTTCTCACAGTTTCTCAAAATCTAATATGTTAGTATAAATAGGATGATGGTGAATAAGCATGCTAGATTTGAGGAGGAGCGATGAAGACATCTGTAATATTACACGGTTTACATAATGAATTTACTTTAGATCAAATGAAAGCATGCATAGAACTTGCTGAAAAATATGGTGGATCCTTCCGTCATGTTGTAACAGGTATACAAATTACAGGTATTGAAAAAGATGATAAGGAGCAGTTTATTTCTGAATTGCCTGATGGCGTGACCACTGTTATTCATAGAGGTGTTAATTCCTTAATTGCTTGTGTAGGTAAAGGCCATTGTAAAAATGGACAAATGGAAACTAAAGAATTGGCTGATTATGTAGAGAGAAAACATTACGGCCGAAAAACCTCTCACAAGTGCAAAATCGGCATCAGTGGATGTGGACGTAACTGCCCAGATGCAATGGTAAAGGATATTGCCTTTATCGGTACATCTCAAGGTTTTATGTTGGCTGTTGGTGGTAATACAGGCATGAGACCTGAAGCAGGAAAAATTTTAGCAAGAAAACTAACTATTGAGCAATCTAAAAAAGCTGTAGATATTTTGATTGATTGGTATGCTAAATATGGTGAACCTCGTGAACGTATGGGGAAACTGTTAGAGCGTCTTGGCAATCCATTAGAAGGGGTAGAACTATAAATCAATTAGTACATTTTAGTTCTAATTGATTTATAGTTTATAGTCCGTAAATTCTTGGGCCAAAAAAGTATTTTAACTAAGAGTTTATTGACAACTAAATTATTATATATAAACACTTATACTATTTCAGGTTTTAATAATAGAAATTTTATTAGAACTACATATTCTAATCTTTAAATTTTGGGATATGTCATAAATGTAGATAGTATAAGTGTTTTCTTATTGTTGCACTTTGATTTTTTGACTAATTAATCAAAAATATTGATTTGTCTTTTTGACTAAATTGATATTATTTGACTTTTTTGGCATTTTTTAGCTTGACAATTTTTTTTAATATGGTAATATTATACATGCGATTAGCACTCAAAGTTAATGAGTGCTAACAAGAGGTGTCATTATGGATGAAAGAAAACAGCGCATCTTGCGAGTCATAATTGAAGACTATGTTAAGTCCGCAGAACCTGTAGGATCTCGAACGATTGCTAAAAATTATGATCTTGGCATCAGTCCTGCTACGGTGCGGAACGAAATGTCCGATTTAGAGGAATTAGGCTATTTAGAGCAACCTCATACATCGGCTGGACGTATTCCTTCAGCTAAGGGCTATCGCTTATATGTTGATTCTATGCTGAGTCGACAACCTGTTCCATTACAGGATGCTGAAAAAATTGAAATGTTATGGAAGCGTTCCAATGGATCAACGAGTGAACTCTTTCTAAATATGGCTAAACTACTTTCACAGGTAAGTCATAGCATGAGTTTATTCTTAGCACCAGCCCATGATAGAGCATTAATCAAATACATTCATGTATTACCGCTAGATAGTCATCAAGCCATTATGGTAGTTATTACTGAAACAGGAGCACTCGATAATGAGTTGATGTACTTTGGTGAAAGTGTTTCACCAGAGCTTTTACAAAGTCTAGCCATACAATTTAGCAATGCACTACAGAATGTAAGTATTGGTCATGTAACGGCTGAGGCTTTAGGATCTATATTGGTCCATATGGAAGGACCGCAGGGAATTTTATTAATCCTTTCGGAGACATTATTACGAGCTATTAATAAACGTAAGTTGTTCTATTCGGTAGGTACCACAGAGTTGTTAAATCAACCAGAGTTTAAGTCTGTTGAGAAGGTACAACCCTTGCTTTCCTTAGTGGAAGAACAAAATCAATTAGGACAGTTATTAAAAGATGATTCTCCAACACCTGTTAAGGTCAAGATTGGTATTGAGAATGAAACTGAAGCGCTACATTCAATGAGTGTGGTACAAGCTGATTTTACGAATCAAGATCAGCCTATCGGAACTCTTGCTATTCTTGGTCCAACGCGGATGGAATACGGACGTATCATCGGCATGTTGTCCCATATGAAACATATAATGGAAACTATGGTAAAAGAACAAAACAGAAAGGGCAAATAATGGCTGAAGAACAAGACATTAAACAAGAAACAGTGGAGGAAACAGAGGATACTACGAATGTAGAGGAACCAACTGTTGAAAAAACTGAAGAAGCTGTGGCTGATGCTGCTCAAGTGTTAGAAGAACTTAAAGCCGACTTTGATAATCGCTATAAACGGTTACAAGCGGACTTTGAAAATTTCAAACGTCGTACTAACCAGGAAAAAGAGCAACTTGCAGGATATGTAAAAGGGGATGTATTAACGGACCTTCTTCCTGTATTGGATAACTTTGAACGGGCCGTTCAAAGTCCTGCAGAAGGGGAAGCAAAAGTATTCCTCGATGGATTCATTATGATTCATCAAAATTTGATGGCTATGTTATCTAAACATGGTTTAGCTGTTATTGAAGCTATGGGTCAACCATTTGATCCAAATTTCCATCAAGCGATTATGCGTGTACCGTCAGATGAATATGAATCCGATACGGTGTGTGAAGTTTTGCAAACTGGCTATACTGTTGATGGTCGTTGTATACGTCCAGCAATGGTAAAAGTTGTTGAATAGATTATAAAGTTTTAGGAGGTATATATTATGGCAAAGGTAATTGGTATTGATTTAGGGACAACAAACTCTTGTGTTGCTGTTATGGAAGGCGGCGAACCTACGGTTATTACAAATCAAGAAGGTGCACGTACAACTCCTTCCGTTGTTGGGTTTGCAAAAAATGGAGAACGTTTAGTTGGTCAATTGGCTAAACGTCAAGCTGTATCTAACCCAGAAAATACAATCATTTCTATTAAACGTCACATGGGTACAGACTACAAAGTAACTGTAGAAGGTAAATCTTATACTCCTCAAGAAATTTCTGCAATGATTCTTCAAAAAATCAAAGCTGATGCAGAAGCTTACTTGGGCGAACCTGTAAAACAAGCTGTTATTACAGTTCCTGCATACTTTACAGATGCTCAACGTCAAGCTACAAAAGACGCAGGTGCCATTGCAGGTCTTGAAGTACTTCGTATCATCAACGAACCTACAGCAGCTGCTCTTGCATATGGTGTAGATAAAGATGAAGACGGTAAAGTTCTTGTATTTGACCTTGGTGGTGGTACATTCGACGTATCTATCCTTGAACTTGGTGATGGTGTATTTGAAGTATTAGCAACATCTGGTAATAACCACCTTGGTGGGGATGACTTCGACCAACGCATTATGAACTACCTTATCGAAGAGTTCAAAAAAGAAACTGGTATCGATTTATCCAATGATAAATTAGCTGATCAACGTTTAAAAGAAGCTGCTGAAAAAGCAAAAATTGAGTTGTCTGGCGTAGCTAGCACAAATATCAACTTGCCATTTATCACAGCTGATGCTACTGGTCCTAAACATTTGGATGTAACATTAACTCGTGCTAAATTTGAAGAATTAACTGCTGACTTAGTACAAGCAACTATTGAACCTACTCGTAAAGCTATGAGCGATGCTGGTTTATCTGCATCCGATATCGATAAAGTATTGTTAGTTGGTGGTTCTAGCCGTATTCCAGCTGTACAAGAAGCAATCAAAAAAATATTGGGTAAAGAACCAACTAAAAATGTTAACCCTGATGAATGTGTAGCTATTGGTGCTGCTATTCAAGGTGGCGTATTAGTAGGTGAAGTTAAAGACGTATTGTTACTTGACGTAACGCCATTGTCCCTTGGTATCGAAACAATGGGTGGCGTATTCACACGTATTATCGATCGTAATACTACAATCCCTACATCTAAATCTCAAGTATTCTCTACTGCCGCAGATAACCAACCATCTGTAGATATCCATGTATTACAAGGTGAACGTGAATTCGCAGCAGATAATAAAACATTGGGTCGTTTCAACTTGGATGGTATCCCAGCTGCTCCTCGTGGGGTTCCTCAAATCGAAGTAACATTCGACATCGATGCTAATGGTATCGTACATGTAAAAGCTAAAGATTTGGGTACTCAAAAAGAACAAAAAATTACCATTACTTCTTCTAGCGGCTTGAAAGAAGAAGAAATCGATCGCATGGTTAAAGAAGCTGAAGCTCATGCAGCGGAAGATAAAGCTAGAAAAGAAGAATTAGACATTAAAAATAATGCGGACTCCTTAGTATATCAAGCTGAGAAAGCATTGAAAGACCTTGAAGGTAAAGGCGATGCTGCTTTGATGAAAGAAGTAGAAGAAGCGAAAGATAAATTGAAAAAATCTATCGAAGCTAGCAATATCGAAGACATCAAAAAAGATAGTGAAGCTTTGGAACAACCATTACATAAATTAGCAGAACAAATGTATGCAGCAGCTCAACAAGCTCAACAAGCAGCTGGTGCTACAGATCAAGGTCAACAACAAACAAAATCTGATGACAATGTAGTTGATGCTGATTACACAGTAGTGGATGACGACAAGAAATAAGAAGGGTTGGTAACGAATGGCACGTGATTATTATGACATCCTAGGGGTTAGTAAAAATGCCTCTCAAGATGAAATCAAAAAAGCCTTCCGTAAAAAGGCCCGCCAATACCACCCAGATGTAAATAAAGACAATCCAAAGGAAGCGGAAGCAAAGTTTAAAGAAGCTAACGAAGCTTACGAAGTCTTGTCTGATGAAACTAAAAAAGCTCAATATGACCAATTCGGCCATGACGCCTTCAAACAAGGCGGCGGCGCTGGTGCCGGTGGTTTCCAAGGTGGCTTCGGCGGTTTCGGTGGTCAAACTGGAGGCTTTGGTGATATCTTTGGCGACATTTTTGGTGGCATGTTTGGTGGTGGACGCCAACAAGGCCCTCAAAAAGGCAATGACTTGCGTGAAGATATCGATATTTCCTTTGAAGATGCAGCCTTTGGTAAATCTATGGAAATTGAAGTGCATCGTCATGAAGAATGTGATCACTGTCATGGTACTGGTGGTGAACCAGGCTCTCGTGTCGATACTTGTCCAAACTGTCATGGTTCTGGTCAAGAAGCGGTTATTCAAAATACTCCATTTGGACGTATGCAGTCCGTTCGCACTTGTTCTCGCTGTCATGGTACGGGTAAAAGCATTGAAAAACCTTGCTCAAAGTGTCGTGGTACTGGCGAAATGTTGGCAAAACGGAAGATTTCCATTAAGATTCCAGCTGGTGTAGATAGCGGATCTCGCTTACGTGTAGCTAATGAAGGGGAACCTGGTATTTTAGGCGGTCCTAAAGGGGACCTTTATGTATATATCTTTGTTCGTCCTCACAAGGAATTTGAACGAAATGGTAATGACGTTATTAGCCGTGTAAATATTAGCTTTGCTCAAGCTGCTCTTGGTGCGACTATACAAGTTAACACTTTAGATGGTAAAGTAGAGTTAAAGATTCCGGAAGGTACTCAAACGGGAACGGCATTCCGCGTAAAGGGCAAAGGTATTCCATATTTGCGTAACCCTAACCAAAGGGGTGATCAACACATTGTGGTAACCGTCCAAACGCCTAAGAAGTTGACAGACACTCAACGTGAGCTATTGTTACGCTTTGCAAATGAAAGTAATGAAGATGTAAATAACTTACAAGTGAGCAAAAGTCTCTTTGAAAAAATCAAGGACTGTTTAACGAAATGAACAGCTCATGTGAAGGAATGGTTTGTTCCATCACATTCCCTATAAAGGAGCATATATGCAATGGATAGAAATATCCGTTGTCTGTGAAAGAGTAGCCACCGATGAGGTGACTACTCTTTTTGACAATTATGCAGACAATGGAATTATAGAAGAAGATGTTGAAGATCAGCCTAATTTAATAAAATTGTCTATGTACCGTGATCCATCACTAGATGACGATATGATTAAGTCTGATTTGAAAAAACGTCTTACAGAAGCAAATATTGGAATTATATCGATAGATACACATATTCTTGATGAGTCAACTTGGTTAAACTCTTGGCAACAGTATATTGAACCTACAGAAATTTTACCTAACTTAGTCATTAAACCAGCATGGCAGGAATACAATAATGTAGATAATAAAACTATTATTATAATCGATTCAGATATTTCCTTTGGTACCGGGTCTCATGAGACAACACGGACTTGTGCAGAGTTATTAAAATCCTATAGTGAATCTATGGATCTTGATACAGCTACTTGTTTGGATATTGGTACTGGCACAGGTATTCTTTTATTAGTAGCAGCCCATTTAGGTATTAAAAATTTAGTTGGTATAGATATAGAAGAGTATGCTGCAAATCAAGCTCGAATTAACTGTGAGAATAATCATGTATCTGCTGAAATCATTTGTGGTAATTTGGATAGTGATTTCAATAGTACTGCCCAATTAATTTTAGCTAATTTAACAGTAGATCCCCTTAAAATACTATTACCTCAAATTGGTAAGAAACTGGATGATAAGGGCATTTTGATTATTAGTGGCATTATTGATGATCGTTATGATGAAATCATGCCATATATTGAGGCTCATTGGCATATTATTGAGGAGCGCGTTGCAGGACCTTGGCATACATTTGCGCTAGAAAAACGATGAAAAAGATTTTTATTCCTACACCATTAGATGAAATAATAGAATTGCCGAAAGATGTGACCCATCATGTACTACATGTATTTCGCCATAATATTGAGAAGCTTATAACTGTAACAGGTAGTGACAATCGTTGTGGTACATATCAAATTACAGAAGAAGTAGACGGTAAAGCTCAAGCAAAACTGATTGAATATGTAGATGCAAATCTAGCATCGTATCGTACTATTCTAGTTCAATCATTATTAAAAGGTGAAAAGCTAGAATGGGTGTTACAAAAGGCGACGGAGTTAAATGTGGATACAATTTATCTTGTGCCCACAGCTAACTGCGTAGCTAAATATGATGAAAAAAAGCTTCAATCAAAAGTAAATCGTTGGGAAAAAATAATGCTAGAAGCAGCTCAACAATGTGGACGAAATCACTTGCCTACACTCGTAGTAGGAGAGACGCTTTTACAAGCATTAGACATTGAATCTGAGGCGTTGAAATTGGTAGCCTATGAAAATGAAGCAGGGCAGACTATCAAAGATGTACTTAAAACTTTACATTCCGATAAGTCTGTAACTGATGTTTTAATTTGTATAGGTCCTGAAGGGGGCTATCAAGAGAAGGAAATCAATGCTATTATAAAATATGGTGGAAAATCAGTATCGCTGGGAAATACAATTTTACGGGCTGAAACTGCTGCTATTGGATCGTTAGCGATGATTCGATATGAATTAGAATTATAAATTAAATAAGAATAGAGAGGTGCAATGAAAACCGTTGCTTTTACAACCTTAGGGTGTCGCGTAAACCAATATGATACAGATGCCATGAAAGGTTTATTTTTACAAAATAATTACGAAGCGGTAGACTTCGATGAAAAAGCTGATATATATGTAATTAATACCTGTTCTGTAACGAATATGGGGGAAAAGAAATCCCGTCAATTAATCCGCAAGGCAAAGCGTCAAAATGAAGATGCCTATGTTATTGTAACTGGTTGTTATGCTCAGCTTGATCCAGATGCGATTGCCGCTATAGATGGTGTTAATCTCGTTATTGGTACAAATAATCGCTCTAAAATTGTTGAATTAGTAGAGCAATTAGAATCTACAGAACGACAAATTAATGCTGTTCGGGATATCATGAAGGAATCTAACTTCGAGGAAATGCCGTTATATGGTAATGAATCTGACAAAGCTCGTGCGTTCATGAAAATTCAAGAAGGTTGTAATAACTATTGCGCCTTTTGTATCATTCCTTATACTCGAGGAAAATTAAAATCTCGTAAAGTTGATGATATTGTACAAGAGGCAAAACGTTTAGTAGATCATGGATTCCATGAAATCGTATTAACTGGTATACATTTGGGTAATTACGGTGTCGAATTACCAGGTCGTCCAACATTAGCTGATGTGGTAAAAGCTTTATTAGAGATTCCTAATTTATACCGCATTCGTTTCGGGTCCATTGAATCCGTAGAGGTTTCTGATGAGTTAGTAGAATTAATGGCTACCAATAAACGTGTTTGTCCTCATTTACATTTACCATTACAAGCTGGTTCTGATCATGTATTAAAGTTGATGAAACGCCATTATACATTACAAGAATATAAAGATTTAATTACAAGTTTACGTTCTCGTATTAAAGATTTATCAATTACAACTGATATTATTGCTGGTTTCCCTCAAGAAACTGATGAAGACTTCGAAGAAACATTGAATACAGTACGTGAAATTGGATTTACGCACATTCATGCCTTCCCATACTCCATTCGTGAGGGTACACCTGCAGCCACCATGGCGGATCAAGTACCAGAAGCTGTTAAGAAGACTCGTGTAGCACTTTTAAATGGCCTTAGCCAATCTGGTTATGAACGATACGCAAAATCTCGCATTGGTAAGCCTGGTGAGATTCTCATCGAAAAGGAAGAGAATGGATACTATATGGGCTTAACAAATGAATATATAAATGGTAAAGTTAAGTCTGATGGGACACGTAAAATTGGTGATCTCGTTGGTGGAACTGTTGTAGGTTTAGAAGATAATTATTTAATTATTGAGTAAGGAGTTAGATTATGAGTGACTGCATTTTTTGCAAAATTATCAATGGTGAAATTCCGTCTAAAAAAGTGTTAGAAAATGATAAATTCTATGCTTTTTATGATATTCAACCTGTAAAAAAAGTTCATGTATTAATCGTACCTAAAAATCACGTGTCTAATATTGCACATCTTAATGAAAAGAATGCAGATTATGTTGAAGGGTTACTGCCATTTGTTCGTGATGTAGCAAAAGAGCTTGGTATCTCTAAAGATGGATATCGTTTAATTTTTAATACTGGTGAAAAAGCAGGCCAAACTGTATTCCATATGCATGCACACCTTTTAGGTGGAGAAGAGATGGGCTGGCCAGAAGCCTAATTTTGAGTATTATGCATTCTTTTTATAATACTCATTAAAAAACCTATAAAATATACTTGAAAATATTGACAACATCTATACCTATACATATAATATTATATGTGCGTATGTAAATTATCAGCACTTCCCGAGATTATTTTTGGAGGGAGGGATATAGATGTCTGAAATCAAAGTCGGTAAAAACGAAACGCTTGAAAGTGCTCTTCGTCGATTCAAACGCTCCTGCCAAAAAGCGGGTGTTTTGTCTGAAGTAAGAAAACGCGAACACTATGAAAAACCAAGCGTAAAAAGAAAGAAAAAATCTGAAGCAGCAAGAAAACGCAAATTCAGAGCATAAGATGATTACCCTAATTCTGCCTTTTCATGGCTTTATGAAATCCAGAATTAGGGTTTCTTTATTATATACATAAGGAGGAAATATGAGTTTAAAAGATCAATTAAAGGAAGATATGAAAGCAGCTATGAAAGCTCGTGAAGAAGGTAAAACAGCGTTATCTGTAATTCGTATGGTCAATAGTGCCATAAAAAATACAGAAATCAATGACAAAATTGAGCTAGATGATGCTGGCATTCTTGGCATTTTAGCTAAAGAAATGAAAACTCGTCAAGATTCCTTAACAGAATTTGAAAAAGCGGGACGTGAGGACTTAATTAGTCATGTAAAAGAAGAAATGGCTGTATTGCAAAAATACTTACCAGAGCAATTGAAAGAAGATGAAATTCGTACAATTGTACAAGAAGCCATTGCTGCATGTGGTGATAACGTAAATATGGGCAATGTTATGAAACATGTAATGCCAAAAACAAAAGGGCGTGCAGATGGTAAGGTTGTCAATAATATTGTTAAAGAATTACTTGGATAATATATAGTGATATCAACGACCATTCTATATACAGTTATTGATTAAAGTTGATAGTATTGGATGTGTTAGATGTAACTTTAAAAGAATAATGAAATTCTATAGAAAGTTATTGACATATATTTTCAACATATGATAATATGAACTCAATAAAATAATTGGTCAACGAAGACTCCACTTTAGATATATAGATTTATATATTTATTTGTTGGAGTCTTTTTCTTTTAGGAGGAACAAATATGTCGACAACTAACGAATTATTATATTACATTCCGGCGGGTCAATATGGGAAAGAAGGCGTTCTTGCATTATTAGAACAACATCCTGAAATCAAGTTCGTATCTCTTGTAGGTATTGACTTAGCAGGTAATGATACTGATGAAAAGATTCCTATGTCAGCATTCTTCGATGACTACGAATCTTTCTTTGAAGGTCGTGCTGTTCAAACAGATGGTTCCTCTGTAGTACTTACAAATATTGCTACATTAAATAATGCTCGTGTAGATATGTGGGGCGATCCAAGTGTAAACTGGTTTGTTGATTACAACTACGAAAATATTGATCCTGTTACAGGATTACCAACTGGTACACTTCGTATTCCTGCATTCTTGATGCATAACTATCGCTATGTAGATTCTCGTTCTATTTTAAAACGCAGCTGCGACTATGTACGTGCTGAATTATTGGCTTTGATTAAAGAACATGGTTTACCTGGTATGCCGCATGTGAAAGCTGATGAAGTTGTAGATATCATTTTCACATCTGCAACAGAACTAGAATTCTGGGTAAAAACTCCATCTAGAACAGTTACCAAAAAAGAATTATCCGTATCCCAAAAATTACAAGAACAATACTGGCAACGTACTCATGGTACAGTTCGCACTGCATTAGAACAAGCTGTTGAACGTCTTGATAGATATGGTATGGTTGCTGAAATGGGTCATAAAGAAGTAGGTGGCGTTAAAGCTAAACTTGATGAAGATGGTCATGAAGCCGTTGTATTAGAACAATTAGAAATCGACTGGAAATTCTCAAATAATCCATTACAAACAGCAGATAATGAATTACAAGCTCGTATCATTGTTCGTGAAGTATTCCGTGAAAATGGTCTTGATGTAACATTTAATGCAAAACCAATAATTGGTGTAGCTGGTTCTGGTGAACATACTCATTTTGGTGTTATGGCTAAATTAAAATCTGGTAAAGTTGTTAACTTATTTAGCCCAGAAGATATGCGTAAAGAATCTGCTAGCTCTTTAGGCATTGGTGCAATTATGGGACTTTTAAAACACTATGAAGCCATTAATCCATTCATCAGCTCTACAACAGATTCTTTAAACCGTTTAAAACCTGGGTTTGAAGCGCCAGTATGTATTGTTACATCTTTAGGTACTGATCCATCTGAACCTAGCCGTAACCGTACAATCCTTTGCGGTTTAATTCGAGATATCGATAATCCTATGGCGACACGTTATGAATTGCGTTCTCCAAATCCTTACACCAATACATATACTGCTTTAGCGTTGATCTTTATTTCTGCATTTGATGGTATGAAATATGCCATTACATCTGGTAAAACACAAGCTCAATTGGAAGCAGAGCTTTCCAAAGAAGTAGGTGAAACATCTGATTATCTTGCTACAAATCGTGCATACCGTACTGAAAAAGATGTGTTTGATGATTTCACACAAGAAGAACGTAATCAAATGTTTGGTGTTGCTCCAGCTACTGTATGGGAAAACATAAAGGGTTACCAAAATAATCCTGAATTAGTAGAAACATTGGCTCAAGGCAATGCATTTGCTAAAGATTTAATGGACTCCTTTATTGCCTCCATTCTTAAACGCTGGAAACTAGTATTGGCTAACCGCTTAATCCCAAACAATTTGGATACAGTTCGTAGCATGGTTGCAATTCATACTGACAGCCGAAATAGTGTAGATGATAAACGCTTTGCAGAAGTTAATGACTTACGTTTCTACCTTGCTAAAGATAGTGATGATCGTAAATCCTTATTCACTCGTTTAATTGATGCACTTAATGATGGTGAATATGATTTAGCATCCCAATTACAAATCGAAATGAATGATAAAATGGAAGAATTAGAAGCTAAATACGCTAACTACGCTAAAAATATCTTCTAATAAAATCAATTTATTAATAAAAATGGCCTCTACTACGGTAGAGGCCATTTTTCATTTAAATATATCTAAATAAATTAGATATATTCAAACAAAACGATTTAAATTTTATTCGTTATGTCCAATAAATTTTTCTACTAATACTAAGCTACATACAAGTACAAAAATTGCAACAGACCAAATTAAATTATCAAATGATGATTCATGATTGATAATTAGAAGTCTTACAATTGCAGTTATGCCAATGTATAAAAAGAAGTTAAGTGGAAAGTGGAAGTTATTTTTAAAGTATTTAACGATGAGTGCAATAAACTCAAAGTATAGAAAGAAGGTAATTAGTTCTTCAATCAATAAAGAGTATGTACTATAACCTTGAATATTCGCCCACGTAACATAGACAAGACTAATCAATGTATTAATAAGTGCAATACAAAGTGCAATACCAACGCCTACAAGGGCTATATTTTTTATCGTTAATAATAGTTTAGAAATACGAATCCACATATATAATTCACCTACAATAAAAATCTAAATATTATACTACATAAAAAAGACCGTACACCGTACGGTCTTTTTCGATTACATTGTACTATAATCAAATGAATATCTACGAATTAGATATCAGCTTTAATAGCTTCTAATGCAGCATCGAAGTTAACTGCTTGAGTTACTTCAGGTACATATTCAACATAAGTTACTTTGTTATCTTTGTTGATTACTACAACGCCACGAGTTAAAAGACGAAGCTCTTCAATCAAGAAACCATAGTTTTCACCGAAGGAAGCATCTTTGTGGTCAGACAAAGTAACAACTTTATCTACGCCTGCAGCACCACACCAACGTTTTTGAGCGAATGGTAAGTCCATAGAAATTGTCAATACGACTACATCTTCGGAAAGTGCTGTTGCATCTTGGTTGAACCAACGAGTTTGAGCATCACAAACACCTGTATCAAGGGAAGGAACAACGGAGATAACTTTTACTTTACCTTCGAAGTCTTTTAAAGTTTTAGCTTGCAAGTCATTGCTCAATACAGTGAAGTCTGGAGCTTGTTGACCTACTTTAATTTCTGGGCCAACTAATGTGATAGGGCCACCTGCAAATGTTACTACGCCAGTACGTTTTTCCATGTTGTATTCCTCCTAAGAGTTTTAATTCTAATTATGTAAAATATAATTTCTTTATATGCATAGTATAACATTTACATTACCATAAGTAAACTAAAAAATTCGATATAGTATTAATTAAAAAGATCGTTACGATTGATTACTGTAAAAATTTAAAGAGGCCATTTAACTAATATTAATATTGATGAAATAGAACTACTACTGTAATAAAATATTTAATCTAACTGTTATACGTATAGGTGTATTAATGTATCATAAAAAATGTGTATACTATAAAGAGAAAAGTTAACGTAATAAAATTTGTTGATTTAGCTTTTACAGTATTGATTTAAATTCATTTACAATATAATGATACTAGTAATTATATAGGCAATGATTTTGATTAGATTTAATAGGATATGTTAGAGAGGACCTATGAAACCAATAGATTTATTTATGCAGTTTTTCCGGCGTGAAGGCTGGATCTATGCCATTGGCTTAACTATGTTGATGGCAATTGACGTGGCTTTTTTATTTGTTCCTCAATTTATTGGTAATGCTATAGATACGTTGAGCAATAATAAGGAAGGGTTAGTCACTTATATTTTTTATTTCATTTTATTATTTATTATTATCACTATTTTAAAAGTTATCTCACGCAGAACCCTATTAGGCTCTATTCGTCGCATGGAGTATCTTTTTCGTGAGATTTTGTGTAGTAAAGCATTACAAGTAAAAACAACGTACTATGAGGCTAATGGACCTGGTAAGGTTATGGCGCTCATGACTAACGATGTAACATCGCTACGTGTTGCCCTTGGTCTAGGTGTAATGATTATAGTGGATATTATTTTCTATTCCATTGTGGGCTCCATAATTTTAATTCAAAAGATTAATACTGTATTAGCTTTTAAAATTATGACACCTGTATTCTTAATTATTGTGGCTATATTTGTACTAGGCAGAAAGCTACGTATTAAACAACGTAGTGCACAAGCTACTTATAGCGATTTAACAGAGTTTGGACAAGAGTTATTTCAAGGGATGGATGTTATTCGCGCTTTTAATCGTGAAAGCATTATCTCTAATTCTTTTGAAAAAATAAATAAACTTAATTATAAGAAGAATATGGATGTTGCACTACTAGATGCAATATTAACACCGTTGACAAGAATTGCACCCTTTATTTGTATCAGTATTAGTATTTTTATTTGTGGACATTTAGCTGTAGAAGGCAAAATGACTATAGGCGAATTTGTTACTATTAATTCATTCATAATGTTAATTGTGGGACCTTTAATAGGGTTTGGTGGCCTTATTTCTATTGTACAAAAAGGTCTTGCTTCTTTAGATCGTATTATGGATTTCTTACATTTGCCTACAGAAACAATAGATGATACCGATGAAGTACTGCCGCTTGAGGATATTCATATTCGATACTTAGATTTTACTTATGAAAACTCTAAAGGGCATGCATTATCTCAGTTGACAACGACAATACCAAAAGGTTCTTTTATTGGTTTAGTTGGTAAACCCGGTTCTGGCAAAAGTACATTGTTTAAATTGCTTATTGGATTACAAGAGTGTCCGGAAAAATCTATTTATTTTGGCAGTCAAGATTTAGCTACTGTTTCTTTATCAAAGCTTAGAAACTCAATTGCTTATGTGCCGACACAATCTTACCTATTAAGTACGACCATTGCTGATAATATTAAATTTGGTAAAGATTTATCCATGCATGAAACTGTAGAGTTGGCAGCACAAAAGGCAGACTTATATAGAGATTTAGGCGATTTGTTAAACGATGATTTACATGAGCTTGCTGAAGAAGGTCATGATTTATCAGGTGGACAGAAGCAGCGAATCAATATGGCTCGCGGCTTTTATAAAAATGCGCCATATGTATTACTAGATGATTGTTTTTCCGCTTTAGATGCAGTAACAGTTACAACCATATTAAATTCATTACATAATGTAAAAGATCAGACGATTCTATGTATTTCACAACGATTAGAGGTTGTAGAGAAAGCAGATAAAATACTAGTATTTGATGAGGGGCGTATCGTAGAAGAAGGTACTCATGAAGAATTATTAGGTAACAATGGTTTATACCGTACCTTATATGAAGCGCAGAATGGAGGGGGCCATCATGAAGAAGCGTGATCTAAGAAATGACTGGGCTCTATTCTCCTATATAACTGGCTACATTAAGCCTTATTTAGGTATTCTATTTTTAGCAACGGTTGCGCTCGCAGGAAATTTAGTACTATTACTTTTACGCCCATATTTAACTAAGCAAGTTATCGATCTTGGATTTGCCACTAATGATATCGCTGTTATTGAATACTATGCTTTAATGTATGGCTTTACTATAATTGGTAGTGTATTGTTTATCTTTGTAGAGAATTACTTTTTAAAAAGTTTTGGTCAAAAAATTATCTATAATATTCGTAGTATTATATTCCAAAAGATTCTTAATAAACCACATGATGAGTTCTATAAGTTGCCAATTGGGAATTGGGTAACTCGCATTACTAATGATGTAGAGTCATTACGTACATTATATACAGATGTAATTCTGAATTTGGCAAGTAGCGGTTTAATGATTATTGGTATATTAGGATTTATGTATGCCATTAATGTACCTTTAGCAATAATCATGACAATTTTACTACCTATAATGGGTGGAATTATTTGGGTGTTTCAAAAGTTTTCTCGCAAAGCATTCCGTCAGGTAAGACGTTCTGTAGCTGCTTCTAATGCAAGCATCAAGGAACTGTTAAATTATATTGTAATCGTAAAATCCTATGGTGGCGAAAGAGCAATTGAGGAACGTTATAATACTGTTAATAAAGGTTTCTTAGAAGCAGGTCTTTTTGAGGTTACCACATTTTCTATTTTTAGACCGCTCGTAGATGGTCTATTCTTTGTTGCGTTAATTGTTATTTTTACAACTACGAATTTAATAGACTCCGTAGCTGATGCTGGTACAGTATTTGCCTTTATACAATATATGGACCGATTCTTCCAACCATTAAAGGAAATTGCAGATAAATATAACTCTCTACAAAGCGCATTAGCTGGTGCTGAAAGATTAGTTCCCTTATTAGAGGAAGAAGAGCGTCAGATGGCTAATGAAGTTCCTGATGAATTTAAATATATAGAGACGATTGAATTCGAGCATGTATGGTTTTCCTATGAAAATAACGACGTTTATGCGCTAGAGGACTTTACATTCACTATTAAAGCTGGAGAATTCATAGGTATTGTAGGGCCTTCTGGTAGTGGTAAATCAACACTTTTGTCATTGTTGATGGGAATCTACAAACCAACAAGAGGGGCTATCTATATTAACGGTATAAATATTGCCCAATATGATAGTTCTGTACTTCGTCATTTAATGGGATATGTTTTTCAGCAAGCTTATCTATTTAAGGGTTCCATTAGAGATAATTTAACACTTTTTGATACATCAATTTCTAATGAGGATATGGTCAATGCAGCAAAACAAGTTAACTTGCATTCTATGATTGAACACCTTCCGGAAGGGTATGACACACCGGTTGGTTATTTAGGCTCCTTACTATCTGATGGGCAAAAGCAATTGTTGGCTTTTGGCCGTACCTTGATTAAAAAAACACCTATTCTATTGTTAGATGAAGCAACGGCTAACATTGATAGTCATACGGAGAAGCAAATTCAAGCAAGTATTGAAAATATTCGAGGTAGTAAAACAATTGTAAGTATTGCTCATCGCCTTTCAACAGTAAAAGATGCCAATAAAATAGTGTATATGGAATATGGTAAAATAATAGAAATAGGATCTTTTGATGAACTTATCAACTTAAAAGGGACCTTTTATAATCTCTGGAATAATCAACACAGTGGGAGTTAGTATGGAATGTATCCAATCTAAAGATAATAAGACCATTAAGCGAATTATCTCATTAGGGCAGCGTAAAAATCGCCAAAAATATGGAGAGTACATTGTTGAAGGTATTCGCTCTATTCGAGATATTGCAGCTATGGGGGCAGTAAAAACAATTGTTATACGTGAATCTAAAGCTCAAGATCAAAATATATTAGATTTATTAGACTTAGATACTGTTCAATTTGTACCTAAATTTATTGCACAAGATCCAATATTTGATAAAGTAGATAATACCGTAAATGGACAAGGTGTAGTTGCTATTGTATCAAAACCAAAATACGATATGGAAAGCATTCACATTGATGATGGCTTATATATTACATTAGATGGAGTTCAAGATCCTGGCAATCTAGGTACCATAATTCGTACAGCAGTTGCAGCAGGTGTAAAAGGTATATTTTTGATGAAAGGAACTGTGGACCCTTTTAATGACAAGACAGTGCGCAGTACTATGAGCGCCTTACATAAAATACCTTTATATGAAGACATTACCTTATCTCTGTTACATGATATGGTAACTGAGTCTAATATGACTACCTATGTAACTGCTTTAGAACATTCCAATCCTTATCATACTGTACGTTATGCTAAGCGAACTATGCTAGTATTAGGAAACGAAGGGAATGGCGTAACACCAGAGGTTATGAATCTATGTACAAATCGTATTATGATTCCTATGTATGG
This sequence comes from Veillonella parvula, assembly GCA_018382475.1. Taxonomy (GTDB): domain Bacteria; phylum Bacillota; class Negativicutes; order Veillonellales; family Veillonellaceae; genus Veillonella; species Veillonella parvula_F. The sequence continues at coordinate 316,552 of JAGZPX010000001.1, forward strand.
TGATATGGAATCCTTAAATGTAAGCGTAGCTGCTGCATTATGTATGTATAAAGTACAAGAACAATTGATGCCTTAGTATATATGATAAAAATTTATGACCTTATAAAAAGTCCTCTACTAGTATACAAGTAGAGGGCTTTTGTATTGATTTTTTAGTTGTGTATTTGGTACAATAACATATATCCTTTGTGGGAGAACAAAGTTCTCCCTTTTTTTCATGAAAAGGAAGATAACTATGTCCAAATTAATTGTAAATGCAGACGATTTTGGCCTTCATAGTGCAGTTAATGCTGGTATTATTGATGGTCATCGTAGGGGTATTATTACCAGTACCTCTTTAATGGCAGGAGGAGAAGCTTTTACAGAAGCCGTAAGTATGGCAAAACAAAACCCTAAGTTGGGCATTGGTATTCATATTACCTTGGTAGGTGGGGTGAAACCAGTATGTGATCCATCAGAAGTTTCATCACTTCTCACACCAGAAGGTGTATTTCCAGAGAACTATGTAGAATTTATTAAACGTATTTACTCTGGCAAAATCAATTATAGTGAATTACGTAAAGAGATTCATGGACAAATAGCTCAAATAATGGATACCGGCTTAAGGGTAACTCATATTGATGGACATCAACATATGCATGTTCTACCAACGGTATTGCCAATTGTGATTGAACAGGCAAAATCCTTTGGTATACATGCTATACGTATACCCGATGAGTCTACTGGTTTTATGAATTATATGTATTCCCCAATTCGATTTCTTGGTAAAGTTGGTTTATCAACGGTTGCGGCTAATGCGCGACCAATCATACGAAATAATTGTATGACTACAACCCAATATTTTTGGGGCATGGTAAATGGAGGCCATATAAATCAGAAATCTCTAATGGGTATCCTAAAAGCGGTAAATAAACATTCTGGTACCCATGAATTGATGGTTCACCCAGGTAGTAATAGTAGTATTCTTAGTAAGCTTTATAATTGGGGTTATCATTGGGAAGATGAGTTGCAAGCACTCTGTTCCAGTCATACGCGATTATATATAAGTCAACATGATATAGAGCTCATTAATTATGGAGACTTGGTATGAGTAAAATGATGAAGAGAGGCATCTTTATGTTTCTCTTGTTGTTGGCTGTATCAATTGGTATCATTTACTATACTATTGATTTAGATGCATTGAAAGCCATATCATCTTTTAATAGTATTTCCTTATTATTAGCTGTAGTTGCTTTAGTAGCAGGTATGTATTTTGATGGATTACGACTTCAAAGGCTCGTAAAAATTGGTGGTTATAAGTTATCGATACGAGCAGTGCTACGAGTTATTTTTAGTAATTATTTTATGGCTATGTTGACACCTGGAGCTAGCGGGGGTGCTGTCGCGCAAGTACTGGTGTTGAGAAGTTATGGCGTACCTATATCTAAAGGTACACCGATTGTATTAATACGTACCGTATTTTCCATTATGTTTTTGGTCATTATGCTGCCATTAGTATTCTTACGAGATGCTATTGAAATTCCATATATCTCTCGTGATATGCTTTTGATTTTTGCCGTGCTTGCTGTTATAGCGGCCTTAGTGGGAACTTATATATTACAGACTAAATATATGCGTCAATTTGTCTATAATCTAGCACAACGATTTAAAGCACATAACACTAAAGATTGGCTTTCTAAATTAGAAACATTAAATCAAGGTCTTGGTTTACTTTATAAACAACCTGTCCAATCTTTAATAGTTTTTATTGAATCTGGTTTGAGTTTATTATGCTTATATTGTATTGCACCCGCTTTAATGTATGCTTTCACACCAGATATTCCTATTATCGATATTTTAGATCGCATGATTTTATTAAATCTTATTTTGTATTTTGCACCAACCCCAGGGGGAACAGGCATTGCAGAAGGTCTATTTGTAGTATTATTTAGTGCCTTTGTACCTAATGGAACAGTGGGCATCATCGCTGTAGGATGGCGTGTTGTGGCTGAATATATGCCATTCTTCATCGGTATGTATGCAGTATTAACATTATATGGACGACAATTCGTTGCCCAAGAAACTTCAAGAGAACAATAAGGGAGTGTGCTCTATGTCTAAACCAAAAAAAGATAAATTTTATCTGGTTCAAGAAGATATTTTACCAGAGGCTATAAAAAAGACGATAAAAGTAAAAGAAATTCTAAAACTAGGTGAGGTTAAAACAATTAACGAAGCAGTTGAAAAAATGGATTTAAGTCGATCTGCGTATTATAAATACAAGGATTATGTTTTTCCATTTTTTGAAATTGCTCAAGGGAAAATTGTTAGTATTTATGTTTCTATGTCAAATGAATCTGGTATGTTATCAAGCGTTTTGAAAGCCATTGCTGAACGTAACGGTAGTATTTTAACGATTAATCAAGATATTCCATTACAAGGCATTGCGAATAGTAGCATTTCTTTTGAAACCAAGGATTTACAAGGTTCATTAGAAGATTTATTGCTAGATATTCGCTCTATGAAGGGTATTATCAAGGTAGAAATTTTAGGCCAAGCATAGGCTAATTAAGAGAGTAGGACGATTATGACCACTATAAAAATTGCTTTATTAGGTTTTGGTACTGTTGCACAAGGTACTTTTAACTTATTGCAAGACAATGCTGAATTAATTAAAAATCGTACAGGTGTCAATGTTGAAATTTCAAAAATTTATGTACGAAATCCAGAAAAATATAGTCATATTACATTACCAGAAACAGCTAAATATGTAACTGATATTGATGAAGTGTTAAAAGACGATTCCATCCAAATGGTAGTGGAATTGATGGGTGGTACAAGCTTTGCTAAGGATTGCGTAGAAGGAGCTTTAAAAGCTAAGAAGAATGTGGTAACTGCCAATAAAGACTTATTAGCAGAAGCTGGTCCATACTTATTAGACTTAGCGAGTAAAAATGGGGTAGATCTACGTTTTGAAGCATCTGTTCTAGGTGGTATTCCTATAATCCGCACATTATATGAATCGTTAGCCGGTAATCGTATTACTGAAATCATTGGTATTATGAATGGTACTACAAACTTTATTTTGACTAAAATGTCTGAAGAAGGTTTAAGCTACCAAGATGTATTAAAAGAAGCACAAGATTTAGGATATGCAGAGGCAGATCCTACAGCTGATGTAGAAGGCCTTGATGCAGCTCGTAAATTGGCAATCCTTGCATCTATTAGCTTTAACCGTCGTATTTTCTTTGAAGATGTAACTGTAGAAGGTATTACTTGTATTGATACTGAAGATATAAAATTTGGGAAAGAGTTTGGTTACAATATTAAATTATTAGGTATTGCTAAAGAAACTGCTCAAGGATTATCTTTAAATGTATATCCTGCATTTATTCCTACGACACATCCATTAGCATCTGTTCGAGGATCCTACAATGCAATTTATGTTAAGGGCAATGGTATCGATGATGTCATGCTATATGGTCGTGGTGCAGGTAGCTTACCGACAGGTAGTTCTGTAGTATCTGACATAATGGAAGTGGCAAAGAATGTCTCTTATAATGAAACAGGGCGCTTGAAACCGTTCTATTATGATCAAAAAGATATTTATTCTCCAGGTAAAATCCAATCTAGCTACTACTTGCGTTTAGCAGTGGATAATAAAACAGGTGTTCTAGCAAAAATCTCTGCAAAATTAGCAGAACAAAAAATTTCTGTTTTATCCATCGTTCAACGAAATATGGATCCAGAAACTGCAGTTCTTGCCATTGTTACATCTAAATGCCCAAGATCTTATATTTTAAATCTTATAGACTCTTTTAATAGCTTGCGCTCCGTTAAGGCTGTTAATAGTGTTATTCGTATTATGGAAGCTTAATTATGAATACTGTTCGTGTACAAGTACCTGCCACTAGTGCAAACTGTGGCCCAGGTTTTGATTGCTTAGGATTAGCACTAAATCTTTATAATATATTCAGCTTTACACCAGATGAAAATGCTACAGAATATACATATACTTTTGAAGGTTTTGGTGCAGATATTTTACGCGCTGAAGATCCTAAAAAGAATCTAATTGGTTTCGCTATGGATCAAGTTTTTGCTACTGCTCAAGAACCAATTCGATATGGTCATATAACTTCTGAAACCTTGATTCCTCCCTCTCGTGGACTAGGTAGTAGTAGTACGGCTATAGTAGGGGGACTTTTACTGGCGAACGCATTAGTAAAGCATCCACTTTCAAAAGAAGAGTTACTGGTTATAGCAAATCGTATGGAAGGTCATCCAGATAATGTAGCGCCAGCTATTTACGGAAATTTATGTTGTGCTACAGGTTTAAAAAATAAGGTACTAAACACGGTCATTTCTATTCCTCCGGAGCTACATTTTGCTGTTGTAGTACCAGAAGTCATGGTATCTACTGAGTATGCTCGTTCTGTGCTACCAAATCATATTCCATTCAAAGAAGCTGTACAAAATGTAAGTCATGCTTCATTATTTGTAACAAGCTTAATTACGCATCAATTAAGTAATTTATCTGTTGCCTTAGATGACAACTTGCATGTACCTTATCGTAAGACATTGATTCCTCATTGTGATGAAGTTTTTGAAGCCGCAAAAGTTGCTGGAGCTTACGGTGCAACTATCAGTGGATCGGGTTCTACTCTAATTGCATATGTTGATAAAGCTCATGTACAAGAGGTAGCAAAGGCTATGGGGGCTGTATTCACAGCAAATGAGATTGAAAATAAAATATATTGCTTAGAAGCTGATACAACTGGAGCGTTAATTATATAGTTTATGGTATAATTATAGTGTTAGGCATAGTCCATAACAATAATTGGAGGAAACTATGAACAATATAAAAACAACACTTTTGTTAGCTACGCTAACGGCCATTTTAGTGGTTATTGGTGATATGATTGGCGGCAGAAGCGGTATGATTATGATGTTTGTCATATCCATGGGTATGAATTTTATGTCTTATTGGTACAGCGATAAAATCGTTTTAGCCCAATACAATGCTCAACCTGTTACTGCACAGTCTAATCCAAAACTATATGCAATGGTAGAGAAATTGACTAAAAATGGTAATTTACCAATGCCAAAGGTTTATATCATTCCCAGTGAAGTACCGAATGCATTTGCAACAGGTAGAAATCCTAGTCATGCAGCAGTTGCTGTTACAGAAGGTATCCAACGTCTATTAACTGATGAAGAATTAGAAGGTGTGCTTGCACATGAATTAACACATGTTAAGAATCGAGATACATTGATTAGTACAATTGCAGCTATGATGGCTGGTGCTATTTCTATGATAGCCAATATACTTCAATTCACTGCCATATTTGGGCGCTCCGATGATCGAGAAGGCACTAACCCTTTGGCGCTTCTTGGTACGATCATTATTGCACCTATCGCAGCTGGTCTTATTCAGATGAGTATTTCCCGTACTCGTGAGTTTTTAGCTGATGAGGGAGGCGGAGATATGTGTCGCAACCCATTAGCACTGGCTTCTGCACTTGCAAAAATTGACTACTACTCTAAACATGGTGCATTGCCTAATGCAAGTAATGCTACAGCCCATATGTTTATTATTAACCCTATGATGGGAATTGGTGAAAGCTTGAGCAATCTTTTTAGTACACATCCTCGCACGGAAGAACGTATTCAAAAGTTAAAGAAACAAGCTATGAATCCAAAGTATAAAGAAAAGGTAATATTATAATTAGTATCTACTGGAGGGTATCATGCAAGAAACATTAGTTTTAATTAAACCAGATGCAGTTAAACGTCAATTAAGTGGTGAAATCCTTAGCCGTTATGAACGTAAAGGCCTTGTTATTAAAGCATTAAAACTCTTACAAGTACCTCGTGAATTAGCGGAAGAACACTATGCAGAACATAAGGAAAAGCCATTCTTTGGTGAATTAGTTGATTTTATTACATCAGGCCCAGTTCTTGCTTTTGTGTTAGCTGGTGAGAACGCAATTGTATCCGTACGTGCTTTAAACGGAGCAACAAATCCTGTAGATGCTGCCCCTGGTAGTATTCGTGGTGACTATGCCCTAACAATGGATGCTAACGTAGTACATGCTTCTGATTCTCCAGAAGCTGCTGCTCGTGAAATTCATCTTTGGTTCCCTGAATACAAATAATCTCAAGGTTGGGATCATTTAGCTTTTATTTCTACATCCATGTATATCTATAGGAGGTAATCATATGGCAAGTAGTGTTTATACAAAAACAGGTGATGCTGGTACAACTGGTTTATATACTGGCGAACGTGTACAAAAATCATCTTTACGCGTAGAAGCTTATGGTACAATCGATGAATTACAAGCTTTTTTAGGATTGGCTCGCGCTTATGCTGAAAATCCACGTGTTGCTGCTGAATTATACGATATTGAGCGAAACTTATGGACATTAATGGCTGATATTGCAAGTTTAAATACTGCTCCGGTAATTACTGAGCAATATGTAAAGCATTTAGAAAAAGTTATTGATCGCTTTGATGCAAAGTTAGAGCCTTTATCTAGTTTTGTCATTCCCGGTGAAAAACAATCTTCTGCTTATTTACATGTAGCTAGAACGATTACTCGACGTGCGGAACGCGCTTTATGGCGAGTATTAGATGCTGGTGAAAGTGTTCACGAATCTAATTTAAAATACTTAAATCGTCTATCCGACCTTTGCTTTATCTTGTGTCGTGTAGAGGAAGAACTTGGAGCTGAATAAACAAAAAAAGCTATGTATTTTACATAGCTTTTTGCTCGTTATAGACCTTATTGTGAAATTGTTTGGTTTAAAACATCTTGAGGGCTAGGATAGTAAAAGAAGATATGAGGAATTTTATAACGGAATTTTTCTCTTAATAAATCCGCTAATGTTGTTTCAAAGTTTATAATTTTATCAGCGCCGAAATTAAAGTCTTCAACTAATATTAATAGTTGTGCTTCAACTTGCGGTGCGTTTTCAGGTAAAGCTTCTGGTGGTAGAGGAACATTCACTACTACTCGTGCAGTACCAATATATTTACCTTGTCCGTCATCGATGGCAACACGATATGTATTATCCCATAGCGTAGCCATCATTTTTAGTTTCATATTCATAATTTCCATAGTATCGCTCCTTTGTTATACTTATAATGATACTGAAATTATAAATTCTTGTATAGGTGTATTATGAAATCACAAATTATATTGTGTTCCGGTGGGGCACGCAGTGGAAAAAGTGAATTTGCTGAACGTTTAGCATTGGCTACAAAGGGTCAAAAAGCTTATGTAGCTACGGGTCAAGCTTTTGATGAGGAAATGGTGGATCGCATCAAAAAACATCAAGAGCGACGAGGAAAAATATGGAATAATTTTGAAGTGCCTTTACATTTAGCTGATGAATGGGAAAATATCAGTCAATCAGCAGATGTAATTCTTATAGATTGTTTAACTATGTTTACTACCAATCATATGATGGCATATGGCTCCATTCGTGGTCAAGAAGATGCTAATCGGTTAGAACAGACAATACTTTCAGAATTAGACATTTTATTAGACTCGATACAATCATGTGAAAATAAAACTGTTATATTTGTAACCAATGAAATTGGGTTAGGTATTGTGCCGGATAATAAACTGGCTAGATATTTTAGAGATATTGCTGGTCGTGTGAATCGAGCAGTAGCTTCTGTTGCAGATAAACTCTATTTAACAATTAGTGGTGTTACCATTGAATTGAAATCACAGGAGGTTCATATAAATGGCTAAGAAAATCATGTTTCAAGGAACGAGCTCTAATGTAGGTAAAAGTATTCTTTGTACTGCATTATGCCGTATTTTTTATAGAAAAGGCTTTAAGACCGTTCCTTTTAAAGCACAAAATATGGCCCTCAATTCTTATGTGACAAAATGGGGCGATGAAATTGGTCGTGCTCAAGTCGCTCAAGCCGAAGCGGCTGGTATTGATCCAATTGTGCAAATGAATCCTGTGTTATTAAAACCTACAGGAAATCAATCGTCTCAAGTTGTATTGATGGGGAAACCTGTTGGCGTATATAGTGCCAAAGAATATCATACAAAATATTCACTAACCGCTTTAGATAAGGTTAAAGAATCTATTGATTTCTTAGACTCAAATTTTGATATGATGGTTATCGAAGGAGCAGGTAGTCCAGCAGAAGTTAACTTAAAAGCAAATGATATTGTAAACATGCGTATTGCCAAGATGACTCAAGCTCCAGTTTTTCTCATTGCAGATATTGACCGAGGTGGTGCTATTGCGTCCATTGTTGGTACCTTAGAATTATTAGAACCAGAAGAACGCGATCTTATTAAAGGTATCGTTATCAATAAATTCCGTGGTGATATCAAACTATTAGAACCAGCTCTTACCTTTATTGAAGAAAAAACAGGTAAAAAAGTGGTAGGTGTTATTCCTGCCATTGAGAACCTCGATATTGATGAAGAAGATTCTGTTGCATTAGAGAACAAACGCAATAGTGGTACTAAAGATATTCAGGTCGTAGTTATGCAAACACCTAAAATCTCTAATTTTACAGACTTTGATGCACTTAATTATGAGCCAGATGTATCTGTCCGTTTTGTAGGCCCTGGAGATGTTATCGGTACGCCAGATTTAATTATATTACCTGGTTCTAAAAATACATTGGCTGACTTAACATATTTACGTGATACAGGCTTTGCTGATGAAATCAAAAAATTGGCTGCTCAAGGTACACCTGTTATCGGTGTTTGTGGCGGTAACCAAATGTTAGGTAAAACTATTTATGATCCGCATCATATGGAAGGTGATATCGAGGAAATTGAAGGACTTGGCCTTGTTGAATCCTCCACGACTATGAAGGCTCAAAAAACTACCCATCAAGTACAATTCAATGTATCTAATTTACAGTTTTTAAATGGTACTTTCAGGGGTGAAAAATTAGTAGGCTATGAAATTCATATGGGGGATACTACGCCACTAGCAGATTCGGTGTCTCGTTGCTTTACAATTACAAGTCGCAGTGAAGAGGCTGTCAATGTTATTGATGGTTTTATTGATGGTAATCATCAAGTAATGGGTACATATATTCACGGTGTATTTGATAATGACGAGTTTAGACGTTTTATTATCAATCAATTACGTGAACGCAAGGGATTACAACCATTAGATGTAGTATTCCATTATTTTGACCATAAAAATGCGGCATATAATCGCTTAGCTGATATTGTGGAGGACCATCTAGATATGGATTATATTATGTCTACCTTGGGATAGTAGAGGAGATATATGGAACATTTAGCAATTTTTCACTGGTTTTCAAAGTATAACTTTGTGTGCATACCAGTTTTAGCATTTTTATTGGATTTAATTATTGGAGATCCCAATAGTAAATATCATCCCGTCGCCATTATTGGACGTATAATATCTTTTTTTGAAGCCGTTCTTTATAAAGACACTGATAATGATACGAAGAAATTGTGGTACGGTGGTATTGCAGTAGGTTTAATTCTTATATCGGTATATATCATAGTATCTTTATTGTTATGGCTAGGTGGAGTAGTAGACGAATGGGTATACTATGCTTTCGAAGTAGTGATCCTCTACATTGCCATTTCTCCACGCTCATTGGCTGGCGCAGGTTTTACCATTAGTCAGTTAATAAAACAAGGTAATATCGTAGATGCTCGCAAACGTTTATCATGGATTGTGGGACGAGATACGGAAGACTTAGATGAAAGCGAAATCACTCGGGCTACAGTGGAAACGATTGCGGAAAATACGGTAGATGGTATTATTGCGCCTTTTTTCTTTTTTATTATCGGTGGCCCTATGGGGGCTATTCTTTATAGAACTGCTAATACTATGGATTCTATGTTAGGCTATAAGAATAAAAAGTACTTGTACTTTGGTCGCGTAGCTGCACGCTTTGATGACATATTAAATTGGATTCCTGCCCGAATTACCTTTGTATTATTTGTAATTTCTGCATTCTTTTTACGCTTTGATGCTAAAAAGGCAATAGAAATCGGTTTACGTGATGCAAAAAAACATCCTAGCCCTAATGGGGGGTATGCAGAAGCACCTGTGGCAGGGGCCTTACATATCCGTTTAGGTGGTTACAATCAGTATTTTAAAAAAATGACCTTCCGTGAATATATGGGGGATCCTATTGAAAAGCTAAACCGTAACCATATTACTCGAACAATTTATATGATGTATGTTACGACTATACTAATGGTCATCATTAGTACAGTTATTACCTATGGGATGAATGTATAATGACACCTTTTTTTATAGCACTACAATTTTTAACGCGTTTAAAAATTGTAAATCAAACTGAATGGTCTGTAGAGGACTTTGGTAAATCTGTTGTAGCCTTTCCTTATGTGGGCCTTATTATTGGTCTCATATTAGCTATATTATATGGCGTATTATCGCCATTTATTCCGATTATGCCATTGATGTTAATTATCGTTGTGGCTGAGTTTTTAATAACTGGTGGCCTTCATGCTGATGGTTTGATGGATACAAGCGATGGTTTGTTTTCCGGCCGTGAAAGAGAACGTAAACTAGAAATTATGAAAGATAGTCGTATAGGCTCCTTTGGAGTTGTTGCTTTTGTATTTGTTACACTTTTGAAATGGCAATTATTAGCTTCGATTCCATCGGCTGAATTTATTCCTATGGCACTCATTATGATGCCTTTAATGAGCCGCTGGTCTATGGTTTTTAGTATTCGATCCTATCCATATGCTAGAGAACAGGGGATGGGGGCAGCATTTGCTAATTTAGCACCTAAATATGTTATTACTTATAACACCATATCTACGTTCTTTATGCCTATTCTATTACTATTAATCGGTTTAGTATTATATACACTTTTATATGGTGCTTATGCAATTTTTTCAGCACCTGATGTAGGGTATTTGGTAGGACTAGGTGTGTTAGTATATGCTACTATAGGTATTTTCCAAATCAATATTGTTAGCATGATTATTACGTATATTATTAACCGATTATTAAACCGCTATATTGTAAAAGCGTTAGGTGGCACTACTGGTGATACATATGGATTTGTTGTGGAAGTAACTGAAGTATTATTGATATTGGTATATAGCATAATTTTATCTATACTATCAGCTACGGTAGTTAATAATCCAACTATGTTCTAACTCTAAATTTTTGATTTTCAAAGTTTTAATATCTTTAGAACGTATACTTTATTTGATGTGAAAGGAGTTTAATGTGACCTATTATGTAAGAGCCCCAGGTACATGTGGGGAATTTCTACAAGGTTCTATTGATGGTCAGTCATTTTTAGTGACATGTCCAATTAATCGATACTCCTACGCATTGAGTAATGTAATACAACCTTTTTCTAAAGAATTTTGTGCACTTCAACCAAAATCTGCACAAGCTCGTAAATTAGTACAAGAATTGGTCCAACAAAAAAATAAAAATCAAATTTGCCCGCCTGTGTATGTAAGATCCGATATTCTGCAAGGAAAAGGCATGGCTTCAAGTTCGGCAGATATTTCTGTAACAGCTATGGCTACAGCTTTGGCCATGGACTATGATTTATCATTAAAAGAACTTGAGCAAATTTGTCTATCTGTAGAGCCTACAGATGCCTCTTTTTATCAAGGTGTAACTCAGTTTGATTATATTAAAGGGACTATCTCTAAGCCATTAGGTATGTGCCCACCTTTAAAAATCCTCGTTTTTGACGAAGGCGGTAGCATTGATACAGTTAGCTTTAATAAACAAGCAGATTTACAAAATAAAATTTTAGAAAAAGAATCTATTATACAAGAATCCTTTGATTTGTTTAAACAGGGTCTTATAACGCATGATATAAAGCTCATTGGCCAAGCTGCTACATTAAGTGCTTTTGGCAATCAGCGTATTTTATATAAACCTAATTTATATGACTTTCACGATGTAGGTAATTCTTATAATAGTGTGGGAACAATCATCGCTCATAGCGGAACCATTATGGGACTATTATTCCCCGTTGATTATGGTCGTATTGATGATTGTAAGAATGAGATTTTACGTAAGTTGCCACAATTAACCTATGTAGATATGGTTGAAACTACGAATGAAGGATTAACTTATATCAAACGATAAAGTATTTCATAGAAAGAGAATAGTATGTCTAAAATACATGGGGGCAATATCTTTCAGTTTGCCCATGAACAACGAATTGAACCATACGATGTTATTGACTTTAGTGCTAATATTAATCCACTAGGCCCTAGCCAACGTGGCTTATCTGCATTAGAATCTCAATTGCGATATATATCACATTATCCGGATGCTACAAATGATGATATATTAAATGCCATTGCTGATATCTATGGTATGAATAAAAATCAAATTGTAGTTGGCAATGGAGCAGCAGAGCTATTATATGCAATTTGTCGGTTACCTGGCTATACGGGCGCTTTTGTTCCCGCACCAGGTTTTTCTGAATATAAAGCAGCTTTAGAAGCAAGTAGAATTCCAGTACGCGATATTTATTATCGACCACGGGAAGATGAACATGGAAAACCTTATTTTGAGGTTCCTTATTTAGCATTAGAAACTTTTGCAGCTGAGTTAAAGGGGCAAGATGGTCGTATTATTGTATTTCTAGGTAATCCCAATAATCCAGATGGTACATTACTTGATAAAAACCATATTCGTACTATTGCAAGCATGCTGAAAGATGCTAATAGTTTACTTGTTATAGATGAGTCCTTTATCGATTTTGTTGGTAACGACACATTACAAGATAATGAATACTCCATGCGCTCCCTAGTTAACGAGTTTGATAATATTATCGTGGTTCATTCTTTTACAAAATTCTATGCCGTGCCAGGGCTACGAATTGGTGCTGCTTTCAGCAATCCTCTTATCATTGAGCAACTAAATAGTTTTATTCCCACTTGGTCTGTTAACACATTAGCTCAATCCTATACAGAGGCGGCTTTGAATGATGTAGAGTATGTGAAACGAACAAAACAAGTATTACATGAAGAGCAACTTTTTATGCATAACTCATTAGATACTATAGATGGTATTACTGTATATCCGCCTTCAGCTAATTTTATGTTGTTCCACATTGAGCAAGAAGGAATAACGGCAGAGTCGATTAATGAAGCTCTTAAAAAAGATAATATGATTGTTCGCAACTGTGATTCTTATATGGGATTAAATAATCAATGGGTTCGCGTTGCAATTAAAGATCATGATACTAATGTTAAGTTAGTAGAAAAATTAACAGATATTTTGAAAGTATAGGAAGACTATGAAGACATTGTATATTGTGCGCCATGGTGAAACTGATTGGAACAAAATGGGAAAATACCAAGGCATCACAGATGTTCCACTTAATGAAAATGGTTTAAATCAAGCAAAGGCATGTGGTCAGGCTCTTAAAGATGTTAAATTTGATCGCATATTATCTAGTGATTTGAGTCGTGCTTTAGTTACAGCTGAAGTCATTCGCGGGGAACGTACTACTCCTATAACAGTAGATAAACGCTTACGAGAACTTAATTTTGGCGATTGGGAAGCTATGCTATTTTCAGATATCGAAGATCGTTGGCCTGGTTTGATAGATGAAATGTATTTGCGACCACATCTAGTTAAGGTTCCTAATGGTGAAAGCTTTAAGAATTTACAAGACCGTGCATGGGCAGGTCTAGAGGAATTTATCAATGTTAATAATGAGGAGGAAACACTTCTCATTGCTTGTCATGGTGGAACTATACGAACATTATTGTGTAAATTATTAGATATTTCCATTAGTCATTGTTGGAATTTTAGTCAAGGTAATACAGCAATTAATCGTATATTCTATAATGGCATGGGAGAATTTGATCATAATATTTTAAACTTGCTCAATGATACAGCACACGTAGATATATTACAAGGTCATGCATAATGCGACTAGATAAATTATTAGCCAATAAAGCTTATGGTAGTCGAAAAGAAGTCCATCAAATCATAAAGGATAGAAGGGTTACCATCAATGGTAGTATAACAACGAAAAAAGATACTCACATTGATATTGATGTTGATATAGTTGCTGTTGATGGTAAGGTTGTTAGTACTACTCAACTATATTATGTAAAATTTCATAAGCCAAAGGGCTATGTTACAGCGGTAGAAGATTCTAATCACCCTGTTGTTATGGATTTACTCCCTCCAGAATTCATAAAAATGGGAGTTGTTCCAGTAGGCAGATTAGACAAGGATACAGAAGGACTTTTATTATTAACTAATGATGGTGTGTGGGGACATTCTATCATCAATGGTAATAAACATGTGCCTAAGATTTATTACGTAGAATTTGAAGGAACGCTATCTGATGAAGGTATACAACGTATTAAAAAGGGAATTCTTCTTGGAGATGGTACGCAATGTAAACCGGCAGAAATTGAATTTGTATCGTTACATTCAGTACATGTAACGATTGAAGAAGGCAAGTATCATCAAGTTAAGCGCATGATTGGTGCTGCAGGTGGTACTGTAACATATTTGAAACGTCTTACGATTGGTCATATTGATTTAAGTGGCATTGAAGAGGTTGGTTCTGCAATGGAATTGACCGTTGAACAGATAGAGGGCTTTAAAAAATAGCATAAAATTCTATTCAATATAGGCATTTTATGGTAAGATTAATTGTACTTTATAGACTAGGAGCAAGATTATGAATGGATTAAATCTGCTACAACAGTATATTAAAGAGCAAGAATTAACAGGCGTCATTTTAATAAGCCCTATAAATTTACATTATTTTGCAGGCTTTACTGGTACTACAGGCTTTGCTATCATTACTCAAGATAAAGCTTTTATGATTACTGATTTCAGATATACTGAACAAGCAACAAAACAATGTGAAGGGTACACAGTTATTCAATATGAAACAACTGTTATGGATACTCTTGTAGATATATTCAATGAATATCATATTCACGAAGGTTTATTCGGTATAGAAGGCAAACAAATGCCTGTGGATACGTATGAAACTTTATGTGATACATTAGATGAACGCTTTAATTTTACATCTATCAATTTTGCAAAACTACGTGCGGTTAAGCGTGAAGACGAATTAGACTTATTGCGTAAAGCTGCTAAAATTGGTGATGATGCTTTTGCTGCCTTGCTACTACAACTAAAGGTGGGGATGACAGAAAATGAAGCGCGCATTATATTAGAATCAGAAATGTTAAAACGTGGATCAGAGGAACCTTCCTTTGCAACCATTGTTGCTTCTGGTAATCGTTCTAGTATGCCTCATGGTGTAGCCAGTGATAAGGTCATTGAAGCAGGTGATTTTGTTACCTTTGACTTTGGTGCAGTATATAAGGGTTATCATTCTGATATGACTAGAACTATTGTAATGGGGTCTGCCTCTGAATTACAAAAGAAGCTGTATGGTATAGTTTTAGAAGCACAAAAACGTGGCGTAGCTGCAGTTCGGGCTGGTATTACTGGTAAAGAACTTGATGCAGTTTGTCGTGATTATATTAAAGAACATGGATATACCAAGGAATTTAATCATGGTACTGGACATGGCGTAGGTCTTGAGATTCACGAAGAACCAGTAGCCAATACTAAATCCGATACGGTATTTACAGAAAATATGATCATTACGGTAGAACCTGGCATTTATATAACAGGTACTATCGGATTGAGAATAGAGGATAGTGTCATCGTCAAATCTGACGGCTATGAGGTGTTGACACATAGTCCAAAAGAGTTAATTGAAATAGGTATTTAGAAGGAGAAGAGTTAGATGATTTCCAGTAATGATTTTCGTCCAGGTGTAACCGTTGAAATTGACGGTAATGTATGGCAAGTAGTTGATTTCCAACACGTTAAACCAGGTAAAGGTGCTGCATTCGTACGTACTAAAATGAAAAACTTGCAAACTGGTTCTGTAGTTGAGCGTACATTTAATGCAGGTGAAAAAGTGCCTAAAGCACATGTTGATCGTCGTCGTATGCAATACTTATATGAATCTGATGGCTCTTATACATTCATGGATAACGAAACTTATGATCAAGTTGAACTTACCCTTGAACAATTAGGTGATGCTAAAAACTTCCTTCTTGAAAATATGGAAGTATCCATCATGTTCTTCCAAGGTATCGTAATCGGTATCGATTTACCTGTAGCTGTTGAACTTCGCGTAGTTGAAACAGATCCTGGTATCCGTGGCGATACTGCAACTGGTGGTAATAAACCAGCCGTATTAGAAACAGGCTATACTGTAAAAGTACCTCTCTTCATTGAAGTAGATGATGTACTTCGTATTGATACCCGTACAGGACAATACATTGAACGTGCCTAATACTCATTGATATGTATTGGGGCAAGATCTTTTCAAGGAATCTTATTCCCCATATATCGTAACATTTGCACTGTAAGCACTTGTCGTCTATGTAATTATATATAGGGACAGGTGCTTTTTTTGAAAGAGGCCAGTATGACCAAGAAAAATACTGAACTAGAGTCTGGTAAAATTAAGATTAACGATGATGTGTATGCTACAATTGTAACAATGACAGCGCTTGACACAAAGGGAATTCATCATATGAGTTCCACCTTTAATGATGGCGTTAATACTTTCTTTAGGCGTAAATCCGATCATGAAGGTGTTAAGATATCCTTTAACGATGAAGGAGCAATATCAGTAACACTATATGTGTGCATTCAGTATGGATATCGTATTCCTGATGTTGTTTTACGTCTACAAGAGCGCATTAAAACTGCTTTAGTCTCTTATACAGAAATTGAGGTTCAAACTATTGATGTAGTTGTACAAGACATTATTTTCGATGATTTAGTAACACCTCAACAGCCATAGGAGGTATCTCTATGAGTTCAGATAATCAATTAAATTATGGTTTAGACACGGATACCATTGATATTGCAGATTCTGTCATTATTGATGTAGCAATAAAAACTTTAGGAACCATTCCTGGTATTCATTCTTTAAGCCCACGCTTTTACGATGAGTTGGTAGAGGGTATTACCCATGCTTTTGGTCAGCGTAGCTTACCTGGTATCAATGTAAAGCATCGTAAAGGTTTTATTGAAATTAATATTTATATTAAAGCATTGTATGGATATAATCTCATTGAATTATCGAAACAATTGCAATTAGAAATCAAACAAACCTTAAAAAATATGCTAGATCTTAATCATATTAAGGTTGATGTGCATATTGAAGGTATTGTAAAAGAAAAGGAGCCAGTTTTACATGGTAACTAAGCGAAATCGGCGAGAGGCTCGTCAATACGCATTCCAAATGTTATATGCCAATGAATTTCATACTGATCAAAATGATGTTCAATTTCCCGAAGGAAACATTCATAAAGCAATGGATAAGGCATATGCAAATAGTATTATAGAGGGTGTACTATCAAACGCTGAAGCAATTGATGTTACATTACAGCCATTCTGTAAATCTCGTAACGTAGCAAATTTAGATAAGGTGGATCGTTCTATCTTACGTATTGCTGTTTGGGAAATGAACAATAAAGTGGAACCTTTAGAGCCATCTATTGCTATTAATGAAGCCATTCAATTAGCTAAAGAGTTTGGCTCTGATGCATCTTATAAATTAATTAATGCAATCTTAGACGCATATAATAAGAGTAAATAATGAAACGATATTACTTAGGCATTGATACTAGTTGTTACACTACAAGTTGTGCCATTATAGATAACGACTTTCACATAGTAGGGGAAGCACGTAAAATCTTAGAGGTAAAACTAGGTGAGCGAGGACTACAACAATCAAATATGGTCTTTCAGCATACAAAGGCATTGCCTAAGTTAATGTCAGAGTTGCCTCAGGTACCAATTAGCGGTATAGGTGTTAGTGGCTTTCCGCGCCGTGAAGAACGCTCTTATATGCCTGCCTTTATGGTCGGGTTAGGACAGGGGCAAACCTTGAGTCATCTTATGAATGTGCCTTTACATATTTTTGCACATCAAGAGAATCATATATTAGCTGCTTTGAGGGATTTAAAAAATATTCCTAATGAGCCATTTTTGGCATTACATCTATCAGGTGGCACGACAGAACTAGTATATTGCCATTATCAAGGAAACGGTATTTTTGAATCTCACATCGTTGGTGGTTCTAAAGATTTACAAGGAGGGCAATATGTTGATCGCATAGGTGTCGCATTGGGCTTACCATTTCCTGCAGGTAAACATTTAGAGGCTTTAGCATTACAAACTACAGAATATGAACCATTGCCATCATCTGTAAAAGACGGATGGATTAGCTTTGCCGGTCCTTGTAGTGCTGCTATGCGGCGTATAAATAACGCTATGAGTGATATAGATAAATCTAAGTTAGCTAGAGCTGTTTTTACTTCCATTGGAAATGCTCTAGAAAAAATGATTACTTATCATACTAAAGAGAAATCTGTACGTGCACTCATTGCTGTAGGTGGTGTGATGAGTAATAGTTTACTTCGTAAGCGGATGGAAACCTATTGTAAACGAAATCATCTCCAATTACATGTGGCGCAGCCACAATTCTCTGTTGATAATGCCACAGGTAATGCTTTTGGTGCTGCTTATTTACAAGAATCTAGAGGATAATCGTGAATGTATTAACCATTACACAATTAAACAATCTCATAAAACGTACCTTAGATCGTGAATATCTATTAAAGAATGTATATGTAAGTGGTACCATTATTAATGCAAAACGTCATAGTAGTGGTCACATGTATTTTTCTTTAAAAGATGAGGAATCTGCCATTGATGTGACAATGTGGTCTAGTACAGTCATGCAAAAGGGACTAGCTAATGCCATTCAAAATGGTTTATTAGTAACTGTAAAAGCATCTGTTAACTTTTACAATAAAATGGGCCGTTTAAATCTCATTGCATCAGATATGCAGATAGGTGCTAAAAGTCCGTTACAGCTTGAATTTGACGCTCTAAAACGAGAGTTAACTGCTTTGGGGTACTTTGATGATAGCCATAAAGTAGGTTTACCCTATATGGCGAGTTGCATTGGTATTGTTACATCCCAATCTGGTGCTGTATTACATGATATTCTACATGTTAGTAAACAACGCAATCCACTAGTTCAATTTAAATTGTTTTCCGTTCCTGTACAAGGTAGTACCGCAGGCCCAATTATAGCAAAAGGAATTGCTACGGCAGATGCTGATCCAGATATTGATGTCATCATCGTTGGTCGTGGTGGTGGATCTATGGAGGACTTGTGGTGTTTCAATGATAGAGCTGTTGTAGAGGCAATTTATAATGCTCATACACCGATTATTTCGGCGGTAGGTCATGAAACAGATTACACCTTATGTGATTATGTAGCTGATGCGCGCGGGGCTACGCCTAGCCATGCTACAGAAATGGCAGTACTTCCAATTACTACATTACAAGATCAGCTGACAGAAAAAGAAGAGTATTTACACGAATATATACGCTATACACTACAACAAAAACGTACAGATTTAACATTGCTCTTTAATCGAAAACTTGGCATTCCAGCTCTGCAATTTTTACATAAGCAAAAATCACACTTACAAGAGCTTTCACAAACTCTAACTAATGCAACTAAAGAACGATGTAATGCAGAGAGACATAGCTTAGCATTATTGGCACAACAGGTAGAGTCGCTAAATCCATTACAAATGATGATTAAAGGTTTTGCAAAGGTTGAGCATGATAACAAACCTATTACATCGGTTGCCCAATTACAACCAAATGACGATATACGAGTTACACTAGCTGATGGTTATATTACTGCTACGGTAAAGGAGGCGCACAAGGATGGCCGCATCACTAAAAAGTTATGAGAAAAAATATAAGGCCTTAGAAGATATTGTTAAGCAATTAGATGATGGGGATATGACCATTTCTGAGCTTTTATCACAATATAAAAAGGGCTTAACTTTGGTAAAAGAATGTGCTGAAATGCTTGACTCTGTTGAAGATGAAGTACAACAAATTATCGAAGAAGTCCGCATCAGCGAATAAGGAGATTCTATGTTCAAAGATTATTTAGCATCTAGCAAACAAAATATTGAACAATGGTTAGGCGAAGTACTTAATAGCCCAAATCAAGAATTTGAACAACTTTATGAATCTATGAATTATAGTTTAATGCAAGGTGGCAAACGAATACGACCTATTTTAACTAAGGCTGTGTTGGAAATGCTTCATAAAGAGCCAGCTGATTATAAGGAATTTCTATGTGCTATGGAGTGTATCCATACGTATTCATTAGTTCATGATGATTTACCAGCTATGGATAATGATGATTATCGCAGAGGTAATTTGACCAATCACAAAGTATACGGTGAGGGACTTGCTATTTTAGCCGGTGATGGGTTATTAACATATGCCTTTCAATTGATGACTTCAAATACAGTTGCTAGTGCACAGCAAAAACTAGATGCTATAAAATGTGTTGCTACTGCGGCTGGTCCTGAAGGTATGGTTGGGGGACAAGCCTTTGATTTGCTCAGCGAAGACAAACATATTCCTTTAGAAGAATTAAAGGTTTTACATACTGGTAAAACAGGTGCACTATTTAACGCTTCTGTAGAATTAGGTCTTATTCTTGGAAGTGCTAATAAGACTACGCGAACAGCCCTTATGGAATATTCTAATTGCCTGGGATTATTATTCCAAATTACTGATGATATTTTAGATGTAACCGGTACTATTGAAGAATTAGGAAAAACACCCGGTAGTGATATTCGCCAACATAAATCTACCTATGTATCTTTACTAGGTTTAGAGCAAGCAAAACATCAATCCTACTTAGTAGGTAGCCAAGCTCATGATGCGTTAAACTTGGTTTCTTATGATACAACTATACTATCAGCATTAATTGATTATCTTTTAGAACGTACGAATTAATGGGTATTACCTGTAGAAGGTATAAACAATGATTGATATATTACCACAAATAGCACATAATTATATCGCACAAGCTGCATTTTGGGGCTGGTTTACGGCTCAAGCTATCAAATTTGTATGGCAACTCTTAAGACATGGTAAATTCCGACCAGAGCGCCTTGTTGGATCTGGTGGTTTTCCAAGTTCACATACATCATTTGTAATTGCTACAACAACAGCGATTTACCTTAAAAATGGTGTAACGGATCTATTTATATTATCCTTAGTATTTTCAATTGTTGTTATGTATGATGCGTCTGGTGTACGATTAGAGGCAGGACGACAAGCTCAAATACTTAATCAAATTGTAGATTATTTTACCAAAAAGAATATACCTGTTGTCATTACACGTAAAGAAGCATTAAAAGAGTTGTTGGGACATACACCTATCGAAGTATTTGGTGGTTTAATTCTCGGTATTCTTGTGGCCTTTATTCAGTTTTATTGTATTTATCATGGTGTAATATGAGCAATAAAGAACGATTAGATATACTCCTCGTTAATCGAGGCCTTTTTGAAAGTAGAGAAAAAGCAAAAGCAGCTATTATGGCGGGCCTTATATTTATGGATACTACACGTATAGATAAAGCAGGCACCAAGATTCCTGTGGATGCCAATATTATTGTAAAAGGCAATACTTTACCTTATGTAAGTCGTGGAGGACTTAAATTAGAAAAGGCTATTCAAACTTACCCTATCGATTTACATGGGACTGTGATGATTGATATAGGAGCTAGTACTGGTGGTTTTACAGATTGCGCATTACAAAACGGTGCGTCTAAGGTCTTTGCCATCGATGTAGGATATAATCAATTAGCTTGGAAATTACGCCAAGATTCACGTGTAATCAATATGGAAAAACAAAATATCCGTACAGTTACTGTTGAACAAATAGGTGAACTTGTTGATTTTATTTCTATTGATGTAGCATTTATTTCTTTAGACAAAGTTTTACCAGTAGCTACTAATTTATTAAAAGATACGGGCTCACTTGTGGCCTTAATAAAACCACAATTTGAGGCGGGTAAAGAAAATGTTGGTAAGGGTGGTATAGTGCGAGATAGTGAAATCCATAAAGAAGTTTTACATCGTATTCTACACGTTGCGTATGATTGTGGATTGTATACACATGGCTTAACTTTCTCACCAATTAAAGGTATGGAAGGTAATATAGAGTTTTTAGGTTATTTTAAAAAGTACGAAGAAGGGGCCTTAACCATTGATGATACTTTGATTGATACAGTGGTTGCAGAAGCCCATTCATTATAGGAGATTACTATGCGTATCGGATTCTTCCCCAATATGGGGAAAAGCAATATTATGGCAGTTCTAAAAATGGCTGCACATATTTGTAAAGATGAAGGTATCGAAGTATTTTTGCCAGATGATCTCGAATCAGATGCACCTGCACGAGTACTTAAGATTCCTGAAACTCATATTTTAAGTCGCCCAGAAATCTTCAAACAAATCGATATTGCCTTTAGTTTTGGTGGTGATGGTACCATCATCCATCTTGCAAGACAAATTTATCCATATAATGTACCTGTTTGTGGTATTAATCTTGGCGAACTAGGTTTTTTAAATCAAATTGAAATTCATCAAATGCAAAGTCATATTAAACGTATTGCTAATGGTGATTATAATATTGAAAAGCGTGGACATTTATATGCTTATATAGAACGTCATGAGGGTAAAGAGGAAGAACTAGTTCCTATCATTAACGAAATTGTTATCACTCGTGCTGAGCCTGCTAAAATGGCTCGAATTAATATGTCCATAAATAATCAATACACGCAAATGTATCCATCGGATGGTTTAATTATTTCCTCTGCTACAGGTTCTACCGGCTATAATCTATCGGCTGGTGGTCCAATCATGAAACCAGATAATCGATCAATCATTGTCACCCCAGTAGCACCACATTTAATTCAAGGTGTAAGCCTTGTTTTAGAGGAACATGATACGATTCAAATTACAATGCCGGAAAGAGAACCACAATTACATATTTGTATTGATGGTACATTTGACTATACTTTTACAAATAAAGAAACCTTACATATAAGTTCTAACCCTGTATATTGTTTATTTATACGATTCAAGGATCAATGTTTCTTTGGTACTCTATTTAAAAAGTTAGCATCTCGTCGAGATGAATTGTTATAACCAAATCTCAAGTGGGGTGGTTTTGTGATTAACATTAACAATGCTGTTCAATTCCAACATTTAATCTGGGATCGATGCATGGAAAATGCCAAAGTGGTAGTAGATGCTACATGTGGTAATGGCCATGATCTTTTATACCTTTCTAAACGGGCACAAAAAGCATGCCATCTATATGGAATTGATATTCAAATGAAAGCTATTAAAACTAGCAAGGAGCTCTTACAATCAAATGATATTGCGCCAGAAGTAAGTTTAACGTTTATTCATGACTCTCATGATTTGGCGGTAGCTCATCAATTAAAAGATGAAGTTATTGATTTAATGATTTT
Organism: Veillonella parvula; assembly: GCA_018382475.1. GTDB lineage: Bacteria > Bacillota > Negativicutes > Veillonellales > Veillonellaceae > Veillonella > Veillonella parvula_F. The sequence goes on from JAGZPX010000001.1 coordinate 339,969, forward strand.
TAACCTCGGATATTTACCTGGAGGAGATCACCAAGTTGTAACAAAACCGCACCAAACCATTGATGCCATAAATGAAGGTTTACAAAAACTTTCCAAGTCTGGAGTTATTACAATAGTTGCTTACCCTGGAACAACAGAGGGATTTGAAGAAATGCAGTCTCTTAAATCGTATTTATCAGATTTAGATCAGAAAATATATAATGTATGTCATTGGCATCCGATGAACCAAATACATAATCCACCTGAGTTATTTATATTGCAAAAACGATAAAACGAAATATATCTTTATTCATTATGAATAAAACTCATACTCAGTTAGTAAAACCCCCTTTATAGGGGATTTTAATTATACATGTATATTTTTCTATTTTTAAATTATTAATTCCCTATAAATAGATGAACCTTATGAGCTATGAATTTGTACGTTATCAATATATAGAATATTAACAATATTTTAAATATTAATATAATATGCATAAGACGTATAATATATGCGATTTATACCATATATTAATTATGAATATATGGTATAATATTATCAGAAAGATACTATTCTCTTTTATGTGCAAGGTTTAAAAAAGGGAGTTCAAAATGAAACGCTATCGCTATAACAAAATTAAAGAGATCGTGCAGTCCAAGGCGATTGAAACACAAGAGGAATTAGCTGCGGCTTTACTAGAAGAAGGTATTGAAGTTACACAAGCTACAGTTTCTCGTGATATTAAGGAATTAATGTTAATCAAAATTCCTACAGGCGATGGACATTATCGTTATGCATTATCTCCAGAGGAAAATGTAGTTTTATCTCGTAGCCGTATTAACCGACTATTCCAAGATTCTTTGATTAAGGTTGATCACAGTTTAAACCAAGTTGTATTACATACAATCCCTGGTTCTGCTCAATCTGTAGCATTTTCTATCGACCATGCCAAATGGACTGAAATTATTGGTACATTAGCAGGGGACGATACTATTTTGTTAATTGCAAAATCCGAAGCTGAAGTTCCAGCAATTTTAGCGAAAATTCAAGATTTAATGAAGGACTAATAATATGTTAACGCAAATGAGCATTCGCAACTTTGCGTTGATTGAGCAAATGAATATTTCATTTAATGATGGCATTACTATCTTTACCGGCGAAACTGGGGCAGGGAAATCCATTCTTATGGATGCCTTTAGTATCCTATTAGGAGAACGCGCAAGTAGCGAGTTTATTCGTCACGGTAAAGATAGTTTTGTTATTGATGGAATATTTGATATTGCTAATCACCAAAGTATTCAAGACCTATTAGAGTCTAAAAATATCATGATAGAAGAAGGCCAGTTAATTCTATCTAGATCTTTTAATCGTAATGGCAAATCTAGTATATTGGCTAATGATCAACCAATACCTTTAAAAGCTTTAAAGGAGATTGGTCAATACTTAGCAGATATTCACGGACAATATAGCAACCAACGTTTACTAGACGCTGATACACATCATGAATATTTAGATACTTTTAATAAAGAAGGAAAAGAAGCCTATAAAGCTTATACTGATGCGTATAAAATTTATAAGCAAGCAAAACAAGATGTAGATCATTTACAAGAAAATATGTCTGAGCGAGCCCGGGAGCTTGATATGCTTAGATACCAAATCGACGAAATTGAAGATGCTGGTCTGAGTGTTGGTGAAGATGTAACTATTGCTGAAGAACTTAAGCGTCTAGACAGTTTTGAACATATCGATAAGGTATTAGGTTCTTGTTATGATGCCTTTTATAATGGACGTCAACCATTACTTGATACGATTAACTCGATTAAGGTAGAGGTTAATGATCTAGTAAAATATGACAGTGAGTTAAAAGAAGTCTCAGAAATGGTGGACTCTGCTTATTTCCAACTAGAAGAAGCCGCGCAATCTTTAGATCGTTATAGAGACACGATTAGCTACGATGAAGAATGTTATAAGTATTGCCAAGATCGAGATACAACCATTTATGGGTTAAAGAAAAAATATGGTGAAACTGTAGAAGAGATTTTAGCATACGAAGAAAAGGCGCAAGCTCGTTTAGAAGAATTAGAAGGCCTTGTATTTGCTCAAGATGAATTAGAAACACGTCTTGAAGAAGCAAAAAGGGTAGCAGAAGAAGCGTTAACAGTTTTACACGAGGTACGTCAAAAAAATGCAAAAGAGATTGCTACGGCCTTACATCAAGAATTAGTGGATCTAGGGATGCCCAAAGGGGATATTCAATTTCATATTGAAGAGGGAACTGAATTATCCTCATTAGGTGCAAAGTCTATTGAAATGTTATTCTCCGCAAATAAAGGGGAACAGTTATTACCTCTACATAAAGTAGCATCTGGCGGTGAGTTAGCTCGCATTGCATTAGCCTTTAAATCAGTATTCCGCAGTGACGCTTTTAAAACGATGGTATTTGATGAAATTGACGTTGGTATCAGCGGTGATATAGCACTTAAGGTGGCAGAAAAAATACTTAATTTATCTAGAACAAATCAAGTATTTTGTATTACCCATTTGCCTCAAACTGCAAGTATTGCGAAACAACACTATCATCTATCTAAAATCGAGCAAGATGATCGTACAATTTCTACATTAGCAGTTTTAAATGAGGAAGAACGAGTAACACAAATTGCGTCTATGATGTCTGGTAAGGGAATGTCTGCTACAGCACTTGCAGCGGCGAAAGAACTTATTGACCATTTTAATTGACTAAAATCGCATAATTACTTATACTAATAGTATTAAATGAATATGTTGATAGAGGTGCGAGTATTAAGAGTAATCATGAGGAGTAGGCATGCATTGATCCATGATAAAAGGGATGCTTGCCGAAGTTCGATGATTGCGACTCATCGTTCTGGTTGTCTATTTAATAGATAGACAACTGTCATCAATCGTGTATTGGTGGAGTGCTATCATTGAGCTTTTCGTAAGAGTATATATAGCTATATAATCTATAAGGCCAGTGGATGCATCCACTGGCTTTTTTGGAGGTATATATGATTCGAGTAATGGTAAATGGCGCTGGCGGTAAAATGGGTCGTGAAGTTGTCAAAGCAGTACATAACGATCCTGATTTAACATTAGTTGGTGGTATTGATCCGACTAAGGCAGGGGAAGATGTAGGCTCTGTAGCAGGAATCGAACAATTAGGTATCAAGATGAATGCCTCCATCGATGAGGTATTAGATACAAATAAACCTGATGTGATTGTAGATTTCACTAATCCTGCAGTTATTTATGAAAACGCGAAGAAAATGTTATCCGCTGGTATTCATGTAGTCATCGGTACTACAGGATTGACCGCAGAACAACGTGATGAACTTGATACAATAGGTCGTTCCAATCAAGCGAATTGCTTAGTGGCACCAAACTTTTCTCTTGGGGCGGTAATGATGATGAAAGTGTCTGCAGGGCTCGCTCCATATTTTCCTAATGTAGAAATTATAGAATTACATCATAATCACAAATACGATGCGCCTTCTGGCACAGCTATTTTAACAGCTAAATTGATTAACGATGCTAAACAAGCTGCTAAGGTAACTGCTGATGAGGATTTAACTCGTGAAAGCTTACCAGGTGCTCGTGGTGCTAAGGTTGACGATGTAACAATTCATAGTGTACGCCTTCCAGGTTATGTGGCTCATCAAGAAGTATTATTTGGTGGTTATGATGAAACATTAACCATACGTCATGATAGCTTAAGCCGTTTATCTTTTATGCCAGGCGTAGTATTAGCATGTAAAAAAATTAGTTCTAAAACTGGCTTAACATACGGTTTAGAACATTATTTATAATTTTTGTGCAAGGAGATGTATCAATGAAAAAACCTAATGTTGCTATTCTAGGTGCTACTGGTGCAGTAGGTGCTGAATTTATTACACTTATTGAAGAACGTAACTTTCCTTATGAAAACTTAAAACTATTAGCTTCCGCTCGTTCTGCAGGTACAGAACTTACTGTGAATGGTAAAACATATATTGTAGAAGAAGCAAAACCTGAATCTTTTGATAATATTGATATTGCATTATTTGCAGGTGGCTCTATATCTAAAACATTAGCGCCTGAAGCCGCTAAACGCGGTGCTATTGTAATCGATAACTCTAGTGCATTCCGTATGGATCCTGAAGTTCCGCTCGTAGTACCAGAAGTTAACCCAGAAGATATTTTGAAACATAAAGGTATCATTGCAAATCCTAACTGCTCTACAATTATCATGAGTTTAGGATTAAAACCTCTTCATGATCTCTCTCCAATTAAACGTGTAGTTGTAAGTACATACCAAGCTGTATCTGGGGCAGGTAAAGAAGGTATTGAAGAACTTGAAAATCAAGTAAAACAATATACTGCAGGCGAAGAAATGACAGCAAATCTGTTGCCAACTGGCTCTGCTCCAAAACACTATCCTGTAGCATTCAACTTATTGCCACAAATTGATGTGTTCTTAGAAAATGATTATACTAAAGAAGAAATGAAGATGGTTTACGAAACACAAAAAATTCTTCATGACGAAACTATTCAAGTAGTTCCAACTACAGTTCGTGTTCCTGTATATCGCTCTCATTCTGAATCTGTCTTGGTAGAAACAGCAGAACCGGTATCTGTAGAGGCTTTCAAGGCGGCATGTGAAAAATTCCCTGGTTTACAAGTTAAAGATAATCCTGCTGAACAAATTTACCCTATGCCATTGTATACATCTAATCAAAACGACTGTGAAATAGGTCGTATTCGTAAAGACTTATACAATGACAACGGTATGAACTTCTGGATTGTAGGGGACCAAATTCGTAAAGGTGCAGCTCTTAATGCGTTGCAAATTGCTGAGTACTTGGTAGAAAAACAAGCATTTTAATCTATCAAGGGGAGGATATATATGAAAACCTTTGGTCGAGTGTTAACAGCTATGGTGACATCCTTTAATAGTGATGGATCTGTAAATATTGAAAATTGTATAGATATCGCCAATTATCTGTTAGATAATGGCTCTGATGGTCTTGTAGTTTGTGGTACAACGGGTGAAAACCCAACTATGTCTAGAGACGAAAAATTAGCTCTATTTAATGCGATTGCAAAAGAATGTGGACATAAAGGTTCGATTATTGCCAATGTAGGCAGTAACGATACAAAAGCTTCTGCAGACTTTGTAAAGGAAGTCTCTAAAATCGATGGTATCGATGGTTTGCTAGTTGTAGTACCTTATTACAATAAACCTAACCAGCAAGGTCAATATTTGCATTTTAAAACTATTGCAGAAGCTACTACATTGCCAATCATGGTGTATAATGTTCCAAGTCGTGTGGGGACAGGTATTTTCCCAACTACCTTAGTTCAACTACATAACGAATATCCACATATTTGTGCTATTAAAGAGGCAAGTGGTAATTTAATGATTGCTTCTGAAATTAAGCGCTTAATGCCTGAAGATGATTTCATGGTATATAGTGGGGACGATGGTCTTACATTACCGATGTTATCCGTTGGAGGATGTGGAGTCGTATCTGTAGTATCTCATGTAGCAGGCAAAGATATGAATGCTATGATTCAAGCTTATGAATCTGGTCATAACCACGAAGCGATTCGTATTCATCAAGCCTTATCAGAAATCATAAAAGCAATGTTCATCACCACAAATCCGATTCCTGTCAAATATGCAGCCCGTAAAATTGGCTTACCTGTGGGAAAATTTAATTTACCAATGTGTGAACCGACGGCTGATGAAGCAGCATATATTGATAAAGCATTAGCAGAATATCTAAAATAAAATATCAGTATAAAATAAAAACCAGTAACTACATTGTAGCTACTGGTTTTTATTTTATACTACAATCTTACTGTTATTTTTGATTAGAGTGACATTATTTGTATTATATTAATTGTATTTTAATGTAAAAATTTATAATTATGGTATAATTTCTCTGGAGATAGTATTTTTAACTATACTCTAGTCTACTGTTAATTCATGATAAACAGACAAATTGTGAAAGTTCGAACCGACCAATATGGCGGGTACATTTAAAACACAAGGAGTTTAGCATGATACTAACAATGTTAAAAGGTAAGATTCACAGAGCTACTGTGACACAAGCAGAACTTGATTATGTAGGGAGCATTACGATTGATACTGATTTATTGAATGCATCCGGAATACGAGAATATGAACAAGTTCAAATTGTAAACATTAATAATGGAGCGCGTTTTAGTACATATACTATTGCCGGAGAAGCAGGTAGTGGTGTTATATGTTTAAATGGTGCTGCCGCACGACATGTACAAGTACATGATAAGATAATTATCATGTGTTATGCACAGCTTGATGAAAGCGAAGTTGAGAGCCATAATCCTCTCGTTGTATTTGTAGATAACAATAACAAGATAAGTCATATAAAAAACTATGAGAAACATGGTTTATTAGTTGATCAAAAATAATTGTCATTGATCGAATTACAGTAGACTGTATAGGAGACTATCTTCGTATTTACAATATAACGGAGGAATATAATGGAATTTATAACAACTATCGAAAATGTACGGAATACAGTAAATAGCTGGAGAAAAGAAGGTTACACAATTGGTTTTGTACCAACCATGGGATTCTTACATGAAGGACATGCTGCATTAATAGATCAAGCTAGAAAAAATAACGATAAGGTCATTGTCTCTATATTTGTAAATCCTATTCAATTTGGAGAAAATGAAGACTTAAGTACTTACCCTCGTGATATTAATAGCGATAAAAAGCTATGTGAATCACATGGTGTCGATCTTATTTTTGCTCCAAATCCGGAGGAAATGTACCAAGATAAAAAAGCATTTGTAAATATTACGGATTTATCTGATACATTGTGTGGTATTCGCAGACCAATTCATTTTAAAGGCGTTTGCACTGTGGTGGCAAAATTCTTTAATATTATTCAACCAACAAATGCGTATTTTGGTGAAAAAGACGCACAGCAATTAGCTATTATACGTAAAATGGTCTTTGATTTAAATTTTCCTGTCAATATTATTGGCGTTCCCATTGTTCGTGAAGAAGATGGTTTAGCAAAATCTTCTCGTAATACATATTTATCTAGTAAAGAACGGAAAGCCGCTACCATATTGTATAAAGCTATTCAATTAGGAAAACAAACTATACAATATGGTTGTCCTGCTAAATATATTATTGATACTATGACAGAAATAATACAAACCGAACCACTTGCTAAAATAGATTATATTTCAGTTGTTGATGCTAAGACTATGCAACCTGTACAAGAGGTTACTGCCCCAGTATTAGTGGCTATGGCTATATATATTGGTTCTACACGACTTATCGATAACTTCTCATACGATCCAAAATAAGGAGAGAAGTTATGAATCATTTACTTACACTCAACAACGTCCTTTCCAAATACTTAATTTTTATAATCCTAGGCTTTTCATGTATTGCCTATATAGTACCAGAATACTTTACTTGGGCAATCGCTTATACACCATTCTTACTTGGTATAGCCATGTTTGGCATGGGGCTTACTATTAAGTTTGAAAGCTTATGTAGTATCCTTAGACATCCAAAAGATATTTGTATTGGTGTACTTGCACAATATACAATAATGCCTCTATTAGCTTGGGGAATTTGCCATATATTTACCTTATCACCGGATATTGTTATTGGTGTTATATTAGTAGGTTGTTGTCCTGGTGGAACAGCCAGTAATGTTATAACCTATATTGCCAATGGTGATGTCCCTTTATCTGTAGGAATGACAATTACTTCAACATTAATAGCTCCCATAGTTACACCATTATTAATCCTATACATCGGTGGCGCATGGGTAGATGTTCAAGTACTACCTATGATGATTACTATGGTAAAAGTTATTGTTGTGCCAATCTTATTGGGTGCAGTAATCCAATATGTATGTAAATCACATATTAATACTTTAACTAGTATTAGTCCTATCTTCTCAATGATAGCTATTATACTATTAATAGCAGCCATTATTGCTATCAACAAGGATAAACTATTGGTTTCTGGACTTGAAACACTTATTGTTGTTGGTATACATAATATACTAGGTCTACTACTAGGCTTAGGTGTAGGAGCACTGCTTAAATTAAGATATGATAAAACTACAGCGCTAGCAATAGAGGTAGGAATGCAGAATAGTGGTTTAGCCGTAACATTGGCAGCAACAAATTTTGCATTAAATCCATTAGCAACGCTAGTAGGGGCGATTTTTAGTGTATGGCATAATATATCAGGTGCTATTTTTGCTACTCTACGGAGAGAAAATAGTTTACATTAAAAATAAACTTTATACATGTAACAAAAAAACGGCAACAATATGTTGCCGTTCTTTTGTTTATATTCTATCTCGTACTAGACCGATTACGAGGCCCTCAATATGACAATCATCTACAATAATTGGATCAAAATCATCATTTTCAGGCTGCAAACGAATGTGACCATTTTCTTTGTAAAAACGTTTTACTGTAGCTTCATCATCGATACGTGCTACAACTACGTCGCCATTATTAGCTGTATTTTGATGGCGTACGATGAGCATATCACCTTCATACATACCGATATTCATCATAGATTCGCCTTGAACACGAAGTAAGAAACAATCGGAATCACCAGTCAATTGAACTGGCAATGTAAGCGTGGACTCTAAGTTTTCCACAGCAGTAATAGGCATACCTGCTTGTACAGTACCGATAAGAGGTACTTGTTTAAGACCTGCGCCTAAAAACTCAAAGTTATCAGAGCTAGACGTTTCATTACCAGTTACTGAGATAGAAGGTTTAGTATCTTCTAAAACGGTAATAGCACGATTTTTATTGGGATCACGTTTAATATATCCAAATTTTTCTAGCGCATTCAAATGAGATTGAACAGTAGAAGTGGAACTTAGTCCTACATGTGTACAGATTTCACGAACTGTAGGACAACGATATTCATTATGTAATGAATCTTTTATAAAGTCTAATATACGGCGCTGTTTTGTATTAATATCTGTAGCAGGGCGTCTCACGATAAACCTCCAAAGTCAATCTAATGTCAAAAAATGTAAATATATCTATGCGTAAAAATTACCACATAACGTACTATATAATAAAAATATAAGATATTTACTTAACTTATATACCTATTATAGGCAATTTTAAAAGTTTTTGCAAACATTTGTTCTAAAACGCTTGACCGAACATTCGTTCGTGTGGTATTATAAGCATGTAAACAAACAAATGTTCTCAGATATTATGTTCGATGTAAATGTGAGGTATGAGATGAAAAATATATTGATGATGGTAGGAATGTGCTTAACAGTATTATTTGGTTATAATATGTCAAATCCTGCAACAGAGGTAAATACATATAATGTACGTGAGGTAAAGGTTCGAGCAGGCGATACAATGTGGGATATTGCAGCACGTACAGCTCATAAAGATATGGATGTTCGTGAAATGGTATATGCTATGAAGGAACTTAACAATATTAGTGATTCCGGAGCGCTTGTACCTGGTACCGTTTTGAAAGTACCAGCAAATAAATCTAATAGTCCAGTTAGAGCTTTGGACTATGTGGCTCAAAACTAAATATATATGGGTTAATCCCACGCAAAAAAGCAGCTACTCTAACAGAGATAGCTGCTTTTTGTTATCTAATGTATGTTATTAAACGATTTATAGTTATTGTCTAAATCTACTAATTTATGATTGTTATCTAAATCGCTTTTCAAAAATTGTAGAGATAGGATTATCTACAAACTTATTTGCTTCATTGATATAACGACGAACCATATTTACACTATGATGACGTGTTTGTCGCATAATATTACGTTCTTCAACACCATAAGCTGCTGCAGTCGTTGCAAAGCCATGACGTAAACTATGAGCGCCATACATAGTCGGATCTAGACCAATAAGAGAAATATATTTTTTTACGATTTCTGCAATCATCTTATCGGATATAGCTGTCTTACGTAAAGACATATTTTTTGTAAACCCTCTAAATACAGGTCCCTCAGTAATACCAGAAGCACGTAACCATTGTTGTAAGGCTCGTACTGCATCTAACGGAGAACCAGATAAATGTGGGATAGCTACCACTGCACCTTGACCTTCTTGATCGGCCTTAGAGGATGCTACAAAGATTTCAACACCTTGTGGTGAAAATTGAAGATTTTCTACTGTAATAGCTGCAATCTCACTGCGCCGGAAAGCACCCATAAAGCCAATCAAAAGAATAGCTTTATCGCGCAATAATTGAAGTTCCGGCACATCTAGCTTAGTCATACAGTCTATAATATCTTCAATATCTTCTAACAAAACTGGGGTTTTTCCTTGTTGAAACGTTCCTTTTAACCGTCTAATGCCACGTAAGGCCTGTTTTACAATAGGTGCCATACATGGATTATTTCTTTGACCAGAAGCATTAAAATTTTCAGATATAGCACTTATACGACGTGAAATTGTATTTGCCTTTGCATAATCTGCTAGATCGTTAATATAATTTACTATGGTTTCTGGTGTAGCTGGAAAATAAGATACCTTTTGATAGGTACACCAATCTACAAAATCGTCCCAATCCGATTCGTAAGCATCAAGAGTATTCTCGGCCTTAGATAACAATATGCTTTGTTTTGCTTTCATAGACAACTTTGTACTATTCATAAGCGCATCGTTATTGCGCAAATAGAAATGTTTTTGTTGTTTCTTAGACTTTGACATAATTCACCCTTACCCCTAAAATATCAATATAATTGTACCATAGATTAGATCTATATATGCTATAATTAGAGAATATAATAACTTATTCGGGAGAATTTACCAATACATGACGAAGAAATATATATTAGTAGGAACAGTCCTTGTTCTTTTAGGTACAACTGGCTGCTCATACATTCCAACAGAAAACATTTCTTATGGTGTATATTATAATGATACAGATCTATCAAATACACCAAAGAACAAATTACAAGCGCGTTTGCAAGAGTTGAACGATAAGATACCTCAGACTATATCTATCGATATGGGAAATAATAAAAAACAACAAGCTACATATCATGATTTAGGCATTCAATTCGATACAGAGGGTATGGTAAAAGCTATTTCTACATACGGCTATGAGGATGATATGTGGACAGTACTGTCACATAGATTTAATGGCTTATTTTATGGTTATCATTTTAAACCACAATATAAGTTAGACGAAGTAAAGGGGAAAACATATCTCACTGAGTTAGCAAAAACAATAGATACACCTGGTCATGATGCATATCTTACTGTTGAAAATGGACAAGTAGTAATACATCCCGCAAAAGAAGGTAAACGTATTGATATCGATGCCACCCTCAAAAAGCTGAAAGATGATTTACAATCTGGCGATAGTATAAATTCACTTTCTATGGTATTTACTACGCAGAATACAGTAAAAGTTACCGATACTGATCTAAAACCTTTAAATACTGTATTAGCATCTTTCACAACGGAGTATAATCCAGGTAATGAAAGCAGAACACATAATATCCAATTAGCTTCTGATAAGATAAATGGTACACTCATTAAGCCAGGCGCACAATTCTCCTTTAACGATGTTGTAGGCGAACGTACTGCAGAAGCTGGCTATGATGACGCACCTGTTATGATTGATGGCAAATTAGTTCCTGGCATTGGTGGCGGTATTTGCCAAGTAAGTTCTACTATTTTTAATACAGCTTTATTATCCGGAATGAATATTGTTGAACGAACTCCTCACTTTGAACCAGTTGGATATATTCAAGCTGGCAGAGATGCTACTGTAGCTTGGGGCTATTTAGATTTTAAGTTTAGAAATCCATATCAGCATTCTATTTATATCTTAAGCGTTATGAATAATGGAACCTTAACTATTTATATTATTGGTACAGCTCAAAATAAACCAAAAAATGTATCTATCTCTGTAGGCGATTACAGTGAGATTCCTAATAAAACAATAACTAAGGTAGATCCATCTTTAAAAGAAAAAGAGGTACAAGAAGGACATGTAGGCTTGAAAATGAATACATATAGAACCATTACATATGGCAACTGGGTTACTCAAACCGATTCCTTTGAGTCTGTATATGACCCAGTAGATACAATTATTACAATGCCTACTACATCTGAAGCAGCAGTAAAAAAAGGTGACAAAAAGAAAACATAATTATAGTTTTTATGAAATATAGCCTAAACTATTGACCATTAGATATAAATAGTTTAGGCTATAATTTGGGCTGTAAATGAGAAATCATTATAGACGTAAATAAATTAGTATAGATTAATTATTAAAATAAAAAGCATAAGATATTCTCAATAATTATCATTTAGATGAGAGTAGAATAGAAGAGGAATTTATGGACACAATTTTACAATTTGATCACTCTTTAATCTTCTATGTACATGAACATTTTGTATATAGTTTTTTAACACCAATTATGGCATTTATTTCAAAAATCACAAGTAATGGCGCATTATGGATTATAATAGCCTTATTATTAATGCTACAAAAAAAATATCGCGTTTTAGGCGTGGCAATTATTATTGCTTTAGGATTTGTATTTATAATTGGCGACCAAGGTTTAAAACCAAATGTAGCGAGATTAAGACCATTTGTTGATTTTCCAAATGTAACGGTGCCGTTAGAATCTGCACTACCAAAAGCTACAAGCTATTCATTCCCATCAGGTCATAGTTTTGGTTCATTTGCATCATCTATGACCATTTACCTAGGCTTAACTCAAATAGCGCCTCAGAAGCGATATTTAGGGATTTTAGCATTGTTAGGTTCAATAGTAGTAGCGTTCTCTAGAGTTTACTTATTTGCGCATTATCCAACAGATGTATTAACAGGTTTAGTGTTAGGGATCATCGTAGGATTTATTGCCTGGAAGTTAGCAAGAATTGGTTGGAACTGGTGGACTAACCGTCATAATGATGTAGAATACGAACCATACACATTTAAACGTAAATAAGCAAAAAACTTGATGAAATAAAGGATTGGGCCATTTAGGCCCAATTTTCTTATATAAATTACTTCCGATAATATATCGTTATCGGAAGTAATTATAATAAAAAGAAAAACTAGCCCATATTTCTATAAGCTAGTTTATGTAAGTTGCTTCTAAAAATAATCAGATACATACTCATTATTTATCAACGGATTCTATTTTTTTAATATATGCAGCTAATAATGGTTCATCTATGGTGACCTTATCAAATTTAGGTTCAACGACTATATGGCCTTCATAATCCATTAGACCATATTGGCCATTAGACTTATAAACATATAAGTCTTTATAAAATGATGTTATATCGTCATCAAAATGTGGTAATTCGAATAGTTTATAACCTGAATTTGTGGCAATCACATATTTTGTCTTATCATAAGTTGCTGTCGTAACTTTATTTAATACATAATTAGGCTTAGATTTATCTATACTATCATACACCACATCAAATAAAACACCCGTCTCAGCATTAAATATATGGCTTCCAATCGAATCCTTTAATACAAAACTACGATCACTTAATCTTTCATAAGAATCATAGTTCATTGCAACTACAGTTTGATTTAAGGAATCAATAATACCATACTTATTTTTTTCATTAGATACAATAAAATAAGTAAATTCTTTACCTAGATGTTGTATAGATTTATATTTCGCAGGAATTACTATTTCATTCTCACTCATTCTCAATCCATACAAAGTATTTCCTTTTTTATCTACTTGAGTAAATAATTGATAAGTATCTGATGGTTTTCTACTATATAGACTTTCATCTGAATATCCATTCGTCCCTTGTCCATCCCCTGTTGTTGACTTTTCATAGTCATGTGTATGAATAAGATTTAGTGCTTCATTTTCAGTCAGTAAAATGCCCTCTTCAGTAACAAATTTAATATAATCATCCGCAGTATGTATTTCAAATAAATTTTTCTTATCATTTTTTGACCAGTAAAATTCAATATTATCCCAACCATCCTTTATAGGATTTCCCATAATTTGAACACCATTAGTTTTATTATATAGATACCAATAGTCACCTTTCTTTCCCAATATTAAATTTTCATTTATCGTACTATATTGATTTACTACATCATTAATAACATAGGTACCATTGGAATTAACTAGTTTAAACCCTCCATCAGTCAATGCCTTAGCCAAATCATAATCAAATTGATATTCATAGCCTGCTGGTAAATAGGCTAATTTAACCAAATTTACATACCGCTTTTGACCATTTTCATAAAATGATCCATATACGTATTTATTATTATATTCGTCTATATATTCTACATGTAAATTATCATAAGGACCAAGTATCCAAGTCCCTTTTTCATCGACGATAGTATTACCAGTTGGGGATTCTAATGTAATATATTCTTTTGCAGATGTTATATTACATGCAGCCAATGCTATAGCTAATCCTAATATAAATTTTCTCATATATCTCTCCATAATATTATACAACACAATAATAATTAATTTTATAATACCATATTTAACTCTTTTAATTAAATGATTCCTTTATATACGCTTACATATTATAACTGTCTAATAAAAACTTACTATTTAACCAATACTGTATATTGAATTTTTTAGAATTAGATTGTAAAATAGTAATATAAATTATCTAATTTACTCATACTTTTATGGAGGATTTATATGTGCTGGTGTGATATTGTAAGTAAAGCCAAAATTGGCGGTTTAAAACATTTAGGTAATGGCATGGAGAGTTCTTTAAGATTTCTTGCTGAAATTATTCTTAGTTTAAGTATCATTCGCGTATTAGTAAACTGGACTTTTGGTATTTAAATCTCAAAATATAATACGATCATATTAAAAGGCGCTTAGTTATACTAAGCGCCTTATTTTTATATATTCAGTTATATCTAGTTATTTTCTTCACTACAGCGCTAATATATTACTCATATGCTTCGCTGCAATCTATGTATTCCATAATAATTTGGCAAATTTGGCCATCTTTATCAAATGCCCAGTATACTGGATATAAACCATCGCCAAACCCAGATTGAATCATCGGTACGGTCAATTCTGTATCAGGAATTGTAAAGTTAATCCAATCACCTTTAGAACGTTGGAATTGTGGATATGCCATAGCATTCAATTGGAATAAATCACTATAATAATCATCGTAGATATTTTTTTCAGGGTAGTTTATATGCCATTGTTCATAAAATTTGTTATATGTCTCAATAGTTTGTGCATCTACTATTGTAGCTAAACCCGAATCTACTGGAAATCCAATATAGGTATCCCCATCATCTAAATCGGTTAAGTCTTCAGTCCCTTTTAATGCTAATTCGTAATATACAGGCTCATTACCGCTAAAAACAACTCGACTAGCTACATAACGATATTCATTTGGTTCCATTTCGATAATCTTAGTCTCTAATAGATATGTGCCTGGCTCTACCGTTCTAAGATACGTATCAGGCTTACTCGGCAATGAAACTAAAGGATCACAACATGTAATATGCCCTGTTGGGAAGTTTACCGTCCACATGGGTAATGTATGTAACGAAAATCCTTTTAACTCTTTTCGGTTAAATAAATCATGATATGGTACAGTAGGTTTTAATTTACCTTCAGAACCTAATCGGTTAAAGGTTTGAATCCATTCGCTAGTTAATTTAGATTGTTCCATATTACTCCTCGGCTTCGTATTTACAATGAATATATTCGCTTTCTAATACTTCGTAGGCTGCAGTTTTACGAATAATTTGCTTCACTAATGTATCTAGTTTTGAACCATTAGAATAGTCTGCAGGTGCATAATAACGGATACGATGATGACGCATCATCTTATATACCTTTTCTTTATCCTTCTTAAATGGATCATAAACACCTATAGAATGACCCCCATTAGCGTTCACAAGACTCATACAAGGAATATCTGTATCGCTATCCCCAATATAAATCATGTTACGGAATGGGACTCGTTGATTTTCAGGCTTAATGTAATCATTAACACCAGTATCATTAATATCGAGAATTCCTTTTTGAATGCGGAACAAAAATTGTGTCTTATTCGTATAGTTAATGGCTTGTGCAGGCCAAACAGCGACACCTTTATCGTCGAACATAAATGCACTGGCATAGATTTTGGTAAAAGCCCCCTCTTTTGCCATTTCAGTGCCTTCAATCATTTCTTTTAAGCCAGACGAAATAATATAATGTTCAATCTTAACGCCTTGTTCTAAGCCATATTGACGAATGCGTTCAAACCAAGTCCGTACCCCTTCGTATAATTCTACTTGATTGCCGTATTCCATGAGCTTATCTTTTGTTACATAGAAATGGCCTACTGCTTCTTGAATCATTTTGTACATATAGGCTAAGTTATTATCCATATCATGTTTTTTAGCCAATTGATTTGATTCATGCCAAAATTGTTTGATTTGCTCTTCGTTATAGCCTACCGATTGAATGAAACCTTGTGCCTGCATATCGTCAGGGGTTAATGTCTTATCAAAGTCGTAACACATTGCTAACACGGGCATAGATGAGTCAGATAATTGTAAATTATCTTTACTATCTTTCTTATACGTTATCATAAATGCACCTCCTTTTAAACTAAACAAAAATACATTTACACTCTCTTATATTCCTGAGATTCCTTCTTGACAACCCCTTTGGTATCTATTTTACACGGTAAGTCAATTCATTTAATTTAGTAATTTCTAGTAATTTTGCTTAAAATAAGCTATCTTGTGTTATAGTTTCCTCTACAATCCAGCTCTTCTCCGTACTTTCTTTGATAATTTCTCTTTTTGAAAGTCTTCCAATAAGTAAGCTAGAATTTAGATCATGATGTAAACGATTATATCGAACTGCTGCTTGATTAGTATTGGCATAACAATAACGGCAAAAGTGGCTACAGCTATCGTAAGCACCAATATCACCATGTAAATAACAATTACATTCTGGTCTCGCTGGCGTACGTTTTGGTGCTTTTAATTTTATATTCCAGGCCCTTTCATAACAATCTAAAGTAAGGCACCCCTCCGTATCAGCACCAAGTTCTTTAAAGATATACCCTTCTCCACAAGTTTTGAGAGTCATATGATGAGAACGAGCTATGGATAGAAATTCTTTGATGATCTTAGTTTGAACATCTAAACTCGGTCTGTACCCTTCTGGGAAATTCTGAGCCACCTTATCAAATATATCTAAAAAGCTTACAACAACAGTATCTGTATAATCTTTAAGGGACTTGGCCATTTTATAAAAGCTTTCAAAATGAAAATCTACTGTATACTCATTGGTTAAAATGATAGGATCATAGCGCCACACCATAGATTGAGAATTAAGCAGTTTAGAAATGTGTTTAAACCCCTCTATAACAGAAGGATAAGGTGGCACATAAGGCTCAATATCAGTTCCATAAGGCGTTATAGTAATATGCCAATATTGCCTGAAATCAACAATTTCATTTAATAGAGGAATAAAGGGTAAAGGATTCTTAGTACAGAATGCTATACCATCTACTATCTCATGATTAATAAAAT
The DNA here is from genome assembly GCA_018382475.1 of Veillonella parvula. Classification (GTDB taxonomy): domain Bacteria; phylum Bacillota; class Negativicutes; order Veillonellales; family Veillonellaceae; genus Veillonella; species Veillonella parvula_F. Next base: position 357,512 of record JAGZPX010000001.1, read on the forward strand.
AACGTGTCACCTGTAGAGGATTATAAGGATTACGAACATCTACAAACCCTTCACGGACACGATTGATTAGCCATTGGCCATAAAAAGCAGGAATATCTGTACGTTGTCCAGTCTGTAATATCATAGCCCTGCCCTTTCCTTAAAATAAAACATAGAAGTATTATATCATACCTCATAGTTAGTATTTATGGAATTAATGTGATTTTTGCTGTATAGTTCGTTATTATTTTATGATACTATAAATACTATAGAATATGAGGAGAAGTAAAATATGAACGATATTTTTGAACGCAATCACCCTATGAAGGATGATAAAGACTTTATTACATCCTATTGGACAGATCGGGCTAAAGATTTTGGTGCTTTACGCGCTAAAGAATTGGAAAGTCCAAAACTAAAATTATGGATAGACGAATTAACAAGTCATATATTTGATTCTGATAGATCTTTACGTATATTAGATATTGGTTGTGGAGCTGGATTTTTCAGCATCATCCTATCTCAACTAGGTCATACAGTGCATGGTATTGATATTACGCCCAATATGATAGATGAAGCGAATCAACTAGCACAGTCGCTAGATTGTGATGCAACTTTCTCCGTAATGGATGCAGAAAATCTTAGCTTTGATACTAATACCTTTGATATCGTTGTAGCTCGTAATGTGACGTGGAACTTACCTCATCCAGATAAAGCCTATGTCGAATGGTTACGCGTTATTCGCTCAGGTGGTTTAATTCTCAATTATGATGCGGAACATGCTCGTAATCACCATGATTTACCGCAATCCGTTCATCATGCTCACGAACATGTTAGTAAGGAATTAAAAGAACGATGTCACACCATTTATCATATGCTCGAGATTTCTTCTTATACACGACCAGAATGGGATAAAGAACTGCTCACTAAATTAGGTGCTAGCTCTGTATCAATTGATCCCACAGTAGGCCCTCGTATTTACAGCGAAGAAGATGAATTTTATATTCCTGTACCAATGTTCTTGGTGAAAGTAATAAAATAGTATTTATAGTAAAACATTATAAAATAAACCCACTCCATATAATATGTACCCCTTTATTAGTTATTTAGTAAAGGAACATATCATAAAATGAGTGGGTTTTCTTTTATTTATTATTTCTTATTGTCTTTGATGATAGAGTCGTCAAAGCTATAGGTTGTTATAAATTTTGTTTTAGGGTTGGCTGCATTACCAACCTCTTCTAAATATTTATTAGAGGCTACTTGAAGATCCTTCTTATACGCATCAGCCAATGTTTGTAAATTATTCGTATCGCTCACACGTTTAAAAGTTTGATCCGAAAATTTAATAGTATCTGTTTTTGAATCATAAATAAGATCAGTATTTGGTATATCCCTAATATCCATCTTGATTGTATTTGGATTTGAGCTCTCTGAATTACCTACTATATCATTAGCACTCATTACAAGTGTAAGGGCCGTAATATAATTTAGACGAGCTTCCTTTATATCCCCTACCATTTGGGTAGATTCAATAACAGGTCTCTTTTCAGGTGTTGTATATTGATAGTTATAGGCTTTCATATCTACTGTATAAATCGTCTTACTATCGTTACGAGCCTTTACATTAAGGATAAAAATTGGTGTGTCTACAGCACTCACTACATTTTGAACGGTATAGCCTGAGTAAGCAATCCATTCCCCTTCAGGTCCTTTAGACTGAGAAGACGCACTATTACTACTACAACCAGCTAATATAAATAAACTAACTAGCACGATACAGAGTGAAAGGTATTGAAGTATTCTTTTTACCATAGCAGTACCTCGCATACAAACTTATATTATATGAATACAAACCTAAATAGTACTACAATAGACAACAAGAAGTTAATCAATTACAGATATAGTTTTTTCTAATATATTAGTTACTGAAATACGCTTGAGCCTTAGTGATTTCTGCGCGAAGTTTTTCTTCATCAATAGTAAGCAATTCTTTATCTTTCATAAGAACTTTACCGCCTACGATTGTAGTATTTACATCGGAGCTATTAGCAGAGTATACAAGAGCTGCTAAATCATTGTAACGAGGCATCCAGTGCATACCAGATACGTCATATAACACAATATCTGCACGATAGCCTTTAGCTAGTACTCCAAGATCTATATATCCCAACGCCTTTGCACCTTCTACAGTGCCCATGTTCCATGCTGCTTGAGCAGGAATAGCCTTTGGATCATAAAGACGTGCTTTATGTAATGTTGCTGCAAGACGTACTTCTTCAAGCATATCTGCATTATTATTAGAAGCGGAGCCATCTGTACCAAGACCAACCGTAATACCTTTGGCAATCATTTCAGGTACTGGTGCAATACCGCTAGCTAATTTTAAATTAGATTGTGGGTTATGCGCTACGGCTACATTATTTCCAGCCATAATAGCCATATCTTCGTCTGTTACATGAACGCAGTGTGCGGCTAAGGTAGTATTCCAGAATAAACCTAAATCATGCATATGCGCAATTGGTGTCTTACCAGTAGCTTTCATAACATTCTCCACTTCTCCTTTTGTTTCGGACAAGTGCATATGAATACCACAATTTAATTCATGAGATAAGGCAATCACCTTTTCCATATAATCATCAGGGCAAGTATATGGTGCATGTGGTCCAAGCAATACTTTGATGCGGTCATTATCAAAGCCGTTCCAAGTGCGGAATAAGTCAGCATTTTCAACTAATGCTTGATCTGCTGTTGGAGAAACACCTGCTAATCCACGAGATAATACAGATCGAATGCCAGTTTCTTTTACCACCTCAGCTGTAGTATTCATAAAGAAATACATGTCGCTAAAAGTTGTGGTACCAGTGCGTAGCATTTCAGCAATGCCAAGTTGTGTGCCGTAACGTACATAATCATCATTTAATTTTGCTTCTGTTGGCCAAATAGCTGTTTCAAGCCATTCCATAAGCTCAAGATCATCTGCATAGTTTCTAAAAAGGCCCATCGCAATATGGGTATGTGTATTTACAAGACCTGGCGCAGCCAATTGGCCTTTACCATCTAGTACTTCCTTAGCAGAGTCTTTTGCCGTTTCAGTTTCACTGTCGTTTAAAATATCTGTAATATAGCCATTTTCAATTTCAATAGCATGATTTTTTAGAACACCCTCATCGGTGAGGACGTCTACATGAGTAATCAATAAATCAGACATAGTCTTCCCTCATAGGTATAACCGAGCCATAATAGCTCGGTTATATTAGTTTAATTTGAAAGCTAGTAATAGTTTAGATACAAAATCTTTTCCAAAAACCATTATATTTCAATACGTATTAGTTTACTTTTGTAAGGTAGTCGATTTGCTCTTGTGTTAAAGAGTCTAAATCATAACCCATGGAATTCAATTTAAGTTTAGCAATTTCCACATCTAATTCATGCGGTAATACATATACTTTCGAATCCATTTCTTTGCCATTTTTTAAGATATGCTCTGCAGCAAGAGCTTGCATAGCAAAGGACAAGTCCATGATTTCTGCAGGATGACCATCACCAGCTGCAAGGTTTACCAAGCGACCTTCAGCCAATACATAGAGTTTACGGCCATCAGCCATGGTATAACCTTCGATATTTTGACGAACGCGCTCGTGGCTTACAGCAAGGTCTGTAAGGTCAGAAACATTCACTTCGCAATCAAAGTGACCAGCATTACACAAGATAGCTTTATCTTTCATCACTTCGTAATGTTCATTTACGATAACATCTTTACAACCTGTTACAGTACAGAAGATATCGCCCACTTTAGCAGCTTCAATCATAGGCAATACTTTAAAGCCATCAAATACAGCCTCAACTGCTTTAATTGGATCTACTTCAGTTACATATACGTGGGCACCAAGGCCTTTTGCTCGCATAGCAACGCCTTTACCGCACCAACCGTAACCAGCAACGACAACGTTTTTACCTGTTACAGTCAAGTTTGTAGTACGCATGATGCCATCCCAAACGGACTGGCCTGTACCATAGCGATTATCAAAAAGATATTTACAGTAAGAGTCGTTTACTGCAATCATAGGGAATGTTAATTGTTTAGCATTCTCTAATGCATATAAACGATGTACGCCTGTCGTAGTTTCTTCGCTACCACCGATAAGACGTTCTTTAGCGTCTTGGCGTGTAGTATGTAACAAGTTTACTAGGTCACCACCGTCATCAATGATGATATGTGGTTTGTGATCAAGTGCTTTATGAAGGAAATCAAAATATTCTTCATCTGTGCAATCATACCAAGCATATACAGTAATACCCATATCTACAAGACCTGCAGCTACATCGTCTTGTGTAGACAACGGATTGGAGCCCGTTACAATTACATCTGCACCACCGCGTTTTAATACAGTCGCGAGGTATGCTGTTTTTGCTTCCAAGTGGACACTAACAACAATTGTTTGGCCTTTGAAAGTTTGTTCTGCTTCAAAACGGTCACCTAATGTGTTTAATGTAGGCATAAAGTTAGAAACCCAATCAATTTTTTTGCGACCTTCTGTTGCTAAATTTATGTCTCTAATTAAAGATTGCATAATATCTCCTTTTACTCATACAAGTAGATACAATAAAATAAATAGTTGATAGTAAATCTACTTAGATTTATTGATACTATATAATTTTGTTAATATCATTGTAGATACTTAATTATATAGATAATATATTTATTATATATAGAATGCTTAATAAGCTAATCATTAAGATAATAGACTATTTAGATTCTACAATCTGGCGTAGCTTATCGATTGACTCTTCATAATTTGGAGTCAATACTCCCTCTTCGGTGATAATCGCTGTTACAAGTTCATGAGGTGTTACATCAAATGCAGGATTAAGTACATCAATACCACTAGGGGCTGTTTGAACACCGTGTAAAGCAGTTACTTCATCATCGTTGCGCATCTCAATAGGAATATCTCCACCATTTTCCAGACTAAAGTCAAATGTACTATAAGGAGCGGCTACATAGAACGGAATATTGTGGAATTTAGCTAGTACAGCCACACCATAGGTACCAATTTTATTGGCTACATCCCCTTTTGTAGTGATGCGGTCAGCACCGACGATAACGGCATCAATTAACCCATGTTGCATCGCATAGGCTGCCATATTATCTGTTTCAAGAGTAATAGGAATACCATCCTCGTGAAGTTCAAAGGCTGTAAGTCGAGCACCTTGTAATAATGGACGTGTTTCATCAGCATACACGCGTTCCAATTGTCCATTTTCATGTAATTTACGGACAACACCAAGAGCTGTACCTAAACCACCTGTAGCTAGTGCACCAGCATTACAATGAGTTAAGATGCGAATATTCTTTTTATCTTCAAATAATGTAGCCCCTGCTTCGGCCATACGTCTATTCAAAGACACATCTTCTTCGTGAATGATAATAGCCTCTTTTGTAATGAGGTCTACTACTTCACTCATTGAGGACATACTGTCAACATTAGTTTTCACAAGAGAAATGACACGATCTACAGCCCAAGCTAAATTGATTGCTGTAGGGCGAGTTTCTTTTAAGGTCTCACTAAACTCATATAAGCTTGTAAGTTGTTCACTAAATGGCGCCTCTAAACGTCCTGTTTCCATAGCAGCTAAAATGAGACCATAACTAGCAGCTACACCAATAGCAGGTGCACCACGAACGCGAAGCATTTTAATAGCTTCAGCCACTTGGCGCCAATCTGTACAGTGAACGTATGTAATTTCAGTAGGCAATTTAGTTTGATCTAATAGTACCAGCGTATCTTTACGCCATTCAATATTAATCATAACTTCTCCTTCGATGAACTATTGTGTATCATTATGAGTTGATTATAGTTTAAAACCACCATATTCATGCATGCGATTATGAGCATCATAACGAGCATCCACATCGATTGCATCAATAGCACCTAAGATAAGAGATTTTAGTTGGGCCGCCATATTGCCCATCATTTCTACAACTTCCGCATGTGTCAAAGCAGATTCAGAAATACCTGCTGCATAGTTGGTAATCATAGAAATCGTAGCATATGCCATTTCAGCTTCATTAGCAAGGTTTACTTCTGGTACATTAGTCATACCTACTGTATCGCCACCGAGCATGTGGAACATTTTGATTTCTGCAGGAGTCTCAAAACGAGGTCCTTCAGTACATACATAGGTACCGCCATTGTGTATCGTAAGGCCTTGTTCCGTACCTACCTTTTGAAGAATATTACGTAATTCAGGGCAGTATGGATTTGTTACATCAAGATGTGCCACTGGACGGTCCCCGCCTTCATAAAACGTAGTGATGCGGGTCTTTGTGAAATCTAAGAATTGGTCAGTCAACACAAAATGACCTGGCTTAAAGTTCTCATTTAAAGAACCTACTGCTGTCGTGGAGATAATAAATGTAACGCCTAGTTTTTTGAGGCCCCAAATATTAGCACGATAGTTAATTTTGTGTGGAGGAATTGTATGATCTTTGCCGTGACGAGCTACAAAAATTACAGTTTTCCCATGGTATGTACCTTGTACATAATCTATTTCACCATATGGTGTCATTAAGGATTCTTCATGAATATTTTCAAAGATGGACGGATCATAAACACCAGTACCACCAATTACGCCAATTGCACTCATTGTGACCTCCTATTATTAATAACTCTATCTTTTATTTTCTCATAGAATAGAAAAACAGGCTATAGGAAAAACCTAGTAGCCTGTATTTTTTCTACATATTATAAAGTTTTTATTGAATTGGACCTTTTGAAGTGAACATATTTTGTAACTCTTCACGTGTGAAATGATATTTTTCATTACAATAATGGCAAACAAGCTCTGTTACGTCATCTTCCAAAATAGCATTCTTATCTTCTTCACGTAATGTCATTAGCACACTGGCAAAGCGATCACGACCACAACGACATTGGAAATGAATTGGTTCATTATATACTTGATTCACAGTTAAACCATCGAGAACGCGTTCCATAAGACCTTTACCATCTGGATTTGCTTTCAAATATTCTGTAATAGGACCAAGTTCATTAATATTCTTTTCTACTTGTGCTAATGCTTCATCTGTAGCATCCGGTAAGGCTTGTACGATAAAACCTCCAGCTACAACTGTATGGTAATCTGGATCTACTAATACACCTAAACTAATCGTTGACGGTACTTGTTCAGATGCATATAAATAATATGCCAAATCCTCTGCTACTTCACCACTTTGAATCGGGCTTGTAGAAGTATAGTCTTGCGCCAATTGTGTAAATCGTGTAACTTGTACTTCCCCATTATGACCTACGGCAGCACCAACATCAAGCTTACCAGCATGCTTTAAAGGTACATCTACATGTGGCTCGTCTACATAGCCTCGAACCGTATTATCAGAGAATGCATCTACATGAACTACACCTAGTGGACCATCACCTTTGATACGAAGACTTACGTTTTCATGGTTTTTAAAATCACCAGCCAATAAAATAGCTCCCGTCATAGCACGACCTAAAGCAGCTGTTGCTACAGGCCATAAATCATGACGTACACGAGCTGTTTCAACTGTATCGGTTGTTACAGCTAAAGACATACGAACCCCTTCTCGGGTTGTAAAACGTTTTATATAATCCATTCTATCATTCCTTATTTCTACTTATTTTATATAAGATATTATATTTATATTGCTTATATAGTATATCATGTCAAATATTTAACTTTCAATAATAAAGAATATATGTTCGTCTAGTCTGATTTAAAGTTAAAAGAACATATTTTCGATGATATAAAAACACCCAGTACCATGAGATACTGAGTGTTATATATACAGTTCTTAGATTTGATCGATAAGGTTAACCATTTCGATTGCACCCATAGCACAATCATAACCTTTATTACCCGCTTTTGTACCAGCGCGTTCGATAGCTTGCTCGATGTTTTCAGTAGTCACTACACCAAACATAACTGGAATACCAGTTTCTAATGAAACGTGGGCAATGCCTTTTGCTACTTCATTACATACATAATCATAATGAGTAGTAGAACCACGAATAACTGCACCTACACAAATAACTGCATCATAACGACCAGATAAGGCAGCTTTTTTAGCAATCAATGGAATTTCATAAGCACCGGGAACCCAGATTACTGTAATGTCCTCTTGTTTAACGTCATGACGCAATAAGCAGTCTTCTGCTCCACCAATTAATTTCGACGTGATGAATTCATTAAAACGAGAACCAATAATAGCAAATTTCTTACCAGAACCTAACAAATTACCTTCTTGAACTACCATTATGATGACCTCCTATAATCCGTACATAGATTTTCTATGTGTGATAAAAACATTCTAAATTGAAGATAGACCATTATTAGTCTTCTAACATATGACCCATTTTTTCTTCTTTTGTTTTCAAATAGCCTGCATTAAATTTATTTGCTGCAATAATAAGTGGTACACGACTAGTCACATTAATTCCCCAATGTTCTAAGCCATGACGTTTTTCTGGATTGTTAGTTAATAAGCGAATACTATTAATACCTAAAAAGCGTATAATTTGTGCCGCCAAAGAATATTCACGCATATCTGCAGGGAAACCTAATTGCTCATTCGCCTCTACTGTATCAAGGCCTTGTTCTTGTAATGCATAGGCTTTAATTTTATTAGTCAGCCCAATACCTCGGCCCTCTTGTCGCATATATACAACAACGCCTTTGCCTTCTTTTTCAATAGCGCGCAACGCATTGTCTAATTGTTCGCCACAATCACAGCGCTTAGAACCAAATACATCGCCTGTTAAACATTCAGAATGAATACGTACAAGCACATCGCTACAATCTTGAACATTGCCCTTTACGATAGCTAAATGCTCTTTATGATCTAATTCATTTTTAAATACAAAGATATTAAAATCACCAAATTTAGTAGGCAACTTAGAACAAGCACCAAGCTCAACCATATCTTCATGTTGTTTACGATATTCTATAAGTTCTGCTACAGAAGCAATTTTCAAGTCATGCTCCTTAGCAAATTTCATAAGATCTGGCAAACGGGCCATATCGCCATTGTCTTTAGTAATCTCACAAATAACAGCTACCTCTTGTAATCCTGCTAGGCGACAAAGATCGATAGATGCCTCCGTATGACCTTGTCGTACCAATACGCCTCCCTCTTTATAGACAAGTGGGAACACATGACCTGGACGGCGGAAATCTTGAGGTTTTGCAGTTGGATCTAACAATTTTTGAATTGTATAGGCACGCTCTGCTGGAGAAACGCCTGTTGTAGTATCTACATGGTCAACAGTAACTGTGAAAGCAGTTTCATGGTTATCTGTATTTTTGGCAACCATGGCAGGAATGCCAAGCTTTTCTAACGCTTCACGACGCATTGGGGTACATACGATACCGCGCGCGTATTTAACCATAAAATTAATATTTTCTTGTGTAACAAACTCAGCTGCAATGATAAGATCGCCTTCGTTTTCACGGCTTTCATCATCAACAATAATAACAGGCTTACCTGCTTTGAGGTCTTGTAAGACCTCTTCAATAGAATGTAATTGTTCGCTCATAGGAACGCTCCTTACTTATTACATAAATCCATTCTCTACTAAGAGGGATTGCATAGATTTCTTTGTTTTATCCTCAGTAGGTTCACTACCGAGATTCATAAAATGACGAATGTATCGACCAGCTATATCCGTTTCTAAATTAACTTCCGTACCAATATGGGCAGAGCCTAAAATTGTTTCGCTCAGCGTATGAGGAATGATAGATACGGAAAAACTGCTGTCCGTTCGTCGCATAATTGTGAGGCTAATACCATCGATTGTAATGGAACCCTTATAAATAACGTAATCTATTACCGATTTCGGGGCCTCTACAGTAAAGATAATGGCATTATCCGTTTGTTCGCGATTAATGATGCGGCCTGTACCATCTACATGGCCTGCCACAATGTGACCACCAAATCTACCATTAGCAAGCATAGCTCGCTCTAAGTTGACTGGTTGATGGACTTTCAAATTAGTAAACGTAGTCATCTTAATGGATTCTGGCATCACATCCGCTGTAAATATACTATTGCCAATCGTTGTGGCCGTCAAGCACACCCCATTAACAGCTACGGAATCACCAACTTTTAAATCGCTAAAAATTTTTTCTCCTCGAATTGTTATGGTTAAGGATTTAGGGCCCTTTTTAATGTTCTCGACGCGGCCAATTTCTTCAACGATTCCCGTGAACATAAGCGCCCCTCCTTCCTTGACGATACGCTTCAATGCGAATGTTATTATCTAATACTTTAATCTTGGTGAAAGTTAGTTGTGGTGAAGCCTTTAAACTTTCAAAACCTCGACCTCCTACAGCTGGTGTTGCATCGTTACCACCAATAATGGTATTTCCAATATATGTTACGACCTTATCAAAGTTCTTGGTTTCCACAAAGGAACTGATAATTGCAGATCCACCTTCAACAAGAATAGATGTGTAACCTAGTTCACCTAGTTTTGTAAGAATATCATCGATAGATAATTTCTTAATATCTATGACAATGTCTGTGCTCTTGCTTTTACGAGTAGAAATAGATTCTACTACGGTTACTTGAGCACCAACTTGTTCTAAGGCTTGTATCCGATCCTTAGGACAACCTTTAGATACGAATATATGAATCTTGCGATTATTTATTTCAAAGACGCTACTAGTAGTAGGTGTTCTACCAAGACTATCCAAGATAATTACATCTGGTTGATGAATCGTAATCGGTTCATCAAGTATGCTTTTATCTAATAACGCATCTGATAATTCACTATCCGTTAAACGACAATTTAACTGTGGATTATCTGCCAAAATTGTACCAATTCCAACGAGCATGGCATCATGCGTGGCACGCAACACATGTCCATCGCGACGAGAGGACTCATTTGTAATCCATTGAGATTGTCCAGTAGATGTAGCAATTTTCCCATCTAGTGACATAGCACTTTTTAGAGTGACAAAAGGCTTACCTGTCTGTATATAGGTAAAGAAATGCTCATTTAGTTCAGCACATTCATCACTACATACGGGGCAAACAACCTCAATACCTGCTTCACGAAGTAACTCCATTCCCTTTCCAGAAACTAGTGGATTTGGATCCGTACTACCTACTATTACTTTAGCTATGCCAGCCTCAATGATACGAAGCACACAAGGTGGTGTTTTTCCATAATGGGAACATGGCTCTAATGTTACGTATAAAGTAGCACCTTTGGCATTATCACCTGCTTGATTTAGTGCATGCACCTCAGCATGAGCTGTACCAGCTTTATGGTGATAACCTTCACCGATTATTGTATTATCTTTTACCACAACAGCACCAACCAAAGGATTTGGTGAGGTGTGACCTGTGGCTAATTTTGCCAGTTCAATGGCGCGCTTCATATATACTACGTCATCCACCATATCACCTCAATAAAAAAAGGACTATTACATAGTCCTTGGGTCATCATAAATGCGCACAACAAACGTGCCTCGTCTTTTCTCATCCAGACTCTACTGTCGGTATCGGAATTGCACCGATTCATACCAAAAAGGTTCGCGGACTTTACCGCCGGTAAGGAATTTCACCTATCCCCAAAGACTTATCTATTTTGTTTATGAATTAATAGTAACACTTTTATTAATGTTATGCAAGAATAATAGTTTTGTATTGAGAAAGAATATTAAATAATTTAATTAAAATATAATTTTTAGAACACAAATACTAGAACAATATAAATAATAATATATATTTACTTTTAATATAAACATATATAAACTATGTATACAGTAAATAGTAACTTTTATCACATAATTACATGTTAAACAAGTCTAATATAATATATATGGTTTGAATAACCATATTTTAATGATAGTAATTATTAAATATAGGTGATAATATGGCAAAAAAACGAATTTCTGATGTACTTATAGAAGTCTTAGCCAATGCGGGCATCGAACGCATTTACGGTATCACTGGAGATAGTCTAAACTCTGTAAATGATAGTTTACGCCGCAATGGTAAAATTGCTTTTGAACATGTACGACATGAAGAAACAGCAGCCTTTGCTGCCGGTGCAGAAGCATCCCTAACTCATAAACTAACTGTATGTGCTGGTAGCTCTGGTCCTGGCAACTTACACTTAATTAATGGTCTCTTCGACTGTCATCGCAATCGTGTTCCAGTATTGGCCATTGCTTCTCACATTCCTCAATCTGAAGTAGGTTTGAACTATTTCCAAGAAACACATCCAGAAAATCTATTCAAAGAATGTTCTTGTTTCTGCGAACTTGTATCCAATCCTAAGCAAATGCCGGAAATTCTATTCCGTGCTATGAACGCTGCTGTTGGTAACCAAGATGTTGCTGTTATCGTTCTTCCTGGGGACGTTGCAGTTATGGAAATGGAAATTGACGAATTACCTGTATGGGCCCCACCTCGTTTACCTCATATTGTTCCACAACGAGAAGATATTGAAGAAATGGCTGCTCATTTAGAAACAGGCAAACGTATTACCCTATTCTGTGGTGCCGGCTGTGAAGGTGCTCATGACGAAGTAATAGAATTAGCAAAACGCTTACAAGCACCGGTTGTACATGCTTTCAGAGGTAAAGAATGGGTTGAATGGGATAATCCATATGATGTAGGTATGACTGGCCTATTAGGCTATACATCTGGCTACCGTGCTATTGAACAATGTGATACATTGGTAATGCTTGGTACAGACTTTCCTTACCGTCCATTCTATCCAGAAAATGCGAAAGTAATACAAGTAGATAGAGATCCTAGCACTTTAGGTCGTCGCGTACCTCTTACACAAGGTATCATTGGTACTGTAAAAGATACGTTAAAAGAATTATTACCTCTTGTAGGCCAACGTGGTGATACTGAATTTATCGACACAGTGCGTAAAGCGTACACTAAATTTAGAGGTGATTTAGATAGTTATGCCGTTGCCGAGCCAGATGGTGTAGCAATTCACCCTCAATACTTCGTAAATCGCCTCAATAAACTAGCAGCAGAAGACGCGATCTTTACCTTTGACGTAGGTACTCCAGTTATTTGGACTGCTCGCCATCTAAAAACAAATGGTAAACGCCGTATTTTAGGATCCTTTAGCCACGGCTCCATGGCTAATGCTATGATGCACGCTATCGGTGCTCAAAATGCATGTCCTAATCGTCAAGTCATCTCTACCAATTAAAATCTTTGTATTCAATAACGAAGAACTTAGCTTTATCGCTATGGAAATGAAAGCTTCCGGCTATCTAGACTACGCTACAGACTTTGTAAATCCAGATTTCGGTAAACTTGCTGAAGCTGCTGGTATCAAAGGTGTGAGCATTCATAACTCTAGCGAAGTTGATGAAAAAATCATGGAAGCCCTTAACCATAATGGCCCAGTCATCGTTAACGTTCGCGTAGATAAACAAGAACTTGCTATGCCTCCTAAAATTGCATATCAACAAGCTAAGGGCTTCAGCAAATACTTGATCAATGCAATCCTTGATGGCCGTGGTACAGAGCTTAAAGAAATGGCCAAAACAAACTGGATGAAATATAAATCTTTATACTAAAACTTTACTAAATCTGCCAAATATTTAAAACTGCAAAACTTTCAAAAAAGAGGTGTCATCAAATGATGACACCTCTTTTATCTATAATAATCAGCTTTTAATAAAATAATTTATAATTTTAAAACTCTATACTTTTTAGGCAATCTAACAGTATATCTCTTTCGATTTTGAGCTAATAAACCTTCAATGATAATTTTCTTAATTATGGCACATTTTTTTATACAATTAAAAATAGATGATAACATTAATGTTGTACTCAAAGCACATAAAACTATAAAATATAAATCCATAAGAATTGTATGATCTCGATTAGCCCAATATATTACCCCAATAACAAATAAAATAAGTATTATATAAAATGCTAGTGATTCTAAACATGAAACTCTAAAAAAAGTAATAATAATAAACCCTAATACGCTTATGACAAACGAAGATAACCCTATTATACGCATATATTCGTTATATGATATAAAAATATCTTCTGAAAAGTTTGGTTTTAAAATTTCAAAACTTAAACTTACACCAACCCCAATCATGGATGTTAATATTGCACCCCAAAATATAGTAGAAAATATAAATAATAGTTTACTTTGAATATTACTAATTAAAACTTCATATATATATTTTAACTCAAAATTCGGTAACCCCATTACTTTGCTATAGATATATTCTCTATAGGCTTTATAAAAACCAACTTCTGGACATCTTTTAAAAAACAACAGAAACATTCGTATATTATTCAAAGTTTCATATAAAATATTTTTTATCATATATATCTCTCTAAGCCTCTCAACTTATAAAATATACTTTAGAAAGTTAGCATATATTCATCTATAATAATCGTCTTCGTAATCGTCTTTATACCGTATTGCATCTAGATCAGATGGAGATAATACATTACCCTCTTCATCTACATATTCACGGAATTCATTAAAGTATATACCTGGAATATCAGATTCTTCTAACTCAGGCGCATCCTCGGGCTCAATATCCCAAAATTCTATCTCCAAAGATTGATTTTTGTTTTTATCTATCATTTCCTAACACTCCCTTTATTAGAGCACTCTATTTAAATACAAATCAATGTAACTTTATTGTAGCAAAATATATAAAAATAAGCACTATATCCCTTTTTAGTTATATAGTGCTTATTTTATATTTAAATCTAATCTTGTATGTTATTATGCTCCAAATAGTGACATTTGTTCGTCTTCAGGAAGTTCACCACAGCATTTGAGGTCTTTCATAAGATCAATGATGGTATTTGATACTTTACAACGGCGTTGTAAGTCTTTTAGAGATGTAAATGGACGTTCATTTCTTTCCTCGACGATAGCATCAGCTACTGTTTCACCAAGGGAATCAATAGCTAAGAATGGAGGTAATAGAGCACCATCCTTAATGCTAAAGCGTCTAGCTTCGGAGTGTTGAATGTCTACATTGATAAAACGATAGCCCCGTTGATACATTTCCATAGATACTTCCAAAGCACTCATAAGGTCCTTATCTTTAGGACTGGCAGCACGATCAAGAGCCTTGATACGGTTAAACTCGGTCAATTGTGTTTTGAGGTCCCCTGTCATGATCCGTAAATCGAAGGCTTTCGCACGAATGGAGAAGTAAGCTGCATAAAATGCCAATGGATGATATACCTTAAACCAAGCAATACGGAAAGCCATCATTACGTAAGCTACCGCATGTGCCCGTGGGAATAGATAGGAAATCTTTTTACAAGATTCAATAAACCATTCAGGAATATTATTTTCACGCATTTCTGCTTCAAATTCCGTCGTAGCTTGCCCTTGTTTATTTCGTTTTTCAATACCCTTACCTTTACGCACGTTTTCCATTACAAAGAAGCTATGCTTTCTATCCATGCCGCGATGAATCAAGAAGTTCATTACGTCATCACGAGTTGAAATGGCTTCATTCAACTTACAAGTACCATTTTTAATGAGATCTTGCGCATTGTCGAGCCATACGTTTGTTCCATGTGAAAAGCCAGAAATACGAACTAAATCAGAGAATGTTTGGGGACGAGAGTCTTCAAGCATGCCCCGTACGAATTTCGTGCCACATTCTGGAACAGCCAAACTAGCTACTTGGTCACCTTGTAATTGTTCAGGTGTTAAGCCAATCCCTTCTGTAGAGGAGAACAAGCTCAATGTCTTTGGATCATCAAATGGTATTGTCTTGGCGTCGATACCTGTCAAATCCTCTAGCATACGAATAATTGTGGGATCATCATGGCCCAGAATATCAAGCTTAGTCATACGACCTTCGATGGAGTGATAATCAAAGTGTGTCGTTAATACGCCACTTTCCTTTTTATTCGCTGGATGTTGTATGGGCGTAAAATGATGCACATCCATATCTCGAGGACATACCATAATACCACCAGGGTGTTGTCCCGTAGTATTCTTTACATTTGTAAAGCCTTTCGCTAAATGTTCAAAGAATCCATTGCGGGCTTGTATATCTCGAATTTCGGCGTATTTTTTAACATAACCAAAAGCAGTTTTATCAGCTATAGTACCAATTGTACCGGCTTTAAATACATTGTCACGGCCAAATAGTTCTTCCGTATATTTGTGAGCTTTTGCTTGGTAATCACCGGAGAAGTTAAGGTCAATATCTGGAACCTTGTCACCTTCAAAACCAAGGAAAATTGCAAATGGAATATCATGTCCATTTGTTTGTAAAGCATGACCGCATTCAGGACAGTCTTTACGAGGCAAGTCAAAGCCCCCTGCATATTCACCCTTTTCAAAGAATTCTGAATATTTACAGTTAGGGCATACATAATGAGGCGGTAATGGGTTTACCTCTGTAATCTCAGACATGGTAGCGGCAAAGGATGACCCTACGGAACCACGGGAACCTACGAGATACCCATCATCAAGAGATTTTTTTACCAGCTTATGAGCGATGTAATACAATACGCCGTAACCATTGGAAATAATACAATCCAATTCATAATCGAGACGTTCTTGTACGACACGAGGCAATGGATCACCATAAATAGCCTTCGCATTTCTATAGCACATTTCTGTGAAAGCTTCGTCAGCACCTTCAATCTTAGGTGAATATGTACCATCAGGCACTGGCTTAATATCTTCAATGCTATCATTAATAGCACGTGTATTAGTAACGACTACTTCGTATGCTTTCTCTTCGCTTAAATAAGGGAAGGACGCAAGCATTTCATCTGTAGTACGTAAATGTAAATCTGGCTGTTCGTCTGCATCTGGATAACCACATGCAGTTAACATGATTTCACGATAAATTTTTTCTTCTGGTGTCAGGTAGTGAACGTCACAAGTAGCACATACAGGTTTGTTTAAGGCTTCTCCTAATTCGATAACGGTCTTATTCATATCAATAAGTGCCTGCTCGTCGGGCATGAGACCTTTACGAACCAAAAACGTATTGTTAGTATGTGGTTGAATCTCAAGATAATCGTAGAAGGATGCTACTTCCAAAAGCTCTTCTTTTGTAGCTCCACGAACAATGGATTGCATAAGCTCCCCTGCTTCACAGGCTGAACCGATGATAATACCTTCACGATGTTCTTCAATAACGGAGCGAGGCAAACGCGGACGAACCTTGTAATGTTCAAGGTGAGAAATGGAAATCATTTTATATAAATTACGCAAACCAACCATATTCTTAGCTAATAAAATAATATGGTACCGTTTATCTTTTTCCTTCTTCTTCTTTTTATCTAGTACAGGCTCTTCATCTTTTATTACCGTTTCATCTTCGATGAGGTAACCTTCTACACCATAGATAACTTTAACACCTAACTCCTTACCAAGAGCTTGCGCTTCTGGGAAGGCTTGTACTACGCCATGGTCCGTAATAGCCACCGCAGGATGACCCCATTTTTTAATTGTTTTAAACAAGTCTTTTACAGATACGAGAGCATCTTTATCACTCATCTTAGTATGTAAGTGGAGTTCCACACGAGAGTCCGGACGATTTTCAGTTCGTTCCACACTAGTAGTTTCTATTGCTTCAATACTGCGAATAGAAAGGATATAATCCTTGTCAAAACGATCATCAAAGCTGACACTACCTTGTACGCGAACCCGTTGTAAGCCTTTTAGTTGTTTTAATAATTCATCCCCTTCTTCAGGACTGTTCGTAAACTTGATAAATTTAATGCTATTTGTATCATCTACAATGCTGCCGTTAACGATACTTTTACCCGTCTTAGTATCACGTTTATCTAAACCAACAAAGACACCTTCAAAAATTACACTAGGTGTATCCAAGGTGCCCATGATTTTAGATGTGACCCCTTCAATTTTAGGTCCTAAAATCATGCCTTCATCAGTAGGTGCATCCTTTGGTACACGACGAGGATATTTACCATCCCCTTCACTTCCTTTAGCCGTAGATTTTGTAGTTTTTTTAGGTCCAAAGCCTTTGCTTGCTTTAGGTGTACTACTCACAGATGCGATAGTATCACTACTGCTAGATTCGGCAGCCGTATGATTAGAACGAGACACAACAACTGGACTATTGTTGAAATAGCCTAATTCAACAGCCTCTACAAATGGAGCAAAATCATCTTCGTCTACATCATCATATTCATCTTGTTGGTCATAACCCGCAAAAGACTTGCCTCTAGGTTCTTGATTTTTAGCCTCTTCAGCTTCACGTTGTGCTTCAGCCGCTTCAATCCATTCACCAGCACCACAGCCACCGCCATAATAATAGGTATCTAATCCTTCACCCGTTTCAGTATCTATCTTCCAAGCAAAGCAACAAGAAGTATCTGTATTTGTTGGAATATCATCAAAAGAGATATTTTTTTCCTTATACCATGCAGACAACCTTTCACGTAGACTAAGCAATGTGGAAAATGCAGAGTCTGCTGCTTGAATCGTCACATGTTGGCTATGACAGTTCACATAGAAGGATGATTTCTTATTCTGTTTTGGTACAACACGATAACGTACTTTCATTTTTATCCTTTATACCCACAGTAGGTAATACATAAATCTCTAAATCGCCAAATATCGCCCTTGCTGCTACGACTATCTAATATAATCTTATAAAGTCCTTTTAATAAAGCTCGTAGAGCCTTAATTGAAATTCTCGGACTCGCCTCGTAAGCTAGCTTAATCGGATATGGTTTAAATGACGAATCATGATCCTTACATAAGTTTTGTATGGCTTGAACAGACATACCCACTTGGCGACATTCGCTAACTAGCAACTGTAAACGTAATTGCCCCTCAATATAGCTCATAGCACGGTCTAATTCTTTATAGCCGAACATAAATGGAAATAGTTCAAGTAATGTATCGATATCTCTTTTTAATAGAGCCTCTTTAAAAGTAAAAATATTTTTGGCTCCATAGTCACTACCGTTTTCTTCGAGAAATTCTTTGGTAATAACCCTTTCCCCAGTAATCTGTAAAAAATATCGGTCAAACTCAGTTCTCATAAAAGAAACAGGTACCTCTTGCCACAAATCGATAAGATGGGCTACATATTCCTGTGCATCAGGCGTCATTTTAAAGCCGTTAGACGTACAGTACTGACGTATCCACATCACGAGGTCTTCCCCTTCAAGACGCTTACATTGATGATTTGGTATTTTTTCTAAAATCTCTTTATTCTGCTTGATCCGTTTATCAATCATATCATGATAAATCAAAACGATAGGATTATCTCCATTATATTCCAAGAGGAGTTCATACAATGGAACCCAAGCATCACTATTTTTGCCACTTTTACGAATGATGGGCAAATTAACTAAACAGAAGACCTTTTGATCGCCAAAAAGTGAATCTTCACATAGTTTTTCACTTATTTTTTGTGGGCCCACCTCATCATCTAATACAGTCAGTGGAAGGTCTGGATAGGCACTTAAAAATTTACGTTTTTCTTCTTCAATTAATTGTGGTTCGTCGCCATAGATGAGTTGAATATGTGCCATGTTCCCTCCTTTCACAGATAGATATCTTTAATAAAGCTGTATCCCATTATATACATATGTTCTGATGATGGATCCACATCGCGTAAAGCACCATGAGGACTACTAAACAAAACCGTACTACGCGGTGAAATACGATCAATTTCATGCATTACACTAAATCGACTCGTTATAAATAAAACATTAGCCTTATCATTTAATTTTAGATTTTTTTCTCTACTTTGTCCATTATATACGACTATTTGGCTCATACCATTTTTATATATTACCCTTGCCAAACCGTTACTGTGAAAGTACTTAACTTTTACCATTCTAGGATTCATGCCATATGCCCTAATAGTTTGATTAATTTGTCTTTCATTAGGTATCGTTTTAATATAATCTGGTGCATCGATTAACAAATATGCCTGTTCATGGTTTGGTGCTATGCACAGCAGCACATTACACTGTTTCATAGGAATATAATGGATTAACGTATTCTTGTTATGATGAGTCACATAGTATGAAACACCATAGGCTGCAACCATGCATAATAAGGACATCACTACATATACAGTATACTCCTTCTTATTTGTCAAAAAGTACGTAAACAGACCTAGTAAAGTATAATATACATAAACACAATAAAGATGCATCATACCAAGCCAAAGTAAACTACCACTACGCCCTAGGACATGATTTAAATATAACGATATGCGTAATAGTGCATCTATCAAAGACCATAGAAACGATATAGACATTACATAGCTAATAACAGTGCTTATAAAGATTAAAATGATGGATATATCTAATATAGGTGCTACTATGCAAGCTGCTAACAAACTAGCAATACTAATATAGTGAAAGTAATACAGCTGTAGCGGCAAGATGAGCAACTGTGCTGACACACATAACACAAGGGGTGTTTTAATCCATTTTGGTAGCCATTGTATCCGTTCATATAGTACCTTCCCCCATATAAGTAAACCATAGGTTGCACCAAAGGATAGTTGAAAGCTTACATCAAACAAAGAAAAAGGATCATATACAAGACATAGAATAGCGCATATACATAAAGCCTGTTTAGCTTGATATAATCGTCCTTTTACATAAGCCATGCACATGAGTATACTCATCATCGTTGCACGTATAACAGGTGCATCTCCACCAACGATACAGCAATATATACAAGCTACTAATATACCTAAAATTAAGCATGTGCGCTTCCGTAATTTAACGAATCTTCCTAAACCGTAAATTAAGGCTAATAGCAGTGCAATATGTGAGCCAGAGATAGATAAAATATGGATGAGACCCGTATAAGCAAAATCTTTCATTCGCTCTTCCCCTAGCTCACTATAATGACCACCCAAGCATAAGGCTTGTGCTAATACCTTTTGTGGACCATCTAGATTACTAGCAATATTTTTTTCAATAGATTCTCGTATTTGACCACATACATATAAACTTTTTCCATATAGTTTTTCAGAAAATGTTTCTTTAAAGTGGAATGCTTGTAAATCTTTATTAGTAGCAGATCGATATACACCATCATAGATTCGACCTCTTGTATTAGAGCTCATATATCTACCTCTAAGATTAATGCGTCCTTCCTCTTCAATGAGAAATAAGCTTTTTGGTGTACCTTCAATTATTGCTTGTTCCCCTAGCCGTATTGAATACTTTGTAGTAGATACCTTTGAGTAAATCTGTAATCGACCCTGTGCCTTAATATAGTCATTTTTAGCAGTATCTTTATAGGGATTTAATCCATGTAACTCTACATTATATTTGTAATACTCCTGTCCATCTAGATTTACTATTTCAGGAGATGATACAACAGTACCTAGATATTCTCCTTCTTGCTGTAAATAGTATGATGTATAGCTACTATAATTAATAATTTGTAAGTCTGTATGATAATAGGATAATCCCATTGCAGCAAAAACTAATATTAATAAATTGGCATATAAACGCCACCTACAATAAGATTGCATTATTTTAATAACAGTTACACCGATAATAGCTAAGGCAATCGCAAAAATATAATGCATTTGACTAAGTACGGGATAATATTTACCATATCCTAATATAGTGCCAATTATTATAGATCCCAATATAGTATGTGCCCATTGGCTATAAGTTATAAATGGCTTTGTATTAACTAATACTTGAGTATTGAAGATTGATTCCTTAAACGCTCGTTCTGTATTCCTAAATTTAGATTGTAATTTTATCTTTAATCTTCTTAAATACGCCATCACCGATGCCCTTCACCCCCTTGATACCTTCAACGGATGTAAAGGGTCCTTTTTGTGAACGATACTCTTCAATTCTTTTTGCCATAGCGGGTCCTATGCCTGGTAATGCATCAAGATCTTTTGCAGAAGCTGTATTGATATTAATTTTGTTACCGCGCAATAAAACCTCTGGATTACCGTGGAAGTTAAATACTATGTGGATATGATCTCCCGCATTAACCGACTTTGCCATATTGACTGATTCTACATCAGCATAAGGTAATAGCCCACCTGCTAACTTAACTACATCACCTACAGTAGCACTACTTTCAAACTCATATAAACCAGGTGAAACTACGGCGCCCGTAATATAAGCTATAGGTTTGTTGGATGTTTGTTCAACAGTTGATATAGAAGAATTTCCATCTATTGCTCCTTCAACTAAGACAGAATCGCTTTCATCTGTTATAATAGGCCATAGGAAATAAATTCCTACTAAAACACATAGGATTAATATAATTGTCATATATGGCTTCAATTTTACTTTCATAGTGCACCTCCTACTGAAAGAATTCCCTATGAAAAAGTAAACTCCTACCGTTGACTCTATTGGTCACACCAGCAGGAGTTTCATAATTGATGTCGAATATAAGGAGATACAATGAATCAAGAAACATTAAAAAAATATGCACATACCTTGTTAAAATATGGCGTAAATTTACAAGAAGATCAAACTCTTGTTATTTCTGTAGATGTGGAAAACAAAGACTTTGCAGTTATCGTCACAGAAGAAGCATATGAATTAGGTGCCAAAGAGGTTGTCCTCAACTGGAGATGTTCTCCAATCGCTCGTCAACGTTTATTACATGCTAAGGAATCTGTATTAGAAAGACCGGCTAACTGGATACCTGAATTCTACAAGCAATACATCGATGATAAGGCCGCTTTCTTATCTTTGATTAGTGCGAACCCAAAAGCGTTAGAAGGTATTCCAACAAATCGTATTTCACTACAATCTCGTAACTTAAATAAAGCTTTATCCTTCTACCATACAGCGATTATGAACTCCTCTGTTACATGGTGCGTTGCTTCTGTACCAACTGTTCTATGGGCAGATTTACTTGGCTATGAAGGTACAGATGAAGAGAAAATTGAACAACTATGGGCTACCCTATTACAACTTTGCCGTATTGAAGGTGTAGAACCGAAAGACACATATCGTCATCACATGGCAAAATTGCGTCACCGCTGTGAAGCATTGAATAAATTAGACTTAAAGGCATTGCGTTATACTTGTAAAAATGGTACTGACCTCTTATTAGAATTACCAGAAGGTCATATATGGCTAGGTGGTGAAGAATCTTCAAAAGATGGCACTATTTTTAATGCCAATATTCCTACAGAGGAAGTTTTCTCCGCACCCCAATATAATGGTGTTAATGGTATTGTATACAGCACAAAACCTTTAATTTACCATGGCAATACTATTTCTGATTTCTCCTTTACTTTCAAAGAAGGTAAAATCGTTAATTATACTGCAAAAGAAGGTTATGAAGTATTAAAAGAGTTAATAGAAACCGATGAAGGTTCCCTCTACCTCGGCGAAGTTGCTTTGGTGGACCACTTCAGCCCAATTAGCCAATCTAACCAAATTTTCTACGAAACATTGTTTGATGAAAATGCATCCTGCCATTTAGCGATTGGTGCATCTTATCCTACATGCCTCAAAGATAGTGATGGTTTATCTGAAGAAGAATTAAAAGAACGTGGCCTTAACTACTCCTTAACACATGTAGACTTTATGATTGGTCATGAACATATGAATATTAAAGGCTACACTCGTGATGGCCAAGAAGTAGACATTATGATTGATGGCCGTTTACAAGTATAAACATGACTACAGTGTAATCCTACATTGGATGATAGTAAAAACTGTACGTTCAATCTAACGGATCTGGTTGATATCAATTTATAATAGAAAACTACATATAAAAGAGCCCCTATATACGCTTGTATATAGGGGTTCTTATAAGTGGTAAAAAATTATTATATCACAATGTAATATTCAATGTGCGGCCTGTAGATTTGTATTCAATAATGTCTACACCTGCGGTTTTCAACATCCGTTTGGATGCTTTTACTTCTTTTGTATCCTTATAGAGATCATCGCGATAGATAACGGCTTTAATACCACTTTGAATGATGGCTTTCGCACATTCATTACATGGAAAAAGCGTTACATATATTTTAGAGCCCTCTAGAGAACCGCCACGATAATTTAAGATTGCATTAAGTTCGCTATGTACAGTATAGAAATATTTGTTATCATCAGCTGTATCACGTTCCCATGTGAAATCATCATCACTGCAATTCAAAGGCATACCATTATAACCAATGGACAAGATTTTATTATCATTACTAACAATACATGCACCAACTTGTGTATTTGGATCCTTAGAACGTTGTGCTGCCAAAATGGCAACACCCATGAAGTATTCATCCCAGGAAATATAATCGCTACGTTTTGCCATAATTACCTCACTTAAAATAAGCCCCCTTCTACCTATGTAGTTGGGGGCTTACAATATTAAACAAATAGAATATCCTTATTTAACAACGATATTTACAAGTTTACCAGGTACGTAAATAACTTTTACGATATTCTTACCTTCTATAAATTCTTGAACACGGCTAGATTCTTTGGCCAATGTTTCTAATTCTTCTTTTGTAATATTTACGGAAACAGTAAGTTTATCACGAACTTTACCATTTACTTGCAAGACTACTTCTACTTCGTCTACAACGAGAGCAGATTCTTCATATACAGGCCATTTTTCTGTGTGAATGGATGTAGTTTCACCCAATTCATGCCACAATTCTTCTGTAATATGAGGCACAAATGGCGCTAAAAGAAGCAATAAGGAATGTGTCAATTCATTAGCTAATGCACTATTGATTGTTTCTGCTTTATCCTTATGAGCATACATAGCGTTTACAAGTTCCATGATGGCAGAAATCGCTGTATTAAAGTTGAAATTATTATCTAAGTCTTCCGTAACCTTTTTGATAACACGGTGTAATTCACGACGCAATCCGAATTCGTCTTTTGTAAGATCACCAGTTACATTTTTCTTAGCCTCTTCGTTGTACGCATCAACAATACGCCATACACGGCCTAAGAAACGATAGGAACCTTCAACACCTTGGTCAGACCAATCAAGGTCACGATCTACAGGCGCTGCGAATAGAATAAACAAGCGAGCAGTATCTGCACCATAAGTATTGATAATTTCTTCAGGAGAAACTACATTACCTTTAGATTTAGACATTTTACTGCCTTCTTTAAGAACCATACCTTGTGTCAATAAGCCACGGAATGGTTCATTTGCATCGATAAGGCCTAAATCGTGAATAACTTTCACAAAGAATCGAGAGTACAACAAGTGCAAGATAGCATGTTCAATACCACCGATATATTGGTCAACGTTCATCCAGTAGTTAGCAATTTTTTTATCGAATGGAGCTTGGTCATTTTTAGCATCTGTATAACGCAAGAAGTACCAAGAGGAATCGATAAATGTATCCATTGTGTCTGTTTCACGACGTGCAGGACCGCCACATTTAGGACATGTAGTATGTAGGAAGTTTTCAGATGTAGCTAATGGAGATACAGCACCAGATTCAAATTTAACATCCTCTGGTAAGCGTACTGGCAACTCTTCTTCAGGAACGAGTTGTTCACCGCATTTTTCACAATATACTACAGGAATTGGCACGCCCCAGTAACGTTGACGAGAAATCAACCAATCACGAAGACGGAAGTTTACCTTACCTTCACCAATGCCGCGTTCATTAAGAGCTGCCGTGATATTTTTACGAGCCTCTTCAGATGTTTGGCCATTATATTCACCAGAGTTAACAAGAATACCATCTTCATGATACCATTCTTGCCATTTTTCAAGGCTGTATTCTTCACCTTCACGAGTTACGACTTGTTTAATAGGCAAATCATATTTATGAGCAAATTCCCAGTCGCGTTCATCATGTGCAGGGGAGCCCATTACAGCACCAGTACCATAGTCTACCAATACATAGTTTGCAATCCACACAGGAACTTGTTCGCCAGACATTGGGTTTACTGCATAAGACCCAGTAAACATACCTTCTTTAGGTGCCTCTGTAGATGTACGGTCGATATCGCTCATATTGCGCATACGCGTAATGAAAGCTTCTAATTCAGTTTTATTAGGAGCATTTTCAATGAGGCGTTCCACATATGGATGTTCAGGAGCCAATACTACATAGCTTACGCCGTAAATAGTATCAACACGTGTAGTATACACAGATACGCGTTCATTGATGGATGGCACTTCAAAGGAAAATTCTGTACCTTCAGAACGACCAATCCAGTTCTTTTGCATCAACTTAACGCGTTGTGGCCAATGATCTAGAGTATCTAAATCAGCTAACAAGCGATCTGCATATTCAGTGATGCGTAAAAACCATTGCGACAAATCTTTTTTCTCAACAGGGTTATCACAGCGCCAACAAGCACCATCGATAACTTGTTCATTTGCCAATACAGTATGACAAGTTTCACACCAGTTTACTTTTGCTTCCTTTTTATAGGCTAAGCCTTTTTTATAAAACTGTTCAAAAAACCATTGAGTCCATTTATAGTAATCTTCTTTACATGTTGCTACTTCGCGGTCCCAATCATAGGACAAACCAAGTGCTTTTTGTTGCAATTTCATGTTCTCGATGTTATCAAGAGTCCATGTTTTAGGTGCTATGCCATGTTTAATCGCCGCGTTTTCTGCAGGCATACCAAAGGAGTCCCAGCCCATTGGATGCAACACGTTGAAGCCCTTCATTTTCTTGAAGCGAGCTACTACGTCACCAATGGAATAGTTACGCACATGCCCCATGTGTAAATTACCAGATGGGTACGGGAACATTTCTAATACATAATATTTTTCTTTTGATTCATCATATTCTGTTTTAAACGTATGGTTATCTTCCCAATACTGTTGCCACTTTTTTTCAATATCTTGGGCTACATATTTTTCGTTCATGTAGGGGCCTCCTCATATGGTCAACCTCATAAGTTGCCATTTTATAATTAATGTTTTTATTTTACTACGTACTGTAAAAGCAGTCAAACACTAGCGTTTTACGACTTGAATAGTTTTTGTTAAATCATTTTTAGGGCTTGTATTTTGATCCGAACTATAACCAGTATATAAGTCATTTTGCTCTTTAACTGTTTGTTTATTATGCTCTTTTTTAGCTTTAGCCTCTTCTTCTAAGCGTTTTTTCTCAGCTTTTACTTTTTCAGCTTCTTCTTTTGCTTTGCGTTTAGCAGCCTCTTTCTCTTCTTTAGCTTTCCGTTTTGCTTCTGCTTTAGCTGCTTTTTCTTTTTCTTTTTCTTCTAAGCGTAATTTGTATTGTTCAAGCTTAGTTAATGGTTTAGCTTCTTCAACTACAGGTTCAGGAACAACTGCTGTAGGAGATTTAGGAATACCACGTCCTAAGTCTTTTTCTTGAATCATAGTAATCGTAGAAATATCTTCAAACCCTTTACGCCATGCTGCAAACCCACCAAGGTGTAATTCTTTTACCAGATCAAGTTTTAAGCCTAACGATGTATTATCTTCAAACCAAATACGATCTGAACCAGCAGCTGTTGGAATAGATAAATAGTATAACTTTAATCGATCGTCCCAAGTCATTTTATCTCTGTAATTAGCAAAGTAATTCCCTGTATTTTTCATAGCCAGTGTTTCACCCTTAGCATAACCATTTGTATCATGCCATAAGCGCATATAGAATGGTACCCCTAATATTAGCTTTTGAGAAGGAACTTCAGAGAGCATTCTTTCTGTATGGCTACGAACCCAAGGATAACTTGCAACAGGACCTGCAGTAGTACTCTTAGCCCAAGTTTCGTCATATGCCATAAGAACTACATAGTCGACAGTATCTGCCAAAGCTTTGCGGTTATACACTAATGACCATTCTGGACTATCAGAATACCCGGTCACATCGATAGAAGTTTTAATATTATATTGATGTAAATGATTAGACAAATATGATACAAATGTTGTTAAACGATTGCGGTCAGCATAATCGATGTTTTCAAAGTCAAAGTTATAACCATCAAACCCATATATATAGGCATATTGAACAAGATTATGAGCATATTTCTTCCATACCGATTGGTCCGCCAAAATACCACTTGTAAAATTAGAGTCAAACCGATTAGTAATCAACGGCCAAATGTGATAGCCTTTATCCTTATACGCTTTCACATAATCAATATTAATATTTGGACTTGCTTCTAAACCTAAGCTATGTAATTTAAACCAACTTGGAGAAATGATATTATCACCACTCGTATTGAGTTTTGCCTGATATGGAATTCCCTCTGTTGTCCATGGATCAAAAGCCCAAGCCAATGGTGTTTGCAATGTATAAGGTGCTTTCACCGTAGATGCTTCTGGTGCAGGTCCTAAAATAAGTTGACCATTATTTTTTGTATAACTAACACCCAGCATAGCTGGCTCAGACTCAATATCTACATAGGATATACCATCTTTTTTGGTAATGGGCAATTTAACAGGTTCACCTACGGCTGCAGGATTTAAAATAACCGTATCACCTTGTAATTCACTTTGTGGAACATATACTGTATATGCTGTTTTATATTGATTTGCTTCGTAATGACGTGTAGTAGTGGCTAAAAATTGATCTAATGGTACCAATACCTCTGCTTGTACGATTGTACTAGATAATGCAGACATTACTAAAGCTGTTAATGATTTTATAATAGTAGATTTACGAATCATGTACTCTCCTAATTCTAGGTCCCATACTGGGATACAATACCAATTTCTATATTATACCATATTATATATAGTTCATCTCTTTTCTTGCATGAAGGATATATGTAATTTATAATTTAATCTATGTACTAATAAAAAATTATCACATAAGGAGTTTTGTATGCATCAATATTTATTTTTCATAGGGGACTTCCCTATTAGAGCCTATGGTACCATGTTAGCTTTGGCTATCATTTGTGGTGCCTCTGTTGCCTATGTACTTTTGAAAAAGGATGGCCGCGGTTGGCATGAACACATCATCGACTTTTCCATTACTGTAGCCGTAGCTGGTCTCATCGGTGCTCGTCTATGGGACGTATTCTTCTTTGATTGGGATTATTACGGTAATCATTTATTAGAAATTCCCTTTGTTTGGCAAGGAGGTATGGCCATTCAAGGTGGCGTAGTACTAGGCACAATTGCTGGCTATTGGTATCTTCGTAAAAACAAAATTGACTTTTGGGCTTTTGCCGATTTATTTGCCCCTGCATTGATTTTAGCTCAATCGGTAGGCCGTATGGCAAACCTTTTAAATGGTGATGCTTTCGGTCATCCTACAGGTGGTAATTATGGTATTATCTATCCTGAAAGTACCCTTGCCTATCGCACCTACGGTAATCAGCCGCTTTGGCCTGCCGAAGTATGGGAAGGTCAAATTGATATTCTCATCTTTGTAGCCCTTCTATTATTTGGATCTTTCAAACATGCTAAGGGCCAAGTGTTCGTTCTATATGCCATTCTCTATTCTACGGCTCGTTTCTTCTTAGAGTTCTTACGTGGTGACTACGTAAACTTAACGCTAGGTTTAAAATCTGCTCAAATGACGAGTTTAATAGCTATCATTGTCGGTATCTGTGTATTTATCTACCTAGGCTATCTAGAAAAGAAAAATCAAAAAATAATTGTTGCTACAGAGCCAACAGTTAAAACTAAAAAGCGTAAATAAATTACATATAAAAAGAAAAGTCCTACATTCATTGGTTTTACCATTGAATGTAGGACTTTTACTATTTTTTGAAATAAAACTATTTCTTAAAAGGCTATTTTCTATAAGGCTATTTCTTATAAATTTTCTTTAGCTTTTAGAGCATAAAGTTCTTCTAATGCACGATTTGCAATCAGTGCATTTTTTTCTTTTTTCTTACGTACTTTTTGAGGCCACGACTCCATGATACCAAAGTTGACATTCATCGGTTGGAAATTAGAGCCTTCGTAGTTAGAAATATAGTGACTAAGGGAACCGATAGCCGTCGTCTTAGGAAATTCAATAAATGGTTGTTCCTCTAAGTAACGGTCTACTTGTAGGCCTACCATTAGACCACTAGCAGCAGATTCTAAATAACCTTCAACGCCAGTCATTTGACCAGCAAAGAATAGACGTGGTTCTTTTTTTAGTTGGAATGCGTGATTTAACAAATCAGGAGAATTGATATATGTATTGCGATGCATAACACCATAACGAACAAATTCTGCATTTTCGAGTCCTGGAATCATACCGAATACACGCTTTTGTTCACCCCATTTTAAATGAGTTTGGAAGCCTACCAAGTTAAACATGGTGCCTTCCTTATTTTCCTTACGCAATTGTACCACTGCGTAAGATTCCTCATTGGTACGTTTATCCACTAAGCCTACAGGCTTTAATGGTCCATAACGTAATGTATCTTCACCACGGCTTGCCATGATTTCTACGGGCATACAGCCTTCAAAGTAGATTTCTTTTTCAAAATCCTTTGGCTGTACGGCTTCAGCTGTTTTAAGCTCATGCCAGAACGCTTTATATTCCTCTTCTGTCATAGGACAGTTAAGATAATCCGCATCGCCTTTGTCATAACGAGAAGCAGCAAAAACTTTATCGTAGTTTAAAGATTCAGCCGTTACGATAGGTGCAGCAGCATCGTAGAAGTAAAAGCCTGTTTCACCAGTTAGGGCTTTAATCTTATCTCCTAATGCTTCAGATGTAAGTGGACCAGAAGCAAAGATAACAGTTCTCTCTGTAGGAATCTCAGTTACCTCTTCGTGATGAACTGTAATATTAGGATGGCTCTTTACCTTCTTAGTCACCATTTCACTAAATAAATGACGATCAACGGCTAATGCACCACCGGCAGGTACAGCAGTTGCATCGGCACATTCCATAATGATAGAACCTAAACGACGCATTTCTTCTTTCAAAAGGCCTACCGCATTTTCAATATTACCAGCACGCAACGAGTTACTACATACGAGCTCTGCAAATTGATCTGTTTGGTGCGCCGGAGAACTCTTCACAGGGCGCATTTCATATAAGTCTACATGAATACCACGGTTAGCAAGTTGCCAAGCCGCTTCGGAGCCTGCAAGGCCTGCACCAATAACAATAACATTTTTATTATTCAATTGTAATTTCCTCTTTTTTAGCTTTACTAGACTTTTTAGATTCTTTTACAGGTTCTTCACTAGCTTCGCTCTTTTTCTTTCTTGTTTTCTTTGGTGGTCGAGTCGGACAAGTTTCATTGGAACAGAACTTTTTAACTGTACCATTTTTATATGTCTTTTCAACCATTATAGAACCACATGTTTCACAGAAATCATGGGTTGGTTTATCCCATAGTGTAAAGTCACATTGTGGGTATCGATTACAGCCATAGAAAATGCGTCCACGACGAGACTTACGTTCTACGATTTCCCCTTCTTTACATTTAGGACACGTTACCCCAGTTCCCACTGTAATAGGTTTTGTGTTTTTACATTCTGGAAAATTAGAGCATGCTAAGAACTTACCATAGCGACCAAATTTATATACCATTGGACTATGACAAAGTTCACATATCTCATCGCTTTCCATAGATGCAATTTCAATGCGGTCTACATCACTTGCATCTTCTAGTTCTTGCGCAAAGACCTCGTAGAAATCAGATAATACTTTTACATACGTATCCTTACCAGATGCGATAGCATCAAGTTCTTCTTCTAAATCACGGGTAAAGCCAGTATTGATGATTTTTTCAAAATATGTAATCAAGAAGTCTACCACCACAAAGCCTAACTCTGTAGGCACGAATTGTTTATTCGTATTTTCCACATAGTTACGGCTTACGATAGTATCTAGAATTGGTGCGTATGTACTAGGGCGACCAATGCCAAGTTCTTCTAATGTCTTGATAAGACTCGCCTCGGAGTAACGTGGAGGTGGTTGTGTAAAATGTTGTTCAGGCAATACCTCTACCGTATGGGCAGCATCATTCTTTTTCAGAGCTGGCAATTGAGGTGCATCCTCTTTTTTCACATCTTCATAAACGGCACTGAAACCTGGGAAGATAACACGAGAGCCAGTCGCTTTAAATGTATAGTCATCTTTTACATTCAACTCTATCGTTGTGGATTCATTTAGTTGCGGCGCCATTTGGCTAGCCATAAAACGATTCCAAATCAACGTATATAGCTTAAGTTCATCACGACTCAAGAATGGTTCCACCATTTTAGGTGTTAACTCGAGAGATGTAGGACGAATAGCCTCATGCGCATCTTGTGCAGAACCCTTAGAGCCGTACACATTTGGTTTAGACGGATAATAGTCTTCCCCATAATTGCGAAGAATAAAGTCCTTAGCCATAGCTTGCATTTCTTTAGAGATACGCGTAGAGTCTGTACGCATATATGTAATCAAACCTACGTGGCCATAGGAGCCAATTTCTAAACCTTCATATAAATGTTGGGCGATCATCATCGTACGCTTAGCACCAAAGTTCAATTTACGCACACCATCTTGTTGCAAGGTAGATGTTGTAAATGGAGGTGCCGCTTTACGAGAACGCTTGCGCTTTTCAATATTAGTCACTACTGCATCTTCATTGCCAATAGCATCAACTATGGCTTGTGCATCACTTTCAGTAGTAATATCGATTTTTTCACCTTTAATATGGGTTAATTCCGCTGTGAAAGCCTCTTTTTTAGGCGTTTCAAAATTGCCTTCAATAGTCCAATATTCTTGTGGCACGAAAGCTTGAATTTCTCGCTCTCTTTCACAGATAAGTCGAACTGCAACGGATTGCACACGACCTGCACTAAGGCCTTTACAAACCTTTTTCCATAATAAAGGACTCAATTTATAGCCTACGATACGGTCTAATACACGGCGTGCTTGTTGAGCATCTACCATGTTCATATCGATAGTACGTGGAGAACCTAATGCTTCTGCTACCGCATTTTTAGTAATCTCATTGAACGTAATACGGCATGTAGATGTAGGATCTACATTTAGAATGTACGCTAAATGCCAAGAAATAGCTTCCCCTTCACGGTCAGGGTCAGTTGCAAGCAATACGGCACTGCTTTCATCAGCATAAGAAACTAGTTCATCAATAACCTTTTTACGTGTTACCAAATTACTATAGCGCGGCGTGAAATCATGCTCTATATCGATGCCCATTTGAGATTTAGGCAAATCTCGTAAATGGCCCATACTCGCTTTTACAACGTAGTTGGGACCTAAGAATTTTTCAATTGTTTTAGATTTAGCAGGAGACTCTACGATTACTAATACTTTGCCATCAGGATTATATACGCGAGGTTCGCGTTGCTCCGGTGGCATTGAAGTTTGTAGTACAGATTTATCCCGTACAATCCCCATTGGAGTAAGGGCTTCCTTAGCTACCTTACGCTTTATCGTAGTACTTTCTTTCTTAGTATTTTTCTTTTTTGTGTCATTACTAGTACTAGCTGCTTTCGGCTCGCCAATAACGATAGATCGTTTAATGGACAAGTATATCACTCCTAGTCATATTAATATAGCCTCTCGGCGGATGATTCTCTATAGCCCCTTCCATTTCTAACTCTAGTAATAAGGGCTGTAGTTGTTGTAATGGAATACGAGTCGCTTTCAAAATATCACTAACCGTAATACATCGATCATGAGGTATTTCACTCAATATTACACTCCTATCCACATTAAAGCTTAACATAGAGCACCCTTTTCTATCAACACTTTGACTATGATTCCCTATTTGAACGCTATCTTTTACACCTTTATTTTCATTATTCCTTGTTGGTAAAAATTTTTGTTCACTAGAAAAATATTCCCGCAATGTTAAATGATATTGTTCAACTATATCCTCATACCCAGTAAGTACATATGCACCATTTTTCATTAAGAATTTATTTCCATCTGCCGTATGGTCTAATAGATTACATGGTACCACAAATACATCTCGCCCTTCACTAACTGCCATATCTGCCGTAATCAAAGAACCACTACTAGACTTCGCCTCCACTACGATAACACCTCTACATAATCCACTAATGATACGATTCCGTGCAGGAAAATGTTTTGCGGACGGCGGCGTGCCTGGCGGGTATTCGGATAGAAGTAACCCATTATTTTGTAATATACGATCAAATAATTTTGCATTTTCTCGAGGATAGGTAATATCTAAACCACATCCCATAACAACGATTCCATACCCCTGACTAGCTAAAAGGCCTTCATGACCATGTGAGTCTATACCACGGGCCCCACCGCTGACAATAATGGTGCTATATTTACCTAATTCCTTGCCGAGCATTCTCGCCACATTCCGGCCATATAAGGAACAACTTCGTGCCCCAATTATAGCAATACGATTTAATCGTCCATCTAAAAGTGCTCGATTACCTCTCACAAACAAGATAGCTGGCGGATTATATATATGATTTAAAATAGACGGAAAGTCTTTGTCTAAAAAGGTAGTAAAATCCATCTGGTATTCGTCTACTTTATGGATAATATAATCTAATTTTTCATCTTTAGCCGATGCTGAAATGGCACGTTTATCAGATGCAGATATATGTGTATAAAATTTTAAGTTTTCTACATTCTTAATAGCTTGCCACGCATTATAAGGGGATCCAAAATCCTCTATAAATCGCCTTACATATGTGGCTCCAACATTATATAAGCTTTGTAATCCTGCAATATAAATATTGTCATCGTATCTAGTCATATAAACACCTAGTAATTCTTTCTATGTATATAAGCCTTAGTTTTATATAGAATTAAACAACTACTTTTGGCAAATAAACAACTACTAAATTTATAAGATACTTACTTTATTTGCCAGTTCTAAATAACATTGCTTCAGAAATATGATGTGGTTCTACTTTTGGATTTTCTTCTAAATCAGCAATTGTACGAGCTACCTTTAATATGCGATCAAAAGCTCGCCCACTTAAATGAAAATGGTCAAATATATTGCCTAAAACACTCCAAGCCTTATCTGTAATATTACATAGCTCACTAATTGCCTTATGAGGAACTGCTCCATTCGAATTAAAGTCAAAACCTTCATATCGTTTCTGTTGCATAGCAGTGGCCATTATAACTTGTTGTCTCATACTTTCACTCGTCATATTTGAAGATGATGTATCTAACAGCTGTTCAAGAGATGATCTCTCAACGGGAATATGTAAATCAATACGGTCCATAATCGGCCCTGATAACCGTTGCTGATAGTTTTTAACCATCGTTTCTGTACAGACACATTCCTTATGAGGGTCATGGTAATACCCACAAGGACAAGGATTGGCCGCAAGAATACAAATAAAATTAGCTGGATATATATAATTTCCTTGAGACCGATTTATAGTAATCGTCCTAGACTCTAAAGGCTGTCGTAATGCATCGATGACTTGGCGTTGAAACTCAGGCGCTTCATCCATAAATAATACACCTCCGTGAGCCAGTGTTATTTCTCCAGGGCGCCCCTGAATCCCTCCACCGACCATACTAGCCAAAGTAGCCGTATGATGAGGATGTCTAAAAGGTCTAGATGTAACTAGCCCATTATCACCTAGTAAACCTATTACATCTTGTATCCGACTTACTTCAACAATTTCATTCCAAGTCATAGGAGGCAATATGGTCGGCAATCGTTCGGCCATCATCGTTTTCCCCCCACCTGGAGGCCCTATCATAATACAATGATGATGACCTGCAGCACTGATGAGCATTGCTCGTTTTCCTAACTCTTGACCTTGTACATCGCCAAAATCAACTGTATATATTTGATTAGACTTTATAGTTATACTTTCATCAGTAACAGACATATCAACACAATTATTACTAATCATAGTTACTTGCGGTTTGCTGATTGTATCTACATTTTCATTATTGCCAGTTAATGGCATAGACTCTAGAGTTGATTTATTGGTATTATGTTTATCTACATGTTCTGTTTTGATACTTATTTGTTTATTCTTATCAACTACCTTTGGCTTAATTTGTTCCTCTAAAATAGTAATAATTTCTTGTAGTGATAATCCACCATATATAGTTAAGTTAGGAATAGACTGTAGCACTTTACCATTTTCAATACTTGTATAAATTTTTGAATAATTAGCATCTAATCCTGCTAACGACATAGCTAAAGTCCCAAAGGTCGGTAATAGCGAACCATCTAACGCTAATTCTCCCATAAACAAACTCTTATCAAATAAAGCCGAAATCTTTGCTTTACGCCCCTTTATCTGTCCTGATGCAAGCAGAACCCCTAAAGCGATCGCTAAATCGAGCCCAGCGCTACTTTTACGAATTGTAGCCGGAGCTAAATTGACTACAATGCGTCTCATTGGAAATTCGTATCCACTATTTTTAATGGCCGCTCGTACACGTTCACGAGCCTCTTTAACCGATTGATTAGGTAGTCCAACGATATCAAAGGCCGGCAAACCTTGTGATATATCGACCTCTACAGTAATGATGCATCCATCAATGCCGTGTAAGGTGGCTCCATATAATTTTGCGTACATAAACTGACCTCACTAAAAGCACTGTGGTAAATAATGAATAGAACTTTGAAAGTCCTCGTGTAAATACACCTCTATTACATCAAAGGATATTTCCTTCCAACGGCGCTTTTTTTGATTTAGATCATATAGAAACAACATGGCAGCTCGTTTAATATGCTTTTGTTTTTTCTTGGTAACTGCCTCACGTGCTAGTCCATGTTGCATACCTCGGCGAGCTTTAATCTCTATAAAATGATAGACTAAATCACGTTTAGCAATGATGTCTATTTCGCCTAAACGGGTTCGATAATTTGTATCTACTACTGTAAGTCCCATTTTTTCAATATAATTGGTAGCTACTCGTTCTCCCCATTTGCCCAGTTCTTTTGAATCGAGTTCATTAAAAGCTTTACCAGTACTAATCGTTTTCATATATACCTCCTAATAAGGTGTATCTGCAACAACAACTCATAGAATTTAATATCTATACTATATTAATCTTTCAACAGGTAATACTTACTTGTAGCGTAAATTATGGAGGTAACAAAAGTAAATACAAAAGAGGTTCCTAATAGTCACATAGGTGACCAATAGGAACCTCTTTACGGTTATAAACTATATGCAATTTATAATCTAATAATATGAATAAAACTAATACAACTAATCTAACTAATACAACTATCAAACTTAACTTAATAGTCTAATCATAAAATAAATTTATTATCCATAGTAAATACTTAGAAATTACTCAGGTTTAACCCAACGCACAATAGATTTAATAGGCTCAAAGCTCTTACGATGAAGCGGTGTTACCCCTTGTTGCTCGATAGCTTCTTTATGTAATTCCGTATAGTAACCTTTATGAATACCAAAGCCATAGCCAGGGAACTCATCATCAAGGCTCTTCATATATCGATCTCGCGTAACCTTAGCAATGATGGATGCAGCAGCAATATTAGCGCTTTTGCTATCACCTTTAATGATGGATTCAACGGGAATCCTCAAATCAGGCAATTTCATAGCATCAGCCACTACTGCTTCAGCTGGTACGCTGAGCGTACGAATAGCCTCATACATCGCTTGTCGCGTTGCTTCATAGATATTTAGCTCATCAATCTTTTCTGGACCGTAGGAAATACAGCTAACAGCAACGGCTTCGTCCATGATGATATCATAGAGTGCTTCCCGTTTTTCCTCTGTTAGTTTTTTAGAGTCATTGAGCCCCGGAATTAATGTCATAGGTGGCAAGATAACAGCAGCTACCGTAACAGGCCCCGCAATAGGGCCACGCCCCACTTCATCGACGCCAGCCACATGATAAATACCTTGATCATAGAACATGCCTTCATAGTCATACATACCTATGAGGCGTTGCTGTTCTTTTAACTCTTTTTCTTGACACTTAATATAAGAAGCAGCCAATTTCTGTACAGAACTACGAGTATCCTCTTGAGCAAAAGACAAAATCTCTAAGGCTTGTTCAGTTTCAAAGAGAGCTTTAATATCTGCTACTTTTAACTTAGAAAATACATCTTTATCCATTATGACTCTCCTCACCATCTGTAGAATAGTACGGTTCTTCATCAACTTGATCGAGAGTAATTGTACCTAACTTAGTATTGCGGTAATCTTGCAAGATAATACGGCGAGCCTTGTCAAAATCTACAATGCCACCGCTTACAAGACAACCTCGACGACGTCCGATGCTTTCAAGAATCGTATCAACATCGGTCATCTCTTCTTCTTTTAATTTATAACGTTCCACCAAAATATTAGGCGTATTAGTCAGTAAATGATTTAATAGCTGTTTCATTACATGCTCTAAATCGTAAACATCATCAGAAACGGCACCCGTCATAGCGAGACGAGCCGCTGCACGTTGGTCCTCTAATTTAGGCCATAATACACCTGGTGTATCAAGCAATTCAAGGTTTTTACCGATTTTAACCCATTGTTGACCACGTGTATGACCAGCTTTGTTAGCTGTACGCGTTGCTGCAGAGCCAGCTAAGGAGTTAATCAACGTAGATTTACCAACGTTAGGAATCCCTAAGATGATGGTACGTACAGAACGACTGCGAATACCTTTTGCGACCCAACGGTCAATTATAGGCTTGCTCAAACGCTCTACAGTAGATATTAACTTCTTATTACCCTTGCCAGACTTAGAATCGATAGCCAATACAGTGATACCTTGTTTAGTAAAGAATTCAGTCCATTCCTTTGTGGCTTTAGGATCTGCTAAATCTACTTTATTTAACAGTACGATATGAGGTTTCTGACCAATGAGTTCAGTAATTACAGGGTTCGCACTAGAACGTGGAATACGAGCATCTAGTAACTCGATAACTACGTCTACCTTTTTGATATACTCAGTAATCATACGTGTGGCTTTCGCCATATGTCCAGGGAACCAATGTACGATAGGTGAATCTGCCATAGTATTTCCTTTCTACATACTCATATACATCTCTTAGAGATACTTAAACTCTTAGAAATACTTAGTATATTTTATATTTATATTTATATGTATGTTTTATATTTTTATCTATCTTTTATAGCTCTATATTTCTCTATTATAATAATTTAATTCAGATAATAATGAAATAGAACTATTCATATCTAATTTTAGCAAAAATAAAAGGCTGCCAACGGCAGCCTTTTATGAACATTAGCGTTTTTCGCGAATACGAGCAGCTTTACCAGTAAGGTTACGTAAGTAGTACAATTTAGCACGACGAACAACACCACGGCGCATA
Source organism: Veillonella parvula (assembly GCA_018382475.1). GTDB lineage: Bacteria > Bacillota > Negativicutes > Veillonellales > Veillonellaceae > Veillonella > Veillonella parvula_F. Next base: position 396,648 of record JAGZPX010000001.1, read on the forward strand.
ACTTCGATTTTAGCTAAGCGTGGGCTGTGAAGTGGGAATGTACGTTCTACACCTACACCGGATGCAATACGACGAACTGTAAAAGTTTCACGTACGCCACCGTTTTGACGTTTAATTACCAAACCTTCGAACACTTGGATACGTTCACGAGTACCTTCCACTACTTTTACGTGTACACGAACTGTGTCACCAGCGCGGAATGTAGGGATGTCTGTACGAAGTTGTTCTTGTTCAAGTACGTTAATAATGTTCATTGTTTCCTCCTGTTTGCAGACATTCAATACCTACACCTTATAGGCAGCGGACTGTCTCAAATTAACAGCAATATAGTATCATAAATCACGTACTGTTAGCAAGTATTTTCTATATTATTTTAAAATCCAAATATTTACGTATTATTTACGTATAATTGGTCGTTTTAACTTATCTAATAAGCGGTATAAATTCTCCTGTTCTTCATCTGATAAATCAGAAAACATTACATTAAGAAATTCGTTATATGTATGTAGAAGAGTTTTGCCTAACCGTTTCCCCTCATCTGTTAAAGTAACCACAGATATACGTTTGTCCATATAATCAATATGTTTTGTAACATATCCCAATTCAATGAGAATATCTGTCTGCTCCGACACAGTAGCGGGACGCATATTTAGAGCATCTACTAACTGCTTCTGTGATGCTCCTTGAGAACGCATATATAATTCAATAATAATTCTATCACGAGACTTTTCTTTGCCGCTTGGCACCTTACATAAGGCTTTATATAATTCATCATGATTCATAATCATCTATCTCCTCATACAACTTTGTATATTATAAAGTATTCGCTATAGTCTCTAAAAATCCTGCATAAAATTTGCATATTCTTCGTAAAAGCAAAAAAGAGGTACACATGGTACCTCTTCTCTTGTATATCATTGTAAAAATTTAAACTTTTACTATAACATATTATTTTAATGCACTAATATCACCGATAATAGCCATTACACTGTACGCTAAGCGAACAAGTTGTAAACGGTTTGCTTTAATAGCTTCATCTTTGTCCATAACCATTACATCTTCAAAGAATTTGTTGATAGCTGGAACTAAAGTAGCCGGAACTGCCACGACTGCATCGTAATCGCCAGCTTCCCAAGCAGCACTACTTGCTTCAGATGCTTTAGAAGCAGCTTCGAACAATTCTTTTTCAGCATCTTCTTTCAACAAATCGCTATTAACACCAGTATATTCCACATCTTTTACAAGATTGTACATACGAGTATAAGCTTGAACAAGTTCAACGTCTTCATCGATGCGGTTAACTAACAATGCATTTACAAGACCTTCTGCATCAGCAACGGACAATTCGTTGTTGGACAAAAACAAGTCGATTACATGATGAGGAACCTCGCGATCAAGGAAAATATTTTTCAAACGAAGTGTGAAGAACTCTTCTACTTGGTCAAGCAATTCGTCTTGTTTTTCAGCTGGTACATTAAGTAACTCCATAGATGCTTTGAAGATTGGACGTAAGCTGATATTCCATTCGCTACCAAGCAAGATGTTCAAGATACCAATTGTTTGACGACGCAATGCATATGGATCTTGAGAGCCTGTAGGAATTAGGCCACGGCTGAAAGTAGCTACGATATTATCTACTTTATCGATAATGGACAATACTTTACCTGCTTCCGTTTGAGGCAATACATCACCTGCAAAACGAGGTAAATATTGTTCAAAAATAGCTTCTGCTACTTCAGGAGATTCACCATCAAGTAAAGCATACTCTTTCCCCATTACACCTTGTAATTCAGTAAACTCTGTAACCATACCTGTAGTAAGGTCAGTCTTAGCAAGCTCTGTAGCGCGTTCCAATACAACAACTGTATCTTCGTGCAAGCCACATTCTTCACCAAACACACGGCCCAATTTAAGTAAACGTTCAGTTTTATCTGCTAAGTTACCAAGACCTTCTTGGAATACAATTTTAGTCAAACCATCTTGACGGTCGATAAGAGGTTTCTTGCGGTCTTCGTTAAAGAAAAATTTAGCATCATCAAGACGTGCACGCAATACACGTTCATTACCAGCTTGAACTACTTCAATAGAATGATCGGAGCCGTTACGAACTGTTAAGAACATTGGCAACAATTTGCCGTCTTGGTCAACCAATGGGAAGTAACGTTGATGGTCTTTCATTGGTGTAATAATAGCTGCATCTGGAAGTGCCAAGTAGGACTCTTCAAAGCCGCCACACAATGCTGTAGGCCATTCAACAAGATAGTTGATTTCTTCTAACAAATCATCATCCCAAACGATAGATGCATTTTTGGAAGCTGCTATATCATGTAATTGTTTGGAAATCAATTCACGACGTGCGTCTTGATCAACCATAACATAGTTTTCTTTTAATGTGTCTACATAGGATGATGCATTTTTGATAGTAATTTCATCAGCCCCTAAGAATCGATGACCACGTGTTACATTACCGGATTTTACAGTAGCAAATTCTACAGGAATTACGTCTTCATCAAGTAAAGCTACAAGCCAACGTACAGGACGTACGAACTTAGCATCTAATTTACCCCAATGCATGGATTTAGGGAAGTTAAGAGCTGTAATCAGTTGTGGCAACATGTCTGTGACGATATCTTTTGCCGGAACCCCTGCAGTTTTAGTTTCAGCGTAAATATAGCCGTTTTCTACAACGAGATCCGTTACATCAAGACCTTTACCACGAGCAAAGCCGATAGCTGCTTTTGTTGGATTACCGTCAGCATCATATGCGATAGATGCAGAAGGACCTTTATGACGTTCACTGATTTCAGCAGATGCATCAGCAAGGCCTTTCACGATAAGAGCTAAACGACGTGGTGTACCGTATGTTGCGATGCTTTCAAAAGGAAGATGGGCATCATTTAATTTTGTTTCAGCCAATTGTTTCAATTGACCTAAGATATTTGGCATAAAGCCGGCAGGAATTTCTTCTGCACCGATTTCAAATAATAAATCCTTTGCCATCTTATTTATCTCCTTTCAAAAGTGGGAAACCTAATTCTTCGCGTTTAGCAAGGTATTGTTGTGCACAAATACGAGCTAATGCACGTACGCGGCCGATGAAAGCAGTACGTTCGCTGATGGAAATAGCACCACGGGAATCAAGCAAGTTGAATGTGTGGGAACATTTCAATACATAGTCGTAAGCTGGTAATACATAACCGGCTGCACAAACGCGTTTTGCTTCTGCTTCATACATATCAAACAATTTGAAAAGCATATCTGTATCTGCTAATTCAAAGTTATATACGGATTGTTCAACTTCGTTAGCATGCCAAACGTCACCATATGTAACGTTGTCATTCCATTTAAGGTCATATACGTTTTCTACGCCTTGAATGTACATAGCCAAACGTTCTAAACCGTATGTAATTTCTACGGACACTGGTTTACAGTCGATGGAACCAACTTGTTGGAAATATGTAAACTGAGTTACCTCCATACCGTCGAGCCATACTTCCCAGCCAAGGCCCCAAGCGCCCAATGTTGGAGATTCCCAGTTATCCTCTACAAAGCGGATATCGTGATCTTCAGCATGAATACCAAGTGTTGCCAAGGATTGTAAGTACAATTCTTGGATGTTATCTGGAGATGGTTTCACGATAACTTGGAATTGATGATGTTGGAACAAACGGTTAGGGTTATCACCATAACGACCGTCTGCTGGACGACGAGAAGGCTCTACATAACATACAGCCCATGGTTCAGGACCAATAGCATGCAAGAATGTAGCAGGGTTCATTGTACCTGCACCCTTTTCGATGTCATATGGATTTTGAACGATACAACCTTGATCGCTCCAGAATTTTTGTAGATTTAAAATAATCTCTTGAAATGTCATTGCTGCCTCCACTTTACACAACCGACATAAAATCAACCATTTCGTTACAAACAAAAAAGTCCCTGTAACGAAAAACGTTACAGGGACGAGTATACCCGCGGTTCCACCCTATTTGGCTTGCGCCCTCTTTTTTCTATGTTGGCCTTTACTAACAGATACCTGCGTTCCTGCCAATGCTCTACAGCGCCTTCAACCAAATGTGAGCTTACACCATCCTCACTCGCTAGAGAGGTTTACTACTCTGCTTCATCGCATATATTATAGATAATATTGTAGCAATACAGAGGGATGAATGTCAACACAAGTAAATATATCAACTATATAAGAATGAAATCAAAGATTATTAATAAAACTAATGATTAACATTCTATTACTCGATTTCTTTATAATATATCAACGAATCAATATCTCTTTCTAAATCTTTTTTCTTCACTAAGCTAAAATCTAAACAATCGATAGCTATATCCATAAATGCAAAGTTAATAGTAAACTCATAGCCTACTGCTGTAGCATAACCTTTATCAACATGTCTATTTTTTATAACACCTCTTGATCGAACGTCTTTAGTCTCTATAGAAATATCTTGAATAAAAAGACTAGATTTACCAGTTTTAAATCTAGGTAAAAAAAGTGTGTTCATTAAATCATTATCTATATTAATTTGAGTACAATACTTAAATTCTAGATAAAATGTCTCTGCCACTAAAATAGCTCTATTACCTAAATCAGTAACTAAAAAGTCCAACATTTGTTCATCAGCATACTGCAATGAAATTAATTCAGATTCTATAATTTGTATTTTATCCATAAATATCCTCAAAAACTTTAACTATTATCTATCAAAATATAAGAAAATATTTTTAATCAAATAAAATATAAAAAATATCAACTTAAAATGATCATTATTGTGAGATTAATATTACAAGTTATTTAATCGCTCAAGTATAGAGATCTCTTTTCTATAAAAATACCTAAAATCAGGAGACTTACCAATCCAAAAATTACTAACTCTATAACGAAGACTATAATTATTTTCAGAGGTAATATTTCTACTATTTAATCTCCAGATTAGAACTCAATATATTATTACACTAAATATATATCCCATAAATATACTCCATAAATATAAATATTAAAGCAAATACTAATACAGCTAAGACAAATAATGCTAAGAAAGTACGAGTCAGAATCCATCCTCTTTTTTCATACTCCGTTAGTGTTCCAGCTTTATTTTTACGCCATAAGATATAAGTACCTACCATACCTATTCCAAGCATAAATAGTGCATTAAAGTCCTCAATGAATTTAGGCAAACCAAAATACGATTCTATTAAAATACTAATTAAGAAATAGTTGCCAATTAGTGTTAAAACTGTAACCTTCCGAGTACCCCAAGATTTAATCATATAATAATTAAAACCTAAAAATAAAAATATATTTACTATTTGTTTTTCCACACGTTTCCCCCTGAGGAAATAGTCTAGCCATAAAAAATGTATTCTAATAACATAATTTAGTTAATGCAATACAATCCATAAAATAAACATAACTACAATTATATATATATAATTTTCAATTACATAGAGAATAAGATAGCCATTAAAAATAACAATATTGTAAAAAAAGAAAATAGGTAATAAGTCCTTTTATTGTCACTATTTTTATAAATTAGTGAAAACAGGTATGTACTAAATGATAGCAATAAAAATTCAATTAGGTATTTAAATTCTTTATTTATAGTATCCAAGAACTTTAAATCCGTAAACAATACAAATAAAAATATGCCAAAACTAATCAATCTATATTTTTCATTTATGTCTTCATTAGATCTTCGGATATATTGAATTACACTATAGGCAAATGCTAAAAATAAGGATATAGTAGCAAAATAATATATAAAGTTCATTGATTTAATTACTCCTCATTTTTTCTTCTTCATCCTCCAGAATATTTTCACATGGCTTATTTAGTAAATATACTATCCTCTTTATAAAAGAATCTAATACGATATAACAAATATATAAGCCCTAAAATTGTTACTATCTCGAACATAATTTATTCTCCAAATTAATTTAAGAGCATACTTACCTTAAATTAGTATGATCTAGTAACCCAAGTATCACGATCATATCGTGGTTTTGAGTCCTTCTTAGTTATCTCAGATATAATCTTTCTTTCATCTTCTGAAAATTGATCAATACTGTCCAAAATTATAAGTTCATCCCCATATGCTTTTTGCAAATACTCTAAATTACTATTTGCTGGAGATTCAAATGTTTTACTAAAGCCTTTATGATTTGGAATAATTCGTACTGTTCCATAGGGTAATACGTTAACAACAACTATACCGAAATCACCATTAGAATATATATAGGGAAAATCTGTAGCAAAACCAGTCATATTTTTATTGAGCCCTGTTTGTTTGCCATAATCTACAAGAGAGTTTATAAATATTTGATATTCGTATATTCTAATTCCAATAAAAAGTAGAATAATTACTAGTAACGATAAAACTACTGTACAAGTTATCTTTATAAGCTTTCTAATGGGCATAAAAACTCTTTAACTCCTCAGATATAAATACGAAAGGTATAAAATTAATGTTATTATTATAGGATTGCTTTAATCCTAATTAATCTAATTTACTAATTTTGCTCTAAAGCTAATAAATCTACATTATTATATACTAATGTTACTAAATTATAATTTTTATCTATGAGAATAGTCCTTTAAGGCCGCCTGCATCAATAAAGGAGTAAGTATTATCATCCATTTTATAGAATTTACTTTCTAAAGGTACAAAATATTTATCTAATGCTAGACCAACTTTCTCTGCCTCTTCTTCAGAACACTGTAAAGCATGCTGTATCCGTTTAAAGAATAGTTTGTGTACATTTTCTATTCTGTCTTCTATTGTTTTATTAACTTTCTTATAAGTCTTATATCTATAAATCAGATATAAGATGGCTAGTAGTAAAGCAATATTCTCTTTCATAACCGCCTCTAACATATACTAAATATACTTATATAATATATGAGAATATAAACTTAAATGAACTATTATAGTTATATAAATAAATTGTAAACCACCTATCAAAGATAATCAATTCATCTTCAATAGGTGGTTTATTTTATTCACCCTTAGCAATGCGATCTAATAGTTCAATATAAGTTTCTTTGTTTAAGGCTGGTGTAAAGTTGTCTAATACATCTTTAGCGCCTGCTGCGTCATTGTATAGTAAGTCTACGATAGTCATAGCCAAGGCTTGTGCTGTTTTAATGTACGCTACATCAGGTACAGAGATTTCATATTCTGCACTGTGTAGTACACCACTGATACAGCCAACCCAAGGATGGATAACCGGCATCAAGTGAGATACGTCCCCCATGTCAGTACTAGCCGTAATATGCGGACCTTGGTATACATTGGATTCACCAAAAATAGGATTGGAATTTTTACGTAATAGAGCATTCATACGTTCATCATTACGCATCGGTAAATAACCTGGTAGGTCCTTGATAACACATGTGGCCCCTACTGCATCACCACCTGCCTTTAGGGCACGATTTACACGATGATTGCCATCTACAATAGCTTCAATATTAGAGGCGCGCACGTAACTTTCAACTTGAACATAATCAGGCACACAGTTTACCAATGTACCGCCTTGATTAATGATTGGGTGGAATCTGAAATAATCGCTTTCTTTGAAAGTTTCACGAATAGAGTTAACCCCCATTACACCCATCAAAGCAGCATTAAGAGCATTGATGCCTTCATGGGGTGCTTGAGCGGCATGAGCTACCTTACCGTGATATTCAATCAGTTTAGATACGAAACCATTGGAGGTACTACCAAGCCCCATTTCACCAGCTGGAGTTTTGGCAGTCTCTACATGCATTTGCATGGCCATATCGATATCGTCAAAAGCACCTTCATAGATAAGCTGTTGCTTGCCACCCATATATTTCAGTTTTCCTTGTTCACGCAATTTATTGCGGTAATCAATTTCAATCATTTCCTCTGCAGGAACAGCAAATAATACGACATCACCAGCTAGCTCATCCATCACCCCTTGTAAACCCATAGCTACGGCAAACATATTGGTAATTTGTACATTATGACCACAGCAATGGGCGGCGCCTGTTAAATCATCGGCACGAGGATGGCGAGGACAGAGAATGGCATCTAATTCCCCCACCATGGCAACCGTATATTTACTATCTCGGCCTTTCATTCTACCTTTTACACCTGTCAATGCATGGCCAGTAGTATAAGAAATGCCAAGTTCATCAAACATAGCTTGAACCTTTTTAGAGGTTTTTACCTCTTTAAAACCCAATTCTGGTTCAGCCATAATAGATTCAGCCAATTCTCGTAAACGCGGTTGTGCATCAACAATAGCTTTACAAACACGTTGTTTTACTTCTTCCTTTGTCATACGGCTCATAATATCTCCTTTATAAAATCGACCGTATAAAATACGGTCGATCATGGAATCCTAATGTATAGATATCTTCTGAAATATAAATATATAATTATATCTTAACATAATTTAGACATCTAACATTATGATTTAGTATTAGATTAAACCTTCTAAATGAAGTACTATTTGTGCTAATGCTGTTGCACAGATGAAAGTACCTGCTGTTACAGCTAGTGCCACAGGAATAATACGCCAAGATAATCGACGGAATGCACCAAGGTCTTTCCCTAATGATAAACCTGCATAAGCAAGTACAGGTGTTGTGGTAGCAAGGAACGTAACTTGGCTAGTTTTAGCAATAATCCATTCTTGGCCAGGCATACCTGGTAAGGATGCAATAACACCAACTAAAGATACCCAGAATACCATAGGTAATTTATTAGCATATGGCAAGTTAGAGATCAATGCACCAATTGTAGCAAGAACTGCCAAGATAGCTACGCCAACTAAACTATCGCTAAATAGATGTTTACCATCCATTACATTACCTACTGCAGTGATGATAGCAGCGATACAAATAACGATGACAAATTGTGTTAATTTTTCGCTTTTACTCATGACTTGCTACCTCCTCTGCTAAATCTTGTTCACGGGTACGACCTGTAAAGAAGTTGTATGTTTTTTCCATAACTGGTAAAGAAACAAATAGACCAAAGTATACACCTAGAACGGTAGTCAACAAATTTGCAGCCCCTGCAAGAGCCATAATTTGTTGTTCATAATCTGGATATACCGCAATGATTGGAGCTGTAGCTGCCGCCATCATACTAGCACTACCTACGCCAGCGCCCATAGCTAATGCCAATGGATGGAACCAACCAGATTGTGCCAACATCCCCGCCAATACAGAGGACCACATAGCACCGATAAGAACGCCACAGATGTACATGCCCATAACACCACGGCCCTCAGGAGAGCTAAAGCCAAATTTGTCGATAATAATCGCTACGTTCGGCTCACGGTCTACAGAGTAACATGCACCTACTGCTTCGCGACGCATACCTACCAATAAAGCTACAGGTAAACCGAATACAATAGTACCAAAGAAATGACCTAATTCTTGTAATAACAATGCCCAGCCAGCACTTGTAAGAATACCAAGATTTGGACCAATACCAAGTCCTACTTTTACCATCAAGATCATAACGGCAATACCGATATAATCGGCAGATTTTTCCATCTGTTTAATCGTAAGAATTTTAAACTTAGGAATAGAAATTAATAAACCTAGAATCAATGTGTACAATAATGGCAATAATACAACAGGACCTAGTTTTTTTATGCCTATAAATTCAGCGACTACAGTTAGTACGAGCGCTAGAAAATGTATTTTGAGATTTCCCAAAAGCTGCATAATGACCTCCTATAAAAACATATAATATAACATTGTTATATTATAAATAATTGTTATTAAAAGTGTCAACTACAGATGCACATATGTCTATTAGTATTATATTTTTTCATATGTAACCATAGATACAGAAAAAGCACCAATACTATGATTGATGCTTTTCACATTAAATTATGGAATTTAAAAACTTAACGCTTTGCAATGGTTTACCAATTTCTTGCTCACAGTATGCAAATAGTAGTTTTTCTAGTTCCTTCCATATTGTTTTCGAAAGTTCTAAAGGCGTATCTTCACCCCACTGGTAAGCGAGAATCTGAGGTAATGCGGCTTTCACAGAACGAGAAATGCTAAGATTTGTTGTTTCTTTCACCTGCATCCAGAATGGCTCGATTCCATCTTGATGGGTAAACGCATTAGCACTTGGCACAATACCGGCAAGAGATAATAGTTGCCATCCAAACATTATCGTTCCTAGCTGTACATTGCGACGACGAATTTGCTTTGAGTAATTTACTACCGTATCAAAGACCTTGCGATCTACGTCATACATGGCAAATAACTCTTGAATGAGCTCACTCGCTACCGCTGCATAAGCAATATTATCGAGGTTTACATCTAAGGATTCCACCACATAGGAGCCATCAATTTGCGTCACATTTACATATTCCCCATCAGGCACGACTGTAATATACATGGCACTAAAGGGACGTAAATAGGAACTGTTGCGCATCGTCATCATTCGCTTATGTGGAATCGATGCTTTAATAAGTCCCAAGCTAGGCGTAATAAATGTAAATACGGAATACAACTTATACTTTTTTCGACTTATGACGATGGCTGGCGTATTAAAACCACCATTAAGCTTCTTCATTTTCTTCTTCCGTTGGTTCCTCTACTGGTATAGGTGTTACTTTGATGCGAGAAATACGATAGCCTTGCATTTGGGTAACTTCAAAGGTATAACCATGAGCATCCACCGTATCACCTACGATTGGTGTACGTTCTAATAAACCAAAGACATAGCCACCGATTGTATCAGAGTCAGAATTATCAATTTCAATATTCATAATCTCTTCTACTTCGTCTACGAGGACCTTGCCATCAAACTCGAAGGAACCATCTGCATAGGACATTGTAGCCGGCAAATGCGGCTCATGCTCGTCTTGTATATCCCCAACCAACTCTTCGATAATATCTTCTAAGCCTACGAGACCAACCATGCCACCATATTCATCTACTACAACAGCTAGATAAATACGGCGCGTTCTCATATATTGCAACAAGGTAGATAATTTCATTACTTCTGGAACAGTAAGGATGTCTCGTTTAATATTGCGCAAATCTTTACGGGCTTGATTAGGGCGTTCCATTAAATCTTTAATATGAACAAGGCCAATAATATGATCTTTATCTTCTACACAAAGTGGATAACGTGTATGTACTTTAGAGCGAATAACCTTCATCGCTTCATCGTAACCGTCCTCAACGAATACGCAGTCTACATCTTGACGAGGGACCATAACCTCTTTAGCCATGCGATCTACGAAGTTAAAAACATTATCGATTAACTCAGACTCTACTTGGTCAAGTTGCCCTTCCTCGTGGCTTCGAGAAATCATCATACGAATTTCTTCCTCAGAATACACAAGGTCTAGCTCCGTCAAATATTTTGTTTTGTAAAAGCCTAGAATAACATTGGAAATTTTACTAGCAATCCAAATAAAAGGATATACCAAGCGACCGGCAGCCACCACGATACGGCTATAGGTATTCACGTATTTCGTAGGGAAGGATAGGCCCAATGCTTTAGGTACAATTTCGCCGAAGATTAAAACGATTAAACTAATTAATAGTAATAAAATAACATCTAGTACCAAATGCATCCATGTACTATGAATATTAAGAACCGCCACTAAACGATCAACGATATTATCAAATACAAATGTACCAGTGCCTGCAAGGGCCAAGATAAAAAATAGAATCAAAAACTGCGTAGTATTTAGAAAATACTCAGGATTTTGATAGAGCTTTAATAAAAACTCTCTATCTTTTTCTAAAAGGATATCCATATCCTCCACATGTTCTTTACGAAGGCGGGCAAAGGAGAACTTTGCAACCACAAAAAAATTAATTAAGAAAATACATAACAGACCAAACCCGACGGGTATCAGGCCATCTACACTATCCATCTTTATTCCTTTCATATGATTATGGAAATACTTATTATTTTTTTATTATATCAAATTATTTTCTATAACCAAGTTCAGATAACATACCAGATTTATTTCGCCAATCTTTTTTTACCTTAACCCAAAGATCTAAGTACACCTTTGTAGCCAATAGTTTTTGAATATCTGCACGCGCTTCAGCACCAAGTTGTTTTAACAAAGCACCTTTTTTACCAATAATAATACCCTTTTGAGAGTCTCTTTCACAATAGATTGTAGCGCGGATATAGGTAGTACCATCATCACGTGTTTTCATTTCATCTACGTCTACTGCAATAGCATGAGGAATCTCATCTCGTGTAGCTAACAAGATTTTTTCACGAACGATATCGGAAATAATAAGGCGTTCCGGTTGATCCGTAATCATATCCTCCGGAAAATATTGTGGACCTTCCGGCAAGGTTTCCTCTAGAACCTTAAGAATTTCAGATAAGTTCTCTTTATCTTTTGCAGAAATAGGAATGACACCTGCAAAAGGATATGCATCTTGATAAGAAACGATTGCTTCTAAAAGCTCTTCTTTTTTGAGTGTATCAATTTTGTTGACTACCAAAAATACAGGAACCTTTACACGTTTCAATTGTTCAATAATAAAATTATCCCCAGGACCACGTTTTTCATTGCCTGCTACGACAAATAAAACGGCTTCCGTTTCTTTTAAGGACTCAATAGCAGCATCTACCATGAATTCGCCTAACTTGTGCTTAGGTTTATGCACACCAGGTGTATCCATAAATACGATTTGTTTGGATTCATCCGTATATACGCAGATGATACGGTTACGCGTTGTTTGAGCCTTATCGGATACGATAGCAATCTTATCGCCAATAAGAGCGTTGATTAAGGTAGATTTACCTACATTAGGGCGTCCTACAACGGCAACAAAGCCTGATTTAAAATGTTCGTTCTTATTCATTATATGGTGCATCCTCCCGCACATAACCCAAGTTACCTAGGATAAATTCTTCCTCTGTGCGCATCTCTTTTTTATCTTCGTCGTTCATATGGTCATAGCCTAAAATATGTAAGCAACTGTGAGTCGTTAAATATGCTAATTCCCGTTCAAAACTATGTCCATATTCAATAGCTTGTTCACGAGTACGCTCTAAGGAAATAATCATATCACCAAGTAAGTGATGTTCCTCTTTACTACCTTCGTAATCATCCCCTTCATTGAGGGCAAAGGACAATACATCCGTTGGTCTATCGATGCCTCGATATTCCTTATTAAGCTCGTGAATTTTAGCATTATTGCAGAGTAAAATACTCATTTCATCTTCTTCGAGGCCATATACGCGACTCACTTCATCGCAGACCTTGCGTATAACAGCCTCAATATTGGAATCCTCTTGAATTCCTTCATCATAGCTAATGTGTATATACATACTTATCCTTTCGCTACATTCTCTTTGGATACTGCGTTAGATTCTGTAGTCTCACCAGCTAACTTACGTTCGTGATATGCATCGTAAGCTTTTACAATGCGACCTACTAAATCGTGACGAACAACGTCTTGATCGCTAAAGTAAACCATATTAATACCAGGTACATGACGCAATACCTTTTCAGCCTCGCCGAGGCCAGACACAACACGTGGAGGTAAGTCAATTTGTGTCTTATCACCGTTGACTACCATTTTAGAGTTGTTGCCTAGACGAGTTAGGAACATTTTCATCTGTTCTGCCGTCGTATTTTGAGCCTCATCGAGAATGACGAAGGCATTTTCCAATGTACGGCCACGCATATACGCTAGTGGTGCTACCTCGATAGTACCACGTTCCATAAAACGTTGTACTTGCTCGATACCAAACATTTCATGTAATGCATCATAAAGAGGTCTTAAATAAGGATCAACCTTGTCTTGTAATTCACCAGGTAGGAAGCCTAACCGTTCACCTGCCTCTACAGCAGGGCGTGTCAAAATAATTTTATCTACATTGCGGTTTTTTAAATAGAATGCAGCTAAAGCTACTGCTAGGAATGTTTTACCTGTACCAGCAGGACCAATACCAAAAGTAATAGTATTTTTTCGGATACTATCTACATAGTATTTTTGACCTTCCGTTTTAGGCGTAATATTTTTACCACGCATATTAACGGATAAAGTATCCTCAAACATAGTATGTACGGCATCAGCTTTACCATTAGCCACAAGTTTAGCCGCAATACGCACTTGAGACTCAGTTATGGTACTACCTTCACGGTAAAGGAATACTAATTCTTCAAGGGTACGATAGAGAGCTTCTACTTGTTTTTCATCGCCCTTTATAACTACCGTATCACCTCGTGCCACTACATCTGCAGAGATGACTTCAAGCATCATATGCAGATATCGATTATGTTGACCTAGTATGGATTGTGCTAGGTCATATGTAGGAAATGTAAATACTTGTTCGCTCATACAACCTCCTAATCTATAAATTTACGAACTGCTTTACCATTTAGGTAATCACAGAGATCACCTTGATGAGCATCTAGTTCGTCTAGTTTATCATCAATTAAATCTTGTACGCGCCACCAACCCATAGACCAGTTTGTAAAAAGCGTATTATCTTCAGGTGCTCTCCCTACAAGACGCTGTAAAACAATGTCAGGATGTAAATGACGTACAAAATTAACAACCCGATCAGCATATTCTTCCGCACTAATTAGGGTAAACTGACCCTCTTGATACCACTTGGCCATCAATGTATTTTTTACAATATACAAAGCATGTAGTTTCACTTGATCAACACCGAGTGCAGATAAAATACGAGCCCCTTCGATTGTATCCTTCATTGTATCCCATGGTAAATTAACTATCATATGAGTAGTTATGTTAAATCCATATCGCTTAATCCGTAATACGGCATCAATAAACTGGGCTAAATCATGACCGCGATTAATTTTCTCTAATGTATCATAGTTAACCGTTTGAAGACCTAGCTCAATATAGATATCCTTTTGAAATCGCTTTCTAATATCCGCCAATATTTCTAAGTATTCATCGGCAATACAATCGGGTCTTGTTGCAATAGCAATGCCCACGGCTTCATCGATACAACCTTGTTCAATATAGCTTTTAAAATCATCAAGATTCAAGTAGGTATTACTAAAGTTTTGGTAATAAGGGATGAACTTCTTTGCTTTATATTTAGGGCCTATGTGAGCAATATTTTCCTCTAATTGCATGCGCACCGTCATCCAGGCAGGACGATTTTCGTATCCCGCGCCAATTTCACCACAAAAGGTACAGCCTCCAACACCAGCCGAACCATCTCTGTTAGGACAGGTCAAGGGTAGTGCTACAGGTAATTTATAAACCTTTTCCCCATATGTTTCTTTATAATATTTAGATACCATGCGGTATCGTTTTGATCTCGTTGTATCGGTCATAATACTCCTATTAAACTAACCAATCATCGCTTATTATGTAATATTTCAACTATCATAAATTCTCTAATCTTTTGATTATAAAAAATTAGATAAACTATTTTTATATTACTAACAAGCCTCTATTTCAGGACGTATAAAAGGTTTTACCTCTTTATTTACGTCGATTACAACTGTAAAAGGTACATTTGGTACATTCTTTATACCTAACACTTTAGCCGTATCTTCAGACATAGGCATTTCTACATATTGTTGACGAATTTTGCGCCACTCTTTAAATGTATAGTTAGGGATATACTGAGATGCAATTTCTTCATTGCGCCAAAATGCTTCCCCTTCTTGTAAAAGTTCTTTTGTCTGTTTTGGTAAACCTACGGCTTCACTGCGGACCTTACCACGATAGCTAACGAGTGTATCATATTGTAATAATTCGGCAGCTACTGTATCACCTTTAGACAAGAAAAAATTGTACAAGAACTCTATTTGATCTATATCTTTCAAATTAATCTTATGATTACCTGCATCGAGCCAAGCCTGTGTCATGTCACAAAAATAGGAAAAAGCATCTTTTTTTGTCTCCACTTTAGAAGGATCATACTTTTTCATAGGTGGTACATGATTAGTTTCTGTATCTTCCCCAGTTATAGATGTATCAGTATGTTCTTTTATAAGCTTACTACCAATATAGCCAAACACAGTTCTAAATCGTTCACTATTATAAAAGCGTTCAAAGACATCTTCAAAGTGTTTTAAGAAACGTATATCTCTATAAGGGAGCACGTGAGTACTTAATACCTCATATGGCGCTAAGGGATCACTAATATATTGATACTCCTCCATACGGCGTACACCAGAACCTTTTAACAGTTTTAAAAATCCAATTTGTAACGCATGTGGCTGTAAACTAAAAAGATCATTAAAGGATAATCCAAACCGCTGTTTATTCTCGTAAGGCAGGCCTACAATTAAATCCATGTGCACATGAGTTCGGCCTGCTTCAATAATAGGGCGAATAGCCTTTTGAATATACGGCCAATCATTATATCGATTAATAGCATCTAAGGTTTTCTTATGTGTACTTTGAACCCCTACCTCAATTTGAATACGGCCTGGTGGTGTTTCACAAAGAATATTTGTTTCCCATTCCGTCATTAGCTCTGGTTCCATTTCTAGATGGAAATTCGTCTCCGTATCGGCATCACGCATGAATTCCATCATAGGTCGATGATGATGTGGCGCACAGTTAAAAGTTCTATCAACAAATTTAACTTGTTTTACCTTATGATCGATAAACCACTGTAGTTCTTTAAAAGTTCTTTCCTGCGGAAAAAAGCGAACTGTATTTTTATTGCCAGATAAACAGTACTGACAAGAGAATGGGCACCCTCGAGAGGATTCATAGTAGATGATTTTATGTTCTAAATCTATCATATCCTCTTCTACATATGGGAATGGTATAGTACTCAGATCTTTTACCTCCACCGTATCAGTAGAGCCCAGGAGTCGGCCAGAAATGTGTCGACCACGTACGCCAGGAATCTGCTCTTCTAAGCCATCATTGCCAGCGATTAGTGCACTAATAAGTTGATAAAAAGCTTCTTCCCCCTCACCTTGTACGACATAGTCCACAGCAGCACAACGATTTAAGATTTCATCGGCTGTGAAAGACACCTCCGGCCCACCTAAAATAATTTTAATATCTGGTCGCACAGCTTTCACCATGTCTACTACATGTAAAGTCATCTCAATATTCCAGATATAGCAAGCAAAGCCCAATATATCTATATTGCGCTCTGTAATATCGCTAAGAATATGTAAAACAGGCATATTAATAGTATATTCTACTATATCGTATGCCTGTCCGTGAGCCTGCCCATACGCTTTGAGATAACGCAAAGCCAGAGAAGAATGTATAAATTTTGAGTTTAATGTGGATAAAACTACGTTCATAGGTCCCCTTTAAATCATCGAATGGCTCAGCCACCGTCTAGTCATAATATATGTATTATACCATTAAAAGAGACTAAATATAATAGAAATAATAGCACCCACTAAAATAACAACAGATGCGACAGTGAGAATGATACTGCCAAAGAATACAACAGCAGCCAAAATAATCCCTAAAACAATGAACAATATAATTCGACTAAGCCAGCTTGTACTATTAAAGCTATACACCTTAACTTTCGGTTCATATTGATTGTTTTCATCGTAATATTGTTGCTCGTCATTGATATTAGTTGGCGTTGAATCTACATGGACGGAATCGCCTACCTCTTCAATAGTTACACCATCAAATTCTCGTCTCTCATCGTCGGATAATACGCGTGTATTAGGTTCACCAGAATAAGTACTGCGACTATAAGTATCATCTGATTTACCATTTCTATATGTATTTTGATTATTGTTTATATTGTGTTGATCATTCATATGTATTTCCTTTATATGAACAAATACTAATTGATTTTATACAATTTATTATACCATATTTTACCATCATAATGGCAAATAGAAATCCCTTCAGATATAAAGCCATATATCTGAAGGGATTGTATTTTTATATATTGATTAATGTTAATATATGCTTACACGTAGATTAGTCATTTAAGAATTTTTTAAGTAATTCATTTACCATTCCCGGATTAGCTCGGCCTTTAGATTCCTTCATAACTTGACCAACTAAGAAGCCTATAGCCTTACCATTACCACTCTTGAAGTCTGCTACTGGTTGTGGATTATTAGCAATAACTTGCTTAACAATTTCTTCAATAGCACCAGTATCTGTGATTTGAACTAGACCTTCCTCTTTTACAATAGTATCAGCATCCTTGCCGGATTCCCACATGGATACGATAACTTTTTTCGCAATTTTGCCGGAAATTGTACCTTTGTCGATTAGGGCAATCATACCAGCCAAGTTTTCAGGACTTACCTTGGATTCAGCAAATGTTAAACCGCTTTCATTAATCATCTTGGACAAGTCACCAAGCATCCAGTTGGCCACAGTTTTAGGATCTGCACCTGCTTTTACAGTAGCATCTAAGAAGTCCGCTGTTTTACGGGATACAGTAAGAATAGTTGCATCTTCACGAGACAAACCATATTCAGATACAAAGCGTGCAATTTTAGCATCTTGTAATTCTGGCAATGCACGGCGCACTTCTTCGATTTTTTCGTCTGTAATTACGATTGGTACCAAATCTGGTTCTGGGAAGTAACGGTAGTCGTTTTCTTCGTCTTTCTTACGCATACCAATAGTAATGCCTTGAGCATCATCCCAAGTACGTGTTTCTTGATCTACTTTGCCGCCAGCTTCGATTAACTTAGCTTGACGCAATGCTTCATATTCAACAACTTTTTGAATTGCAGTTAAAGAGTTAACATTTTTAGTTTCTGTACGTGTACCAAATTCTGTAGTGCCACGTAAACGTACGGATACGTTGCAGTCACCACGCAAAGAACCTTCTTCCATACGACCGTCAGATACTTCTAAATATTGTAAAATAGAACGTAATTTTTCAACGTATGCTCGCGCTTCTGCACCGGAACGAATATCTGGTTCAGATACGATTTCAAGAAGAGGTACACCCGTACGGTTGTAGTCAACATTAGAAGATTTAGAGTCGGAAATAGTATTACCACTATGAACGAGTTTACCTGCATCTTCTTCCATATGAATACGGGTAATACCAATGCGTTTAGTTTCACCATTAACCTCAATATCTAAATGACCATTTAGGCAAATTGGCAAATCATATTGAGATGTTTGATAGTTTTTAGGCAAATCAGGATAATAGTAGTTTTTACGGTCAAATTTGTTAAAGTTAAGGATTTCACAATTCAATGCTAAACCTACTTTGATAGCAAATTCTACTACTTGTTTATTTAACACAGGCATAGCACCAGGTAAACCTAGGCATACTGGGCATACATGTGTATTTTGATCGCCGCCGAATTCAGTGGTACAACCACAGAAGATTTTAGACTTAGTCTTAAGCTCTGTATGAACCTCTAAACCAACGACTGTTTCGTATTTACTACTCATAGAGAAACCTCCCCAGTTGGTGCTACTAATTGACAGTCTGGACGTGCTTGTTCAAATGTGAAAGCGGCACGTAACAATGTTTCTTCACCCATAGCAGGGCCGAGCAATTGCAAGCCAATTGGCAAATTGCTGCTGCTCATACCTGCTGGAATGCTAATACCTGGAATACCTGCAAGGTTTGCTGGTACTGTACAGATATCTTCTAAGTACATTGCCAATGGATCATTTGCTTTTTCACCAAATTTATAAGACGTATTAGGTGCAGTTGGTGTTAAGATCAAATCCACTTTGGAGAATGCTTCATCAAATTCATTTTTAATGAGGCGGCGAACTTTTAATGCTTTCAAATAGTAAGCATCATAGTAACCAGCACTCAATACATATGTACCTAACAAGATACGACGTTGTACTTCTGGACCAAAGCCTTCTGTACGAGTTTTAGTAGACATTTCTACTAAATTATCCGCCGGTACGCGCATACCATAGCTTACACCGTCATAACGAGCCAAGTTAGAGCTTGCCTCTGCTAATGCGATGATATAATACGCAGATAATGCATATTTAGAGTTAGGCAAGGAAACCTCAACGATTTCAGCACCTAATTTTTTATACGTTTCGATGGCCTCTTCCATAGCTTTGCGAACTTCGCTATTAAGACCTTCGCCAAAGAATTCTTTTGGCACACCGATTTTAAGATTTTGTACATCATTTACAAGAGCTGTAGTGTAATCTACACGAGCACCTGGAATGGATGTGGAGTCTTTCGCATCATGACCAGAGATGGCATTTAATACTAAAGCAGCATCTGTTACATCACGAGTAATAGGTCCAATTTGGTCCAAAGAGGATGCGAAGGCGATTAAACCATAACGAGATACATTACCGTATGTTGGTTTTAAGCCTACAACGCCACAGAAGGACGCTGGTTGACGAATAGACCCACCAGTATCGGAGCCAAGAGCCCAAATAGCAGACCCGCTGGATACAGCTGCTGCACTACCGCCAGAAGAACCACCTGGTACGCAATCAGCATTCCAAGGATTAGATGTTTTAGCTAATGCAGAGTTCTCTGTAGAGCCACCCATAGCAAATTCATCCATATTAAGTTTACCAAGGCTAATATAATGATTGTTTTGTAAACGTTCAATAACTGACGCATTGTATGGAGGCACAAAGTTTTCCAACATTTTAGATGCACATGTTGCAGGTTCATCTTTAATACAAATATTATCTTTAATTGCACCAGGAATACCTGCCAATGGGGAAATAGCATCACCTTTAGCAATTGCTTCATCTACAAGCTTAGCTGTAGCCAAAGCACGATCATGAGAATCGGATAAGTACGCATGTACAGTCGGTTCCACTTTCGCTTTATGTGCAATAACAGCATTCGTCAATTCAACAGCGCTGATTTCTTTATTCACTAGTTTCTTGTGTAATTCATGAATTGTCGGCACAGCGAAACCTCCTATTCTTGTACAACGCGAGGTACTTTAAAGTACCCATCCTCTGCTTCTGGAGCATTGGATAAAGCTAAATCATGATCAAGGGATGGTTTTGTTTCATCCTCTCTAAATACATTGTGCAATGGTACTGCATGAGCCATAGGCTCCACACCATCAAGTTCTAATGCATCTAGTTCAGCAACATAAGTCAAGATGTCGGACAACTCTTTTTCTACATGTGCCATATGTTCTTCCTTAACTTCCAAGCGTGAAAGTAAGGCGATTTTTTTAATTTCCTCTTGGCTGATTTTCATCGAGACACATCCTTTCATAATTATTTATTATAAAGCAAATAATATATATTTTCAAAATATTGTAGAATGTATGATTATTGGATTTCTCCCAGTTCGCGTAGGAGTTCTACAAACTCTTCTTCATTCATAACACGAATACCCAATTCATTTGCTTTAGTAAGTTTACTACCACTGTCTTCGCCAGCAATAACAAGGGTTGTTTTCTTAGAAACAGAACCTGTAACCTTAGCCCCATGAGCTTCAAGAATCTTACCAGCTTCACTGCGACCCATAATTTCAAGTTTACCTGTGAGAACGACGATTTCGCCTTCCATTTGGTTGCCTGCTGCTTCAACAACATCTACAGTCATCTTAAGTCCAGCTTCTGTTAAGCCTTCAATGATTTCTACATGAGCAGGATCTTGACGGTATTCAACAATACTATCTGCCATTGTAGGACCAATCTCTTCTACTGCAACGAGTTCTTCCTTAGTAATAGTCATGAATCGTTCCATAGATTTTACAACACTTGCAATTGTTCCGGCTGCCTTAGATCCAATTAGTCGAATACCAAGACCATATAGTACACGATCTAATCCGCGAGATTTAGAATCTGCGATAGCTTTTACCAAATTCTCAGCAGACTTCTTACCCATTCGGTCCATGGTAACTAGTTGTTCGACCGTTAAATGATATAAATCAACAACATTGGTGATTAATTTGTTATTGATTAGGTTTTCTACAATACTAGGCCCGAGACCATCAATATTCATAGCATCGCGAGATGCAAAATGGATAATTTGTTCCTTTTCAATGGCAGGACAATGTTTATTGGTACAACGAACAGCGGCTTCACCTTCACGTCGGACTGCAGGAAATTCGCATACAGGACATGTATTAGGAATTGTAAAAGGCACTTCAGAACCAGTTCGTTTTTCAGGAACTACGCGAATAACCTCTGGAATGATCTCGGCTGCCTTGTGAATGATGACATGGTCACCAATGCGAATATCTTTTTCATTGATGAAGTCTTGATTATGTAATGTAACACGACTTACATTTGTACCGGATACGAATACAGATTCCAATTCACCAGTTGGAGTAAGAACACCTGTACGTCCTACATTGATAGTAATATCCTTAAGAACGGTTTCTACCTCTTCTGGTGGATATTTGTAAGCTGTAGCCCACTTAGGATCCTTCGCAGTACTGCCAAGTACCTCTTGGTCATCGAAACTATTAACCTTAATTACCATACCGTCTGTATCGTATGGCAACTCATGGCGCTTTTCACCCCAATAATTAATAGCCTCTATGACTTCGTCAATTGTTTTGCATACGCGGTAATGAGGATTTACAGAAAACTTGAACGTTTCTAGACTTTGGAGCAATTCCTCTTGGCTATGAATATTAGCTCCCACTTCAGAACCGATTGCATAGGCAAAGAATGCTAAATTACGACTAGCCGTAATGGCAGGATCTTGTTGACGCAAAGAACCAGCTGCTGCATTACGAGGATTTACGAAGGTAGGTAAGCCCTCTTCATCACGTTCTTCATTTATACGTTTAAATTCACTATGAGGCATATATGCTTCACCGCGAACCTCGATAAATTCTGGCGCATCCTCTAGATATAAAGGAATGGATTTAATAGTACGCACATTAGCAGTTACGTCTTCACCAACGCGACCATCACCACGTGTTACGGCACGTACAAACATGCCGTTCTCATAGTGCAAATTAACAGCTAAACCATCGATTTTAAGTTCTACCACATAAGCAGAAGGCTTATGACCTAATTCCTTCTCTACACGACTAGCAAATGCACGTACTTCATCAGCACTAAATACATTAGATAAGCTCAACATAGGGCGGCCATGGACGACCTTTTCAAAGGAACCTTCTACCTTCATGCCTACCCGTTGTGTTGGCGATGATGGCACAATATATTCAGGATGAGCTGTTTCCAAATCAACAAGCTCACGATATTTTTTATCATATTCAAAGTCACTCATTGTAGGAGCATCTTTTACGTAGTATAAATACTGCGCATGAGTTAGCTCTTGTTGTAACTCTTTAATTCTATCTTTCGGATTCATATTACATCCCTTTTATAGTGCAGTAACACTCTATACGTTCCTTACAAGTAAGGTAGAGAGGTTAACTGCCATACACAAATTTTATCCCTTCTTAACAGGTGCAAATTTTGCCATTACTACACGTACACCTTGTGTGGGGAATTCAATTGTCAGCTTCATACCAGCCCCTTCGCCGGCAACATTGATGACTTTACCATTGCCCCACTTGCTATGAATAGCCGTATCGCCAATATTCCAATCAGCAATCACTTCATTGCGAACGATTGGCTTTGTAACTGGTCGGCTTGTAACACTCATATGTTGCGGTACATGACGCTTAATATCATCAGGTACTTTACGCTTAGCACGCAAACCATCTACTAACTCTTCTGGAATTTCATCGATAAAACGAGATGGTAAATAGCTGCTAGTGCGTCCAAATACGGTACGCGTAGTGGCATTAGAAATATATAATTCCTTTTCAGCACGAGTAATACCTACATAAGCAAGGCGGCGTTCCTCTTCAATTTCCTCAGGGTTCATCAAGGTGCGACTATGAGGGAATAAACCTTCCTCCAAGCCACCTAAGAATACAATAGGGAATTCCAAACCTTTCGCAGCATGTAATGTCATCAATGTAACTTTAGACTCTTCTTGCTCGAAAGAATCAACATCATTTACAAGTGCTACTTGTTCCAAGAAGTCTTCCACTGTACCAGTTGGATTTGTATCTTGGAAGTCTTTAGCTACAGATAAAAGTTCACCGATATTCTCAGCGCGAGCCTGATCTTGTGGATCTGTACTCTCTTCTAATTGTGCCAAGTAACCGGTTCTATCGAGAATAGATTCTAAGATATCAAGTACCGTTTTATCTTCCATTTCAGCTACGAGAGTAAAGATAAGGATACCAAATTCCTCTAACTTTTCCTTTGTCTTACCTTTAATCGTATCTACTAGATGCAACTGTGTTAATGTCATAAACAAGGACGTGCCATTTGCGCGAGCATAATCTTGTAGTTTTGCCACTGTAGTAGCACCAATACTACGCTTAGGTACATTGATGATGCGCAATAAACTCAAATCATCGAATGGATTATATAACACGCGTAAGTAAGCTAAAACGTCCTTAATTTCTTTACGATCATAGAACTTCGTGCCCCCTACCATCGTATATGGCAGAGCCCGTTTAATCAGCGCTTCTTCAAGTACACGAGATTGAGCATTTGTACGGTACAAAATAGCCATATCACCATAAGGCACACTATGAATATCGTGCTTTTTAGCGATAGTATCGCCGATGAAAGCAGCTTCTTCATGTTCAGACTGAGCCGTAAAATGCTGAATTTTAGCCCCTTCTGTCTTATCTGTCCATAAATTTTTCTTAGGACGGCCTTCATTATTTTCAATTACCGCATTGGCTGCATCAAGAATAATCTTTGTAGAACGATAGTTTTGTTCCAACTTGATGGATGTACAGTTCGGATAATCC
This sequence comes from Veillonella parvula, assembly GCA_018382475.1. Lineage (GTDB taxonomy): Bacteria > Bacillota > Negativicutes > Veillonellales > Veillonellaceae > Veillonella > Veillonella parvula_F. Next base: position 421,313 of record JAGZPX010000001.1, read on the forward strand.
TTTTCAAAGTCCAAGATATTTTGAATATCTGCGCCACGCCATGCGTAAATACTTTGATCAGCATCACCTACAACGGCAATATTTTTCCAATGAGAGGCTAATAATTTAGCCAATAAATATTGAGCATGGTTCGTATCTTGATATTCGTCGATCATAACATAACGAAAACGTTTGCTATATTTATCTAACACAGCCTCATTGGACTGTAATAATTTAACAGCTACCAATAAAAGATCATCAAAATCTAGAGCATTATTCTTACGCAATTCCCGTTCATAATACTCATATACATCAGCAACCTTTTCTTGGTAAAAGTCTCTTGCTTGCTTTCTAAAATCTGAGGCAAATAACAATTTATTTTTTGCATCAGATATGGCACCAATCATAGCACCTACAGGATAGTATTTATCGTCGAGGTTTAATGCTTTTAAAGCAGCCTTAATAACAGCTTGAGAGTCAGATGTATCGTAGATTGTAAAGTTACTGTTATAACCTAAGAAGTTATCTAATTCAAAACGCAAGAATTTCGCACAGAAGCTATGAAATGTGCTGAGCCAAATGCGATTGGCTACATCACCAACAAGACCTTCTACACGGCTTTTCATCTCCTTAGCCGCTTTGTTGGTAAATGTAATCGCCAAGATTTCATATGGATTAACACCTTGAGCTAATAAATGTGCAATGCGAACGGTTAACACCTTTGTTTTACCAGATCCAGCACCAGCTAAAATCAATAAAGGGCCTTCCGTATGTTGAACGGCTTGTTGCTGCTCTTTATTTAAACCTGTTAGTAATGAATTCATCGGAACACCCCTATCGCCCTTACAAATACTATAGTTTGATAATCATATAAATAGAGAAGAAGAACGTTGCAAGCAACGTTCTTTATCTTTGTATACTACTATACTATTTCATAGCACCAAGAATTGGTGGTACGATTTGTTTTTTACGAGACATAGTATTTGGCAAGAATACACCATTGTCTTTAACTTCTTTTTCGAATGCTTTTGTTACTACAGCCTCAACATCACCACTGAATAGCAATGTAGTGCTTTCATCAAGAATATTTGTAACCATAATGTAAGATGCATCGTAGTTGTTAGCACTGCGAAGAGCTTCTAAAGCCGCTACAAGTTCCCCTTGTTTAGCCAATACATCTGTTGTATCCATAACAGAAATTTGGCCGATAGAAATTGTTTTACCTGCTTCAGAAAATTCTTTCATATCAGTACGAACAATATCATCATTAGTCAAATCAGAAATGTCTGCACCAGCTTTTAACATATCAAGGCCATAAGATTCGATGTCAACACCAGCGATTTCAGCTAATTTATGAGCCATTTCTTTATCTGTTTCTGTGCATGTTGGAGAACGGAATAATACAGTATCAGAAATGATAGCAGATAACATCAAACCAGCAATACCTTTAGGAATTTCTTGATTGTTTTCTATGTATAATTTAGTAATGATTGTATTAGAGCAACCTACTGGTTCTAAACGCATGAATACAGGACCATCAGTTTCGAAATCACCAATGCGGTGATGATCCACAACACCGCACATATTCATAGACTTGTAACCGTCAATGATTTGTTTAGATTCATTGTGGTCTGTTAGGTATAAGTTGCCACCTTCTGGAGCAAATTCTTCCCAGTTCTTAACGATTTGTGGATGTTCAAAACCAAAATGGTTCAAAATGTATGTTGTTTCTTTGTTCGCTTCACCTGCACATACTGGAGTTGCTGGTGTACCCATTTGAGTTAACAAATTAGCAAAAGAAATAGCAGAACAAATGGAATCTGTATCAGGGCTTTTATGACCTGCTACATATGTTTTTACTTCACTCATAATATACCTCTTTTATATTAATTTCACACTTAATATCGACTTACGTCAATCCGATTTTTAACTCTATTATTATATCATAAATTATATAAAAAAACACGCCACTACTAAGTAGTGGCGTGTTTTTATCATTCTACAAAATTATCTAATGTAGATGATTAGTCGTGATTTTTTTTGCGGTTTGTCAATAAACCAGGCCCAAGTGTTTCAATGATGATAAACAACATTGGAATGATAAAGATACCAAACAATGTTGCTGTTGTCATCCCTGCTACTACTGTAATACCCATAGTTGTTCTAGCACCAGAACCAGCACCAGAAGACAATGCCAATGGCAATACACCAAGGATAAACGCAAAGGATGTCATCAAGATTGGACGTAAACGAATTTTTGCAGCTTCGATAGCGGCATCAACAACGTTCATACCACGTTCGTCTACACGAATCTTAGCGTACTCGATGATTAAGATCGCATTTTTTGCGGCCAAACCAACAAGGGTCAAAAGACCGATTTGCATATAAATATCGTTAGCTAAGGAATATCTACCTGTAAAATTCAACAAGAATGGAACTAAAGAAGCTCCAATCATACCAGATGGTACAGAGAACAATACGGCAAATGGAACCTTCCAAGATTCATACAAAGCAGCCAAGATTAAGAATACAAATACTAGACCTAAACCAAGAATCATGATGGTTTGAGAACCAGCTTTCAATTCTTCACGAGATTGACCTGCCCAGTCATATGTATAACCAGCTGGTAACGTTTTAGCTGCCGCCTCTTTCAATGCATTAATAGCATCACCAGAGGAGTAACCACGTGCTTGAGAACCGCCGATTTGTACAGCCATAGCATTATCAAAACGTGTAATACTAGATGGCATACCAGTTTGTTCCTTCGTAATATAGTTAGAAACTGGAACCATAAGGCCCTTACTATTACGAACAGCTAACATATTAAGCTGATCTGCATTTTGACGATAAGCGTCTTCAGCTTGAACTACTACTTTGTAGTTTTTACCATATGTAGTAAAGTCATTGACTTGAATACTACCATAGAAACCTTGTAATGTAGTAAAAATATCTGCTAATGCCACACCATCTTGGGCCGCTTTTTCGCGGTTTACATCAAATTGTAAGGATGGTGTAGATGTATCGAAGGTAGTGTAAACAGATTGAATGGCAGGGCTCTTACGAGCTTCTGCTAAGAATTCATTAGCACGTTCCGCCATAACTTGTGGGCTATCACCAGCTTTGTTGATGATGTACATGCTAAAACCACCAGTAGTACCAAGACCAGGAATAGATGGTGGATTCAATGCAATAACTGTAGCTTCAGGAACACCTTGTGCAGCAAAGCCAAATGTTTGACCAATCATAGCATTAATGGATGTAGCTTGTGTTGTACGATACTTCCAGTCAGACATGGTTGCAAAAATTACACCAGCACTAGATTTTTGACCGCCACCTAAAAGGTCAAAGCCTGCTACAGTAAATACTTCTTGGAATAATTGTTCATCCTTAGGCTTTTCAGGATCATTTTTACCTTCCAAGAAAGATGCGATTTTTTCAAGTGTAGCCATAGTACGTTCTGATGTAGCACCAGGTGGCTCATTAACAGCAATCATGTAGTAACCACTATCCTCTGCAGGTACAAAGGATGTTGGTAAGAAGTGGAATACTAAACCTGTACCACCAGCAAAGATTAATAATGCAATAACAGTTAAGCTCAAACGATGGCTTAAACGAGCCAATTGGATACCATACCAATTGCTAAAACGCTCTAAAGCTGCATTAAATTTGTTTAACTGACGATGTACCCAGTCTTCACGTTCTTTTGGTGTGTGAGGTTTTAACATCGTAGCACATAGGGCTGGTGTCAAAACAAGAGCGACAATCGCAGAAATAACAACAGATACAGCGATTGTTAAAGCAAACTGTTTGTAAAGGATACCTGTCATACCACCCATGAAGGCAACCGGTACGAATACCGCTACCAATACAAAGGCGATACCAATTACAGGGCCTTGTACATTTTCCATCGCTTTAATAGCCGCCTCTTTAGGAGACAAACCATTATATTGTAATTCGTACTCTACCGCTTCTACTACTACGATAGCATCGTCAACTACGAGGCCGATAGCCAATACCATGGCAAATAGAGTTAATGTATTGATGGAGAAATCTAATAATACGAATGCCCCAAATGTACCAAGCAAAGATACTGGCACAGCAATCATCGGGATAATTGTAGAGCGCCAAGATTGTAAGAATACATATACTACAAAAAGAACGAGTAGCAATGCTTCTACAAAGGTATGCTCTACCTCATTAATTGAAGCACTTACGAATTTTGTATTATCTACAACTACGTTATATTGCATATCTGGTGGGAAGGATTTAGATTGTTCATCCAACACCTTCTTAACATTAGCAATTGTTTCTAATGCATTCGCATCATTTTGAAGAGAAATAGCAAAACCTGCTACCTCTTTATGAGCGGACTTAGCAATAAAGTCATAGCCTTTAGCTCCAATTTGAATGCGTGCAACATCCTTTAAATGTAACACCTTACCATTGGAACTTTTAATAGCAATGTTACCAAATTGTTCAGGTGTCACAAGACGACCTTCAATTTTGATAGGATATTGGAATGCTTGTTCCCCATTAGTAGGATTTTGACCTACTGTACCTGCTGCAGCCTGTAAGTTTTGACCCTTAATAGCTGCCGTTACTTCAGAAATAGTAACACCAAGGTTTTGCATTTTGGCAGGATCTAACCAAATGCGCATAGCATAGTCAGAACCGAACTCTTGTACAGAACCTACACCCTTAATGGCTTTAATAGCATCCATCATATAGTTGGTACTATAGTTCTTTAAGAATGTAGAATCATAAGTACCATCAGGTGAGTTCAAGGAAAATACCATAGCCATATCACCAGAAGATTTAGTAGTTGTAACACCAACTGCTTGTACCTCTGCAGGTAATTGAGCAAGTGCTGCTTGTACACGGTTTTGTGTATTAACCGTATCCATATCGGCATCTGTGCCTTGATTGAACTGAACAGTCAAAGAGTAACTACCATTACTAGAGCTACTAGATGTCATATAGTCCATATCTTGTACGCCTACGATTTGTGTTTCAATAACACTGGCTACCGTATCATTAACAACTTGAGCCGTTGCACCTGTATAGGCAGTGTTTACACGAACTGTAGGTGGAGAAATTTGTGGATATCGAGCTATCGGAAGGTTCATCATAGAAATGAGACCTACCAAGGTAATAACAATGGCTATTACAATGGCAAAGATAGGTCGATTAATAAAGAATTTCGACACGATCTAGCCCCCTTCTATTTTGTAGTTTTTAATTGTTCTTTTGAAAGCAATTTAGCATTAACCTTCACACCGTTTTTAACCTTAGTTAAGCCATCAACGATGATTGTGTCTCCAGGTGCTAAACCGGCTTTAATAATTGTATCGCTACCACTTGTACCGCCAACTTCAACACTTTTTTGTTCTACTACACCATCAGCATTTACAACATAGATAAAGTTTTTATCCATGATTTGAAGAATGGCACGACTAGGAACAAGAATAGCATCTTTAAGTTTTTGACCAGGAGAAATCACTGTAGCAAACATATTTGGCAACAACAAATGATCAGGATTTGGGAAAGATGCTTTCAACACAAGCTTACCTGTTGATTGATCAAGACTTTTTGCGGCTTGAACAATAGAACCCGGTTGATTATACGTTTCGCCATCAGCAAGTTTTAATTGAATATTTGGACCATTGGAATCATCGCCAGTTGGATTTTTCATGAAGTCAAGATATTCTTGCTCTGTCATACTAAATTCAACAAAGATAGGATCGATAGAATCAATAGTTACTAATGTTGTAGAACCTGCTTGTACAAATGTCCCCATATCGATATCATCCATACGTAATGTACCAGAATATGGTGCATATACCATTGTATCGCCATAGTTATCTTGAGCAATTTTTACGGATGCTTGGTATGCTTCATAAGCTGCCTTAGCTTGTTCTACAGTACTGCGTTGTGTATCTACACGTTGTTGCGCAATAGCATCTTGTTGAGCTAATGTTTCATAACGATTAAGGTCTACTTCAGCATTTTTATAGTTTGCATTAGCTTGAGCTGCTTGTGCTTCTGCATTAGCAAGAGTAGCTTCGTATTGACGAGAATCGATACGATATAATGGCTGGCCAGCTACAACTTGCTCCCCGCCTTTAACAAATTTTTCAACTACGTAACCAGTTACACGAGCATGTACAGCTACAGAGTTTTCTGCAACTACCGTACCAGCATAGGTTTGGTTTACCTGTGCATCACTTGCAGTAATTTTGTATGCATTGACACTCACGTCACCTGCTTGCTGTTGATTACTGCCACAACCAGCAACCATTACAGCGGATACAACGAGAGCCGCTAACATACGGGAATAACGGAACTTCATTATCTGTACTCCTTTACACGAAACTAATCATCTATGTGTCATAATTACATAAATTTCTTTATATATTTTACAGGATTATATAGATAAAGTCAATTTTTCCGATACCCCTCTACCTTTGTAGAACATAGATAAAATCTGATTAAACCCACATATATTGTATACAACAAAAATGTTAAAAACTATTGACATTTTATATTCAATATGAACTTAAATAGTTTTAGAATTATAAAACTATATATTACTAGTTTACTTTTTTTCAGTTAATACCGTATAACCATGATCCTCAACTAAGATTACTTCATTATTGTTTATCGGCACTAATGGTATCTTATCTTGATAAGTATCTAATGTTTTCTGAGCAGTCTCTTCAAATGGATATTCCCCTATATGAGGTAAAACATAATGATTAAATACATTTACACCCATATAATCATCTAATTCAGATGCTATACTTTTATCATCCATTATCTGATTATATTCAATATTTTCAGACATAATAATTGCGCCAGCAGATTCACCAATATATAATAAGCCTTCTTTGATTCTTTCATAAAGTAGGCCTATAAGATTTTTCTTTTTCAGCTCTTGTAATAGATAAAATGTGTTACCACCAGATATACAGATACATTCAGTCTTTGAAAGTTTATTCTTTAAATAATCTTCATCATATTTAGAAATATCAATAATTTCCAATTCATATCCTAAAGACTTTAACATCTCAACACCTTCATCAATATATCCAGTATATGGTTCAACATTTCCAGCAGTAGGAATAAAAATTATTTTATTTGAAACCATTTTTGAAAGATACTTTTTTGTTATACTTTTTGCTCCTGCTAAATATGACATAAGTAAAATTTCCATGTCTTATCACCTCTAAGATTCTTTATTTAAATTAATATGAAAATTTTATGTTTAATATACAAAAAACCGCCTAAGAATCTACCTAGACGGTTTTAAAACCATTTAATCGGCTGTTCTATATCAATTATAGCCGAATAATCACAAATTTATCTGTAAGCGCAGACTTATTTCTTAAAATGTACGCTTCTATTTTGGTGGAGATGAGGGGAGTCGAACCCCTGTCCAAAAGTGTTGCCATATAGACTTCTCCGAGCACAGTCTATGATTTAAGTCTCAGGTTGCTATCGCTCACAGACAAGCTACACAACCCCAGTTCATATTGTCTCGCCTAATTCATATGAACAACTAAATTAGACCAGCCTACTGTTTGACGTCCATTCACACTTGGTAGGCACAAGTATGAGGGACGTAGCTTATGCAGCTAATGCAAAATTTTCTTCTGCGTTTAAATGTTTTCCCACCGTTTAACGGCCTCATGGAACGCCGACTCGCTATCTATACCACACGCACCCCTGTCGAAACCTTTACATCCCCGTGCGTCGGTTTAATAATTATAAGCCTATTTGGTATTACTGTCAATTGTATGAAACCTTTACAGTTCAGATATATTCACTCTTCTTAGACTACTCGATTTATCTAATATAGACTAATTAACCAATCAATTTAGGATTCTTTTAATACTGTCTTTATTTAGATATATTATCTACTATCATGAGTCTAATTGCTTCAAAGCATTATGCAGTGATTGGCACACATAATCAATTTGTTCTTTATTATGAGCAGCTGTAACGGTTAAACGAATTCTACTTTCACCAACAGGAACTGTAGGCGGACGTATCGCTGTACCTATAATTCCAGCATTGTATAAATAATTTGATACTGTTAGAGTATCCTCATTACTACCGATAAGTATTGGGAAAATTGGAGTATCATTCGTAGCATATATTCCTATAGAATTTAAGCAATCTGCCATATAGTTCACATTATTTTGTAGTCGCCTTAAAACAGATGTATCAGACTCAAGAACATGTAATGCAGCCAGGGCTGCCCCTATGTCAGCAGGAGATAATGCAGTGGAGAATATAAAGCTACGACTCATATTCACAAGATAATCAATGATGGTGCTATTAGCAGCTACATAGCCGCCAACAGAACCTAACGATTTGCTCAATGTACCTAGCTGAATATCCACTTCTTTTTCAAGACCATAATAAGCAGCCGTTCCATGACCGCTACCAATGGTACCCGTCGCATGAGCATCGTCTACCATAAGTAAAGCATTATACTCACGGCTAAGCTCGTAGAGCTTATCCAATGGAGCTATATCGCCATCCATGCTAAATACACCATCTGTGACAATTAGCTTTCTTGTATTTCGTTCTACTTCTTTCAATAAATACTTTAATTCGTCTACATCACAATGGTTATAAGCCTTTACAGATCCTCTACTCAGTCTACAACCATCTATAATACTAGCATGATTTAAAGCATCGCTAAAAATAATAGTATTCTTATCTGCTATGGCAGAAATGGTTCCTACATTTGCCATGTAACCCGTATTAAATACGAGGGCTTTTTCTGTATTCTTAAATTTTGCTAGTTCTCTTTCAAGATCTGTAAACAAGGGAAATGTACCGGATACTAGACGCGATCCACCTGATCCAGTACCATATTGTTGAGCCCCTTTAATGGCCCCTTCTATTACACGTTCATCAAAAGTAAGCCCTAAATAGTTATTTGATGCCATCATCAAATATTCTTTATCATCTCTTCTAACCCGTACTGCGTCTATAGGGCAATATTCCGTTAATGTGCGCAAATTTAGGTTATTGATTTTATTATCTAATTGCTCTTGGAAGAATTTATACATACAATCACCGCTGAACAAGTACTGGTGCTTTTTCCAAATACTTGATTACACAGTCCACATCAGTATTTGTTTTAACAAAAAATACACGCCCTCCTAGATTAGATCCAAATTCTTTCATGCTAGGAATTCGATGGTAAATATCATTGCAAGCCACATAGCCTACTGTGTAATCAGGATCATCAGACCAACATAATTCACCTACAATCCCTTCAGCAGATTGTACTTTAGAGGCCAATACTAAGGCCTCTCTCATATGTTCATTATCCCCTAGTTTTTCAGAATCAAAGGAGTCCATATGACTCACGCGAACACCACGGTTACCAGAATCTATGCGCTCACCAGAAATTGCGTCAACCAACATAGCACCTCGCATAGATGAATCTAAACCTTCTAATAGATAAATAGCATGTTTAACAGCAGTTTCACTAATATCAGCGCCCTGTAAAAGTTCAACAGCTAATTGATGCGCCTCAGCAACAGTATTAGCAAAATGTTCATTTACTTTTAAGCATTCTATATATGTAATTGTTTCTGAAGGAATCAAGTCCACTGTAATATTGATAAAATCAGCTGTCCCCTTACTATGATGTAGTGCTCGTTCGGCTAAAGACTGAGCGATAGCTCCAACTTGATTTAAGGTCACAATGCGTTCTGCGCCAGAAATATGGTGGCCCCCGTTTTCATGGGGACCACCTTGAGCCGCGCGCATACGCACACTATATAATTCGTCCATTATGATACCTTACCTTTAACTACATTACTTTGAGGTACTTGGTTGTGAATTTTATGGAATACTTTCACAAATACTGGTGCCATAATTACTGTAAAGATCATACCTGGAACTGCGAGAGCTATCATCGGTAATGCAGCCTTACCAACGTATAAAGACAAGGATAATCGCGCTAAAGCAGATGCAATTGGACCAGAAACCATAATACCTATCATGTGATTATGGCAAATCCAAAGGATTAGTCCCACAATGAGCCGGAATTGCATAGCAATCATAACATTTAAAATAGTTTGAGTACCTAATGCTAAGCCTATTAGACTAGATAAACAACCACTTATAATATACTTTTTAAATCCGAATACGGCACATATCGCTACCGCCAACGGGGCTGATAGTTGAAACTCTATACCTGGAATGACATTAGGTATTTTAATAGCCCCTAATACAGTAATCATGGCAGTTAAAATAGCAACCTCTGTAATGTACCGAATGTTCTGATTCATAATATATCTCCTCTACTTAGAAAATGTCAACTACAAACACCTCTTATTGTTTACATTATAAATTCTCACTGTATTTTTATCAACCACTAAAAATAATATAGTTAACAAATATATAAAAAAGAACCAAGCCATATCGACTTGATTCCTTATGACTCTTAATATTTTTGTTGTTCTTTGATTCGCTTAGCAATATCGCGCTTGGCATCACGTTCCGCCATATCTTGACGCTTGTCATAAAGTTTCTTACCAGTTACTAGACCTACAGTAACCTTTACATAACCGTGACTGAAATGAAAGTTTAGCGGCACTAAAGAAAATCCTTTTTCCTTAACTTGAGCATGTAACTTATTGATTTCAGATTTATGCATCAACAACTTGCGTGTCCGCTCCGGTTCATGGTTAAAACGATTACCTTGTTCATACGGACTGATATGTACACCATACAATAAAATTTCCCCTTTATCTATACGACAAAAGCTGTCCTTAAGATTAAGCTTACCTTGACGAATAGACTTTATTTCAGTTCCTGTTAAAGCAATACCAGCTTCATAGGTTTCATGAATATGAAAATCATGACGCGCCTTACGATTGTCAGCAATAAGCGATGGGCTAGATTTCTTTGCCATATTCTCCTCTATCGTTTACGTTTACTTTTAGATTTTTTAGATTGACTACGTTTTGTAGCTTTATTTGACTTCTTGCGACTCGATTTACCTTTTTTAGATTTTTTACTGAAAGCATCATATCTAGAACGCCCAGCTTTTGAATCATCTCGTTTAGAAGTTTTTCTACCGTTTTTTCGGGATGACTTTCGCCCCTTTAGATTTCCAAAACCATCACGACTAGTAGCATGGTCAGAGCCACTACTCAATTGTTCTTGGATAGCCATCAGATTATCTACTTCACCAAGAACAAAATCGATTTGTTTCTTTTCTACATCGGCTTTTACAAGTGTAACAGTAACCTTTTCACCTAAGTGATAGGTTTTACCTGTCCGCTTACCAACAAGAACAAGATGTTCTTCGTCAAAGAAATAATAATCGTCGTTCATCATGCTAATATGCACGAGACCGTCGATACCATTCTCTAACTCTACGAACATGCCAAAGGAGGTTATGCTCGCAATAGTGCCTTCAAAAACTTCACCTACAAATGGAACCATGTATTGAGTCTTCTTTAGATCCGTAGTTTCTCGTTCTGCCTCGGTTGCCACTTGTTCTTGTATGGAAGAATGTTCCACAGCACCAGCTAAGAAAGCTTCATCTACATCTCGTTTAGAGTATCCACCCTTCCAGTGCATATCCGCTTTTAAAAGTCGATGTACCATCAAATCCGGATAACGTCTAATGGGAGATGTAAAATGCGTATAGCAAGTGGATGCTAACCCAAAATGGCCGACGTTTTCAATGCTATATTTCGCTTGCTGCATAGAACGTAAGGTCATAATTTGAGCCACTTGCTCGATATCTTGTCCCTTCACTACATCAAGGATTTTTTGGAAATCTCGTGGTGTTACACCATCAGCACTAAGGACAAGAGTTTGACCTAAATAATGTAATACCTTTTGGAATAAATCCAATTTTTCTTCACTAGGATGTTCATGAATACGATATACCGATGTACGTTGAGTATCCTTTAAATGCGTAGCTACCGTCTCATTAGCAATGAGCATACATTCTTCGATAAGCCGCTCTGCCATAGTTCGATCGCGTTTTACGATACGCAACGGTGTACCATCGAGATCAAGTAATACCTTATATTCCGAAAAATCAAAGTCTAATGCCCCTCTACGACGACGCATACGATTTAAAATCTTAGAAATTTCTGCTAAGTCACGAAGCATAGGAATAAAATCTACTAAATCGTCAGGAACAATATTTTCCTCTAACGCTTTATAAACTTCTTTATAGCTGCAACGACGTCCTACATGGATAATAGACGGACGAATACGATAATTAACAACTGTACCTGAATCATCAATTTCCATCATACACGTCATAGCATAGCGATCTTCATGGGCATTTAAACTACAAATACCATTCGATAATACCTCTGGTAACATTGGTACTACGCGGTCCACTAAGTAAACTGAAGTCCCCCGCTTGTATGCTTCATTATCAATAGGCTGGCCTGAAGTAACATAATGACTAACATCCGCAATGTGTACGCCTAGCTCATAATTACCATTTGGTAATTTACGACCACTTACAGCATCGTCAAGATCTTTTGCATCTTCTCCATCGATAGTTACCATTTGTAAGTCTCTAAGATCCCACCGCTTCGGATCTTCATGAACAATAGTATCTATCTTCTCACTTGCCTCAATTACCTCTTTAGGGAATGCAAAAGGAATCTTATGATTAGCCATAATACAGTTAATGTCTAGGCCTACATCCCCCTTATAGCCTAAAATTTCTGTTATAATTCCTTCAGGTTTTTTATTGCCTTCAGGCCATTTTGTAATTTTTACTAGTACCTTAGCTCCACTCCGAGCATCTAAAGTATCTTTTAAATCTACAAAAATATCTGTTCCAATACGTTCATCATCTGGTACAACAAAGCCGAAGTGTTGTTGTCTGTCGTAAGTACCAACTATGGTTTCATTAGCACGCTCAATAACATCAACGATGATGCCTTCACGTTTATGCTTTGTATAATCTGATGGTACAATACGAACACGTACCTTATCATTATGCATAGTAGTTCCTTTATTTTGTTCTGCTACATAAATATCTTCATCATTTAGCATAATAACAAATCCATAAGATTTACGATATCCTTTGTAGATACCTTCATATTCTTCATGCTGTTGATCTTCATATCGGTATACATCTGGTCGAGATGAAGTTAATACGCCTTCACGGGCGAGCATTTTCGCAGATCGAATAAACATTTCAAGATCTTTGCCACCTCGAATACGATTATCCATTGCTGCATCCTCAATATGGTATGCATGTGGTTGTATAGATTTATAAAAGTCCAATACCTTCTTCTTCAAATCTGCACCCCCTTATTAGGATGAAAAAAGAAAAAGCCTGCAAAGCAGGCTTTCATCATTAGAATTGATTAATCATTGCCCCTAACACTAAGCTCAACACAGCAAAGATAATCCCCAATATAATCGTACATTTAGATAAGAAAGCATCTAAACCGCGTTGCTTACCACCAAAAGAAGAGTCTGCCGCACCAGAAACAGCACCGCCCATGCCTGCATTTTTGCTATTTTGTGCAACAACTACTACAATTAATAAAATAGATACGATTACTTCTACAATCATTAAGAAATTTGTCACGACTGTCATCCTTCCTGTGATGCTCGATGCGAGCCCAATACACGATGTTCTAAATACTTCTCTAATTTACGTTTTACCCTTTGTAGCGCATTATCAATAGATTTAACACTACGATCTGTGACCTCAGCCATTTCTTGATAGGAACGTCCATCAAGGTATCCTTCCAAGACTTCCCATTCGAGATCACTTAAAATATGACCAATATTGCGCTCAATATCATCTAGTTCCTCTTGACTGATAATGAGGTCTTCAGGATTTGTAATCTTTGTTGAAGATAGCATTTCAATCAATGTACGCTCAGAGTCCTCTGTATACACCGGTTTATTTAAGGATATATAGGAGTTCAAAGGCGCATGTTTTTGTCTTGTAGCCGATTTAATAGCTGTAATAATTTGTCTAGTTATACAAAGTTCTGCAAAGGCTCTAAAAGACGCTAATTTATCATGTTTAAAATCTCGCGTCGCCTTATAGAGTCCAATCATCCCTTCTTGGATGATATCCTCTCGGTCGGCACCTACCAAAAAATAGGAGCGAGCCTTAGCTCTTACAAAGTTCTTATATTTATTAACAATATAATCGATTGCAAACTCATTTTGCTCTTCCTGAGCTATGACCACAACTTGCTCATCGGTCATTTCCTTGAAATTGTAATCGGACTTGCGTGTATGAATCATTTTCATAAGCTCCTCCTTACAATTGAGCGAGAAAAACCAATATATTTATTATACTGGAACGGTATATGATTTTCAACTATCAATGACCTCGACGCAATTTCTCGAGCTTTTCAGCAACTTCAGGAGATAATAAACCTCCCACTTCATTACGACGCACTGAGAATTGATCACGTCTATGTTCATGAGCATATTGAAGTCGTTCTTCTTCCTTAGCAATACGAATCATATTTTGCAACTCACGAGCAGGAATGCGCAACCCGCCAGAGCCTAGAATTTGATTCTGTTCTGCCCCATCGGAGGTTACAACATATACATTAGTATATTTGCCTTTACGTAAAAATACCTCTCGTTCAATAAAGGAATCCGCCGTTTCTCCATCCTCAGTATACACTTCGATAAATCCACTTGTAATAGATTCAATGGAACCTCCAGATTTTGTATACTTACCATCAAATACAAGGATTACTTCGTAACCCTTAAATTTACCATAGTTCAACAATCTATCTCGAAGCTCCATTCTCGCATGTTCTAAAGACTCATGAGCCAATTTTTTCAAATGAGTCCAAGCAAAAATAACATTATAGCCGTCTACAATTAAAATATCTTTTAGCATGATTATTTCGCCTGGCGTTGACGTACCGCCTCATACATAAGAACTGCAGCTGCAACAGATGCATTCAAAGAATTCAAATTTCCATACATAGGAATTGTTACAAGGAAATCACAAGCTTCTTTTACAACGCGACTAATCCCCTTACCTTCATTACCAATGACTATAACCGTAGGAATTGTCATATCTGCTTCATACAAGGTACGATCACCTTCCATATGAGCCCCCATTACCCAAAATCCTTGTTTTTGAAGTTGTTTAATGGTTTGCACTACATTGCCAATTTGTACAAGTGGAATTTGTTCAATAGCTCCAGCAGATGTCTTTGCAACAGTAGCATTAATAGGCGCATTATGTCGTTTAGGAATGAGTACAGCCGTAGCTCCCGCACATTCAGCAGTACGAATGATAGCTCCCATATTATGTGGGTCTTCAACCCCATCCGTTAAGATGAGTAAAGGAACCTCATGTGTCGTTTCTTGTAATACCTCTCCCAATTCTTTAAATTGAACGGCCGATACAAGAGCTATAACCCCTTGATGTGGTACCTCCAAATCGTACTTATTCATCTGTTTAACTGGTGTAGGTCTAACTTCAATTCCTTGAGATTTAGCAAGGCCTACAATATCAGCTAACCCTGTTTTTACCTTATCTTCACTGACCAGAATACGTTGAATAGAACGGCCACTTTTAAGGGCTTCTTTAACCGCATTGCGACCTACAATATAATTATCCATACTACATACCTCGTAGAGTTATAGAAAAGGCTTGCCCCAAGATATGCTGTAAGCGGTCTTCTTGGCGCGTTTCATAAAGAAATCCTAGTACTGCTTCAAAGGCCGTACTACTGCGATATTCTTGAACAGTACTACTTTTAGGCACGTTTACATTACTATTTCTAGCACGGCGTGCAATAGCTTGTTCCTCTTCTGTGAAAGCATCTTCTATTTCTAGCAATACTTTCGCCTGTGATTTAGCACAAATAAATTCAGTAACAATTGTATGCAATACCTGTACCTTTGTGATATTCATTTGCACTACTCGTTCGCGTACATACATGGAGTATACTGCATCGCCGATATAAGCTAGCATAACTGCATCAGCACTTAGGCACTCTTCTATAGTCCGATTACGCAAACGAAGCGGCTCTTCTTCAAGAGCCGTCAGTTTTTTTATCGCTTCATTCTTTAAGAATTGAAATTGTTTAAACTTCACGTTTTTTCCACCGTGCACCTTGAGGGGAGTCCTCAATAGTAATACCAATCTCAGCTAATCGATCGCGAATACAATCAGCTAATGCCCATTGCTTTTGGTCCCGACAAGCTTGACGTACAGAAAGAATAACTTGCATTAATTCTTCGTATTCAGCAGCATTAGCACCCGTATTGCCTTCCCAAGCTTTTTCAAGAACACCAATAACATCTGTCATAAATTTGAAGATTCGTTTCACTTCAGCAATTGCCTCTTGGCAAACAACGCCTTCTCTACTTGTTACAGCTTGATAGTAGATATTAATTTCTTTTGCAAGACCGAACATACTAGAAGTTGCTAGAGCAGTGTTGAAATCATCACTCATAGCATCCTCAAATTCTTCTTCGTATGCTTTCGCTTTTTCTAATAAGCGTTGAGCTTCATCACATGAGCCTGGCTCACATTTTTCAAGGTAAAGAAGGTTTTCAATAGCTGTGCTTAACCGTTCCAAAGATTTATTAGCTTCTTCTAGACGCTCATCAGAGAAATCTAATGGGCTACGGTAATGCGTGCTCAATAAGAAATAACGCAATGCATCAGGACTATATTGTTCTAAAATATCTTTTACCAAGAAGAAATTATTCAAGGACTTAGACATTTTTTCAGAGTTAATAGTGATAAAACCATTGTGCAACCAGTAGCGCACTGCTGGATGTTGACCAGAGCAACCTTCTGATTGAGCAATTTCATTTTCATGATGAGGGAAAATCAAATCGCTACCACCACCGTGGAAGTCAAATTCTGTGCCTAAATATTTTTGGCTCATAGCAGAACATTCAATGTGCCAGCCTGGACGACCATTCCCCCATGGGCTTTCCCAATAAGGTTCACCAGGTTTTGCTGCTTTCCACAAAGCAAAGTCCATAGGATTCTTCTTACGACCATCTACTTCAATACGTGCGCCTGCCTCCATATCGTCTAATGTACGACCAGATAACTCACCGTAATGTTCAAATTTCTCCACACTATAATATACATCGCCATCGAGTTCATAGGCGTAGCCCTTGTCAATCAATGTTTTAATCATAGCAATGATATCATCAATATGCGTAGATACACGTGGATACATATCAGCCCGTTGTACACCTAATGCATCCATTACTTCAAAATAACTATCGATATAACGATTTGCAATGGTATCCCAAGAGACGCCTTCACCATTAGAAGTATTGATGATTTTATCATCCACATCAGTAAAGTTTTGTACATAGGTTACTTTATAGCCTACATGTTTCATATAGCGACGAATTACGTCCCAAGTCACAAAAGGACGAGCATTGCCAATATGAGGATGATTGTATGGTGTGACACCACATACGTACATTTTTGCCTCACCTGGTGTTACAGGATTAAAAACCTCTTTTTGGCGCGTCATAGTATTATAAACAGTAATTTCTCTCATCGTTACCGATGCCTCCAATTTTGTAAAATAAAAAAGACCTCTCATCTCATACAGAGACGATGGTCCGCGGTTCCACTCTGTTAGGTACCAATAGCGATACCCACTCATCGCATAACGGTGCGTCGCCGGACAAACCTACCTATAATCGGAGTGTCAGCTCGTGAATGCATTTCATCTACCTATCCATGAACCCTCCCACCATCGGTTCTCGCTAAAAAGTTAGTTGTAGAGTACTTCTTTCAGTCTCAGCTATTAAAATAATCTATATTCATATATAAAAATATTTTACCAATAAAGCTATAGAATGTCAATATTTACAAGAAAGATCCCCATCTTTCATAGGCAGCTATTCACATATCATACATAGGTATTTTAAATAGCTTAATTAGAAAGATGAGGATATATAATCAGAATATTAAATTACTATTATCATTCATAACAATAGCTTTTATAGCACACAAGTAATAATAATGTCATTACATCAAATCAATTAATATTAAGCATTTTCTAATTTATCTTGATCATCATGTTTACGGCAAATACCGGCAAAAATAGATCCTGTAAAGTTATGAATAATGGAGAATACTGCACCTGCTACCGCAGCTTGTGGTGTAAAGTGTTTTAGTGCTAAAGATACGGATAATGCAGAATTTTGCATAGCCACTTCGATTTGCATAGCACGACGAGAAGACACATCAATACTAAGAGCTTTACATATAAAGTATGTCACAACATAACCACTCAAATTTTGTACTAAACACGCTACAAAAATAATGAAACCAGTTTCGGCAATTTGCTTTTGGTTAACTGCAGTTACAGCTGCCAAGATAAGCAATACCGCGATAGCTGCAATGGTTGGACATACAGATTTTACAGGTTCAATTTTTGCGCCAATAAAGTAATTCAATACAATCCCCAAAATAATTGGTACTAACACGATTTTTACAATGGATATAAACATTGGCATAAATTGAATTTCAATAGAAGATGTTGCACCTGCATATAATACGACAAATAAAGGCGTTAAAATAGGTGCCAATAATGTGGATACAGTTGTTGCTGATACGGATAAGGGAACATTACCATTTGCAAGGAAGGTCATTACATTAGAAGCAGTACCACCAGGACATGCACCCAACAAGATAAAACCAATCCCAACTTCTGGAGGAAAATTAAATGCTAAGGCTACTAAGAAACCTGCCAATGGCATCCATAAGAATTGGATTACGGATACGAGAATAACCTTCATTGGTTGCTTAAATACATCAATAAAGACTTGAGCCGTTAATGTTAACCCCATCGCAAACATAACAAACTGTAGCATGTAAGCAATATATGGAGTCATCCAAGAAAATACTGCAGGTAGCATATATGCTAAAACAGCCATCAATAGTACTATCCAGGATAGATAACTATTGAATAAGTGATTAATAGAACGAATAACACTCATAAAAACACTCGCTTTCATAATAAATCAAAATTTAATACGCCGATTATTATAGCATTTCTATAGAATATTAACAACACATACAAAAGGAGTTCACATAACACTTGTTACGTGAACTCCTTTGATTAATTGATCAAATTTATTTTGTTAATGCACCTACATTATCTAAACGATGTAAGCACTTTTCTTTACCAAGTAATGTAACAATATTATTCAAATCCGGACCATGCATTTGACCTGTTAAAGCTACACGGATTGGCATAAATACGAATTTACCTTTTAAAGAGGTTTCTTTCATTACGGCCTTGATTGTTGCTTTTACAACTTCAGGTGTAATTTCATCAAGTTCAGCCAATGCATTCCGGAAAGCGCCGAGAACTGTTGGAGCTGTTTCTTCATTCAATACAGCACGCAACTCCTCTTCATGCCCCTCTTCAAGGAATACTGTTTCGCCCATAAACAAGCCTACATGATCTTTAATTTGAGCACCATAGCTAATATGATCACGGAATGTAGAGCATAATAATGCCAACCAATCAATATCAGCTTGATTCAAGCTATCTGGAGCTAAACCAACCTCTTTCAAATGCGGTAAACAAAGATGGAATAACTCTTCATCACTCAAATTCTTCATATAGTGGAAATTTATATGGTTCAATTTATCAATATCAAACACAGCAGGATTTTTCGCTACCCGATCCATAGAGAAAGCCTGAATTAATTCATCTTGTGTGAAGAATTCTTCTTCACCTTCAGGAGCCCAACCAAGAAGTGCCAAGAAGTTTACAAGTGCTTCTGGCAAGTACCCTAATTGTTTGTATTGTTCAACAGAGGTAGCACCATGACGTTTGGACATTTTTTTGTAATCTTTACCAAGAATCAAAGAAATATGACCAAACTTAGGGACCTCCCAACCAAGAGCTTCATAGATAGCCATTTGGCGAGGTGTATTGGATAGATGTTCCTCTGCACGAATAACGTGAGTAATCCCCATCATATGATCGTCCATTACTACAGCAAAGTTATATACAGGAATACCATCGGATTTAACGATAACGAAGTCACCTACACCATTGGACTCAAAGGATACATGCCCACGTACCATATCATCAAAAGCGTATGTTTTATTCAACGGTACACGCAAACGAATTGTAGGTTTACGACCTTCAGCAATGTATTTAGCCTTTGTCTCTTCATCTAAGTGTTCACAATGACCGTTGTATTTTGGTGTTTCCCCACGATCCATTTGATCTTGACGCACCGCATCTAACTCTTCAGGTGTGCAGTAACACTCATAAGCTTTACCTTCATCCAATAAGCGTTGTGTTACTTCTTTATATAAATCAAGACGTTCTGTTTGACGGTAAGGACCATTATTACCACCTACATCAATGCCTTCATCCCAGTTCATGCCAAGCCATTGTAAGGAAGCTTTAATATTCTCTTCACTTTCACGTGTAGAACGAGCTAAATCTGTATCTTCAATGCGCAATACAAATGTGCCTTTTTCCTTACGTGCTAATAACCAGTTAAATAAAGCAGAACGAGCACCACCAATATGGAATGGACCCGTAGGGCTTGGAGCAAAACGAACTTTCATGGAACTCATGATTAAATCTCTCCTTCATATACAGAAACGACAGCTTGTGCAGCAATGCCTTCGCGGCGACCAATAGCCCCTAGCATTTCATTTGTTGTCGCTTTAATACTAATACGATCTAATGGTATCTCTAAAATAGACTGTAAATTAGACTTCATCATATCGATGTGAGGTTTTAATTTAGGTGTCTCAGAAATAACCATAATATCAATATTATAGGCTTGTAACCCACGTTCTTTCAATAAGAAATTTACTTTTTCTAGTAAAAGCATGCTAGAAATCCCTTTATACTGGTCGTCTTCAGGTGGAAAATAGTATCCAATATCCCGTAAACCAGCGGCACCTAGCATGGCATCCATCAATGCATGAATGAGAACATCTGCATCGGAGTGACCATCAGGACCAAGGTCAGACTCGATATGAACACCACCTAAGATACAAGGACGCCCTGCTTTTAATTGATGAATATCATAACCAAATCCAACGCGCATACGCTTATCCTCAATTCCTAAATATCGTTTTGCTACTGCAATATCATTAGGTGTGGTCACCTTAATATTACAATAGTCTCCACTTACTATATGTACAGGCTTACCTAAATACTCGACGAGGGACACATCATCAGTGCCTAAATATTTTTCGTCATGAGCCTTTTGATGGGCCTCTTTAAATAGATCTTTTTGAAAGCCTTGTGGTGTTTGAATTTGGTATAACTCACTGCGTTTCAAGGTTTCTATTACGGTATGCTCTGTATTAACCCGTTTAATCGTATCCGTAGCAGGGACACCTACAGTAGCAGCTCTATATTCTATTGCGGCCCTAACAACAGAATCAAACAGTTTAGTTGATGCTAATGGACGCGCTCCATCATGAACTAGCACAATATTACTATCTTCTGATACAGCTTTGAGACCATATGCCACAGAATCTTGACGTTCTCTTCCACCAAATACTATCTTTACAGGAATATGCAAATCCAACCCTTGAATATGGTTAGACATATATTCTTGTTCGCCTTCAGCTACAACAAGAATAATTTCTTTTAAACCTTCAATCTTTTCTACATTTTGTATGGTACGTTGAATAATAGAATGTCCCCCTAAAGGAATAAATATCTTATTTTCTTTGTATCCCATACGGCGACCAGCACCTGCAGCGAGAACGATACAACTAATTGCCTTGCCCATTTTGTCCTCCATCTACACGAGCAAAAATCATCCGTCCTGCACTCGTTTGTAATATGGATGTAACCATAACCTCTACATTTTGACCAACATAAGGCTTACCATCCTCTACGACAATCATCGTGCCATCGTCGAGATAAGCCACACCTTGGTGTACTTCCTTACCTTCTTTCATGATTTGAACGCGAATCCATTCTCCAGCGATTAGAGCAGGTTTTAATACATTTGCCAATTCATTAAGGTTAAGCACTTCAATACCTTGTACACGAGCCACCTTATTCAAGTTAAAGTCATTAGTCATCAATTTCCACTGCTTATCTAAAGCAAGTCGCATAAGTTTTGAATCAACCTCTACAAGATCATCATAATCATCTTCAACAACTTCTATAGCTACCTTATTGGCATCTTGCATATCCTTCAAAATATCAAGGCCACGTCGACCACGGTTGCGTTTCGTAGCATCCGCAGAGTCAGAAATTACCTGTAACTCATTTAATACAAATAGTGGCACCATAAGAGGGCCTTCAATGAAGCCCGTAGCACATAGTTCTTTGATACGACCGTCAATGATAACTGAAGTATCTAGTAATTTTGGCGTACTAGAGGATTTATCTAATTTATGAGTTGAAAACATTTTAAAACGACTTGTTTTTTTAGTGCTATCTCCTCCCCATTGTTGTACGTAATTATTGTACATTTCGGGTCCTTTACGAGCCATGATTTTAAGTCCACTATATCCAAAAATAGCACTCAAAATTATAGGAATATAAGGTCCTATAATAGGTACTTGATTGAATGCAACACCAATTAGATTTGCAATAATAAGGCCGAATAATAAACCGATGGTGCCTGCAATCAATTCTTGATTTGGAATATGAGTAAGAATACGCTCTAATCTTTTAGCAATTACTAAACCTTGTTTCAGAATAAATGATGAAATCAGATAACCAATAACAAGGCCTAATAGAGTACCTACGATTAATACTGCAATACGTGCAATTGTTAACGACATGTCCCCAAAAGATTCAAATTGAGAAACCAAATATGGGTCAATAATAGGTGCTAAGCTATCCATTCCCACGTAGGCTGCTGTACCTACTAAAATGGCTATTACATAGCGTAAAATCCGATAAATCATGAAATCACCTCCTAATTATGAAAATACGAGTTGCATCGCCTCTTGTATAGATTTGACACCTTTAATTTTGATAGAACTATCATTATCCTTAATTTGTTTATAGTTGCCTTCAGGAATAATAAACTTTTTAAAACCTAATTTCTTGGCTTCATTTATACGCTGTTCAATGCGAGGAATACTGCGAACATTACCAGTTAAGCCTACTTCACCTAAAATTACCATATCTGTTGGAACGATTCGATTTTTCAGATTTGACACAATGGCAACCGCCATAGATAAATCACAAGCAGGTTCATTTACCTTGAGACCACCGATAACATTTACATACACGTCTTTATTACCTAATGTAAAGCCACAGCGTTTTTCTAAGACTGCTAATAATACGATTAACCGGTTAAGATCATAACCAATCGCCGTACGTCTAGGCATACCAAAAGCCGTAGTAACGACCAAGCTTTGTACCTCTACCAAGATGGGGCGAACCCCTTCGAGGTAAATCATAACAGCACTGCCGCTTTCTTCATCGGAACGCTCGGCTAAAAGAGAAGCAGACGGATTGGACAATTCCTGTAACCCTTCCTCTACCATAGCAAAAATGCCTGTTTCTGATGTAGATCCAAAACGGTTTTTAATGGACCGTAATATACGGAATTGATAAGAACGCTCCCCTTCAAAGTAAAGCACTACATCTACCATATGCTCTAACATACGAGGCCCTGCAATATTGCCTTCCTTTGTTACATGGCCAATGATTACAGTAGGTATATTTCGTTCTTTACAGAAGCGAAGTAGGCGAGATGTGCATTCACGAACTTGACTAACACTGCCTGGCGCAGCATCTATATCTCCAGTATACATAGTTTGTATAGAGTCAATGACTAGTAAGGAAGGAGTCATTGCTTCAGCTTGCTCCAATATATGATCTAGATCAGTATCTGCAATAACTTGTAACCGTTCACTATTAATATGCAGTCGTTCTGCTCGAAGTTTAAGTTGTAACTGAGACTCTTCACCAGATGCATAAAGAACTGCTCCTACTGTATCGGCTACCTTCTGGGATACTTGTAGTAACAGAGTAGATTTACCAATACCAGGATCACCACCTAAAAGCATTAGAGCACCAGGCACTATGCCCCCACCTAATACACGGTCAATTTCACCAAAGGTTGTAGATACGCGTGCAATAGAAGAAATTTCGATATCTGGCAAGGCGGTAGGCTTCGCCGTTTGATTTCCAACACCTCGAGAAGGTGTTCGACTATGTTTAGTTTCTTTAATTATTTCTTCAACTAATGTATTCCATTCTCCACATTGTGGACAACGGCCCATCCACTTAGAGGATTCAGCCCCACAATTTTGACAAAAGAATACAGATTTTGCTTTTGCCATAACACCTCAATACATTTAAAAAGAAAGGTCATGAATGATAACCATTCATGACCTTTTATGCATAATTTTACTACATGGTTAACTATCATCATTTTATAGTATACCATTTAACTTATATTTTTTATATGAAAGGTAGTCATCAACTGTATAATTTGTATTTTTATCATATTGATACAACAAGATCGTTATCCTTTGCATCTGCTTTAATAATTTTACCTTCTTTTGCATCTCCTTTCAAAATAAGATCGGACACTGGGTCCTCAATTAAACGTTGAATAGCACGTTTTAATGGTCGAGCCCCCATTGTGAAATCAGAGCCCTCCTTAACAAGTAAATGCATAGCCTCAGGAGAGATTTCTAATTGTAAATCACGCGCTTCAAGGCGTTTTGTAACATCACTCATCAAGATAGTTACAATTTCTTTTAAGTCCTCTTCTGTTAATGGATGGAATACAATCATTTCATCAATACGGTTTAAAAACTCAGGTCTAAAATGACGTTTCACCGCATCCATTACTGACTTCTTAGCCTCTTTAAACTCAATTTCTTTATTTTCATCTACATTGAAATCAGATTTTTTAGCCGCTAAGAAACCAAGTTCTGGAGAGTTTTTATGTAAAGCTTTAGCACCTAAGTTACTTGTCATAATAATAACTGTATTTCTGAAATCTACAGTTCTTCCTTGACTATCAGTAAGACGACCATCATCAAGAACTTGTAACAAAATATTAAAGAAATCTGCATGTGCCTTTTCCACTTCATCGAGGAGGATAACGCTATATGGTTTGCGACGTACCGCATCTGTTAATTGTCCACCTTCTTCATAGCCTACGTAACCTGGAGGGGCACCGACTAAGCGAGACACAGTATGTTTTTCCATATATTCAGACATATCAAGTCGAATCATAGCAGATTCATCGCCGAACAAGGAGGATGCAAGCGCTCTTGCTAGCTCAGTTTTCCCTACACCAGTTGGCCCAAGGAACAAGAATGAACCAATAGGCCGTTTTGGGTCTTTTAATCCAGCCCTTGCACGGCGTACAGCTTTAGCTACAGCAGTAACAGCCTCATCTTGACCTACTACGCGTTTATGAAGTTCTTCTTCCAAATGTAGTAAGGTTGCAGACTCTTCTTCTGCAATTTTAGCCACTGGAATGCCTGTCCATTGCGCTACTACAGCAGCTATGTCTTCCTCTGTTACTATTAACTTTTGATCGCTTTTTTCTTTAGCAATAGATTTTTTATCACCAATTTCTTTTAATAGTAATTGTTCTTCATCGCGAAGCTTTGCAGCCTTTTCGAAATCTTGAGACGTAACCGCAGCTTCTTTTTCTTTCTTAACTGTATTGAGGCGATCCTCTAATGCTTTAACATCAGGTGCTGAAGAAAATACTTTCATACGAACCTTAGATGCAGCTTCATCGACTACATCGATAGCCTTATCAGGTAAGAATCGATCTGTAATATATCGGCTAGATAAAGACACAGCTGCTGTTAATGCCTCATCTGTAATCTTAGCCTTATGGAAAGCTTCATACCGATCTCTTAATCCCTTTAAAATTTCAAGAGCATCCTCTTCGTTAGGCTCTCCTACTTGAACGGGTTGAAAACGACGCTCTAAAGCAGCATCTTTTTCTATATATTTCTTATATTCATCAAGTGTTGTGGCACCGATAACTTGGAATTCACCTCGTGCCAAAGCAGGCTTTAAGATATTAGCTGCATCCATAGCGCCTTCAGTAGCACCTGCCCCAACCAATGTATGAATTTCATCTATAAAGATAATCATATCATCATGTTGTTGTACTTCATCAATGGCTTTTTTTAACCGTTCTTCAAATTCACCACGGTACTTGGCACCCGCTAACATAGAACCAATACTAAGAGAAATAATGCGTTTATTACGTAAAATCTCCGGTACATTATCAGTCACAATACGCTGTGCCAAGCCTTCGGCAATAGCTGTTTTACCTACACCTGGTTCACCAATAAGAACAGGATTATTTTTAGTTCTACGGCTGAGAATTTGAATGACTCGTTGAATCTCCGTATCGCGGCCAATAACAGGATCAATCTTACCTTGTTTAGCAGACTCATTAAGATCAGTTGCAAAATCTGACAGCTCACCTAAATCATTATTGCTATTTATTCCCTCTTGACCACCATTATTGCTACCTTTATTCGAGCCAAGAATACTACGAATTGCTTCTACTACATCATTACTACGTATATTCATAGCTCGTAAAATAGCAACTGCAACACCGCTACCATCGCTAAGTAGGCCCAATAGAATATGCTCAGTACCAACGTAATTGTGATTCATTTGATTTGCTACTTGAATGGCAAGCTCAAGTACATGTTTAACGCGAGGTGTCATATATATTGACGTTGCCTTTTTATTACCACGTCCTACATGTTCTTCTACAGCTTCAAAAATATCTTCTGTAACAAGGCCAAGCTCTTCTAAAGCTTTAGCTGCTACACCATTTTTAACCTTTGTAAGGCCAATGAGTACGTGTTCAGTACCAACATAGTCATGTCCTAACTCCAAAGCAGCCTCTTGAGCTAACGAAAGAACACGCTGTGCATCGTCTGTAAACCGTTGCATCATAATATCACCTCATCTATCTATGTAAATTGTAATTATTTCTTTTCAAATATATATAAACAATGGTGAAATAACCATTGGAATATCAAAAATATTATTAAACTCTATTAATCTATTATGCTATCTAGTATTAATATTTACTATTTTTTACAAATCTCTTAACGGTAAACTAAGAAAATTATATAAATCAATCTATACAAAATAAATAATCATGCATTAATTATTTATGTATTTATATTAATTTGAAAGTTTTTGACGTATCACCTTTGCACGATAGCTGTCGCGATCGGTATCTGTCAAATTTTCACTACCTAAGTATTTAGAGAGGAAGTTTGGTCTAGTTATAGCAACAAGCTCATTAAAAGTATCTTTACCCCAGAATGGTAATATTTCTAAATCTACACCTAATTGAATGTCGCTAAGCTTACTAAGTGCCTCTTTACCGCTTACACGTCGTGCATATTGTAAAATTCCATAGGATCGCCAAAGTATATCTTCCAAACCTTCTTTATCGTTGTGTAATAAAGATTGCCGAGACTTTCGTTCTTCTGCAATAATTCCTTCTACGATTTTAATCAATTGCTCAATAGTTGCTTCTTCACTAATACCCATCGTTCGTTGATTAGAAATCTGGTAAATACAACCTAAAGCTTCGGAACCTTCCCCATACAACCCTCGTACAGAGTAACCTAGTTGTATTATGTTACGAATGAGTCTCGTAATACGACCAGATAACGTCAATGCGGGTAAATGTAACATAACAGAGGCCCGTAAACCTGTACCCACATTAGTGGGGCAAGCAGTTAAATAACCAAATCGCTCATCAAAGGCATAAGGGTATTTTGCTTCGATAGCTTTATCAATTTGAACCGCATGATTATAAGCTTGTTGCAATTTAAGTCCTGGAGCCATAGATTGAATACGTAAATGATCTTCTTCATTTACCATAATTGCGATAGAAGCATCATCAGATACGATCAAATTACGATACGGTAATTGTTCCTCTAAAGCAGGACTCATTAAATGCTTTTCAACTAAGACAGCACGTTCACATTGACTTAATTGCTCAAGGCTAATATTTGTATATTGGTGCTCATCAGCCTTTTTTAATATTGGCAATAGGCCTCGAGAGATTGTATTCACTTTTTCTAAGGAAACTGTATCTTCACGATTCGTAAACAATATATCATCAAAATTTCTCGCCAATCGTATACGGCTTGAAATTACAATGTGGTCTGTCGCCTCTGTATCCTGACACAGCCACTGACTTAGCGGAGAGTCCAATATAGTATCTAACATAAGAACCTCCTATTCGTTATCACCATCAATGATAACTTCTAGATTTTTAATTTTATCTCTCAAAATTGCAGCTTCTTCAAAGTTTTCAGCTTGAATAGCTGTATCTAATTGACGGCGCAATTGCTTTACTTCATACTTTGCTTTAAAAACATTAGTACCACGACTAGGTATAGTCCCTTCATACTCAGAACTACCTTGTATTCGTTCTAATAATGGATTTATTTCACTATTAAAAGTCTCATAACATTGACCACAGCCAAACTTACCTACCCGATTGAATTCATCATAAGTAATACCACACTGAGGGCATCTCTTAGATTGATGAGCTTTTAATAAGTTATCTGGATACACCATATTCTTAAAAAAATCATTAGTAAAAAAGTTATTATCCCACATATCATTCATAAAAGAACTATAAGGAGATAATTTCCCAGCTTGTTGTAACTCGGTGGCACAAGTACTGCAAAGATGTTGCTCAGTCTTTTGATTATTTATGATATTAGTCATATGGATAGTAGCTTCATTTTTATGGCAATGATCACATAACACAAATCATCACTCCTTCCGCAAAGTGTCCACCATTGATGCATATAATTGACGAACAGCATCATTACGTTCTTCTACGTCTACATTTTCAATTAATGTAGCAAAAGAATTATGCATCAATTGAGCTTCACGACGGGTAATCTTTTCAGATTGTAATAATTGAAATAATGATTGATCTACATCTCGCATATCAATTAATCGTTCTACCGTATTTGGACCTTCATAAATCCGATAAGTTGTAACAGCAGGTAAAGAATCTGAACTTTCTGGGTTAATTTTTTTGATTCGAATATATCCACCCAAGCCACGTCTTGACTCAACATCGAAACCGCGCTCATTAGAAAAACGCGTACTTAACACGTAACTAATTTGGGATGGCGCACAATCTAATTCATCAGCCAATTCATTACGCTTTAAAATTAGCTTTTCTTGTTCTTCACGCATACGGTCTAATATAAATTTTTCTATTTTATCAGCTATCATACTCATAAAAAACACCCCTTTAAAGTTTATTTACTATAGTTTTGACTATTTGTTCTTTAGCATAATTCTATTATATTTGACTTTTTGACTTTAGTCAATATAAAAGTCAAATTTCATAAAAATAACGTTTGACTTTTAATGTATTCTCATATAATTGGACTTAATCCTTAAATCTATGTATAATAAATGAGATATTATTTTCTGAAGGAAGGTGTTGTTATGGCAGAAGCATTAGGACAAGAACTGTTAATTGATTTATATTCCTGCGATGAAGACGCAATTTCATCCGCTACAGCTGTACAGGAAAGTGTAGCAACCGCATTTGACTTAGCTGAACTTGATGTAGATGAAATCAGTTGTCAGGTTATGGATGAAGAAATCGCCCTCCTTTCTGTCGCACCAGGTTTTCACTTTACATTGCACACATATCCTGCGCTTGGTTATGTAGCAGTTGATTTGTATTCCTTCGAGCAAACATTACCGCTTACGTTAATTATGAAAGCCTTACGTAAATCTTTTAGAGCTGAAAAAGTAAAGGCAACAAGTGTGCAACGTGGCGACTTTGGTAACGAACGTGATATGAAACCACGTCGCAAAACTAAGATTACTACACTTGGTCGTGTTTCTCGTACACGTATCCAACTCAAACAAACAGGAGGCAAGTTGAAAAAACAAAGTGCTAAGGTTATCAAAACATTAGCTAAAAAGAGTGGCCTAAAAAAATAACATAAAATGAAAATGCAAAAAAGCTAGAGGATTTCCTCTAGCTTTTTATTTGGGTTGATATGTAATTCTATTTATATAGCTTATCTACGAACCATCATTTCTTCAAGATTGAGAACATCAGCAATTTCATCAACATCATCACAGATATATTCAGCATCCGCTTCTTTTAACTCAGATTCCGTACCATAACCATAGGTAACGCCAATGGAGATACAGCCAAGTTCATTAGCTGCTTCTACATCGTACTTACGATCTCCAACCATGAATGTCAATCGACGACCATTTTCATCAGTTAATGGGTTACCACATAGCGTGAGAGCTTTTTCAAGAATTTCTTTTTTGTGTAACAATCCCGCTTCGTAATTAGCACCAACAATAACATCAAAGTATGGTGTCAATTCAAAGTGATCAAGAATATCTTTAGCATAATGTTCTGGTTTTGCAGTAGCTACAGCTATAGTATATTGTTCAGTTTTGCATTTAGCCAATAAGTCTACAATATTCGGATATACTTTATTTTCAAATTTACCGATGGTACCATAACGTTCACGGAATTTAAAGTATGTTTCTTCCGCTTGCTCAAAGGTCAAACCACAATGTTCTTGGAAAGCATCTACCAATGGTGGTCCTAAGAACAATTGTAATGTTTCTTCATCAGGTACAGTATAACCGAAATGTTCCAATGCAAATTTAATGCTTTTAAGAATACCTTCTTGAGAGTCAGTTAAGGTTCCATCTAAATCAAATAATATCGTTTTCTTCATATTATTTCTTTAAAGCCTCTTTCAATGTATGCCATGCAAGAACTGCACATTTTACACGTGCTGGCATATTAGAAATATTTTGTAGAGCCATAGCATCTTCTAATTCTTCTAACTCATTTTCATCGGTAATCTCTTTTTTAATCATACCCAAGAAAATTTCTACTAAACGAAGCGCTTCCTCAACAGATTTGCCCTTAATGATATCAATCATCATAGATGCAGATGCTTGGCTAATAGCACAGCCAGAACCTGTATATGCAGCATCTTTAATGATACCATCTACTACATTGAGTTGTAATGTTAGATCATCACCACAACTAGGGTTATGTCCATGTTCAGAATTTGTAAATTCAGATAATTCATGCTTATTACGTTTATCTTGGTTATGTTCCAAAATAAGTTCCGTATATAATTGATCCATTTCCATTAGTGGTAATTCTCCTAATCTTTAAAACCCATTACTGAACGAACAGTCTTTAATACTTCAAGGAATGCGTCTAAATCTTCCTTGCGAGTGTATAAGTACATACTTAAACGAGTAGATGCAGATACATTGTAGAACGCACCTAATGGTTGTGCACAATGGTGACCGGAACGAACGCAGATCCCCTTAGAATCCAAAATTGTAGCTACATCATGAGGATGTACATCATCTACAGTGAACGCAATAACGCCATGTTTTTCCTTAGGATTTTGAGAACCAATAACATGGACATGTGGCAATTCAACAATCTTAGGAAGAATATAAGCTACTAACTCCTCTTCATAGGCTTCTATAGCATCCATTCCAAAGGATTCCAAATAGTCAATAGCTGCATGCAAGGAAACGGCACCATCAGCATTTGGAGTACCTGCCTCAAACTTATATGGAAGCTCATTGAATGTAGCAGTTTGCTCTTTTACATACTCAATCATATCGCCACCCAATAGGAATGGAGGCATAGTTTCTAATAAATCACGTTTACCGTATAGTACACCAATCCCTTGAGATGCACACATTTTATGGCCAGAGAATACGAAGAAATCGCAATCCAATGCTTGTACGTCAATTTTTTTATGAGGTGTAGATTGAGCACCGTCTAGAACAACAATAGCACCTACAGAGTGAGCCTTCTCAGTTAATTCTTTTACTGGGAATTCCATACCAAGCACGTTACTAACATGAGCGAAAGCAACAATTTTAGTCTTTTCATCAATTTTATTGATTTCACCATCTTTTAAGTGCCCATGTTCATCAAGATACATGTATTCTAAGGTTGCCCCCGTCTGTTCTGCCACATATTGCCATGTTACAAGATTCGCATGATGTTCAGCAACAGTAATGACAATCTTGTCACCTTTTTTCACATTATGAAGGCCATAGCTGTGGGCAATCAAGTTCATTGACTCCGTACTATTACGTGTAAATATAACCTCTTCTCGTTCGCGAGCATTGATAAATTCAACTACGCGATCCCGTGCATTTTCATAGTCTTCAGATGCTTCAATGGCTAAAATATGAGAACCACGATGTGGGTTACCATTACGTTGTGTCATATGTTCCACAACACGGTCAATTACGGACTGTGGAATTTGAGCAGTAGCACCGCTATCTAAATAGATAACACGATGCCCATTATGCTCTTTATGTAATATAGGAAAGTCTTTGTATGCTTCTGCAATTGGTCTCATAAAAACGCCTCTTTAAATTTTATTACGTACAGCTGCTAACGCTGCTTCTTCAATCGTTTCATCACCAATGCGATCAATAATAGGTCGAATCATAGATTCAACAATGATATGTTTTGCCTCTACCTCACTAAAGCCACGGCTCATGATATAGAACAATTTATTATGATCAATTTGGCCTGCACTTGCTGCATGATTACCAACTACATTATCTTCTTTACACAATAAAAGTGGTAACGAAACAGATTTTACAGTTGGATCTAACAATAAGCAAGTATCTTCTTCCGCACCTTCAGAAGCTGTTGCTCCATTAAGGAAATCAAGGGTCCCTCTGAAGGATTTTTTAGAATTGCCACTAAGAGCACCTAAGGTATGAATATCACTAAATGATTTTTTACCACCATGACTCATAACCATAGAAATATCAAATTTTTGCTCTTTATTACCAAGATAAGCAATATCATGAACCATACGGGATTCTTGACCTACTAAATCATGATAGTAATTCAAGATATTTTCACTGCCACCAATTTCAATATTGATGTATTCTACATCTGCTTTTTCTTCTAATTTAGTGTATCGATGCTCGATATGTTGTACATGTTCAGGCAAAAGATTTACCTTTTTTACTACAACCTTACCAGCTTCTTTCACATCGTATTCGTTTAAATAGCTAACATTTGTCAATGCATCCCCAGAGCCCGTTACATAAAATTGCACTTCTAGTTCAGCACCTTCACCAACGATAAATTGGAAACGGTTTGCCACACGAGCATTAGCATCAATGCGGATGCCTACAACTTCTTTCGCCTTAGGAGGCACATTGATAGCATAGCCTTCCGCTTTTTCAACTAATACATGAACAGCTTCTTTATTAGCACCTTCATAATTACCATCTAGTAATGCTGTACCAACAGGTAATGGTGAAAGTATATCTTTATTAGCTTCCACAGCGATGGATTGTACCGCTGTATCTTCTCCAGCTAGAGAGCTTACAGTATGATTAACACGCAACCATCTGAATGTCGGTCTAGGGAGTTCATTAAATAGTAATTCGCTCATAATTCCTCCTTAACCGATAGAACCTTCTAATTCAAGATTGATTAGATTGTTCATTTCTACTGCATATTCAAGTGGCAATTCTTTAGAGATTGGCTCTACGAAGCCACGAACGAGCATCGCACGAGCTTCTTCTTCACTAATACCACGAGTCATAAGATAAAAAATTGCTTCGTCGGAAATACGACCGATTTTAGCTTCATGACCTAAATCCACATTGTCATTTTCTACAATAATAGCCGGGATTGTATCAGATTGAGACTCAGCATCAAGCATCAAGGATTCACAAGAAACGGTTGCTTTGGAATGCTCAGCTTTAGGGCCAATCTTCAAAAGGCCACGATAAATTGCAGCGCCACCGGATTTAGAAATAGATTTAGAGTTTACATTACTTGTTGTATATGGTGCATTATGTACCACTTTACAACCTGTATCGAGGAATTGTCCTTCACCAGCGAATGTTACACCTGTAAATTCAGCATGTGCACCTTCACCGTTGAGAATACTCATTGGATACAAACAAGAAACTTTGGAGCCAAAGGAACCAGATACCCACTCAATTGTACCATTTTTACCTACTACACAACGTTTTGTGTTAAGGTTGTACATGTTTTTAGACCAGTTTTCAATTGTAGAATAACGCAATGTAGCATTATCTTTAACGAACAGTTCAACAGCGCCTGCATGAAGGTTAGACACATCATACTTAGGAGCAGAACAACCTTCGATAAAGTGCAATTTAGCCCCTTCTTCTACGATAATCATCGTATGTTCGAACTGACCAGCACCTGGTGCATTCAAACGGAAGTAAGATTGCAATGGAATCTCTACTTGTACACCGGCAGGAACGTATACGAAGGAACCACCAGACCAAACGGCACCATGAAGGGCAGCCCATTTATGGTCTGTAGGTGGAATTAATGTCATCCAGTATTTTTTTACGATTTCTTCATGTTCATGTAATGCTGTTTCGATATCAGTATAGATAACACCTTGCTTAACAAGATCTTCTTGAATACTGTGGTAAACAACTTCAGAATCATATTGAGCACCAACACCAGCTAGAGATGTTTTTTCCGCTTCTGGAATACCTAAGCGGTCAAAAGTACTTTTAATTTCTTCTGGAACTTCATCCCAGTTTTCTTTCATATCTACTTTAGGCTTAACATACGTATGAATATTTGCCATATCTAAGCCCGAGATATCAGGAATCCAATTCGGAATGCCCATGCGATTATAGATTTCCAAAGACTTTAAACGGAAATCGAGCATCCATTCTGGTTCATTTTTATTAGACCAAATCTCACGGATAATATCTTCTGTTAAACCGGCATCAGAGATATAAGAATATTCAAATTCGTTCTTTATATCATAGACGCCACGGTCCATATCCGCGACTTGGGTTTTCTTTCTTTCTTCCATTATGCCTCCTATGCTAATGCTTTGTATGCGTCATAACCTTTTTCTTCGATTTCACGTACAAGAGAAGCATCACCAGTTTTAACAATCTTGCCATTAATCAACACATGAACATAGTCTGGTTTTAGTTTTTGCAAGATTTGGTTATGATGAGTAATGATTAATACAGCATTTTCTTCGTTATGGAAACGTTGTACACCTTCAGATACGATACGAACCGCATCTACGTCAAGGCCAGAATCAGTTTCATCAAGAATAGCCAATTTAGGATTCAAAATGGACATTTGAAGAATTTCATTCTTCTTGCGTTCACCACCAGAGAAGCCTTCATTTACATAACGTTGCGCATAAGATAAATCAAAGGACAATTCATCCATTTTTTCTTTCAATTCTTTTTTGAAAGATAATGCACGTACATTTTCACCAGTAATTGTGGATTTAGCTGTACGAATGAAGTTTTCTACAGTAATACCAGGAATAGAAATTGGATTTTGGAAGGACATAAAAATACCCGCTTTTGCACGATCATTTACTGCATCTTCCGTAATATCCTTACCATCAAAAATGATAGAACCACTATCTACTGTATATGTAGAGTTACCCATGATTGCATTAGCAAGTGTAGATTTACCAGCACCATTTGTCCCCATCACAACATGAATTTCACCTTTATTAATTGTTAAATCAATACCTTTTAAGATTTGTTTCTCTTCAACAGATACCTTTAAATCTTTTATCTGAAGTAATTCAGCCAAAATGTTCACTCCTTTTATTTGTATGTAACCATAAGAAACATACACTCATTATATATAAAACGTATATACTGACACATATAAAAAGGCGGTACGCACTAACGTGAATACCGCCGTAATTCTCGCCAACTTAGCAAGTATGTGCATAACAATCTACACTCATTATACATTCTTATCTAAATGATAGCAAGATATTCCTACTAAAATATACAGGAATTAAAAGAATATCAAGTATTACATATATTGATAGGTTTTTATTAATATTAATTCTCATCCTATTCGATTCTCAATATTAAATTATAGGTTTGAAAAATCAAGAGTTCCAAATAAATCATCATATGTTTCAGCACGACGAATTTGTGTAACAGAGCCATCTTTATGTAGCAATAACTCTGCAGAACGTAATTTACCATTATAATTGAAACCCATAGAATGTCCATGTGCACCAGCATCGTGAATGATGACACGATCTCCAATATCAATTTTTGGCAGCTCTCGTTGAATAGCAAATTTATCATTATTTTCACATAAGGAGCCTGTTACATCATATACATGATCCTTGGGAGCATTTTCTTTCCCCATTACGGTAATATGATGATAAGAGCCATACAACGCCGGACGCATAAGATTTGCCATACAAGCATCTAAACCGATGTAATGACGATAAATATCTTTTTTATGAATAGCAGTAGAAACAAGGTAACCAAATGGACCTGTTACCATACGCCCACATTCATAAGCCAATGCAACATCATTAAGTCCATTAGCTACTAAAATCCGATTATACGCTTCTTCTACACCCTTGCTTAATACGCGGAAGTCTACTGGTGTTTGTTCTGGTTTATAAGCTACACCTACACCTCCACCTAAATCAATAAATTCAATAGTGATACCAAGTTCTTTTTTAATATCTACAGCAAGATTAAAGCAAAGCTCTGCTGTACCAACTAAACCGTCAATATCAAGTTCGTTAGAAACAACCATTGTATGAATACCAAAGTGTTTTACACCTTTAGCTTGTAATTGTTTATACGCTTCAAATATTTGTTCGCGTGTCATACCATATTTAGCTTCTTCAGGAAGACCAATAATTGTATTGCCCCCTTCCTTTAAAGAACCCGGATTATAACGCACGCAGAATGTATCTGGCAAAGAGCCATGATTTTTTTCTAAATATTCGATATGTGTAATATCATCAAGATTGATAATTGCACCCATTTCAAGTGCCTTTTTATACTCCACATACGGTGTGTCATTAGATGTGAACATAATATCATGGCCCGTAATACCCACTTTTTCACATAAAAGTAGTTCCGCTAAGGAAGAACAGTCTGCGCCAACCCCAAGCTTTTGTAACAAACGCATGATATACGGATTTGGAGTTGCTTTAACTGCAAAATATTGCTTGAATCCCTTATTCCAAGAGAATGCATTGATGAAAGATTTCATATTCTCAATAATTCCTTCTTCATCATAAATATGGAATGGAGTTGGATACTGAGCAATAATATTTTCTAATTGTTCTGACGTGAATGGAACTGTTTTTTTGTTCATGATAACCTTTCTACATAAATAAAAGACTCATCAGCCGATGAGTCTTTTATTCTAATTCCCTAATTATTTAAATAAAGCTTTATCTAAACTAAAGCGACCAGCACCAGCAAAGAATAACATAAGTGCACCAAAGCCTAATTGAGATGGGTAGTCCCAGCTAAAGAAACTACCATTCAAACTCACAATAGTCGCAGTTGCTAAAGTACCTACAACTAGAATAGCACCAATACGTGTAAATAATCCTACTGCAATAAGAATACCACCAATCATTTCTGCAAGTGCTGCCATAGTGCCTAGCATCTCATAACCACCGGATACACCTAAAGGTACCAACATAGTCCCTACTTTGTAGAGCCCTTCAGCTCCGCTAAGCCATTTTAAATAACCATGATAAAACATGGAAATGCCCAATGCAAGGCGATAAATCAATAAGCCAAAGTTTACATAATTAGGTTTACTTTTAAAAATAAAGTTCAACATAGTGATCCTTCTTTCAATTCAAATATAACAAATCGAATAAATTCGATACATTAATTATACTATTAGAGAATAACTATGTCAATAAGACTCACTATTAAATTCTATAGAATTATAACATACATTGTATACAAAATCAATTTTATCGATGTAATCAACATAATATAGTCAGCTTAAATACAATCATAGTTTTTTTGAAATTTGAAATTTAAAATATTACACCCTTACAATAGATTAATTTATCAATAAAAAATAATCCTAATGAATATGAAAAATGTAATTCACAATTCATTAGGATTATTATGTTTCTTATAAAATTAATTCTAAGCAGCTGATTACATCATACCGCCCATACCACCCATTGGAGGCATTGCAGGAACTGTTGCATTTTCATCTACCTTATCAGCTACGATTGTTTCAGTAGTTAATACAAGAGATGCAATAGATGCGGCATTTTGAAGGGCAGAACGAGTAACTTTTGCAGGATCAACAATACCAGCTTTAACCATATCGATGTATTCTTCAGTCAAGGCATTGAAACCTACACCAGCTTCAGTATTTTTAACTTTTTCTACTACTACAGAACCTTCGAGACCTGCGTTGTATGCGATTTGACGAAGTGGTTCTTCTACAGCGCGTTTTACAAGGTTAATACCAGTTTGAACGTCACCAGTAGCTTCCAATGTATTCAATGCAGGGATGATATCGATGAATGTAGTACCACCACCAGCTACAATACCTTCTTCAACAGCTGCACGAGTTGCATTCAATGCATCTTCAATGCGAAGTTTCTTATCTTTCATTTCAACTTCTGTAGCAGCACCTACTTCGATAACTGCAACACCACCGGACAATTTAGCTAGACGTTCTTGTAATTTTTCACGGTCGAAATCAGAAGATGTTTCTTCAACTTGTGCACGGATTTGGTTAACGCGTTTAGCAATTACATCTTTATCACCTGCGCCATCGATGATTGTAGTTTCATCTTTAGTGATGCGAACTTGACGAGCTGTACCAAGATCTTCAAGCTCTACAGAATCAAGCTTACGACCCATATCTTCAGTAATAACAGTACCGCCTGTTAAGATAGCGATATCTTCAAGCATAGCTTTGCGACGATCACCGAAGCCAGGAGCTTTAACGGCTACAGCTTTAAATGTACCACGTAAACGGTTTACTACTAATGTAGCCAATGCTTCCCCTTCTACATCTTCAGCGATAATAAGAAGTTCTTTGCCTACTTTTACTACTTTTTCAAGTGTTGGCAACATATCTGCGATGGCACTGATTTTACGATCAGTGATCAAGATATATGGGTTATCCATAACAGCTTCCATACGATCAGGGTCAGTTACCATATAAGGGGAAATATAACCACGATCAAATTGCATACCTTCTACTACATTTAATGCAGTTTGCAAACCTTTGGATTCTTCAACAGTAATAACACCGTCATTACCAACCTTTTCCATAGCTTCAGCAATTAAACCACCGATTTCTTCGTCAGCAGCGGATACGCTTGCAACTTGAGCAATTTCAGCTTTACCAGAAACTTTGATAGAGCGTTTTTTAATTTCTTCAACCAAAGTTTTTACTGCTGTTTCAATGCCTTTTTTCAAAATCATTGGGTTTGCACCGGCTGCTACATTGCGCATACCTTCTTGAATCATAGCTTGCGCCAATACTGTTGCGGTAGTAGTACCATCACCTGCTACGTCGTTAGTTTTAGTAGCAACTTCTTTTACTAATTGAGCACCCATGTTTTCAAATGGATCTGGAAGTTCAATATCGCGAGCAATGGTTACACCATCATTTGTAATTGTTGGGGAACCAAATTTTTTATCCAACACAACATTACGACCTTTTGGACCTAATGTAACTTTTACAGCATTTGCTAATTGATCGACGCCACGGCCTAAAGCGCGACGAGCTTCTTCATTAAACAAGATTTCTTTTGCCATATGTATTACCTCCTAAATAGTAACACTATCCAATGTAACGAAATATATGTGCCTTTAGGCAATATAGAATGTATCATCAGTTTTTATAGTCATATAGACTATAAATCAGCGATTATAATACTGCTAAAATATCGCGTTCGCTAATAATCAAATGAGTAGCGCCATCGATTTCTAATTCGCTACCAGCATATTTTGCAAACATAACAGTGTCGCCAACTTTAACTTCTGGAGCTACACGTTGACCATTGTCATATACTTTACCAGCACCTACAGCTACAACTACACCTTCTTGAGGCTTTTCTTTAGCTGTATCAGGAAGGAAGATACCACTTTTAGTTTTTTCTTCTTTTGCTTCTAGACGGATAAGAACGCGGTCAGCTAATGGTTTTAACATATAATGTCACTCCTTTTTACTAGTTAATCTCCATAATTTATTAGCACTCTAACTCATTGAGTGCTAATCACAAGTATTATTATAACCTAAGTTAAAATAATTGCAAGTACTAATTTTGATTTTTTGACTTTTTAGATATTATTTGACTTATTAGACTGTTTAATGATGAGATTACATGTTTCTATAATAGATATTTGTTTATTCATACTTAAGGTGCGGATGCGATTATAAGCTTCGGCCTCAGATATGGAATATAGTTCCATCAATATACCTGTCCCCTTTTGAATAATTTTGCGATCTTCTAATGACTGTTCTAGCTCAGCCATCTTTTCGCGCAACTGAGCATCACTTTCATAGCGGCCTAAAGCCATCTCTAGGGTAGGAACTAACTGTTCCTCCCGTACTGGTTTAATTAAATAGCCATATACACCAGAATCTCGAGCCTTATCGATTAAATCTTGCTGGCTATAACTTGTTAATAATACTACAGGTGCTTCATGGTGAAAGCCAATTTGACGTGCTGCCTCAATACCATCTAATTCTGGCATCTTAACATCCATCAATATAATATCTGGCTTATATTTTTTACAAAGTGCTAAAGCTTCAACACCATTTGTACCTTCTGCAACGACTTCATGACCACAAGACTCAATAATATCTCGTAAATCCATACGTATTAGGGATTCATCATCCACGATTAAAACGCGCATTTATGCCTCCTTTTTCATATATATCGTCACCAATACACCTGTTCCAGTATTTTCTATGGATAAACTTCCTTTTAATTCATGAGTAACTAAATTATTAATAATTGTTAAACCTAGCCGTTTATTAGACGAAACAGAGAAATCACTAGGCAATCCTTTTCCGTTATCTGTAAAAGCTAGTTTAATTGTACTACCTGTATCAGTAACTGCTAGATGAACATTTCCACGATTCCCGTCTAACCCATGTTCTAAGCTATTCGTAATCAATTCATTAATAATAAGAGATACATAACTCGCCATATGAGAAGAAATTAGCATATCTTCACCACTGTAAGTAAAAGTAACCTCTTGGTCTTGTCGCACCATACTCATACGCAACAAACGACATAATTCATCGTAAATTGATCGTATACCAATATAATCCTCATCGTAATGAGACACTATATCGTGAACTAGAGCCATGCTCTCGATGCGATTAATCCCCTCTTGGAGTGCTTGCTTTACATCTGGCAAGCTAGAGCGTCTCGCCTCCATACGCAATAACCCTGCTACAGTTTGTAAGTTATTTTTTACACGATGATGAACCTCTTTGATAATGGAATTTTTAACCAATAATTCTTGTTGCTGTTTACTTTCACGAGTACAATCATGAAGAACTAAAAAGCACCTCGTTTCATTGCGCCCCATAGCAATAGGAATCATGTGCTGACGAATTACCATATCTTGATAGATTTCTGCATTTGTACGTATACTTCTATCTAATAATACTTGCTGTATAGCGGACATCTTTAAGGTACTGCTAAAAATTGATGAACCTACCAATCGACGATCAAAGCCTAATACATCTACTAACTTCATAGCTGCATCGTTAGCATACAGTATTTTATAAGTGTCGTCGAAAATAATTAAACCATCAAAATAGGACATGGGTTCGTAAGACACTATTTGTTCATCAGTAGCTGTCAGCATAAGACGTTGCATCGTATCAGACAAAACGTATTCTTGCTCATATTGTTCTGCCTTAATAGATGGTGATAATGTAAAAGATATCCCCCCAATAATACGACCTCCGTTGTCTACGATAGGAAAGACATGTTGACGCTGCTTGTCATCTAACCCGATAAGTGGTTGACCATCTTTCATCATAGCATGCCACGTATGACTGCCTTTTAATTGACGTGTAGTAATCCCTTGATCACTGCGTTCTATACATAGCATATCTGCACATTGTTGTGATCTCTCACCTTGTCCTGTATCTAGTAGGGGTGTAAAAATCTGTATCCTTTGACGAGTTAAAGACTCGCCAAAGGATATGAGTTTACTAATATGCTCAAGTAATGAGGTTTGTAATGGTCCTAATGGTGTTCTATTTAAAATATCTTGACCAATATCCACGATTACTCCTCTTTCCAAGATACGTATCCAATTTCAACACTAGGCTTTGCATTCAATGTTAAATCGCAAAATTTTCCGGCCTGCGCCATATAATAAGCTCGGCATCCAATCATGGCCGCATTGTCAGTAGACAATATTTTATGTGGTTTGTAATAAGTAAAACCTTCTTCTACACACATAGCTTCTAAAGCCTTTTGTAATCCTTTATTAGCTGATACACCGCCAGCAATAGTAATACGACTTTCACCTAAAGTATGTGCGGCATCTTTCGTCTTTTCTACTAACACATCTACGATGGCCTTCTGGAATGATGCGGCCACATCAGCTTGATTAATAGGCTCATTCTTTTGTTGCTTACTATTTAAATAGTTTAAAACTGCGGATTTCAAACCACTAAAGCTAAATTCAAAATTACCTGGTTCACTTAAAGCCTTTGGAAATTCAATAGCCTCTGGATTCCCTTCAGCGGCAAGGGCATCGATATGAGGGCCCCCTGGATAAGGGAATCCCATAACCCGTGCAATCTTATCAAAAGCCTCGCCAGCTGCGTCATCTCGTGTTTGACCAAGAACATCAAAATCTTCATATCCTTTTACATGTACTAACATGGTATGACCACCAGATACAACAAGACTTAAAAACGGAGGCTCCAGTTCTGGATTAGCTAAAAAGTTAGCAAAAATATGACCTTCCATATGGTGCACTGGCACCAAGGGAATCCCTGTAGCAAAGGATAACCCTTTTGCAGCAGCTACACCAACTAATAAAGCCCCTACAAGACCTGGCCCATACGTAACACCAATATGATTGATATCTTGTAGAGTCACATTCGCATCACGTAATGCTTGATCTATAACAGGTATAACTTGTTCTATATGATGACGTGATGCAATTTCAGGTACAACGCCACCAAATTTTCTATGTATTGGTACTTGGCTTGAAATAACATTAGACAAAACGGTGCGCCCGTCCTTAAGGACAGAAGCAGAGGTTTCATCACAGCTACTTTCCAAGGCTAATGTGTATATACTCATTCTATTTCCTCTGAAACGAGAGACATAATATAAGCATCTTCCGTAGGCTCTGAATAATAATCTTTACGAATTCCTTTTACAGAAAATCCTAAATTTCTATACATAGCCAATGCTGCTAAATTAGATATGCGCACCTCTAAGAAAATTTCTTTCATACCTCTCGTAAGACATTCATCTATTAATTGCTTGGTAAGTTTTGATCCATATCCCTTACCTCGTACGGAAGGAATAATAGCGATATTCGTGATTTGACCTTCATCGTATACAAGCCAAGCACCTGCATATCCAACAATTTTGTTCTCCTCACAAATTACCATATATAATTTATTTGATGCCCCTTCTAACTCAACGAGAACAGATTCTAAACTCCAAGGAACAGAAAAAGACTGTTGTTCAATAGCATAGATAGCTTGAGCATCATCTATTGTAGCCAAACGAATCTCCATTATTCGACTCCCGCTGCCTCAGTAACTATAACTGCAGGATTTTGGTTCAACATTTCAGGATTATCCTTATGGCGTTCTTCCCATAACACTTCTGCTTCTGACCGTCGAATATAATAAGGAACCATATCCATAGGGTCAGAACTCTCTTCAGAGACTACCAATCTACGGCCAGCCAGTAATAGAGAACTAGCTTTTGGAATACGTTGCGATATATCTAAAATCGTTAAATTTGTATCACTTTCATCTAGTAGCTTTTCTATTCGCTTAACGCCATCCCCAAGGAATACAACATGCTCTTCAGATGCTCGGAGTCGATCTAATAAATCATTAGCAGCAATGACAAAAGGTTCCTCTTTGCAGACTAGTTCATTACCATCATATTTGTAGATACCTGCATAAACATGTTTTTTCTGAGCATCGATAATAGTACAAATCGTGCGGTCTGTATAAGCTACATTACGAGCTAAACTATCCATGGTCATTACACCATATAAAGGAATTTGTAAGGCATAAGCCATAGCTTTTGCTGTCCCCATACCAATCCGTAACCCTGTAAAAGAACCGGGTCCAATGCTAACCATAATCCCTTTT
This sequence comes from Veillonella parvula, assembly GCA_018382475.1. GTDB lineage: Bacteria > Bacillota > Negativicutes > Veillonellales > Veillonellaceae > Veillonella > Veillonella parvula_F. The sequence continues at coordinate 465,479 of JAGZPX010000001.1, forward strand.
AATTCACTTTTTTCAACTTGACAGGTCCGTAATAACATATCAATATGAGGTACCAACTGCTCAGAATGAGTCAATCCAGCTTGAATGGTCAATTCCCCAATTAGGCAACTTTCATCCATTAAAGCCACACTCGACACAAGTGAGCTCGTTTCAATTCCCAACCACATATGGGCCTCCTATTTCTACTAAATCATCCGCTGTAAGGTAATCACTAACTAATGTAATGGATCGGCTTGTATCATCAATGCGCGTTAAATAAATCCATAGTGTTTCATCAGGCAATTCATGAGGAAATTTATCAGCCCATTCTACAATGGATACGCAATCTTCTGTATACTCATAAAAGCCAATATTTTCCAGTTCACTAATATCTTCCAAGCGATATACGTCAAAATGATATAAATGAGTTCGATTCACATCATAGGTATTCATGATGGCAAAGGTAGGACTTGTAATTTCTTCAGTAACCCCAAAGCCCTTTGCAATTCCTTGCGACAAATGTGTTTTTCCTGTCCCCAAGTCACCAACTAGTGCTATACAAAGAGGGTCCCCATTATGTTTAACCCATTCGCCTAATAATTGACCAAATTGTTGTGTGTCTTTTACTGTATGAGTCTTTAAATGAACCTGTACCTTATCCTTCATGAAAATGATTATATCCTTTCGCTTCTACAGTCTTAATCGTTTTATCAGATGTTACCATTTGAACCCGTGGGGGGCCAGATAAAACTTCTCCTATCAACGTAATGCCTGCTAGCTTTTCCAATTCCGAAAGTAGTGATTTTGGCGCCGTAAAGACTAACTGAAAGTCTTCTCCACCATACAAAGCATAATCTACTGGATTAGTTTGTAAATGCTTAGCTAATTCGTAAGTCTCCTCGTGTAGAGGGATTGCTTGTTCTTCAAATACAATGGAAACATTACTAGCTGTAGCAATTTCATTCAATTCACTACCTAGTCCATCGCTAATGTCATTCATACTATGGATACCAAGCTGTCGCAATTTTTGCCCCAATTCAATCTGTGGTTCGGGACGTTGATGCCCCACTTTGGTCATATCATAGCCTACTAAATTATATGATAACGCTCCTAAGCCTGTAGCTGCATAACCTACATAGTTTGTAACACCTACAACATCTCCTACTTTCGCACCACTTCGCATAACCGCAGTGCCTTTAGGAACCTCTCCGATAATTGTTACAGTCCAAACCATGGGCCCTTCTGTACGTACCGTATCTCCACCCAATATATTGAGTTGATATCGCATACATTGATCTTTAATTCCCCTATAAATTTCATCAAGAATGACTGTATCAACATGGTCTGGTGCGGCTACAGATAATACAATTTGTCTAGGAATGCCACCCATAGCCGCAACATCACTTAAATTAGCCGTCATAAGGCGATACCCTACATCATAGGGCATCATATAGTGAAAGCTAAAATGAACACCTTCCACCATTGTGTCAGTGCTTATCAATTGCTCTGTATTTTGTTCTGCTTTATAAATAGCACAATCATCACCAATACCATACACTACAGTATTAGGATTATATATTGTGTTATCTTGAATTTGGCGAATGAAATTAAATTCCCCTACATCTTTTAATTGCATCTGATCACCTAGTTTCCGTTTATTACTTATTGTATTGTAACATATATAAAAGACAACAAAAATAGCAGATAGTTGATATAACAACTATCTGCTATAAATGTCTTTAAAAGAATTATTTTTTAATTAGATTCGTCATTCTCTTAACAGGTTCTTTAGTATCAAAGGAACCTACAGTTGGCACTTTTTTACCATTATTGACAAATAGAACACCATTAATATTATCAAAGGATGTCAATGTATTTACAATAGCAGCCATTTGTAATTTAACAGTTAAGTCTCCGCCATTACCCTTTACGAATGCATCATTTACTTCAACAGAAGCAATACCATCTTTTACAGTAACAGATGTAATTTCAATATCCTTAGAGAAGACTGGATATTTTTGTGCTCTATCGGCATTTAACATTGCTAAAAGAGCTGCTTTAGGCGTAACTTTATTCGCCTCCATCTCAACGGTAGTTTGTTTTACCCCAGAACCATCCTCTGTAGGAACAAAGAAGGCCATCTTAACCTTTTCTTGAGATACTTTACTTGTTTCTGCATCCTTATTGACTTTCGTCTCTTGCGTAGGTTCACTTTTACCTGTTGTAGGAGCTTGTTCATGTGTACAACCCACTACAAATGCCAGCATACCTACACAGAGAATCGATAGAACTTGTTTACGTAATTTCATCGATTAACCTCCAAAGTAATTAGCAATACCATTTGCAATGCGGTTAGCAAAGTCTTCTTGAGTTTGAGGAGATTGTAGCACACGTTCCTCATTAGGGTTAGAAATAAAACCAAGCTCTACAAGAATTGCAGGCATATTAGAATGTCTCAACACGTATAAGTTACCTTCTTGAATGCCACGATCACCATTGAAACCAGGTGTGTCAGCAATTTGAGATTGTACCTTTTGTGCTAATCGAGCATCGTTACCAGTTTTGCTATAGTAATATGTTGCAATACCACCAACGCTAGGATTATTAAATGCGTTGATATGAACGCTCACAAGAACATCAGAATTACTACGGTTAGCCACGTTAACACGAGCCCCCAATTCATCAACACCACTTGCATTAGGACCATATACATCTACATCGGTAGTACGAGTCAAAAGTACTTTAGCACCACGATTTTCTAAAGATTTTTTCAAATACATAGAAATTGGTAGTGTAATGTTTTTCTCTTGTACACCGTGAGGTCCAATAGCACCAGAATCACTACCACCATGTCCTGGGTCAATAGTAATTGTTTTGCCAGATAAACCGCCACTAGTAGAGTATTTACCAGATCCTGTAGGTACATTTTTTGCTGGATGTGCAGATTGAGATGGCTTTTTACCATAGTAAGCAGGCTTAGCTACAGCACCTTTTTTCTGAACATCAACAACGATACGATACGGTTTCTTATTAACCGTATCTTTTTTCAAGGAAAAAACCTTTACATCACTAGTATCAATAGATGAAGGTGTCTTGATTGTTACTTTAACGTCTCTGCCATCTTGTGAAAGTTTAGCAGAGCTAGCAATAGCTGAGTCCATAGAAATGTTCTCTTTAGCCGTCTTTAGCTTTGTATTCTTTAAAGTAACAGTCGTAGTTTTCCCATCTTTGCTAATTGATGCAGATGCCTTTATAGGTGCCGATAAGTCCATAACAATACGAACATATGGTACAGGTGCATCTGTTCTAGTCACCCATCGAGCATCTTCCAAATTAGCTGCCTTTGCTTGAGTCAATAATAAAGGTATCGCCATCAAGACTGCAAGGCACATTAAAAATAGTTTACGCAATACATTCACTCCAATCTAACTGACATACATAGTGTCCAAACCATAGAGATGAGTCGATGATATTTTTATCTATCAAAATCTCATCGTTCCAATCTATCCATAAACTAATGTTAGATTATAAATAGATTATTTCATACAAACATGAAGATTAGTATGCCGATTACACATATTACTATATAAAGACCTTATACAGAATACACAAAAAACAGTTTCATAAAAATAATTTTTTGTATAAGTAATCAAAACTAACGTTCAGTTGTAATTTGCCATTCATTCCCATCCGTACTAATATGAATACGTCCCATCGTATCTGTACGGTAAATAGCAATATTATTTTCCTGCAAGCGACGTAATGTCACATCGTGAGGATGACCATACTTATTATACATGCCATTTGAAATTAATGCACTTTCAGGCTTAATAGATTTCAAAAAATCTTCAGAGCTACTTGTACGAGAACCGTGATGACCTACCTTAAGAATACGAGCAAACAATCTGGAATTCTGCTCTTTTATAAGTTTTTTCTCTTCTTGCCATTCAGCATCACCCGTGAAGAGCATAGAGAATTTACCGAAGATTAATTTACCTACAATAGAATTATTATTAAGATCTGTCTCCCCTTTTTTATCAGTTAAAGGTTCAATCCAAGGAGCATATACTACAAAGACAGCACCATGTCCAAAATCAACTACATCTCCACTTCTCAAAGTAGTTCGTTGAATTTTATTTTTCTCAATCCACTTTTCATAAGTTTTGTACATATTATTATCAACGGCAATACCATCATCATATACATTTTCAATAGGCATAGCCTTTGCAATAGCATAGAAACCACCCATATGATCAGCATGAGGATGCGTGATAATAATATTTTTCAGCTTTGTTACCCCCATAGTTTTAAGTTGAGCTACAATATTTTCACGATGTTCTATGTCACCAGTATCGATCATGCTATACTCATCGCCTACCTTAAGTAATATAGCATCCCCCTGACCAATATCTAGCATATATACATCTAGATTACCTTCAGGGGTAGTCGTTTTAGTATCGATCGAGTAAGCCCCATTAGCGTTAGTAGTTGCTTGATTTGCTGCGTTTGCTACATCATTATTTGTGCATCCTGCAATGGCAAAGATAGGAATACATAATACCAACAAGAAAGCTATAAAGCGTTGTATTCTATTTGTCATTCATAATCTCCCAATAATTCACTAACCACGAAGCCTAAAGAAGCACTGACATCACTCGGAGTATAACCCCAACTCTTTGTTTCATTCAGAATATCTGCACTACGACTATGTACATATACACCGAGAACAGCACTATCTTGTAGTGAATAACCCTGACTTATAAAACCAGCAATTACACCAGTCAGTACATCTCCCATACCGCCAGTACCCATGCCCGCATTACCAATAGTATTTACATACACTGTTCCATCAGGTAATGCCACAATTGAAGGAATTCCTTTTAGTACAAGAGTAACTTGATGAGCCTTAGCAAATTCTCTAGCCAACATGATATAATGACGCTCAATCCATTTAATAGGTAAATCAATAAGTCTACTAAATTCACCTAAATGCGGTGTCATGACACAATATGGAAGTTCTTTTTCCACTGTATATGCAAACTCAATATCACCATCTCGCAAAGCATCTTTATTAACACAACCAACATGTCCCAATGCATACAAAGCATCAGCATCTAGTACTAATGCTCCTTCGTAAGCATCTAAGATATGCTCCACTAAATTACAGATTTCACGGGTGCGACCTAAACCAGGTCCCATAGCAACAACTTGGCGACAATCAAAAAGTTCTTTATTAGTCTCTGTGGAAGTAACCATCACCTCAGGTATGACACGGCTTTGTACAATCTGTTTAATTATTTGGGGTACAGCTAATGTTACTTTACCAGCACCACTATGAACTGCCGCTTCAGCAGCCAAAATAGGGGCTCCTATCATATCATTTGAACCACCAATAATTAAAGTGTTTCCATTGACACCTTTATGCGCCATTGGAGTACGATAGTTGATAATTTTTTCTGCTAAATCAGAATCAATGGTTATAGTTCTAACACGTTCACCCAGTACCTGCTGCCAAGGAGCACCCAATGGAGCAACCACAGCGGTTCCTCCTATAGCCTTTCCGGGATATAATAACAAACCTTGTTTGATAGCTCCAAAAGTAACAGTATAATCATAGGTCAGTGTGCCTTCAGTTACATGACCAGTAGTAGCATCCAAACCTGCAGGTACATCAATAGCCCACAAATCAAAATTATACTGACTACGCATAGTATCAATATCATTTAATATATCGATGGTCACCTCTCTTAACCTTCCAGTAAAGCCCGTTCCCATGATGCCTTCCACAGCGATGGCTACGTTGGACCAATCATTGAATTCATCATACATATCGATGCTACAGCCCATAGCTTTGCAGCGCTCAATTTGCACTGCAAAAAGATCACTACACTTGTTTATATCTCCTACTAGTACAATTTGTGCTGGTACGCCTTGCTCCATCAAATGGCGAGCCGCTACAAGGCCATCTGCCCCATTATTACCCGTACCACATATGAATAAAACAAAACTATTTATGGAACGGCCATTATTCAGGGAAAATAAATCGTACTCTCCCCATAAGGCATCTACGATACCACGCCCAGCATTTTCCATGAGGATTTCTAAAGAGATTCCTAATTGCTTAGGAACCTCTCGATCTATAAATCGAGCATCTTCTGTAGTTAAAATATTCATCTTATGCTCCTTCAAGTATAACTGTACTCATTGCATAATCCTTGCAATGACTAATCGATACATGAATATCAGTATAACCTGATGTTTCGTAAATATCTTTGAAAGTATCTTGTAAACGAATTAAGGGTGCGCCCCATTTATCATGATAAATCTCTATATCTTGCCATGATCCATGCCTCATCCCTGTGCCTAAAGCTTTAATAAAAGCCTCTTTTGCAGCATATATACCTGCAAAGGATTCGTAACATCCTTTATTCCGACTTTTACAATATTCAATCTCATGAATCGTATAAACGCGCGCTTTAAATGAACTTGATTTCTCTATAGCTTGACGTATACGGTCAATCTCTATAATATCATTCCCTAATTTCATAATAGCTCCTAAAATACCCTAATACTATTATTATACACTCATAAAGGGGATTAAAACATAAATAATATCTAGACATTTACCGAAAATGGTAGGCTAGGCAAACTATAAATTTCAACTTTACCTTTGCGATTAACCGCCATATACATTTGACCATTTCGACAATCCATGTCTTCTACTTCCATTCCAGAAGCATAAGGGCTAATATTTTTAACAACCCCCTCTTCATCGACGTATACAAAGGTTGTCAACGTTGTAAATAAAGTATTTCCATTAGTTGCGTAAGCACCGTTATTATTTAAGTTTGTATGGTTAGCATCAATTTTATAAGAACGAATACGATTAAAATTGGAGTCGTAATAATTAATTGTCCGTTCAGAGTTTGTTAAAGGCACAATTGATACATATTCATTGCGTACTTTATCATATGCAAAATTAAAAACTTTCTCTTTTAGTTTAATCGGTGCTTCAACAATCATGCTATCCGCTTCAATAGGAGTAAGGTTATATCCATTTACAACAGCATTTGTTGTATAGTAACGATTATTGACAGAATTATAAGTTAAGGTATTCATATGACCTAATAAACTTTTATAACTATACTCATATTTTGCAACAACAGTAAAAGTTTTTGGATTAATTTCATAAATAATTTGCTTCGTATTATCTGAATTAATACAAGCTAAAGCAAAAACGTCTTTTTTGGAATTATAACAAAATCCTTGGCACTGATTTACAGATCCATCTAATGGTATTTCTGCCAAGCGAGATAATGGCAATGGCATCTGTACAGCGCTAACCTGTTGAGTAAGTTTAGGAATATCAAAGATATTTGTAATATAATCAATTACACCTTGATCCATACTGTCACCTCATGAAATTAATAATATATATTATAGTATATAAATTTATAAATATAAAAATAGGCGGTAAGACAAAAGTCTTACCGCCTAATGTTGGTGCCGGAGGTGGGACTTGAACCCACACGGTGTTACCCGCTTGATTTTGAGTCAAGTGCGTCTGCCATTCCGCCACTCCGGCGTATCGGAACATTTGTTATTATACAGACATCCCTAAGCAATGTCAACATATTTTTTATATTTCATCTAAAATATTTTGAACCCTTTTCATATCCGTATCACATTGTTGTTTCCATGTAAGTGCGACACCTGTAATATAGCCTTTACGGGCAAATTCTACATCTGTAGGAACACTTTCAGCACCATAGTCTAGCTCGCCAGCTAACCAATAATAATCCTGTCCTCTTGAATTAATGCGAGCTTCGATAATATTACTGTAGGTTTGTAAGCCTTGGCTCACCATTTTAAAATGATCCCAATCACATGTGCCACGTAATGGGAAGTTCACATTTAGTAAACCGCTAAACTGACCCGCCACATAAATTTTCTCAATCAATTCATGTATAAATGGATGCATCTCGTCTCCCCGTTCAACAGAATATCTCTCAACAGATAATGCTAAACCGGGAATACCGTAAAAACCACTTTCCATAGCTGCCGAAACAGTGCCGGAATACAATACATCAGAGCCTAAATTAAATCCATGATTAATTCCAGAAATTACAAGATCTGGCATATCATCAGCCAATAAATAACTGAGACCGAACTTCATGCAATCGGACGGCGTTCCCGTTAGAGCATAAAGGCGAGGATTTTCATCCTCGCCATTGCAAGCATCTAATTTCAATGGAACCTCGGTCGTCAATGCATGGGATTTAGCACTTTGCTCATTAGCAGGTGCTACAACGGTAATTCTATAATATTGACTTAAATACGATGCAAGATGACGTAAACCATCTGCTAAAATGCCATCGTCATTACACATTAAAATATGCATAGTCACTCCTACAGATTCTATTTTTCATTCTTATTCATATTGCCCATACGTGTTAATTTAACATCATCTAAGCCCACAGCTCTCGTATGGACTGTATGAGACCATACCTTATTATGACGGCGGAACCACCCTAAAATATTTACTGGAATCCAAGAATAAACAAATAATGGATATAGTAAATAATAGAACCAAATCTTTGGTGGTACCTTGATTTTCAACAATACAATTAATGGGAATAGATATTGACCAACACCTATAATTGTCCATACAGACATAGGCATAATTTGATACAAAATATTTGTATAAATTGGAGTATACGCATTGATGTAGGATAACACCAAGTATACGGTTGTCAACAATAAGAAATAAGGTTGACTCACTTGGAATATACCATCCAAAATCATAATATTCCCTGTTTTGATACCAATAGCAAATAATTTAGGAATATATCGACCCGCACAGTCAAATTGCCCCTGAGCCCATCGTAAACGTTGTCTGCAAGAAGCCATCATAGTCGTAACCTTTTCATCGTATACGATAGCATCATGCCCCCAACAAGTACGGATACCATGAGTCAATAGTTTCATGGAAAATTCCATATCTTCGGTTAAGCTATTGCAATCCCAACCGTATTCGCGAATAATAGATGTACGAATACACATGCCTGTACCACCTAAGGCCGTAGATAATCCAAGACGATATTTTGCTAAATGCCACATATGGTTAACCATCCAAAAGGCTATGGAGAACGTACCGGCTACCCAAGAGTCAGTTGGATTTTTAGAGTTCAAGTAACCTTGAATTACAGACTCACCTTTTTCAAGATGATCATTCATTTCTAACATAAATTGAGGATGTACTAAATTATCGGCATCAAAAATCAGGAATGCATCATATTTCCGATCCATTTGTTCTACCCGATCAAACATCCACCCCATGGCATAACCTTTGCCTATTTCTTGTTTATTTTCACGTACATGTACATTAGCGCCAGCAGCACTTGCTACTTCCGCAGTCTTATCTGTACAGTTATCGGCAACTACAAAAATATCGTACAGATCATCTGGATAATCTAGGCCACGTAAGTTTTTAACTAACTCACCAACAACAGCTTCCTCATTATGAGCGCATACAACGATGGCAAAGGAATTTTTAGGGGTATAATTTTTATGTACTCGCGATCGCCACATACCTACGACAGCGAGTATAAAATAATAAACCGTATAAATTACGATTATTACCTGCATAGGAATCAGTAATAGATCCAGTAGGTAATTCATACTATTCTCCTCCACACATCTATTTACGTACTATATTTAAAGCCCCGTTAATAAGCCCAAACATTACATAGCCAGCAAAAATCATAACGGCCCATGTATGCCAATCATACACGAGACAAGCTATAACAAATATGGCTGTGAGTACAATAGAAAGTTTATTGATATAAATCTCACTTTTACCTTTAAAATCGGGATATTTAACTTCACTAACCATAAGGAGACCTATACCAATCATACAAACTACCAACACAAATTGAGGTACCGATACGCCACACAATACGTAAGTCGCCGCTAAACATCCAGCGGCTGGAATTGGTAAACCTTCAAAATAGCCATGAACTTCGTCAGTTTTAATATTAAATCGCGCTAAACGAAATGCACCAAGCACTGCAAAAGCTAATAATGGCACATATGCAATCCATCCTAAACCATTTAATTCTTTCATATAAAGCATATAGGCAGGCGCTACACCAAATCCCACTACATCAGACAGAGAATCAAGTTCCCGGCCCATTGGTCCTGCAACATTTAAAGCTCTTGCTACGCGCCCATCTAACCCATCTGCTACTAAAGACAATAATATACATATGGCTGCGCAGAATGTATTATTAGTAGCAGACAACGTAATACCAAGAACACCAAATGCTAAGTTTGCACTAGTAAATAAATTTGGAATAATAGATTTATTCATGTCGTAACCTCCCGATAACAGTATCACCACCTGTAATATGTTGACCTTTTTCCACGAACAACTCTACATTCTTATCCATATAGAGCTCAGTACAGGAACCGAACTTAATCATCCCGTACAACTGACCGCGTTCAAGTACACTATCTAGGTCTGTCCAAGATACGATACGTCTTGCTAAAAGGCCCGCAATTTGCGTTACTAATACGGAAGTACGATCATTTTCAATACAAATAGTATGACGTTCATTTTCAAAACCTACATCATCTTTGAATGCTGGTAGGAAACTACCCATCGTATAGTGACGGTACGTAATTTTACCATCAATAGGCGCACGATTAGCATGCACGTCAAAAACAGATAAGAAAATAGTTACTTTTTTACACTCTTTATGTAAGTAAATATCTTCGTATACATCAGAAATATCCATGATTTTACCGTCCGCTGGGGATAAAATCAAATCTGGATCTTGAGGGATTACACGTTTAGGATTTCTAAAGAAATTGACGAAAAATAATGCCAGAATAAATGAAATAATCGCAATTACATAATGTCCTAAATATCCTAACACCACAGTGATAATGAGCATAGCTCCTATCAGAGGAAACCCTTCCTTAATTATTGGTCCTGTAGGCACGATTCAACACTCCTCTATTTATTTCTAATAACGGTCCACATAAACTTTGGAATAGCCAACATGCGGCCAATCCGTTGAGGTTCTAAATATAATCGATACAACCATTCAAGTCGATTTTGTTGCATCCATTCTGGGGCCCGAGGAATATTACCTGCCAAGACATCAAAGGAACCACCAATTCCGATGGCAACTACGCCATCGAGGTGACTCAACTTTTCTGCAATCCATTGTTCTTGCTTTGGCACACCTAAGGCAACAAATACCAATTTTGCCTTAGATTCAGCTATAGATTTAATGATTTCTTGTTCCTCTGCACTATCAAAGAATCCGTCATGAATTCCTGCTATATTTAATGCACCTACCTGAGCAGATACATTATCAATCGCTCGTTGAGCAACACCAGGTGCCGCCCCCAAGCAGTATACAGGAATTTGATGAGTCGCCGCAACTTTAAACAATTCCATAGTTACGTCTACACCTGTTACGCGTTCAGGCACATGTTCTCCTTGACGCTCTGCAGCCCACAAAATGCCAGCCCCATCGGGAACGACGAGACTAGCATTATTCAATATGGAGTGCAATGTAGGATTTTCATTAGCCAACATAACCATTTCTGCATTAGCCGTTGCTACTAAATGTAGCCCCGGCTGTTCAGTTAATTGTAAAATACGTTCGACTGCCTCATCCATTGTGACACAATCGATAGGCACAGATAAAACAGAAATACGTTTATTCAATGTAATACTCCATTATCAACCACTATAATTTGGTGCTTCAACGGTAATGCTTACATCATGCGGATGACTTTCTTTCAAACCAGCCGCTGTAATTTGAATGAATTGAGTGTTTTCAATCATTTCTTGGATGTTATGACATCCACAATACCCCATACTTGCACGCAAACCACCAACCATTTGGAAAATTGTATCGGCCAGCATACCTTTATATGGTACACGACCTTCTATACCTTCAGGAACTAATTTCTTAGCTTCTGTTTGGAAATATCGATCTTTACTACCGAGTTTCATAGCCCCTAGACTACCCATGCCTCGATATACTTTATAAGAACGGCCTTGATAAATCACTGTTTCTCCAGGGCTTTCATCAGTACCCGCTAAAATATTACCCATCATAACTACATTAGCACCAGCCGCAATAGCTTTAGCAATATCTCCAGAATATTTAATACCCCCATCAGCAATGATAGGAACTCCATAACGACGCCCCACTTGAGCAGACTCATAGACTGCTGTAATTTGAGGTACCCCAATACCAGCAATAACACGAGTTGTACAAATAGAACCAGGTCCTATACCAACCTTAACTGCATCAGCTCCGGCTTCGATAAGAGCCTCAGTGCCTGCTGCAGTTGCCACATTACCTGCAATTACAGGAATGTGAGGATACGCTTGTTTAATGTCCTTCAACGTACGAAGAACACCTGCAGAATGCCCATGGGCAGTATCAACAATAATTACGTCAGCTTTAGCAGATACAAGCGCATCAAGTCTATCATACAAATCTTGAGAAACACCTACTGCAGCACCAACTAATAATCGGCCACTACCATCCTTTGCTGCATTTGGATATTTAGTCGCTTTTTCAATATCTTTAATCGTAATTAAGCCTTTTAAGTTACCGTCGCCATCTACAAGAGGTAATTTTTCAATACGATGTTCGCTTAAGATAGCTTTCGCCGCTTCAAGAGATGTACCTTCCGGTGCAGTAACTAGGGAATCTTTTGTCATACATTCCCCAATTTGTCGGCTTAAATCAGTTTCAAAACGCATATCGCGATTTGTAATGATCCCTACTAGTTTACCATGTTCTGTGATAGGTACACCAGAGATTTTATATTTTTCCATGAGTTCTGCTGCATCGGATAGTAAATTTTGAGGACTTAAGAAAATAGGATCAACGATAACACCGTGTTCAGAGCGTTTTACCTTGTCAACTTCATGAGCTTGCTCTTCAATAGACATATTTTTGTGGATAACGCCAAGACCACCTTCACGAGCCATAGCAATCGCCATCCGTGATTCAGTAACCGTATCCATCCCAGAACTAATCATAGGAATATTTAATGTAATATCACGAGTTAATTGAGTTTTTAACTCTACTTGATTAGGCAGTATATCCGAAGCTGCTGGTATTAATAATACATCATCAAAAGTTAGTCCACGCATACCGAATTTATCGTCTCTCATATTTCTTTCCTTTCCGTATAATAAAACAAAACTACGACCCGCCTAGTCCCTATGGACTAGGCGGTCAGTCGTAGCCTTAGCGTTCAGACCGCAAAATGCCGCCTTCCATATAATCGTCTTTTTTCATATCTACGAAGATAACTTTTACTGCATCAGTAGGAACATTTACGATATCAACCGCAGCCTTTGTAATTGCTTCACCTAATTGTTTCTTTTGTTCTTTTGTACGCCCTTCGACGAGCTCTACATGAATAATTGGCATATTAACCTCCATAGATGAAAAATGAAATAAATTGTTTGTTCTATTATACGGTATGAAGGACATATAGACAAGGAAAAAGCCAGATAAAATCTAATATTATCGATGCTTATATACTTATTAATCCTACCTCTTAATTATACAATATTCTTAGAAATTTTTCACCAAATCTTTTTTCTAATTCTTCTTTCATGATAGATTCTAATTTTTCTATTCCGAATTGATTTGCAAAATCTAGTACATCCTTGCGAGCCTCTACTAAAATTTCAATATCTTTGATAATATTAGCAACGCGTAAATCTGGCAGCCCCGATTGAGCTAATCCAAATAATTGACCAGATCCGCGAAGCAATAAATCTTGCTCTGCAAGCTCAAATCCATCCTGGATTTGTTCCATCAACTTTAAGCGCTCTTGACTTACATCATTTTTAGAATCACTAACAAGAATGCAATAGGACTGATGAGCGCCACGACCTACACGGCCCCGCAGCTGATGTAGCTGAGATAGACCAAATCGCTCTGCCCCTTCAACGCACATAATGGTCGCATTTGGCACATTAACCCCCACTTCGATAACTGTTGTAGAAACAAGTAATGAAATTTCACCCCTATAGAAGGCATTCATCACTTCATCTTTTTCACTCGGCTTCATACGACCGTGAACGAGGCCCACTTCATAGGCCTTATAAAAGTACTCTTTTAATTCTAGATACAATTCCTCAGCGGCTTGCAAGTCTAATTTTTCGGATTCTTCTACAAGAGGGCACACCACGTAGACCTGACGCCCCTCTGCCATTTCCTTACAAAAGAAAGTGCGTAATCTCTCTTTATAAGAACTATCTACAGCATATGTTTTAACAGGTTTTCGCCCTGGTGGCATTTCTTTAATTAAAGATACTGCTAAATCTCCATATACGGATAATGTCATGGTACGAGGGATTGGTGTAGCCGTCATGATAAGTACATGAGGATATGTTCCCTTCTGTTGCAATCTCGCCCGTTGATCTACGCCAAAGCGATGTTGCTCATCGACGATAACAAGGCCTAGATTATGAAAATTAACCCCCTCTTGAATAAGAGCATGGGTTCCAATAATCATATGAATTGTTCCATCAGCTAAGCCTTCATAGATGCGTTCTTTTTCCTTTTTCGTGGAGGATCCAGTTAATAGTTCTATAGTAATACCTAAATTAGCACATACAGTTTGTATCCCTTCATAATGTTGAGCCGCTAAAATCTCCGTAGGAGCCATAATTGCCCCCTGATACCCATTTTCGATGGCTTTTAATAAACTCAGGGTAGCCACAACGGTTTTACCAGAGCCTACATCACCTTGCAACAACCTTTGCATAGGTCGTTCGTCTTCCATATCGATACGAATATCCTCTAATGCTCGTTGTTGATCACCTGTTAAGGAAAACGGTAAATTCTCTATACACTGAGCCATTAGTTCCCCATTTGGTCCCATTTTAGGCCCTCTATGGCATTGTTCTTTATTTCGCAACAAAGCTAAACCAGCTTGCATGACGAACAACTCTTCATAGGCCAATTGATAACGAGCCTTTTCATAGAGCTCTGAGGAGTCTGGGAAATGCATCATCTTAAAAGCATCATAGCGACTCATATAATGATGATCATCACGAACCTCCACAGGTAAAATCTCTGGTAATTCATGGTTAGCTGCGAACCAATTACGTACAGTTGAACGAACCACAAACTGAGATACCCCATCAGCAAGCGCGTAAATAGGAACGATACCTCGATCTGGTTCACCACCGTCTCCTAAGTTTTCCATTTGCGGTGTATTCATTTGCATGGAACCATATTGAAACTCAGCCTTACCATATGCATATATACGTTGTCCTTTTTTGTAAAAGTTTTTTTTATACCCTTGATTAAACAAAACAATCTTCAAAGGACCTGTGCCATCTGCAATGACTACCTCTAAAATAGACAATCGAGGGCGAGGGCGTTTCTCTTGTACAGCAATAACAGTACCTACGATACCACCTGTCATACCTGATTTTAAATCACCAATTCTATAAATCGTACGCCGGTCTTCATAGGTTCTGGGAAAGTAAGTCAATAAGGATGTAACATTGGTAATTCCCAATTTATGCAATTGTTTCTCACGACCAGGACCAATTCCCTTTATAGTCGTCAATCGTTCATCCATAAGAACTCCTTTAAATATACGATAAACACATGAGATATATCCAATTTTTGTATATCCTTGTGTAAAAGTCCATTTATATCTTAGAATATGATATATAGTATACCTTATATTGTAGTATATTTCATAAAAAGAGCAATATGTACGACAAAAATACTTGCTTTAAGCTATTCTTTATGATAATATACTTTTGTTATGTTATAGATTAAGCTTGGAGGTGGAAACTATGGCAAACCTTTGCGAAGTATGTGGTAAATCCACATCTAGCGGTATGAACGTGAGTCATTCTCACATTCGCACAAGAAAAACTTGGAAACCGAACATTCAAAGAGTACGGGCGGTTGTAGACGGTGCTACAAAAAAAGTAAACGTATGCACTCGCTGCCTTCGTTCTAATAAAGTTACACGCGCGTAAAATAAAAAGTACATGTACTCTTTGGGGTTCTAGAGCCCCAAAAAAGCAGTTAGTTCATTTTGAACTAACTGCTTTTTTTGTTATTTATAATGTAATATTTGGAATATAATATTGCTTAAATAACTTAATAGCATATTGATCTGTTAAGCCTGCTACATAATCAACTACATCACGTGTAGAGTAAAACGCTTTACCTGTTTCACAGCCTTCCATATCATCAGGGTGTTCCATGAAGTGAGTAAATAGATTTTTCACCACATGGGATGCCTTTTTGCGATCCGGAATTAAAGCTGGTGCCAAATATACATGTTTAAACATAAATTGACGGAATAGATTCATCGTCATTTCCACATCAGCAGACATAGATATAGCTGGCTTATCCAAGGATTCCCGTACCATATCCTCTACCATTGCAGTAATCATACTGGATGGAGTCATACCAAAATGTTCGCGCACTTCAAAAGGCAACGCCTCTGCCGTCAACATACCTGCTCGCTGTGCATCATCAAAATCATGGCACAAATACGCAATACGATCTACAATACGAATAATTTGACCTTCCAAGGTCACAGGAATTGTAGCTCCTGTGTGACCTACGATGCCATCTCGAACAGCGGTGGTTAAATTGAGTCCTTGATGATCACCATGTCTTTCTAATACCTCAACCATGCGTAAACTTTGCTCATTATGATTAAAGTGCCCCACCATATCTCGCAATGCATATTCACCTACATGACCAAATGGTGTATGTCCCACATCATGACCCATGGCAATAGCTTCCACAAGGTCTTCATTTAAACGTAATGCACGAGCCACAGTACGACCGATTTGACCTACCTCAAGGGTATGAGTCATGCGTGTCCGATAATGGTCACCTGGCGCAATATATACCTGTGTCTTATGCTTTAACCGTCTAAAACATTTACTATGAATGATGCGATCCCGATCGCGTTGAAACGCGGTTCTAAGTGGATCAGGCTTTTCTTCTATATCACGGATTGCATCGCGGCTTTTAACAGCATAGGGAGACAGAAACAAAACCTCCCTCTCCTCTATTTGTTCACGTATATTCATTTACCCTCCGACGCGCGATTTTTATCAATCAATTGCATAACAAGAGAAGCTGTTTCTTCAATGGATTTATTAGAAACATCTAACACTTGGCAGTGCAAACGACGCATAATAGCCTTTGCATAATCCAATTCAGATTGAATACGCTCAATAGATGCATAATTTGCTTCGTCTTCAAGACCGATAGCGCGTAAACGTTCACTACGAATATTATTTAATTTGTATGGATCTATAATAAGGCCCACGATTTTTTTTGCCGGAATCTTGAACAATTCCTCTGGCAACGGTACCTCTGGAACTAGTGGCAAATTTGCGGCTTTAATCTTTTTGTACGCCAAGAACATGGACAATGGTGTCTTACTAGTTCTAGATACACCAATAATAACTATGTCGGCCTTTTCAAAACCAGATGGATTTTTACCATCGTCATATTTCACGGCAAACTCAATAGCTTCAACCTTTTTAAAATACTCTTGGTCGAGCTTATGAACCATACCTGCTGTCATGCGAGGTTTAGTAGTTGCGATAGTACCAACTGCATCGAGAACAGGCCCCATGATATCCACAGCCGGAATATTATATTCAGCCACCTTCTCATGCAAATACTTACGTAAAGACGCAGACACAATGGTATGGCAAATAACATGATTCCCACGTTTTGCGTCGTCTATGACCTCATCAATTTGGCTTTCACTATCAATATAGGGAACACGGACAATTTCAATTTGCTCCTTATCATATTGACTCGCCGTAGCTCTCGCTACAGCCTCAGCAGTTTCCCCCAGAGAATCCGATATTGCATAAATAATTTTTTCTGCCATTCTATCAACCTCAGTGTATGCTACATTCTAAAAATACTTTTGCTACCGTCGTTTTTGATACACGGCCCACAACCTTTAAACGCTTCTTGTTACCCACATCCTCACGAGCGACGACAGGTAAACAATCTACTTCATAATCTATCATTTTCTGTGCAGCCTCTACCAAAGTATCAGTAGGCTCCACCGCTATAACCTTGCTTACAGGGGTCATAATCATAGATATAGGCATGGTATGCGAATCTGTTTGTCCCATAGAGGCGCGTAGTAAATCTTTTCGAGATACCACACCTACTAGGTATGAACCATCACACACTAATATAGTACCTACATCCTCTGTAAATAATGTGACAATTGTATCATACAAACTCGTATCCCCATTGACCACAACTGCTTGAGATAATACATCACTTACCAGAAATGACTTTAATCGCTCAGCCGTTTGTGTTTCCTTTGAAAGTCCAACATAGTAATAGCCTACGTTTGGACGTGCATCTAACACACCTAACATGGTCAATACAGATAAATCTGAGCGCAACGCAGATCTTGTGACCTCTAAATGTTCAGCAATGGCACTACCTGTTACAGGACCTTCTTCGCGAACGATTTGAGCAATTTGTTCTTGTCGTTTCGACAGTTTCACACGGTAACCCCCTTTCATCTCTGTTTGTATTATATCCTAAGTTACCATTCAGAAAAAAAGGAGACCCACAGGCCTCCTCTTTCACCATAACTATATTATTACCAAATTAGTTCGTCAGATTCTTGACGACCACGACCAGTCATAGCATCGAGCATAATTCGTTGTTCGATTTGAGCCACCATTTTCTTAGTATTAACTACTGCATCTGGGTTAACAGAAATAGAGTCGATACCACTCTTCACAAGGAATTCGCAAAGTTCAGGATATACGCTTGGCGCTTGGCCACAGATAGATACAGTTTTACCATCTTTATGGGCCACCTCAATGAGGTGACGAATTGCTCTGCGAACTGCTAAATTACGTTCATCATAGATATGTTGAACTGTTTCGTTATCGCGATCACAACCGAGTACAAGCATAGTCAAATCGTTAGAACCGATAGAATAACCATCTACATATTTATTAAATTGATCAGCTAAGATAATATTGGATGGGATCTCAGCCATGAGCCATACTTTAAAGTCTTTGCTGCGTGCAAGACCTTCTTGAGCCATTAAGTTAGTTACTAATTCAGCTTCTTCCACAGTACGGCAGAATGGAATCATAACTTGTAGATTTTTGAAACCAAATTCGTTACGCACTTTTTTGATTGCTTCTAATTCTAATTTGAAAGCAGGTGTGTACTTAGGATCATAGTAGCGAGATGCGCCACGCCAGCCAAGTAATGCACTGGATTCATGCGGTTCATATTTATCGCCACCTTTAAGGTCACGGTATTCACTAGATTTAAAGTCGCTCAAACGAACTACTACTTGGCGAGGGGCTAATGCTTGGCATACTTTACGCATACCTTCCGCCAATGTATTTACAGCAAAGTCACTGCGCCCTGTTTCGATAAGGTGCAATGGATGTTCATGAATAAAGGTTGTCCAAATGAACTCTTCACGCATGAGGCCGATGCCATCACATGGTAGTACACCATATTTTTGGGCCAAATCAGGGTCGCCTAGATTCATATAAATCTTAGTGCCTGTTACAGGTACATATTCAGAAGCTACACCTGTAGAAACTTGAGCTTTAGGCTTTTTAACGATATCTTCTAATACGCCATCATATACGATACCATTTGTAGCATCAACGGTAATCATTTGACCATCTTTAATAGAGGTAGTCGCTTCATGACTACGGCTCTTAGTACCTACGATACAAGGAATGCCAAGCTCACGGCTAACGATAGACGCATGACAAGTCATACCACCAGCGTCAGTAACAATGGCTTTTGCCTTTTTCATGGCTGGCACCCAATCAGGAGCTGTCATAGCTGTAACAAGGATTTCGCCTTCTTTGAACTCATCGATATCCTCGGGATTGATGATAACGTGAGCTTTACCTGCTGCATTACCAGGGGATGCTGGCAAACCTTTTACAATAATATCGCGATTACCTGCATCTAATGTGCTAGCTTTTTCGGACGTTTCTGATTTTTCTTTGCGGGACCAAACTGTTTCTGGACGAGCTTGCAAGATCCAGATCTTGTCATTGCGTTCATCTACGCCCCATTCCATATCCATGTAGCAACCATAATGTTTTTCAATTGCTTTTGCATATTCAGCAAGCTCCAAAACTTGAGCATCTGTAATAACTTGCTTTTTTGCTTCGTCGGCTGGAACCACTTCTTCAACGCAGTCACCATCAGCTTTACGAACAAGGCGGACATGTTTATCGTTAATCATACGGTCCGTAATTTCCATCTTTTCTTTATCCACACGGAAATTATCTGGTGTAACCGTACCTTGTACAACATATTCACCAAGACCCCAAGAGCCTTCAATAAGAATATTGTTATCATTGCCTGTTACAAGATCAACAGTAAACATTACGCCAGCTGCTTTAGAGAATACCATCATTTGAACTGCAGCACTCAATGCTACTGTCATATGGTCAAAACCTTGTTTTACACGGTAGTATGTGGCACGATCTGTGAATGTAGATGCGTAGCATTCTTTTACTTTTTCGATAATTACGTCAGCACCGCGTACATTTAAATACGTATCTTGTTGGCCTGCGAAGCTTGCATCTGGCAAATCTTCTGCTGTTGCACTAGAACGAACAGCTACAAACGGATTTTCTTCGTTCACTTTTTTACCAAGTTCTTCATAAGCATGACGGATAGCATCTGCCAAGTCTTTTGGCATTTCTTCCTGACAAATCATGCGGCGAATCTTAGCACACACTTCGCGCAATAATGCAGAATTTTCTACATCATCTAAAGCATCAAGCTCAGCCCGGATTTTATCTTCCAAACCTGTAGCTTTCATAAACTCACGATAACCATGAGCAGTTGTTGCAAAGCCATAAGGTACAGGTACATTAGTGGAGGATGTCAATTCCCCTAAAGAAGAAGACTTGCCACCTACTAAATTAACATCTTCACGTTGTAATTCATCAAACCAAAGTACGTATGCTGTTTCGCGATTCATGTGAGAACCTCCTAGATTAATTAGTGCAACACATTAAACCTTTTACACATAAATAGTATACCTTAATTTAAAATCTGTCAATTTATATGAGCATTAATATGCAAATAAACTTCCCTATATATATCTAAAAAGTTCTTTAGTACTCGCCCCGTAAGTCCCCATATGGTGTATTGTTTATAGGGATAGAAATAGACGGAGTAGTTTTGTCTAATTTTCCAGTCAATATTATATCCTTCTAATAGATGAAACGGAAAATCACGCAACGGTCTTGTAGCTATGTCTAAGTGACCTACGGTTGGTTCCATGTCTAGTAGATATTGTAAGGGAACTGTAAATACCTCTCCTACTTCATCGGAATTTGGTTTTAAATCACTTGTATGTAGTCGCACTGCTATGGCGTATAGTTTTACACCTATTGCGGATACTAAACAGTCTAAATTTCCTAGCAGTTCAATTTGATCTAAGTCTATACCGAGTTCCTCAGAGCATTCACGCATGGCTGCATGAGCACCACTTTTATCATTAGGTTCACAGTGCCCGCCAGGGAAACTGATTTCACCAGGTTGACGTCGCAATGTATTACTACGCACAGTAAACACCACATGATTTTCTCCATCGATTTCTAATAGAGGCACGGCTACTGCCGCCGTGATAACATCAATATCTGTAAGAACAGTATGTTCTCGTTGTTCTAAAAAGTTGCTTAGTACTTTGTCCATATATGGTCCTCTTAAAAATTATAGTAAATTTATACAATATCTATTTAAGTCTTTTATGTATCAAATTTGTATTTTATATTTATCGTTTATATTTATTATACATTAACTTGTAAGTCATTTTTTGCTTCACAAATAGTAGATTCAGTAGATAAAAAATCTTATAGACAAAATAGATAAAAAAACTGTGACAAGGTTTCTGCACCTCATCACAGTTTTATATTAGTTAAATTTAATTTTTAGGAATTTGCGTTTACCGACTTGAAGGATCATGCCGTCTTCAAGAGTAATGTTTTCTTCGCTATATTTTTCGCCATTTACTTTGAAAGCACCTGCTTTAATGGAGCGACGGGCTTCACCATTGGATGCTGTCAAACCGGCATCTGTACAAAACTGTGGTACAAAGATTGGCTCTGTTGGCGCATCCATAGCATATTCAGGAATATCTGTAGGCATAGCGCGTTGTTGGAATACGCGTTTGAATTCCTCTTCCGCCTCCAAAGCAGCCTCTTCACCATGGTACAAACGAACGATGGTACGAGCCAATTGCATCTTGGCATCACGCGGATGCAATTCACCGGATTCAAGACGCTTTGTCATGTCTTCCTGATCTTCGATAGACATATCGGTAACGAGCATGAAGTAACGCATCATCAATTCATCAGGTATGGACATCGCTTTACCATACATTTCTTTAGGTTCTTCATCAATACCAATGTAGTTGCCTAAAGATTTACTCATTTTTTGAATGCCGTCAAGGCCTTCAAGCAATGGCATTGTAATAACAACTTGTGGTTCTTGACCTTCTAATTCTTGTAAATGACGACCCATTAACAAGTTGAAAGTTTGGTCTGTACCACCAAATTCAACATCAGCATGTAAAGCAACGGAATCATGACCTTGCATCAATGGATACATGAACTCATGTACACCGATAGCACGACCTTCTTTAAAACGTTTATTGAAATCATCACGTTCCATCATACGTGCTACAGTATAAGAGCTTGCCAAACGTAGAACATCCGCAAAGT
The DNA here is from genome assembly GCA_018382475.1 of Veillonella parvula. Classification (GTDB taxonomy): domain Bacteria; phylum Bacillota; class Negativicutes; order Veillonellales; family Veillonellaceae; genus Veillonella; species Veillonella parvula_F. The sequence continues at coordinate 488,277 of JAGZPX010000001.1, forward strand.
TCATAGATTCTAGCCATTCACTATTGTCGCGGACGATCGTCTTTTCAGGATCTAACACTTTGAAGATTTGTGTTTTATAGGTTTCAGCATTTTTCAATACTTCTTCTTTTGTAAGTGGTGGACGAGTTACACTTTTACCAGTAGGATCACCAATACGCGCAGTGAAACCGCCGATAACGATCACTACTTGATGACCAAATTCTTGGAACAAACGTAGTTTACGAAGTGGTACTGTATGGCCTAAATGAATATCTGGCGCTGTTGGGTCCAAACCTAATTTTACAACTAAAGGTTTATTTTCCTTAATAGATTTTTCTATTTTCTTTACAAGATCTTGTTCATTAATTAAATCTGCTACGCCGTGTTTAATTTGGCGCACTTGTTCTTGAGCACTAACCATGATAATCCTCCTCGAAATACTATTGTTTTAGTATACCATTATCTAAAAACTTTCACAATTATATATATAGTATTGGTTTTAAGCCATATATGATATAATATTTATAACTGCGTAATAGAATTTACGTTATATTTACTAACAAAAGAAAAAAGAGGTGACTCTATGAGTAATAACTCAAATGCGAGAAGCAGCCGCCGTTCTAATGGTAGCGGCGCTACACCGAAGAAGACAAGTCCGAAGCGTCTATTTTGGATTTGTGCCCTTCTCCTTATACTCATCGTAGCCGGAGGTGGCTGTGGTTTCATCAGTGCTACACTGTCTAACCTACCAGATGTATCCAATGTACGTCCTTCTGCATCGTCTCAAATTTACGATGTCCATGGTAATCTCATCACAACGGTTCATTCCACAGAGAATAGATTACCAGTACCTTTAAAAGATGTACCAAAGGATTTACAAAATGCCTTTGTTGCTACTGAGGACTCTCGCTTCTATTCCCATCACGGTATCGACCCTGTTGGTATCTTGCGTGCTGTATGGGTTAACATTGTTCATAGTGGCGTATCTGAAGGTGGTTCTACAATCACTCAACAGTTAGCGCGTAATGCATTCTTATCTCAAGACAGAACATTTAAACGTAAAATTTCTGAAGCATTGCTAGCACTTAAAATTGAACAACATTACACTAAGGATGAAATCCTTGAAATGTACATGAACCAAATTTACTTTGGCCAAGGTGCATACGGTGTACAATCTGCAGCTCATGTATACTTTGGTAAGGATGCTAGCCAATTAACGCTAGCTCAAGCAGCACTCATTGCAGGCTTACCACAAAGTCCTAACTACTACTCTCCATTCAATGATTTGGAAGCTAGTAAAAAACGTCAAGCTGTTGTATTAGGCCAAATGGTTAAATACGGTTACATTACACAAGAGCAAGCTGATCAAGCACGTCAAGCAGATTTAGGCTTAGTGGCAAAGCAAGAACAAACGCATGAAAAATCTAATGCATCTTACTTCATTAACTATGTTATTGCACAAGTTTCTGAAAAATATGGCGACGATGCAATCTATAAAGATGGTTTAAAAATTTATACAACTCTTGATATGGATGCACAAAATGCAGCTGTAGCAGCAATGCAAAACTTGCCTAATTACTACACTGATAGCAATGGTTTACATCAACCACAAGGTGCTATCGTTGCTATGAACCCTCATAATGGTTACATTATGGCTATGGTTGGTGGCCGCGGTGATGATGCATTTAACCGTGCTACACAAGCAGAACGTCAACCAGGTTCCGCTATGAAGCCATTTGTATATTTAGCAGCTATTCAATCTGGTAAAACTCCTGGTTCTATCGTAGATGATAGCCCTGTTACATTTGGTAACTGGAGCCCTAAAAACTATGAAAATGACTTCGAAGGTAATATTACATATCGCTATGCATTACAACATTCTCGTAACGTAGCTGCCGTAAAAGTTGCTGATGAAGTAGGCATGTCTAAGATTATTAAACTTGCCAAAGAAATGGGTATCACTACTCTTACAGATCAAGATAATAACTTGTCTACTGCACTTGGTGGTTTAACTCATGGTGTAACACCTCTTGAAATGGTTCAAGCTTATGGTGTACTCGCTAATGGTGGTATCAAGGTTCAACCTACGGCAATCGTTAAAATTGTAGACCGCAATGGTCAAGTTGTAGAAGAAAACTCTATTCAAGAAAAACGTGTTGTAGATGAAAAAGATGCAGCAATCATTACAAATATGCTAGAATCCGTTATAAATGGCGGTACTGGTGGTAATGCCGCAATCGGTCGTCCTGCAGCAGGCAAAACTGGTACAACAGATGATTCCAAGGATGCTTGGTTCGTTGGTTACACGCCTGATTTAGTAGCTGCCGTTTGGATTGGTGATGACTATGGCTCGGAAACATTACGAGGCATCACCGGTGGTGACACACCTGCTATTATGTGGGGCCAATTCATGGCAAATGCGCTTGCCAACACCCCTGCATCTGACTTCTCCGTTCCTGCTAGCGCTCAATCAGCTGTTTCTGAAGGTTATTATAATCCTGTAAAAGCACAGCCTAAAAAAGAAGCTGCTAAGGACGAAAAAGCAGACAAAAAAGACGATAAAGACAAGTCAAAAGATGAAGCTGTAAAAGATGACAGTGGCTCAAAAGATGATGCAACTGAACAGAAATCTAATTCATCCAAAAGTAAAAAGTCTAGTAAAAAAGATCGTTAATCTCATACGCTAAAGGAGCGGAACATGTGTTCCGCTCCTTTCTTTTACGTAAAAAGGTAGTAAGTTCTAAGAACTTACTACCTCTTCTATTTCTATATAGGTATATGGCTATACCCCATAACCAATTTGATATACGATAATAATTTACTGTATTATCTATAACTATATCACTATTGTGTAGCTTTATTTCAAAACTACATTCGTAGCCCCTGCACCACCTTCGTCATAGCCTGCCGTTTCAAAATGAGCTACATGAGGTAAGGTACGCAAATATTGATGTACACCTTCTCGTAATGCGCCAGTCCCCTTACCGTGAATAATGCGCACTTGATTAACACCACCAAGTAAAGCTTGGTCAATAAATCTACCAACAGAAACTGTCGCTTCATCTACCGTTTGTCCAAGAATATTGATTTCAGTACGAACCTCTTTTTGGCGTTGTACGGCAGAGCCACCCATACGTTTTCTAGTCTTAGGCATAGCTGCTTTTTGTTCCCGTTCAAGCTTATTTCCTTCTTCACGTGTAGTAGATTGTAATTCGCTAACCTTTACAGTAGCTGTTAGTCCATTAATATCTACATTCACACGATTGCCATTGATAGCTAATACGGTACCTAATGAGCGTAAAGATGTAACATATACTGCTTGGCCTACCTTAATAGCATCTGCCGTCAAGGACTTACGATCATCATCTACTGGGGCTTCTGGTACATGTACATTAGAAATGCCCTTACGTGCAGCATTAATAGCAGATTGACGCTTATCCTTATTTGTTTCAGAGAATTGCGATTTCAATTGCTTAATAATCGCTTCCCCTTCGACGCGCAAGCTACGTTTCATAGATTCTGCATCAGCTTGAGCTTTGGCTAAGATTTGTTTACGCTTTTCGTTAAACTGTTTCTTTTCCTTCTCTAATTGACCACGCATGCGACGTGTTTCATCAAGCTCTTTCTTTAACGCTCTTTCCCGTTCAGATGCTTTACGAAGTTGCTCATTCAAATCTGAAAGAACTTCTTCCATTTCATGGCTACCAAATTGAGATTTATACTCTGCCGCGCGCGTTACGATATCTTTTGGTAAACCTAAGCGGGCCGCAATACTCAATGCATGGCTACTACCTGCTACACCAATATGAAGTCGATACGTTGGCTTTAAGGTACGCTCATCAAATTCTACATGGCCGTTTTCGATTCCTTCTGTATGGTATGCATAGTTTTTAAGCTCATTATAATGGGTACTTACCATCATAAGGGCACCTTTTTTACGGAAGAATTCAAGGATAGATACAGCTAAAGCACTACCTTCCTCTGGATCTGTACCAGATCCAAGCTCATCCAGCAATACCAAGTCATTTGGGCCACAATGTTTAATAATGGAAATAACTTGTGTCATATGAGCAGAGAACGTACTAAGGCTAGCCTCAATACTTTGTTCATCCCCAATATCGGCAAAGATATTTTGGAATATAGGCAACATTGAGCCGTGGTCTGCAGGGATAAATAGACCACATTGGTTCATTAAGCTCAATAACCCTAATGTTTTAAGAGAGACTGTTTTACCACCTGTATTAGAACCAGTAATCAATAAAATACGGTACGATGTACCTAATTGAATATTTGTAGGCACTACCACATTCGGTGGGATTAATGGGTGCCGAGCTCTCATGAGATTGACAGTTCTATCAGTACTCAAGATGGCCGGTACACCCTTATAAGAAATAGCAAGGCTCGCCTTACCATATACAAATTCGATGTGGGATACCTTTTCACAAGCATCCATCAAATCATTACTATGTTGTTTTACAAGGGCTGATAATTCACGGTAAATACGCAATACCTCTTGCTCTTCACCAATCAAAGCCTCTTGTAATTCATTATTTAGATTCACCAAGCGCATCGGTTCAATATAGAGTGTTTGACCCGTTGCAGAACGGTCGTGAATAAGACCATCAAAATATTGGCGATATTCCTGTTTTACAGGGATTACGTAGCGATTGTTACGCTGTGTAATGATCGTTTCTTGGAAATACTTCTGATTATCCTTGTCGTGTAAGATAGCTTGAATATCATTTTTGATCTTTTCCCGAGTTTTGATAATCGTATTTCTTAGGCTCGCCAACTTAGGAGATGCTGTATCAAGCAATTCCCCTTTTTCATCAAAGACGCGTTTAAAGCGATTTTCAATGCGATCTGTATTTGGCATATCCTGAACCCATAAGAATAGCAAAGGATATTCCATATATTTCGTTCTAAAGAACTTTGTCATCCGCTTATAAGCACCAATGGTTAAATAAATATCCCATAATGCTTCACGCGTAAGGACAAAGTCTTTACGACTCTTCTTACAGGACTCACGAATATCTCGCGTACCGCCTAACGGTTGTTCTACCTCAGTTTGTAAAGAACGCATGGCTTCTGCTGTTTCATCAAGGTTCTCTTGAATAGCTTTAGCATCCGTCATTGGTTCAATATGCATAGCTAATTCTTTAGCAATGGTAGAACTACAATGTTGTTGTAATTGTTCTTTTATATGGTGAAAGTCTAATACATCTTCGTTAAACAATGTACTACCTCTTTTATAAAATACCTCTAAAATAGTGGCCCCTTGTAATAGGTGTATCATCTTTACCTACACTCTTAGGCGGAGCCTCTTTTGTTCCATTTTGAATGGATACATAATCTGCTACGATAGTACGCAAACGATGTGGCGCCATATGTCGACCATCGATGCGCAATATATGTAGCCCTTTTCGATGTAACTCAGGTACATAGGCACGCATATCCATTTCATGACTATTCATGATGTGCATGCGGCAATAAGGATCGGTACGAAGTGGGAACACTTCCCCTTTACGGTCCTTCAATGCATAGTCTTCGCTTACACATGGCATAGGACAGTTTTCCTTTTTACCAGTGCCCACAAAGCTTGCGATGGCACAGTATTCGGAAATCATCATTTCCGTATACCCATGTACCATAATTTCTAATGGCAATTTAGTAGATTTTTGCAAGTTAACTAGTTGTGCCAATGTTAACTCTAAGGATGGTGCTATGCTACTCATATTAAAGTCTTGCCATACTTGTAGTGCTGATCCATTAAATATATTAAGCCCTGTATCAGCCTCAATAGCACCTGTATACCCTAAATCACGAAGCCATAATAACGCTTGTGGCACGTGAATAGAAATGCTATCTGGTTTAGCCTCAACTATGGCCTTAAGAGTATTCATGTACACCTCAACTTCATCGTCTTTCACAACTCGAGGCGTAGCAAATACACAAAGCACATTATGATCTTTACAAAGAGTAGCTACCTTTTCATAAATACTAAGTTCATAAGGCTTGCGTTGTAAACGGTCACCACCGAAGATAATCTTCTTAGCACCACCTTCAATAGCAGCTTTCTCAGCCTCTAATTCATCAACGCGAACACTCACCATAGGCTCTGTATACTGAATCGTATCCTTAGCTACTAAGGATGACATATCTTGAGGTTCTACGGCAAGTTCTGCCCAAGCTTTTTCATGATCTGTAATTAACAGAGTTTCTAAAGCCTCTACTGCATCGCGACGCAATGCATTCAAAACACTAGCAGGCCACATATATGGACCTTCTGGAATAGACATAGAAGCTAGAGTAAACAATGTATTACCTAATCTACCCACTTGATCTGTAACCTTCTCTAAACTAGTCGGTTTATTGTTAGCATAAACCGGTTCAAACTCATTAGATACTGTGACCGTACGACCGTCGTTTAATACAAAGGTAAGATCTGTACAAGGCTGTTCTCGGTCTGTATTAATAGATAGATACCCATGTACCTCTAATTTAGCACTAAAGTCTTGTAAGCCCCGTTGTTTTTGAGACTTTGGCGTGGATGCTAAGAATACTTGTCCTGCTGCAAAGCCTTCATCAGGTTTACCTACAAAATGCTTTTCATTTACTAAGGACCAATTCTGATCAATTTGGTAGTACGTAATACTACCAGAATCTTGCATTACCTTTAAGAGTGATCCTTTTTCAATCGGTTCTGTTAGGTACAAATGAACTTGTCCCTTTTTGACCTCTGCTTTACCAATCAATTTCCCTTGATTATTTGGAGCCACAACGGTCATCATGGATTTCCCTACATGGTCTGTTAAGTAATCCGTAGAGAAGCCACGATTAAATCCTGATGCCAATGCATCAGCATCAGAAGAGTCTATATGAGCTGTATCTAAAATATGACGATAGGTCCCAATAACTTGACGCACATAGGAAACCTTTTTCATACGTCCTTCTACTTTAAAGGACGTAACACCGGCTGCAACGAGTTCATTCATATGCTCACTATAGTTAAGATCCTTTGGACTTAATAGATAGGCTTCATGTTTTGGCAACAAACTAGTACCTGAAGAATCCAACAATTCATAAGGTAAACGGCAAGGTTGTGCGCAAGCACCACGGTTACCACTACGACCACCGATGAAGGAACTCATTAAGCATTGACCAGAATAACATACGCACAACGCACCGTGTACGAAGACTTCAATTTCAGCTGTACAGTTTTTACAAATGTGTTCGATTTCAGCTAGGCTTAATTCACGGGCCAATACAACACGGGTAAAGCCGAGGCTTTCATAAAAACGCACAGCATCTAGCGTAGCAGCCGTCATTTGCGTACTTCCATGCAAGTGCAATTTAGGAGCCACACGTTGCGCTAGTTTAGCAACCGCTAAATCTTGAACGATGATAGCATCCACACCAATGCGTTCTAAGTCCTTTAAATACGCCTCGAGAGCCGTTAATTCGGAATCACCTATGAGGATATTTACAGTTACATATACGGACACATCTAGAATGTGGGCCAAACGAATAGCCTCCGCCAATTCTTCAATGCCAAAGTTTGCTGCATGAGCACGGGCATTAAAGCCTTTACCACCAAGGTAAATGGCATCAGCTCCAGATTCTAAAGCGGCTATAAAGTTTTCCATCGTACCGGCAGGAGCCAATAATTCCATGGACAATCCTTTCTACCTAACTAAAGGTATAACTATAGTACTAAAAGGGTTTACCATACGGTAAACCCTTTCAATATACTGCTTAAAATTAACGTAATTTGCAGTTAATTTCTGCTAATGCATCGATAATAGCTTGAATATTACCATCAATATCCTCATCATTCAACGTACCTTCCATAGACCGGAATTGTAAGTTGTATGCAAGGCTGCGGTAACCAGCTTCAATATGTTCACCTTCGTAAACGTCGAAGATAGATGCATTTTCTAAATATTCTCCACCATGCTCTTTGATGACGGATAAAATTTCACCACTAGATACGGACACAGGTGCAACGATGGCAAGGTCACGGCTAGTGCCTGGGAATTTACTGAAGGATGTATAACGGAACGGTGGAATCGTTAAGGATAACACTGCTTCCAAATCGATTTCAAACATATATACTTTGCCAGGTAAGTCAAAGTTTTTGCTCACTTGTGGATGTAATTCACCATATTGAGCAATCATTTTACCATCAACTACGTATTGTGCGCTTACACCTGGGTGAAAGTATGGCTCAGTGCCACGATTAACTTCATAGCTTGTAACGCCTAGTTCAGCTAACAACGCATCTACAATACCTTTTACATCATAGAAATCTGTAGTGCGTTCTGCTTGATTCCAACCAGCTTGGTTTGCTTTCCCCATCAAAATACCACAAGCCATAGGGCGTTCATGAGGTACTTCTGTTAAAGGTAAATCTTTTGGTTCATACACATTAGCCGTTTCAAATAACCAAAGATCCTTATTTTGTTGTGCAATATTGCGTTTTGCTGCTTCAATAACAGCCGGCACCAATGTAGTACGCATATAAGGGAATTCTTCAGAAATAGGGTTTAAGATTGGAATGGCTGTATAACGACTATCCCCTTCAGAAAGCATCATATTAGTAAGGCCATCTTTATGCATGAAGCTAAATGTAATAATTTGAGTCATACCCAATTTAGCCAAAGCATGTGTAACCTCTTTAATAAGAGCTTTCTTAGGTGTCATACCACCAGAGGACAATACGGCTACAGGAATTGTCGGAGTAATATTATCGTAATTGTAAATACGAGCTATTTCTTCAGCGATATCAGGCATCACTGTTACATCACCGCGCCATGTTGGAACAAGGGCAGACAACTTGTCGCCATCTTCGGTTACAACGAACTCAAGGGCTGTCAAAATACGAACCATTTCGTCTTTTTCAATGTTTGTACCCAAGTAATCATTGATTTGTGCTGCTGTGAAAGTAACTGTATGTTGTTCTACAGGATTTTTATATACATCGATAACGCCTACATCAACTTTACAAGTAGGGCAAATTTGTTGCAATAATTGCGCCGCTCTGTCGATAGCATAGGCGGTGTATTTATGATTTACACCACGTTCAAAACGGCCAGATGCTTCAGAGCGCATGCCAAGAGCTTTAGCAGTGCGTCGAATAGATGGACCATTAAATACGGCAGCTTCAAACATAACTGTGGTCGTTTCGTTTGTCACTTCACTATCAAAGCCACCCATGATACCTGCTACACCTACTGGACGTTCAGCATCAGCAATGATAAGCATGGAGTCATTCAATTCGCGTTCAGAACCATCAAGTGTAACAAGCACTTCACCATTTTTAGCACGTCTCGCCACTAATTTATGACCTTTTACATGATCATAATCATAGGCATGCATAGGTTGACCAAGTTCTAACATAACATAATTTGTTACGTCTACTACATTATTAATAGGACGAATGCCGCTATTACGTAAACGGTTTTGCATCCACAATGGGGATGGCTCAACCTTAACATCAGTTACTACACGAGCTGTAAAACGCGTACAAAGGTCATCAGCTTCGATAGATACAGATGCTTTGCCTTCAATGGATTCGCCATTCTCGTTAACCATAATAACAGGGAATAAAGCTTTTTGATTTGTCATGACTCCAAATTCACGGGACAAACCAACCATTGAGAAGCAATCAGCTCTGTTAGCGGTGAGTTCAAATTCATATACTGTATCATTTAAACCCAAAATGTCTTTTACATCAAGACCAATTGGTGTTCCTTCAGGGAAAATGTAAATTCCTTGAGCTTCTTCTGGCAATACTAAGTCGCTAGAGATACCAAATTCTGCAACGGAACAGAACATGCCTTCAGAAACAACGCCACGCAATTTACCTTTTTTAATCTCTGTACCATCTGCTAAACGAGATTTATGATACGCTACAGGCACGATTTGACCTACTGCCACATTGGTAGCAGCCGTTACGATTTGTTTTGTAACAGGCTCACCTTCTTCAGTAAGACATTCTACTTGGCATACTTGTAATTTATCTGCATCTGGATGCTTCGTAATTTCCACAATTTTACCAGTATAAATTTTCTTAATGCCATTATCCATAGCAATGACATCTTCTACAGGAATACCAGCTTGTGTTAATTCATCGGCCAATTCTTGTGCAGGACGATTCATATCCACAGGCACGTATTCATTCATCCACTGTAAGCTTGCTTTCATGAGTTCCTCCTAAAATTGTTCCAAGAATCGTACATCATCTTCAAAGAATAGACGTAAATCGTTAATGCCATATAAAAGCATAGCAATACGTTCTACACCCATGCCAAAGGCAAAACCTTTAACCTTTTCAGGATCGTACCCATTAATACGCAATACGTCAGGGTGAACCATGCCGCAACCTAAGATTTCTAACCAACCGGTATGGGAACATACACGACAGCCATCACCACCACACATTACGCAAGAGATATCTACCTCTGCAGATGGTTCTGTGAATGGGAAGAAGCTTGTACGGAAACGTACCTTTGTTTCATCACCATACATGTGACGCAAGAAGGACTCTAATGTGCCTTTTAAGTCAGCAAATGTAATATGCTCATCGATGATGAGACCTTCCACTTGATGGAATACAGGGGAATGAGTCGCATCATAATCCCAACGATAAACCTTACCAGGCGCAATCATGCGAATTGGGCTGTTTGGCTCATGACGTTGCATTGTACGAGCTTGTACTGGAGATGTATGAGTACGTAACAAGAAATTTTCTGTAATATAGAAGGAATCTTGCATATCACGTGCTGGATGATCTTTAGGTAAATTTAAGCATTCAAAGTTGTAGTAATCTTGCTCTACTTCTGGACCTTCTTCAACGGTATACCCCATTTTCATGAAGAAGTCTTCAATCATTTCATTAACCTTTGTTAATGGATGGATATGACCAGCTTTTTGTGCACGGCCAGGCAATGTAATATCGATGCGCTCTTTTTCTAAACGAGCATTTAACTCTGCAGTTTCCATACGAGCTTTAACCGTATCAATTTCAGCCTCTAACGCTTCACGAACAGCATTAACAAGGGCCCCCGCTTTAGGACGTTCTTCTGGAGATAATTTACCAAGACCTTTTAATAAAGCCGTTACCTCGCCTTTTTTACCTAAATATTTAACACGTATATCTTGCAACGCTTGTTGATCAGCAGCGCCTTTGATGGCATCAAGAGCTTCTGCCTTAATACGTTGTAATTCTTGTTCCATTCAAGCATCCTCCTATTTGTAAAAGTCTAACTTATATTATACCAAATCAGGGTTATCTTCTTCAATAAAACGCCATGGTAAATCAGGTAATGGCTTCTCTTCTAGTACAAAAAATGTACCCCGTGCCAAGTGAACAAGTTCACCTAATTCATTATAAATACGAGCGGTAGCAACCATAGTAGTTTTACCGTTGTGCTCTACATTAGCTACACCACGCAATACAGCACCGCCCTTAACAGCTTTCACATAGTTACCATTAAGATCAATGGTGCTAACAGATTTTCCCAATGTAAAACAAGCAGTCCCCATCACACTATCTGCTAAGCCAATACATACGGCACCATGCAAATCCCCTCTAAAATTGCAGTAATCTGTTTCATTTGTTTGCAATGTCATTTCCGCATGACCTGGTTCCACTGCTGTAATCGCAGAATCTTTCACCCAAGAAAATGGGTTTTGATCTCGTAATTCGTTGAAATATTCTAACAATGTTGTAGCCATAAGGTTCTCCATTCTATATACATACTCATAGATTAACTAATCTGAATACTAAGTCTATTACATTACCTGTATGAAAATCTTTATAGTTAAATGTAAAAATTCAATACAAACATATAAAAATGGTGCGTTACATCATACATATTGTATCATGCAACGCACCATATGCGAATAACTCTATCTAATTATATGGTATGTTCTTAAGAAAACACATTTATAAATTCAAAACTATTCATAATGCAATGCATCGATTGGATTGAGCTTAGCCGCTTTACGGGCTGGGTATATACCAAAAATCAAACCAATAGCCATGGAAAAGGCAAAGGACATTATGATTGTTGGAACAGATACAATTGTACTCATTCCAGATACCATTCCGATTACTTTTGAGGCTCCTATACCGAAAGCAATACCAATAAAGCCCCCCATCAAACTGATTACAACGGCTTCTATTAAGAATTGCGTAACAATTACGCTATACGTAGCCCCCAAAGCTTTACGCACACCAATTTCTCGAGTCCGTTCCGTTACAGATACAAGCATTATGTTCATAATACCAATGCCACCTACAACTAGAGAAATCGCAGCAACAGCCCCTAGGAATAACGTAAATGTTCCCGTCGTCTGAGCCACTGTTTCCATAATAGATTTCATATTTTGAATATTGAAATCATCCAAATTTGTATCTTTAATATTATGACGAACACGCAACAAGTTCTCTATATCTGCCTGCAAACGATCGATGCCCTCATCATCCTTAGCCACAACATACACCCTGCGAAGATAGTCAATGCCCTCTACGCGCTCCATTGATGTTGTATATGGAATTAACACCGTATCGTCTTGGTCATTACCCATGGTTCCGTTCCCTTTACTTTTGAGAACACCAATGACACGGAATGGAATATTTTTAACACGGATTTCCTTGCCTACAGGATCTTCATCAGCAAACAAATTTTTTACTACCGTTTGTCCCACAACCGCTACACGTTCTCGGTTCTGAACATTTTTATCGGAGAAAAATCGACCAGATGTCATAGTCCAATTATTTACGTCCTGAAAGTTAGAATTAACTCCCGCAACAGATGTAGTCCAGTTTTTATTTTGATAAATCACCACATAAGAGCCATTTGTCATAGGACTGGCGGCTTTTACACCTTCTAACTTAGCAATAGCTTCATAGTCAGATATTTTCAACGATTTCATGGACCCCTGCGAAGATCTAGCACCTGGCGTCCGCGGCGCCCCTGGCAAAACTACCAACAAGTTAGAGCCTAAGCTAGAAATAGAATTCTCAATATCTTGCTTCACCCCATTACCGATAGATACCAAGGCAATAACAGCTGCTACACCGATAATGATACCTAACATGGTCAAAAGGGAGCGCAATTTATTAGCAATCAAGGAAGCCCATGCCATTAGAAAACTTTCTTTATACATTAGGCACCTCCTTTATAGGAGTCATATTAGAATTGATCGAATCCTCTACAATTATCCCATCTTTCAAGACTACATTACGACTCGCGTACGTAGCAATATCCGGTTCATGTGTAACTAGAAGAATCGTACGGCCTTCATCATGAAGGTCTCGAAAGATGTTCATAACGTCAATGGTTGACTTGGAGTCAAGATTCCCTGTCGGTTCATCAGCCATGATAATAGCAGGATTATTTGCCAGTGCACGAGCAATCGCCACGCGTTGACGTTGCCCACCAGACAACTCGGATGGCAAATGGTCCATACGCTCGCCCAAGCCGACAGACTGTAATAATTGAGTGGCCCGTTCAATGCGCATCTTTTTATTTACACCGGCATAAATCATAGGAAGCGCTACATTTTCTAGGGCTGTCAATTTTGTCAACAAATTAAAGCTTTGAAATACAAAACCGATCTGTTTATTACGTACATACGCAAGTTCATCATCAGATAAGGTAGCAACCTCGTCTCCATTGAGTCGATAAGAACCAGTTGTAGGTCGGTCCAAACATCCGAGAATATTCATAAAGGTTGATTTACCAGATCCAGATGGCCCCATAATGGATACAAATTCACCCTTATTGACAACTAAATCAATACCATGCAGAACAGGTACTGATAATTTGCCATTCACATAGGTTTTTGTAATCCCTTGTATGTCAATTACTGTTTGGTTCATAAGCACCTACCCTTAGAATGGTCCAGCTACATTATTCTTTGGTGCATTCACATCACCGCTTACGATAATTTCATCACCTTCAGATAAACCTTTTAGGATTTGAACATTAGTATCCCCAGTTACACCTGTAGAAACAGCGGTTCGTACTGGTTGACCATCTTTTATAACATATACATACTCACCTTGTTTATCCGTACGTACAGCAGTAAGAGGAACTACCAATGTATTTTTAATATCTTCACCAAAGATTGTGGCACGAGCTGTCATAGATGGTAAGAAATTACCTGAAATATTTTCAGGAATTTGAACTTTAACCGTATAGTACACTACACTTGTACTTGTAGTGCCCATATTACCCTTTGTACCTTTTGCAATTTCAGAAACGTAACCTGTGAAAGTTTCACCTGGCTTAGAATCTACAGTAAACTCTACCTTAGCACCTTGTTTAATATTGCCAATATCGGTTTCATCTACAGTAAGATAAATCTCTAAATTTTTTAAATCTGCAATGGTAGCAATGATCATTTGTGTGGAAATACCAGTACTAATAGTTTGACCGGCTTTTAGCGGTGTACCAACAACAGTACCAGACATTGGTGCTGTAATAGTAGCATCACTTAAATCTGCGGCCGCACGTTCATAAGTAGATTTAGCACGTTCATAAGATGTTACAGAATCATCATATGTTTGTTGTGCAATAGCATCTTGAGCCGCCAAGGATTTATAACGATTCATATCAAGTTCTGCTTTGGCTAACGCCGCACGAGCATCATCAACAGATGCTTGTAATTGACGTGTATCAATATAAGTGATAACTTGACCGGCCGTAACTTGATCATTCTCTTTAACTAAAACTTTTTCAAGTTTACCAGCAACATTTGTAGAAACATCTACATAATTTACAGGGTTAATAGTACCTGTGGCACTGATACTAGTTTTTACATCACCCTTTTCAACCTTGCCAGTAGTGTATAACGTTTGTGCTTGATTTGCATTTAGACTATCCATGTAGTAATATGTGCCGCCACCAAGAACACAAAGAACAACAGCACCTGTTACTATACGTTTACGATGCTTTTGTAAGAACTCTTTCATTATGATCTCCTTTTTTTAAGATGAAGATATATTAAAAAGACATTTATTCTATATCAACACATATAGTATTTTTAAATTATACAGCACCAATTGCTTTTACGCAATATAATTTCATTAATAAATAAATTATGATATATAAAAAATGGCCCTTACGGGCCATTAACTACTCAATATTGACAATAATCTATAATCCTTCTCATCGATTGGAAATTCAAGACGTTCTGCCTCTTCATAAGATAGCGCACGGATATGACCATCTATATAACCTACTAATCGGTTAGCGACACCACTCATCAATAAATTAATACAGACTTCACTCATGCGAGCCGCTAAAATAGCATCAAATGCCGATGGACCACCGCCACGTTGTAAGTAGCCCAACACAGTTAGGCTAGGATCAAATTCTGTATGCTCCTTGATAAAAGCTTTCACCTCACCGCTGTTATAGGCACCTTCTGCAACGAGGATAACACTATATTCTTTACCCCGAATTTGTGTTTCCTTTAAATGACGACAAACCGCATGTAAAGGCATGGGATTTTCAGGAACCAAAACTATTTCTGCCCCACAAGCTAGGCCTGCCTTTAATGCAATATGTCCAGCTTTGCGCCCCATAACCTCCACAATAGCTACACGTTCATGGGAGTTTGATGTATCCCGAATACGCCCAACCGCATCAACTACCGTATTAAGAGCCGTATCATAGCCTATCGTATATTGTGTACCACCCATGTCATTATCTATCGTACATGGAATGGTCATAGTAGACATACCAAGTTTAGATAAACTTGTAGCACCACGCATGGAGCCATCACCACCGATAACAACCAAATGGTCAATGTCATAAGTTTTCAAAATATCATAAGCTCTGCGTTGAATTTCTTCATTTTGAAATTCTGGAAAACGTGCTGTTTTCAGCATCGTACCACCTTGTGTTATGATGCCACCAACGTCTCGATTCGATAAGGGAAATATCTTTTCCTCAATGATACCTAAATAGCCACGTTCAGTGCCAAACACTTCAAAACCTTCATGTATAGCTTTTCTAGTTAGCGCTCTTATGGCGGCGTTCATTCCAGGTGCGTCTCCGCCGCTTGTTAGTATTGCGATTCTTCTCATATCCATTACCCCCTTGTGGTGTACGTTGTTTGGATATACTATGTGCTTTACCTTTTTTATTCGTTTGATTAGAAGTCTTTTGTTTATACCTCTTATCATAACGAATTTTATTAGACATTGCTCTTTTTGATACTGCTTCAGAAATCTCTTTTTTCCTACTTTGTTGATTATTAAATTGTATATCTTCAGCTGCTTCTTTAGCATCTACATCGTTTGTATCATTGGGTTGACGTCTTGCTTTAAATTGCACATCTGAGGCATCTAATTCATCCTCAATACGCTGTATAAAATCATAGGTCCGGCCATTTGTTGTATCTAGTACAAAATCGCACTGCTTATACACGGGCTTCCACGATTGTATCATAGCATGTACAAAGGCATTCACATTACTATAGTCCATGGTAGGCCGTTTCCCAACACGGCGATTCACGCGACTGACAATACGGAATTGTGCAGCTCGGATACCAATAATATAGGAATATTTTTTTAATACCTTTAAGGTGCGATGTTCAATAGGAAAATTCCCACCCACAGAAATCACTGCTTCATGGTATAAGCAAACCTTTTTTAGTACATCCATTTCGGCGCGGCGGAACGCTTTTTCTCCTATCTTTTTAAAAATCTCAGCAATGGGCAACCCAAAACGACTTTCTAATACGCGATCGGTATCTACAAATTGCCAACCCTTGCGTTCTGCAAGGTTCCGTCCAAAGTGACTTTTGCCACTTCCCATAGAACCGATGAGCATAATATTCCGTTTTATTATCATCTATTATGTGCCCCTTATCATTACATATCCTTCATTGTACTATAAAATGGTCCAAAAACAAAGACAGACTATAGACATAAAATCTATAATCTGTCTCTATACAGTACACCCGATTTTCATTAAGGTTTTATAATCGATTTAATTGCACAATGCACATAAACTACATTACCTTTACGTTCTATATCTTCTATTTCTATACGGCGTGAAGGATCCTTTTCTTCAACAGTATTTATCCAGTTAATCATACGCTCTGTACTACCTAATACTGTTAATTCTAGTATACCTTCATGCTCATCAGTACTGACAATCATTAATGGTTCTCCTTGCAAGGAATCAAAAATATTTGTATTAGAACTCGTATTAGATGTCTTGTTCCGTGTAAAAGATTCTAATAGTTTTGCTTCATTAGACACTATATAATCTGACTCAGCATTCATTTGTATATTATAATTTTCTTGTTGATTTTTTAAGCTATTATTTTTGTCTTCAAAATAGATATGCCCATACATAGAAAGGCTAATGAGCATCCCCCACAACACTAGGCCCGTTAATATTCTCTCGACCTGATACGTTGTGCTCTCTTTTAGATCCGTCCATATGGAATGTATAAACACCTTTATCTGCTTTAACTGTTCCATGACACTCCATCCCTAGTAATTTTTGTTGGAGAATAGCAATAAATTTACGACACATTTCGTCACTCGTACCTATACCATCTATACTGATACGCCCATCCTTAATGCTAAGATGCTGTAGACTAATATGTTCTGACATAGCGGCATCAAGAATATATACGACCATTGTATTGGGTAATATATCTGTTTGATTCTTAAGGATTTTATTCTTTATTATTTTATTTCTTATTTCCATTAATTCACCATATTGTTGATGTATTTCTTGATACTGAGCATTTGCTTGCAATCGCACAAAGTCTATCTTTCGATTTTCGTAGCTACGATAGCTTGACCAACAACTATATATAGTAACAAGCCCTACTATAATGTATATAAGACTTATCCCATAAAGAAGGTATCGATAGGTATGCCATAAACTATACCATCGTAACGAGCGAGGCATTAAATTAATACATCTATCCTTACCAGCCCAATCCAATCCATTTAAGCCCCCTTGCTGCCATACCGATAGCCATGTCCCAATCTAATTGTCCTTGCTTGCAACGATTACGACCACGACCTAAAAATAATAATGGAATATATTCAGTTTCTCCATACATGGAAATTATACCTTCCATATCTGTCCGTTCTTCATTTGTTATAGATTCTAACCCATACATCCGAATTCCCTGTATCTCATCTATACCAAAGTCTTGTAATCTCACTTCTAACTTATCCATAGCTTCAGCTACATCGCTACCAGTAATAGGTACAATACACTCTTGAATGCATATATCATTCCACCAAAGCCATAAATGCATAGCTCCTTCTTCCACAACTCCTGTTACAGTACCACTACGCCGCATCAAACAGTAACAAATAGGAATAGGCCAAAAATCAATAACATCAACGGGTGCATAAGTATCTCGTATACCTTGTTTCAAAAGTTCTAGTGAATGCCGATCTACAGCCACCATAAACATATGATAATTGTGTCGTGGATATTCCCGGCGACAAGCATCCATTTGGAAACTATCCCCCTCAAAACTAAAGTAGTCCTCTACATTCCACTTTATGAATTCCTTCATATCAAAATCGTGAGGATCATAGGGTGCCACATGCATTTGTGTATCAATATTAGCTACAATACTATAAGCACCTTCGTCTAAATCATAAGTTTCAATAAATTTTGTAACGTCTTCATCAATAGGTCCCGTACGCTTCATCTCCAACGCATCGGTAATGACCATTGTTTTATTTTCTATATGAGCGGTAACACATACAATATGTTCATCAGTTATACATACTCCAGAATGTATTTTCTTTTTTCGTTTCATAGAATCACCTCAATAAGGTTTTACCTTTATAACATGCATATGTTTTTCTTTATCTACGGTCACATACATATGTACACGACTCACGATTTCACTATTCTTCAGTTTTCCATAACTCATAATATGACGCGGATTATCTGTTGAGCTGTCCGCTTCAATAGTAATCTCTACATTTTCATCATCTATTACAACTAGTTTATTTTGAAAGTCCCATACATTTCCTAATTTACAATAGCCAACAAACCAATGAGCACCTCTTTGTGCTGCGTAATGAGCTTCTTCCAAATGCAATTCATCTACCACATTACTTTCACATATTTGTCCTATACGAAGCCCCATAAAAGCTAATAGTAATAAAAAGGACATCGTAAGTATCGCTATATATGTAATAAAGCCCGCGTTATGGGCTCCTATGTTCATAACTTGTCTCCTCTTTACTTTTATACCAATCATAAATAGCACTCTGTCCAATAGAGACCTCATATATGGTTAGTCCTCCATAACCACTTGTATATTTCCTATCATTAACAAAACGATTGTTAATATACCAGCGCAAATACACGGTCCCATTAGTATCTACACTAAAAGGATATTCCTGAGTACAGCCCACATTTCGTTTATCTGTAGTTCCTACAATTCGACTGCCACTGACAGGCTGCAAGCTACTATCTGTTAATTTTCTGTATAGTGCATGACGTTGTACAGTTAAAGTTGTACGTTTTGTATCGTGAATATATAAACTCTTATTATGGTCTTCTACAGTAACCTTCACAGGGTTCCATATCATTTGAGCCACAACCATCCGCCGTGTATATCGACCATCCTCCATCATAGCTACACTATCCAGTAATTTAGCATCCCACATAACTGCATAGAATAGGATACCTAACAATATGGTAAGAACTATGACAGAAATCGTCATACTAATGAGCGTAGAATACAAAATAAATCCCATATTATTTCTATTCTTACTATTATTTTTCTTATTATTATTCTTATTTGCTATAGGATTCTGCTTATATTCTTTGTTCTTTCCAATTACCTTTTCTATATCCTCGCCGTTCAATGTATCCCCTCCAAATCAACTGATAGAGAGTAGACAACAGATTGATTATCGATGGCATCTACTGTTAATCGTTGTAAAGATACACCTTCTATCACTACAGGCTTTATATGTATTTTATAAGTAATTTTTTCACTAGGACTCATAGTGAATTGAGAGTTATATACACCTGATTCTATTGTTCCAGTTTTATAGTAAGAAGCTTTAGCCTTTTCTAAATACGTTATGGTATCTTGCAATATATGATCCCAATAATACGCCTTATATACCGTAAGAGTAGCCATCCAAAATATAGATAATACAATAGGTAAAATGAGCATGATTATAGCAGCTGATATTAAGGCATCACCATACATAAATCCTTCAGTGCACTTCTTCCCACCTAATACGCCCCGTTTGTACAGATATCCATATGCGATTTTTCTCACCACTTTCACGATCTTTCAAAATAATTTCTGTCCCATCATAAGGTAAGCCTAAAGCTGAAAAAGAAATAATAGTCATAGACCGCGTGCTCTCAATATTTGACGGCAATGATATGTTTACCGTATGATGATTGGCATCTTCCTCTAAGGTGTAACTGTCCTTATTTAATATAAAAAGCATTCTCCCTTTACCATTAGATTTATGCCCTAACATAGACCAAAGTTGAACTTTCTTGAGCATATACACCACCTCTTGCGTAGTACCATTTAAGGTATAACGACTAGGTGTTATTACAATAGGTAAAGCAATAGAGATGAGCAGTAAAATTAAACCAAGCGTAATAATCCATTCCGCCAGCAAAGATCCACTTTGACGATTTATAAGTTGTACCTTAACCATTGGTAAAGCACCTCCATATAGGAACCCCCATGTAAGGCACACCATCCACCAAAGCATAAAAAGGGACCAAATGGGATATATCGATTACGATAACCTGTTAGTAAGAGATAGAGAGAACCAACACAAAATGCTACGTAAAAGAAACATATAATTTCCCATGGCGAGAGCCACATTGCAATAGCAGAAAACCATTTAATATCTCCTATGCCAAAACCTTTATGGCTGATCAAACGAAGTCCATATGTAATAGCCCCTACGCTCATAACACTTAACACGGTTACTAACATAGATTTATCATTTATATAGCTATACATAATCCCTCCTATTACAAGAGCTAGCGCTCCTTCATCGGGCAATATATAGTAATGCATATCGATGGTAGCACCTGCTATGATGATGAGTGAAAACACAGCATACAAAGCAATGTGAGTATAAGATATTGCTTTTGATGAAACTATAATAGGCAGAACTATAGATGCTATATATACAAAAAGGCCTATTACATAATTGGTCCCTTTCATACCTTGTCCTTTCATATAACTAACGTATGTAATTCATAACCTATACAAGTTAATTAAGGCTCATTAGGTGCTTTAACAACAACAGATTTTGAGGTCCCACCACTGACTGCTTCATAAGTAATAGTGTATTCTTTCCCTTTTGCAGTCTTAACATGTTCAGTAAGATAACCTTCCTTATATAAATTTTCTACTGTTGGAGGTGTATCGACATTTTTATCAATCATATACAACTGAGTGGCATTTTTTATAATTTGAATATCTGCTGTTTCCTTAGCGTTTCGAGCTTTATCCGCAGCAGATAAGAATTGTGGCATCGCAATAGCTGCTAGTATAGCGATAACCGCCACTACAACCATTAATTCAACGAGAGTAAATCCGCCTTTTCTCGATTTCTTAAACCCTTCTCGAACACGAGAAATATGTAATCGATCTACGATCCATTGACCGCACATTTCTAATCGATGATTCGCTTCATGAATCATATGCATAACAGAATTCATAATATCCTCCTTTTTAATAGTTAAGTAATAACATTGTCTATTGCCCTCCTAAGTTGGCAATGGACGTAAATAAGGGATACATAACAGATACAACTAATACGGCTACACCAATTCCCATTACGGTTAGTAGAATCGGTTCCAACAATCGTTCTAAACGAGCAATATATTTTGAAAGTATAGATTCATAGTAGTATCCACAGTGGTTTAACATTTTTACTAATTCCCCACTCTCTTCTCCAATGGAGATCATTTGCCATATAAAAGAATTTCCTATTTGACCACTACGCAAACTTTCTTCAAATGAGTGTCCTGATAATAACTTTGCTTCCACCTGTTCACTACATTCAGCACCATATATATTCCCCCACAAAGGGCGAGTAATATTCATGGTGTGAATAATAGAGATACCAGAATCTAGTAAGAGAGCCCAAACTTTTAACATGCTCGTATAGTACACACAAGTACTCCATTGGTATCGGTGAGCCAATAGCCAAAGCCAACGATGTACTTTACACTTTATACTATGTTGTTTATAAGCAAATGCTAAGGAACCTATTACAACACAATGTATAGCTATTACCATTAGAGGATGCGATTTTAACCCTTGTCCTAATACAAAAAGAGCTCGCGTCATCAAAGGTAATGTAATATGCATAGTGGTAAATACATTTTCAAATGAAGGAATAATAAACAAAATGGTGACTAGAAAAAATATATTCATCATTAAAAGAAGAAATAAAGGGTAAGAAATAGCACTTATAACCTTTTGTTTCAGCTGCCTTTCCCAATCATAGTGACGGGATATATATTGTAAACTTTCACCCAAGGTGCCCGCTGCTTCACCACTTTCTAGTAAAGCCAAAGCAATAGGAGAACATCCTTCACTTCGTAAAGCTTGTGATAAAGTCTGACCACGCTCTATAGATTCATATAAAGCTGTATAGAGTAGTCCTCGTTTCCCCTGACAGAGTAACTGTAAGGCACGCCGTAATGGAACACCAGATTCAATGAGTAGACCTAATTGATAAGTCACATCTACCACCATAGTATGATTCCATTTATGTTTCTTTTTTTTATCCTGCAACGATATCCTATAAATTTTATAGCCATCTCGTTTTAACCGTATTGCAATTTCCTGTTCTGAATCCCCCCACATCAAACCTTTTTCTGTTTCATTTTGATTATTTTTTACGACATATTCATAAGCCTCCATATATTCACCTACGATAATTGTTGATCAAGCAAGGTATGCAATTGTTGTTGGGCTCCATATTGTGCCTTTACATCTCGCACAGCCATTTCTAATGTTTTCATCGGAAGTTGCGTTTCTTGAATAGATATGATTTGTGGTTCCTTACGGGTCCGTATCAAATTTGCTACTGCATGGGTATTTAGCAAAATATCACGAATAGTAATGAACTTTTTATTCCATCGAAGTAAACGCTGACATATAACGGCCCGTAACACTTGAGATATTTGATTGCGTATCTCTTCTTGTTGCTCCCCAGGAAATAGAGAAATCATGCGGTGAACCGCCATCACTGCACGCTGTGTATGCATAGTCGCCATTACAAGGTGACCAGTCTCTGCCGCATGAAGTGCCGCTTCAAGGGTTTCACGATCTCGAAGTTCGCCTACCATAATGACATCCGGATCCTCTCGTAAGGCATCTCGAATACCATCTGACATAGTATTGATATCAGCACCTAATTGTCGTTGATGGATCAAAGACTTATTAGGTGCAAACTCAAATTCTATGGGGTCCTCTAAGGTAATAATGTGACGCTCCATAGTCTGATTAATATAATCAATACAACAAGCTAAGGTAAAACTTTTACCACTGCCTGTAGGTCCACAAACAAGCAATAGACCATCATGTGCTTCACATAATTTTTGTAGCAGTTGCCCCTCACTATTGTCATCTAACTTTAGTTGTTGATGACAGAGTAATCGCAATGTACCACATATAGTCTGATTAGCTCGATATAGATGAATACGGATCCGCACACCACAACAGGAACAAGCCTCATCAAGAGACTGCCACTCATAGGAGGCTATACCACAACGGCGCAAGATATCCTCGATTAATTCTGTAGTACATATAAACGAAGTAGCCTTTAATCCATCACCATATCGCAAATAGATAGGCTGCCCACATTGTAGATGAATATCTGTTGATGATAATTGTATTGCCTTTTCTACAATAGTTTCTAAACTTTCACTTTTACAGCATAAGTCCACAACGATGCACCTCCTCTATAGATGTAACATGCTGAGATACGGCCTCACGAGCAGACTCTTCTAATGACAATAATAAATGTGTTTCTAATTGGTCCCAATGAGCCAAATTAGCAGGTATTTCTAAGTATTCAAATAAAGCAGTCCGTCCTTGATATACTGTACCATCGAATTTTCGTACTAGCCGTTGTGCAATAGCTCCCATTAATGTAGCCCGTATTAAATACGGCTCTACGCCCATATCCATGAGTCGTGTTACAACGCCTATAGCTGTATTGGTATGTATAGTAGATAATACGCGATGCCCCGTTAAAGCAGACTTAACGGCTAGCTCTGCGGTCTCCTTATCCCTAATTTCACCAATCATAATCGTATCTGGATCTTGCCGTAATACAGACCGAAGACCTTTAGCAAAGGTAAAGCCAATCTTTTCATTGATACCAATTTGGATAGCCCCTTTTATTTCAGCCTCTACAGGATCTTCGAGACAGATTAACTTTGTTTCCTCTAAATTAAGCATGCGTAACATGGCGTATAAGGTGGCTGTCTTACCACTGCCAGTCGGCCCACAGATAAGCAACAAGCCATAAGGACGTTTCAATAATTGTGCAATATGCTCAAAAATATCTGTTCGCATCCCTAGCGCTTTTAAATCTTTATGGCTCCCTTCATTACCCATAAGGCGACATACTAAGGTTTCTCCGTATAGGCTAGGCAATGTAGACACACGCATTGTTACAGACTTATCTTTATGACTCCAAGCCCAACGACCATCTTGGGGTAAACGCTTCTCGCTGATATCTAGAGAACTACACACCTTGATGCGATTGATAATGAGTTCAGCTTCCTCAAATGATACAGTCATGTAATGTTGCAGCAGTCCATCTTGTCGTAACCGAACATGAGCACCAGTTTTAACGGGATCAAAGTGGATATCGCTTACATGGTGTTCTAAAGCATACAAGATAATATCGTCTAATGTTACGTCTACATACATGGTCACCTCCAATACCTTGCGGTATGTTTTTACCTCACACTAGCGTATGGCGTTATAGGTTTCGACATCAGCCTCTAAATCCCTCTTTTATTTTTAAAAATCCACGAAGCGAAAACTTTTCTATTTTTGGACATACAAAAAAGGCGCCCCGAAGGGCGCCCTTATTAAACTGTTAGATAATACGTATCTTATTTTAAGTTATAAAAAACATCATTACCTTTATATTGTGCTGTTTCATATAACATTTCTTCAATGCGAAGCAATTGGTTATATTTCGCTACACGTTCAGAACGAGCCGGTGCACCAGTCTTAATTTGACCAGCATTTACAGCTACAGCAATATCAGCAATGAATGTATCTTCAGTTTCACCAGAGCGGTGAGAGACTACGCAAGTATAACCAGCACGTTTAGCAAGTTCCATAGCATCGAAAGCTTCAGTGAGGGTACCAATTTGATTAACTTTTACTAGAATGGAGTTACCTACACCAAGTTCAATACCACGAGCCAAACGTTTTGTGTTAGTTACAAATAAATCGTCACCAACAAGTTGTACGCGATCGCCAAGACGATCTGTCAACAATTTCCAACCGTCCCAATCTTCTTCAGCAAGACCATCTTCGATGGATACGATTGGGTATTTACCTACTAAGTACTCATAGAAGTCAACCATTTCAGCTGCTGTTTTAACTTTACCTTCACCAGCAAGATTGTATACACCATCTTTGTAGAATTCAGAAGATGCGGAATCAAGAGCCAATTTGAAGTCTTTACCAGGTTCATACCCAGCAGTTTTGATTGCTTCACAAATTACCTCTAATGCTTCTTCATTAGATGCCAAGTTTGGAGCAAAACCACCTTCATCACCTACTGCAGTGCTAAGACCTTTGCTATGAAGTACGGATTTCAAAGTGTGATATACTTCTGCACAGCTGCGAAGAGCTTCTGCAAAAGATTCAGCACCTACAGGCATGATCATGAATTCTTGAATATCTACGTTGTTATCTGCATGTGCGCCACCATTCAAGATATTCATCATAGGAACTGGCAACTCTTTAGCATTGAAGCCACCAAGATATACAAATAATGGTAAGTCCAAAGATTCAGCCGCCGCACGAGCTACTGCCATGGATACGCCAAGAATTGCATTTGCACCAAGGTTAGATTTATTGTCTGTACCGTCAAGTTGCAACATCAAGTTATCGATTGCTACTTGTTCTGTAGCATCATAACCGATAAGTGCAGGACCGATTTTAGCATTTACATTATCGATAGCTTTTAAAACACCTTTACCGGAGTAACGGGATTTATCTCCATCCCGTAATTCTACGGCTTCAAACATACCTGTGGAAGCACCAGATGGAACTGCTGCTGTCGCAATAGTACCATCTTCTAAACATACTTCAACTTCAACTGTTGGATTACCGCGGGAATCTAAAATCTCTCTTGCAATGACTTGTTCAATTACTGCCATTTCTTCACCTCATAAAATCTAATGGAATAACTGCCATCTGACAGCCATTATATATATTGAGCTTAACCTTATAGGCTTATAACTCTAATTAACTACTAATATAGTGAAAGCTCCATATTATGCTTTATGTACCAAGCTGTGACCTGTCATGGCTGTTGGTTGTTGTATCCCAGCTAAATCTAATAATGTAGGAGCAATGTCACATAATTTACCAGCTTCTAATGTAGCTGTTTTTAAACTGTCGCTCATTAAAATTAAAGGAACCAAGTTCGTTGTATGTGCCGTATGTACCTTACCTGTTTCATGATTAACCATAAGCTCTGCATTACCATGATCTGCTGTAACTAACAGATGACCTTTCTTGTTACGAATAGCCTCCACGATACGACCTAAACAAGTATCTACTGCTTGAACCGCTTTAACGGCGGCTTCAAAGCTACCCGTATGACCGACCATATCTGGATTAGCAAAGTTCAAAATAATCATATCATACGTTTCATCTTGAATTGCTTGTACAACCTTATCGGTCACTTCATAAGCGCTCATTTCTGGCTGTAAATCATAGGTTGCCACTTGAGGGGATTTTACGAGAATGCGGTCCTCACCTTCAAAGGGTTCCTCTTCACCGCCATTGAAGAAATATGTAACATGAGCATACTTTTCTGTTTCCGCAATACGCAATTGGCGATAACCACCTGCACTTAGAACTTCACCTAATGTTTCAGATAATGTATCCTTTTCATACACAATATGTACGGGCAAACCATCCTCGTATTTTGTCATAGTTGCCATATATATAGATAGTGGCTTCCGTTTAAAGCCATCAAAATCAGGTAATACTAGTGCTTTTGTAAGTTCACGACCACGATCTGGGCGGAAGTTACAGAATATAACCGCATCTCCATCTTTGATAGTCCCTGCAGCATCAATCACCGTAGGAAGTACAAACTCATCTGCTGCATCTTTATCATAGGACTGTTGCACCGCTTCACAAGCAGACCCAGCTGTTTCACCTTGACCATTTACAATGGCATTGTATGCCAATTCAACGCGGTCCCAACGATTATCGCGGTCCATCGCATAATAGCGACCACTAACTGTAGCAATTTTGCCACAGTTGACCTCTGCCATATACGCTTCTAAGTCCTTTAAATAGCCTTGTGCACATTGTGGAGCTACATCACGACCATCGAGCAAAGCATGGACATACACATGCTCGATTCCATTATCATGAGCTCCTTTAATGACTGCCTTAATGTGATCTAAGGAGCAATGAACATTTCCATCAGACACTAGGCCGATAAGATGTAAGCTTTGCTTTTTAGCCACTTCATATAGCTCACGCATAACTGGGCGACTATAAAACTCACCAGACTCAACATCTTTTGTAATACGTGTCAAATCTTGATACACGATGCGACCAGAGCCAAGATTTAAATGGCCTACTTCAGAGTTCCCCATTTGACCTTCTGGAAGGCCTACCGCAAGCCCTGATGCTTCTAATGTCGTATGTGGATACGTATCCCATAATTGATTAAAACAGAGCGGCTTCGCCTGTACTACAGCATTGGTTGTATCTGTTTGATCCCCCAATCCAAAGCCATCTAAGATGACTAGCATTACGGGAGCCTCTAATTTAGCCATTTCTAACCTCATATTAAGCGCTTACTTGATTCGCCGCTTTAATAATATCAATAAATTCGTCAACCACAAGGGATGCACCACCTACAAGAGCACCATCAATATTAGGCTCTCCAAGGATTTCTAATGCATTTTCTGATTTAACGCTACCACCATACTGGATGCGTACTGCATCAGCAGTTTCATTATCATATAGAGATCGAATGTAATTGCGGATTTCTTTACATACCTCTTCAGCTTGATCAGCCGTTGCTGTCTTGCCAGTACCGATAGCCCAAATTGGTTCGTACGCAATAATCAATTGGCTGACTTGCTCTTTAGGAATATCAGCCAAAGCCCCTTCTAGTTGAGATGTAATCCAGTCAAGTGTATGACCAGTTTCACGTTGTTCTAAGCTTTCACCAACACAGACAATAGGATTCAAATTATGATGAAATGCACTTTTAATTTTTGCATTTACCGTCTCATCTGTTTCGCCATAATATTCACGGCGCTCAGAATGACCGATGATTACATAATTAACGCCTACCTCTGTAAGCATAAGTGGTGAAATTTCACCAGTGAACGCACCAGCATCATGATAATCCATAGTTTGTGCGCCTACTTCAATAGCTGTATTTTTCGTCAATGCTACCGCACGTTCGATAGCTGTGAAAGGCGGACATACAACAACATCACAGGATAATTCCATATCTTGTAACACGCTGTTAAACGCTTCGATCAGAATTGATCCAGACGCAATGGTGCCATTCATTTTCCAATTCCCTGCAATAATGGGTTTTCTCATATTATGCCTCAGACAATGCAGCAATACCTGGTAGAATTTTGCCTTCTAAGAACTCTAAAGATGCACCGCCACCTGTGGAGATGTGGCTAATTTTATCCGCTAAGCCACTTTTTTCAATGGCTGCCACAGAGTCGCCACCGCCAACGATAGTCATCGCATCGGATTCAGCTACAGCTTTCGCTACTGCATTCGTACCAGCTGCAAAGTTTTCCATTTCAAATACGCCCATAGGACCATTCCAAATAATAGTCTTCATTGGCGCCAATGCCTCTATATAAAGTTCGCGTGTTTTAGGCCCAATATCTAATATCATCCAGCCGTCTTCGATTTGATCAACGTCTACAATTTTAGTATTAGCATCGTTGCTGAAAGCATCTGCTACTACAGCATCGATAGGTGTTAATAATTTAGCACCTGCTACGCGAGCTTCCATAACAAGGTCTGTAGCGATAGCTTCTTGGCCTTCTTCAAATAAAGAGCTACCAATGTTGCATCCTTGTGCTTTAATGAACGCATTAGCCATGCCACCGCCGATGATCATTACATCCACTTTAGGCAAAAGGTTAGAAATAACAGAAATTTTATCTGTTACTTTTGCACCACCAATGATTGCCGCCATAGGTGTTTTAGGATGTACTACAGCTGCACTTAATGCTTCAATTTCTTTTTTGAGCAAGAAACCTGCTACCATAGGAATATAGTCAGCAATACCAACTACGGATGCTGCATTACGGTGAGAAACACCAAACGCATCATTGATAGCAACATCTGCAAGAGCTGCCAATTGCTTAGCAAACTCAGGGTCGTTTTTAGTTTCTTCGTTGTGATAACGCAAATTTTCAAGCATCAATACATCGCCAGGTTGTAATGCATTTACGGCTTCTTCAACCTTAGGGCCAATACAGTCATCTACGAATGCTACAGGCTTGTTGATAAGGTCAGATAAATGCTTAGCACATGGTGCCAAAGACATTTCTGATTTGCGTTCCCCCTTAGGACGACCAAAGTGAGAAGCAAGGATAACCTTTGCCCCTTTTTCGATTAAGTAATTGATAGTAGGTAATGCACTACGAATACGAGTGTCATCAGTGATGACACCGTCTTTCATAGGAACATTAAAATCAACACG
Source organism: Veillonella parvula (assembly GCA_018382475.1). Classification (GTDB taxonomy): domain Bacteria; phylum Bacillota; class Negativicutes; order Veillonellales; family Veillonellaceae; genus Veillonella; species Veillonella parvula_F. Next base: position 518,251 of record JAGZPX010000001.1, read on the forward strand.
AACAAATACTGTTTTATTAGCTACTTGTAAACCTTCAATTGTTTGTTTCATTAAAGCCTCCTGATTATAAGCCTTTGCTTGCTATAAATGCGGCCATGTCGATAAGACGTTCGGAGTAACCCCATTCGTTATCATACCAAGAAACAACTTTTACCATATTGCCATCCATAACCATTGTTAAATCAGCGTCAACAATGGAGCTACGTGGATCGGAGCTAAAGTCACAAGATACTAATGGCACATCAGATACACCTAAGATACCTTTTAATTCGCCAGCAGCTGCTTTGCGGAATGCTTCATTTATTTCTTCTTTAGTAGCAGGTTTTTCAAGTTCGCAAACAAGATCTGTAGCAGATACGTCTGGAGTTGGAACGCGCAATGCGAAGCCATCTAATTTACCTTTTAATTGAGGCAATACTTTAGCAACAGCTTTTGCTGCACCAGTAGTTGTAGGGATGATGGACATAGCAGCTGCACGAGCACGACGAGGGTCTTTATGACGTGCATCAAGAATTTTTTGGTCATTTGTATAGGAATGAATAGTAGTCATCATGCCGCGTTTAATACCGAATTCATCGCATAATACTTTAGCGAATGGAGCCAAACAGTTTGTTGTGCAAGATGCATTGGAGATGATATGGTGTTTTGCAGGATCGTACATATCTTGGTTAACACCCATAACCATAGTTAAGTCTTCATTTTTACCAGGTGCAGAAATCAATACCTTTTTAACTGTAGGTTGTTCTAAATGAACTTTTGCTTCTTCTGCATCGCGATATTTACCTGTACATTCAATTACGATTTCTACGCCTTCTTCAGACCAAGGTAATTTGGAAGCATCGCGGTCGTGGAATACGCGGATTTTTTTGCCATCAACATAGATATTTTCTTCGTCGAATGTTACTTCGTTAGGAATTGTACCATGTACGGAGTCGTATTTTAACAATAATGCAGTACCTTCATTATCACCAGTAGCATTAATTGCTACAACCTCAACGTCAGGATTATTAATCGCTGCGCGAACTACACATTTACCAATACGACCAAAACCGTTAATACCAACTTTTACTGCCATTGTTAAATCCTCCTAATAACAAAAATTTTAACCAAATTTCAAACTAAAATTTATAACTACTAATTCGCCTATAAGGCAGAAATTTGTAACAATTGACGCATCCCCTCCGCTGCTTGCTCATCGATGATGAGTATACCTTTTTGACAAGCTCGCATCACACCTATAATAGCATTCGCTTTTTCTTGTCCACCAGCTACAGCAATAACATTGGGAACCTTTACTACATCAGGAAGTGATAAACCAATATTATTAGTAGAATAAATTAACTTACCCTCAATGTCACAATATTGACCAAGTGCTTCACCTACCGCATGATTATCTATCAACTGCTTACGCACATCATCAGCAATATGGCGCTGATCTGCCATGCGCATTGCAGTACCAATACCAAATAATAGTACATCAGTCCTACTAATGAGATCTCCAATTTCTTTAATTTGCGGTTCACAAGTCATGAGCATATGTAATGAGTCTTGTGAAAGTCCATCAGGTAAATGGAGCATCTTATAGGACCCGCGAAGTCTTTCAGCTAACACAGAAGCGATTACATTAGCTTGGTACTCCACTACCTCACCAACGCCACCCCGGGCAGGTACAACAATAGGATTAAATGGTAATACTGGCATCTCTTCAGCTACTGCAGCCATTGTACTGCCACCACTGATGGCAACTACAGAGTCAGGCTCTAATAATTCCTGTAATAGCTTTGCTGCTGCAAAACCTAACTTTTTAACCATCAAGGTTCCTTCAGTAGGAGTGATGATAACCCTATCGATATGAAGTGCTTCAGTTAATCGATGTTCTAGCTCGTTAATACGATCTAGCTCATTTAAAAAATTTCGCAACTTTGGAACAATTGCATGTCCCTCATCAGTGAGAAAAATCCCTGGTTTATAAATGTCTACAAGACCATTAGCACGCATTAACTCAATATGACTTCGTACGGTTCGCTCAGGAAGGTCCGTTGCAGTAGCTAATGTCCTACGGCCTATAGGCTCTTCATAAACAAGGTGGTTTAGTATTTTGTATCGCTCCTTCAATACGCTAACAATTTCAGGAACAATACGTTCACATATCATTAGAAATTCGTTCATCGGGTCCCTCCTTTACCCGTTTGGATTGCATGAATCGTTTTTCGTCCCATGTGAACAAAATCCGTCCCACCTAAAATAAAAAAATACTTTTACACTTGTATTGTATACCTTATGTAAATTTTATTCAACCCTAAATAAGAGAAAACGACATACGTCTTAGATGATTTGTTATTATTTCAAATCTAATAATATGTCGTCATGTCCTCTTATTATATTTTAATATGTCGTTTTACTTTATTGTATTTTATTTTGTACCGAAGATACGGTCACCTGCATCACCTAAGCCAGGCAAGATGTAACCATGATCATTAAGCTTTTCATCAAGTGCTGCTACATAAATAGGTACATCAGGATGTTCTTTATTTACAGCCTCTACACCTTCAGGAGCAGCCACTAAGCACATTAGCTTAATATGCTTAGCTCCTTTTTCTTTTAACAATGTAATAGCTGCTGCTGCACTCCCTCCAGTAGCAAGCATTGGATCAGTTACGATAAAGTCACGTTCGCCTACGTCAGATGGTAGTTTACAGTAGTATTCTACTGGTTTCAAAGTCTCAGGATCACGGTACAAACCGATATGACCAACTTTTGCAGTTGGAATTAAACTAAGCATACCATTTACCATACCTAGACCAGCGCGAAGAATTGGAATAATACCCAATTTTTTACCTGCAATTCGTTTGCCAATCATTTTAGTTAATGGTGTTTCTACCTCCACATCCTCAAGTGGTAAGTTGCGTGTAATTTCATACCCCATCAACATAGTAATTTCATCAAGTAGTTCTCTGAAATCTTTAGAGCCTGTTTGTACGTCACGCATCAATGTAACTTTGTGTTGAATCAATGGATGTGTCATAACATTAACTTTCATGACTGTCCTCCTATAAAACAATATACATATCCCATTCTAGCTATTAACTATCATATTTACTCTATCACAGATTAGAAAATCATGCCATAAAAATATTAAAAGGGATGTGCCGAGGGCACACCCCTTTTATACTACTTATAGGTTTATAGGACTACAATATGTAATTACTATAGTTAATCTAACAGATTAGTATAAAGGATACGCTTCACAAAGTGCTGCCACACGTTTGCTTGCTTCTTCATGAATTGCTTTATCTTCAGGATTTTTAAGAACAGTTGCAATGATGTCTGCAATTTCTTCCATATCTTTTACTTGTAAACCACGTGTTGTAAGAGCTGGTGTACCAAGACGGATACCACTTGTTACAAATGGGCTAGCTGGATCAAATGGAATTGTATTCTTATTACATGTAATACCTACTTCATCAAGTAAGTGTTCTGCTTCTTTACCTGTTAAACCAGTATTGCGAACATCTACAAGCATAACGTGAGTATCTGTACCGCCAGAAACAATTGTTAAGCCTTTTTCTTGCAATGCAGCAGCCAATGCTTTTGCATTATCGATAACTTGTTGTGCATATACTTTAAACTCAGGTTGTAATGCTTCACCAAATGCTACAGCTTTAGCAGCGATAACATGCATCAAAGGACCACCTTGAATGCCAGGGAAGATAGCTTTGTCGATTGCTTTTGCATATTTTTCTTTGCAAAGAATCATACCGCCGCGAGGACCACGCAATGTTTTATGAGTTGTTGTAGTAACGATATCAGCATATTCTACAGGATTTGGATGTAAACCTGCTGCTACAAGGCCTGCGAAGTGAGCCATATCTACCATGAAGATAGCATCAACTTCATGAGCTACATCAGCCATTTTTTTGAAGTCAATTTGACGGCTATAAGCACTACCACCAGCGATAATCAATTTAGGTTTTGCTTCTAAAACGATTTTACGGAACTCATCATAATCGATTTGTTGTGTTTCTGCATCTACACCGTAAGGTACTACGTTGAAATATGTACCAGATACATTAACAGGAGAACCATGAGTTAAATGACCACCATGGGATAAATTCATGCCCACAATAGTATCACCTGGTTGTAATAATGCGAAATACACACCAAAGTTTGCTTGAGACCCAGAGTGAGGTTGTACGTTAGCATGTTCTGCACCGAACAAGCGTTTTGCTCGTTCAATAGCTAATGTTTCGATAACATCAACATTTTCACAACCGCCATAATAACGTTTACCAGGATACCCTTCTGCATATTTGTTAGTTAATACGCTACCTTGAGCTTCCATTACTGCTTGAGAAACAAAGTTTTCAGAAGCGATCATTTCTAATTTATCGCGTTGGCGTGCTAATTCTTGATTGATAACAGCTTGAATATTAGGGTCTTGTTTTTCTAAGAAACTCATAAGTATCCTCCTCATGTAAATATATGCGTATAAGGTAACGATGTATTACTTCTCTAAGGCTTTAATCTTTTTCACACGGCGTTCATGACGGCCACCTTCAAAATCCGTTGCCATCCAAATAGTAACGATGTCCTTTGCAAGGCCGGGGCCGATAACGCGTTCCCCCATTGTGAGAATATTAGCGTCATTATGTTCACGACATGCATGCGCAGAGAATGTATCATGACAAAGAGCAGCGCGAATACCTGCAATCTTATTTGCTGCAATACCGATACCAATACCAGTACCACAAATCAAAATACCTCTGTCTACTTGACCAGATACAACTGCATTTGCTACAGGTACAGCAATATCAGGATAGTCGCAAGAATCAGCTGTATGACAGCCAAAGTCCTCTACTTCATGTCCCAATGCATTTAACAATTCCTTAACGGATGCCTTTAAATTTAATCCGCCATGATCACAACCGATTGCAACTTTCATAATTTCATCTCCTACGCCTTCTGAGGCACTGATGTAAGACCGGCCTCTACTAAGTGATAAATTTGTTCCGCACATTGATTATATACGGTTTGGTCAGATCCATATGGGTCCGTAACATCACCATCTAGACCACCCCACTCGGAAATTGTTTTAATTTTACCTTCCTCAAAGGGGAATTGGCGAAGTAGTACAGATTTGTGATCTTTCGTCATACCAAGAATAAGATCTGCTGCATTTACGAGTTCCATCGTTAAGGGTCTCGATTCATGGTTGGAAATATCTGCAATGGAACGGACAGCTACTACGGCTTGTTCAGTTGGTTTTGCTCCATAAGCGGCAAATAAACCAGCTGATACAGTTGTAACATCCTTATGTTTCTCCGCTGCAAGGGCCCGTGTAATACCTTCAGCCATAGGGCTGCGGCAAGTGTTACCGGTACATACAAATAAAATATTCATAATAACATCCTTACTCAATCACATTTTGTGATTACTTTATACATTATAGCAAATCTATCCAATATGTAAAGACATTTTTCTATTATCAGTGGACATCTTTAAGCTAGTAAATTTACTTATAAATGATATGATGACTCGATGCTTTTTCCATTCGATTCATAATGGCAACACCGAAACCATCATCATCAACACCTTCTGCTAGGATTAGCGTAACATGATTTTCATTAAAATGTAATAGACTTTTATAAAAGTCGTGCCCCAATGCTAACGCATCTCTATGATGGCCAAAACAATGGCACATAAATCGTCCATCCTCTTTAATCAAGTTATACGTTTCATGACTTACCAAACACCCTATGGGACCTTCTATGCCTTCTGAAAGCGCCTTAAACATAGATGCTATGTCCTCTGGATTACCTACAACAACCGTCATAGGTGCATCAGGCGCATAATGCGTATACTTCATGCCAGGAGCCTTTGGTGTAGTGGTTGCATTGACTAAAGCAGTATCATACTCAACAGTAGACACCACACGTTCAAGCTGTGCTTTTGTAATTCCACCAGGTCTTAATATAATGACCTTATCATCATGGACTTCTACAACAGTAGACTCTACACCAATCGTACATGGACCAGCATCTAATATATAGGAAATGCGACCATTCATATCATTATATACATCTTCTGCAGTAGTTGGACTTGGGCGCCCTGAAATATTGGCACTAGGTGCCGCTATAGGTATGCCTGCACGCTCTAATAATACTCGACATGCCTCATGATCAGGACACCGAAGCGCCACACGAGTTAACCCACCTGTTGCACGATCTGGCACTAAATCAGATTTAGGCAATGTAATCGTTAATGGCCCTGGCCAGAATGCATCCATTAAGGCTTGCGCCGTAGCAGAAATTTCTGTTACCAAAGGTTTTATGCTTTCACTATTAGGAACATGCAAAATGAGTGGATTATCAGAAGGCCGTCCTTTGGCAGCATAGATTTTATCCATCGCCTCTGGATCTAGACCATTTGCACCTAATCCATATACAGTTTCTGTAGGAATAGACACCAATTCACCATTGCGCAAAGCACGGGCTAAAGTATCTATATCTTGTTCTGATGGATTTGTAATGATTTTAGTATCCATATTAGCCCTCATATACAGCTGTCACTACCCGGTTATGACCACCGAGGTCAGCTATAAATTGAATATTCGAATATTGACCTGTTTCTTGCAATAAAGCACCTACCTCTTTTGCTTGGTCAAAGCCTACTTCAAACGCCACACGGCCATTAGCGTTTAAATAATTTCTACATTCTTTAGCTAAGATTCGATAGAATTCTAAACCATCTTCACCACCAAACAAGGCAATATGCGGCTCATTTAACACGTCTTGAGACAATAATTTAACATCTCCCGTACGAATATATGGTGGATTCGATACGATGAGGTCAAACTTTTCAGCGTTACCAGCCAAGGCAGAAAACATATCGGACTCTAAAAATTGAACACGATCATTTAAGTTGAATCTTTCACCGTTCTCCTCAGCCACTAACAAAGCATCGATAGATATTTCAAGACCTACACCACACGCATTCGGCAAATAGTGTAGTAAACTTAACAATATCGTACCAGGGCCTGTGCATACATCAAGAATACGCACATTACTATCTTTTGGATAAGTACCTAGTACATGCTCAATCAAGGTTTCCGTATCAGGTCGTGGAATCAATACCTTATCATTCACCTTAAAGGTCAACCCCATAAAGTCCTTTTCCCCAATGATAGCCGCTACACAATGCCCCTTAGCCCGTTGTTGAACGAGAGGCCTAAAGGCATCGAGCTCGTCTTGAATAAGCGGTTGGTCATAATGGGTATATAGATAAATCCGATCTTTACCTAAGACGTGAGAAAGCAGTACTTCCCCATCAAGTCGAGGTGTATCCATCTCCTTGCTTTGAAAGTACTGCTCTGTCCACTGGAGAATACGACCGATTGTCCAAATCTCCTTATGCATTTGTATTAGCCTCCTGCATTTTTGCCGCTTGGTCTGCAGCATTTAAGGCTTGAATAATTTCATCAAGATCGCCATTTAAAATAGCATCTAATTTATATAATGTTAAATTAATACGATGATCTGTGACGCGACCTTGTGGGTAGTTATAGGTGCGAATACGTTCACTACGATCACCTGTGCCGACTTGACTCTTACGATCTGCAGCCATACTAGAAATGGCCTCTTGTTCAGCTTGATCCTGTAACTTAGCACGCAATACACGCATAGCTTTTTCACGGTTTTGTAATTGAGATCGTTGATCTTGACACGCTACAACGATACCAGATGGTAAGTGTGTAATACGAACAGCAGACTCAGTTTTATTGATATGCTGACCACCGGCACCACTCGCACGATATGTATCAATTTTTAAATCTTTTTCATTAACTTCAATATCAACATCTTCCATCTCTGGCAATACGGCTACTGTAACTGTAGATGTATGTACACGGCCTTGTGTTTCTGTAGCCGGTACACGTTGTACACGATGTACACCCGATTCAAATTTCATCTTAGAGTATACATTTTCACCATCCACAGAGAAAATAACCTCTTTAAATCCACCAAGCTCTGGTTCATTAGCATCGATAATCTCACAACGCCAGCCTTGGCTTTCTGCATATTTTGTGTACATGCGGAACAAGTCGCCTGCAAATAATGCAGCTTCATCACCGCCAGCGCCCCCGCGAATCTCAATGATAATATTTTTATCATCATTAGGATCCTTAGGCAATAATAGAACTTGCAACTTTTCTTCCAATTCCTCTTTTTGAGGTTTTAACTCTTTCAATTCCTCTTGAGCCATTTCTCGGAATTCTTCGTCCATGGATTTATCTTCAATAACTTCCATAGCTTCATCAATACCAGATAAAACTTTTTTGTAAGTACGGAACGTTTCAACGGTTTCAGATAATTGGGCATGTTGACGGGTCAATTTACGCCATTCATCTTGGCGAGCAATGACCTCTGGGTCACTAATGCGCTGCTCAAGATCCATAAATTTATCTTCAATAACTTGTAATTTATCAACTAACATGTTTATTCCTCTTCATATGCGTCACTCTCAGGCGGACGGACCTCTTCTAAAGCTCGTATAGCAACTTCTATTTGATCATCTTCTGGTTCACGCGTTGTCATATATTGTAACGCAAGACCTGGTTTAATAAGAGCTTTCACAAAAGAATGATCGCTACGTCCAGCAAGACGAATCACCTCGTACGCAATACCAGCTACTACAGGCATAAGGAGTACTCGGCTCACGATACGTTCCAACAAATTGGGCCAACCCAAGAAAGCAAATACAAAGATACTAACTACCATAACAATAAGTAAGAAGTTTGTACCACATCGCGCATGCAAGCGACTTTGTTGGCGAACGTTTTCTACAGTTAAAGGCAAATCTAATTCATAAGTATGAATCGTTTTATGCTCTGCCCCATGATATTGGAAAACTCGTTGAATATCCTTCGTAAGACCAATCCCCCAAATATAAAGTAAGAAAAGTACTAAACGAATGACACCTTCAATGAGATTTAATACTATATGATTATCCTGTACACCAGGAATGAATTTTACGATAAATGTAGGCAATGCCAAAAACACAGCTATCGCAAACAGTGTAGAAATGACCATGGTAATGGCGATTTCACTATTAGACATTTCTTCCTCTTCATCGCCAGCAGCCTTAGCGGAGAAGGATAAAGCCTTCATGCCTATCACTAGAGATTCATAGAGAGCTACACAGCCACGAAGAAATGGTTTTTTCAATATTGGATATGTGTCAGCAATGGACTTTGTAGCCTCTTTTTGAACTACAATAGTTCCCGCAGGTTCACGTACGGCAGTTGCCGTATAGCCAGGGCCTCTCATCATGACACCTTCGATCACAGCCTGTCCTCCGACAAACTTTTTTATACGTTCTCTGTTCACAAGATCTCCTCTCATAAACAAATATAGGCAGAGCCAACAGCCCTGCCAATACATGTTACATTACAAAACAAATTATTTGCCGTAACGTTTGTTAAATTGTTCAATACGACCACGAGCTTGAGCCGCACGTTGTTGACCAGTGAAGAACGGATGGCATTTGGAGCAAACGTCTACACGAAGGTCTTCTTTTACAGAGCCAGTTTTGAATGTGTTGCCACAACCGCAAGTTACTGTAGCTTCTTTATAGTCTGGATGAATACCTTGTTTCATTCTATACACCTCTTTCCAGCAATCAATATTATTCTTATAGATTATAGCATGACACCTGTACAAATGCAAGTAACCAATACTATTCCTTGGACGCTTGCTTTTCTTCAATAGCCTCAGCTAAAATAGCTTCCAAGTCACTTTCGTTGAGGATGTCACGCAATGCAATAAGCTCCTCTAAAGAAAGGGTAATACCTTTTTTCATGCTTGTATATTCACTATCCCAAGCACGAAGATCAAACTTAGGATTGTATTTTCCCCAACTAGTACATGTTAATTGTTTTTTCCAACCATCTTTATCTTCAGATAAAGTACCAATAACCTTGAAGATTTCAAAATTAATAACTGCCATAGGTCCTCCTTTCTTACATATTCATATGCTATGTTTCGTATCTACTATATTTAGTAGTTTATATTTTTTAGGATACGATATATTTTAAACCAAAATTATATGATTTACAATTCTTTTTTATAGTCACTATAATCTTCAATATCAATAGAAGCTGTAGGTGGCATAACTTGTGCCCCTAATGAATCTACGGTCTCTTTCCAACTCCTTGTAGCCTCCGTAACAGCCTTGATATATGCCTCGTCAGCAGCCTGTACAGATTTAATTAGTTGGGCTTCATTCTTTACATCTAATACGCGACGACGTACGCTACTAAGCATATAGCCAAAGGATTCATCTGTTTGAACGAGCATGGAGATTTCTTGAATCAATGTTTGACCCGTAGTGCTGCAGAAATAGGCATACCACATATATGCTAATTCAGCATCTGGGAACATCCAGTACATATCATCTACAGGCACTTCTGTCGTAATATCTACATCAATATGATTAGTATGACGTTTAAAAGTAAGAAAATAAGCTCCACTTTCAATAAGAGCAGTGCGACCTAATTCAGATACACGGCTATCAATGCAATAAATACCATCTTGACCTAAGGCTACGTCCGTTTGACCGCCGGGCAACAAAATAGAACGCAAGGACAAGCCATAATTTAATACCGTAAATACTGGCAATTGCGCAAATACACCATGAGGTAATGGAATATAATTAATTGTTTTCCACTCATCCCCTACACGTTCACGAAGACCAACACGCATTTTTTTTACATCGTATTTACCATATACGATTTCATAAGCCCCTAATGGAGTCCATTCTCGTATAGCTTCTACTCGTTTTTGATTCAAGAAAAATTGCAACGCCATATTATTTAAGCCCAATTGATTTTGTGCCATTGTAGCAGGTAAGAATAATTGAGCAGTCCCTTCTGGAACCAAGTTATGTAATCCGTTAGCGACCTCTTCTACAATATCTTCAGAGGATTGGAACATACCAACTGTGCCTGTAAAGATATGATCAAAATAGCTACGATGAGGCCATTGATTAATGATTTGAGCCATCGGATATAAACGTGTCAAAATGCTATAACACACGGGAGATGCCGTATACAGAACGACTTTTTTATCTTCATAAGATTGAAGAATCTCTTCAACCATGCCTGCATATTCTTCTACATAAGCATACAGAACCAATTCTCCCGTTTTACTATGAGCTTCGATACTTTCACGAACAGGAGTTTCCCAAATAGTGCCTACATCTAGACCTTCTAAAATGCCTGTGTCACTAATAAAATCAAACAATTCCACTCTAAAGGATGGTCCATAAAGAGCTTGGAATGTATTCAAATCATATGGTACAGGACCAAAGGATTCTACTGTGGATTTTTCTGCTAACGCATATAAATCATCTGCCGTTACCCCCCACTCACGGGAGCTAGCATTACTAGAAATCAATTGATCTAGCACTTTAAAACGCATTAACTCATTTACAATATCAATTCCCTCAATACCATGATTAGCACAAAGGGCAATAAATTCTTCGTTATTTACTTTCATATTAAACCTTTCCGGCTGAAGGACATAGATGATTTAAAAAACATTCATTACACAAAGGCTTACGAGCCTTACACACTCTACGGCCATGATAGATTAACCAGTGGTGTGCAGCAGCCCAATCCTTTTTTGGAATTGCCTTTTGTAACTTTTGTTCCATCTCTTCTGGCGTCTTAGCAATACCTAATTTTAATCGGTTAGACACGCGAAATACATGTGTATCTACCGCAATGGCTGGTGTACCAAATAAAACGGATACCACAACATTTGCTGTTTTACGCCCCACACCAGGCAATTCAACGAGTTGATCAAACTCACGAGGCACCTCTCCATGATATTGTTCAACTAAAATTTGACAAGTAGCAATTAAGTTTTTTGCCTTGGACTTATAAAGGCCGCAATCTTTAATGAGAGTCTCTAACTTAGCAACTCCGATTTCAAGCATCTTTGCAGGATGATTAAGTTCTGGGAACAGTCGTTTAGTAACAATATTAACCCGTTCATCCGTACATTGTGCAGACAAAACTACAGCAACTAATAATTCAAATTCATTTGTATACTCAAGGGCAGGTTTTGCATCAAAATAATGCTCTTGTAACAGTTTCAACTGCTCTGCCTTTATCGCTTTTGTTACACGCATACAGTTCTCCTTTCTCACCTGTGAAAGTACAGACGCGTACAACTTATATCTTACCATACGTATTCATTAAGTTCTATGTTATAATAAAACATGCTATTCTAATATAGAATACAGGAGGCGCATATGAGTCATATTAACGATACATTAAAACGAATAAATGAACTAGCTGCAAAGAAAAAATCTGGGCAAGAATTAACACCAGAGGAATTAGCAGAAAAAAAAGAATTAAGCACCTTGGATCGCGTTGAGTTTGTAGACCCAGATACAGGTGAAAGAACCGCTCCTAAACGAGCTCTTGAAAACTTGGCCAAAGAAGCTGAGCAAAACATTAAGGAACATAAGGATATTCATTAATATAAAAAGCCACTTGATACGTGTATCAAGTGGCTTTAAATATAAGTTTTACTTATCGATTATAATTTGCCAAGACGTTTCATAGCGGTATAAATTTTTCCTGCAAGTCCTGTCATTTGTTTTTTAGGAATACCACAGGCAGCTATACGAATACCATTTGCTAATGCAATAATATAAATATGTTCTTTCTTCAACTCTTCACAGATAGCATTTGCAGAGTCTGTAGGAATTGTAATAAAGAAACCACCGCGGTAAGGTAACATGGGAAGTCCCACTTGCGCTGCTTCTTGTTTAAAGATATCAGCACGATCGCGAATTAATTGATAATAGCAATTGCGTTCAGCTTCATATTCTTTAAACTTAGCTTGATCAGCCACAATATTAGCCATTGTACGCATTGCGGGACGACAAATATTGGACCATGTGGCACGACTTGTAGATTTGTTAACTTCAAAAAACTCATCAGCTATTTCTTCATCGTCAGAGATCCCAATCATCGCACCAACGCGCTGACCATACATAGTGAATCCTTTAGATAAGCTATAACACACACAGGTGAGTATTTCTTTTGGTAAATGACTAAATTTATTGAAGAACGCACGTACCTCATCTTTTTCACCAGAGTAATCAAGATATGCTACATCAATACCAATAATCACATTATTTCGACCAATAGCAACTAAATCCTTCAGGAAATTAAGGATAGAATCCCAATCTTTATCCTCAATAGAGTAGCCGGTTGGGTTATTACCAGGTGTATTAAAGATAACAACCACATTTGTTTGTTTAGCCGCCAATTCGTTTACACGATTTTGGAATGCTTCATGATTAAAGTTATTATGTTCATCAAATAAGGAATACGTAACTAGTGTACGTCCAGTATCACTACAAATAACACGGTATGCACCCCAGTACCAATCCGCTGTTAATACTTCATCACCAGGCTCTGTATAGTTATGAATCAAATGATGAATGCCACCAGTGCCACCTGCGGTAGCAATGCTACGAATATGACCTTCTGGACGGAAATTTCCAAAACATTCTTTTTCAGCAGCACACAAAAAATCTGGAATACCCGCAATTGGTGCATAACCAACATGTTCAGAATCCGAAAGACTCAAATATTCTTCTTTAACGGTCTTAAGAAAAACTAAGTTTCCCTCTTCATCATGAATAGCACCCAACGTACCATTTACAACATTCTCACGGCCATTTTCTTTAGCATCAGCTTGAGCTTGACCAGCAGTTACGAAGATCACATCTTTTAATTTTTTTCCTTTTGCATGCTTTGCAGCAACACTTGTCATAACTAGCACCATCCTATCTGAAATGAATATTACATATTTATCATACCTAAACTAATTTAAATATACAACGTATATTCAGTAAATATATTGTATACATAGAAGATTTAACTAACTATTAGTAACTCAACACTTATTAAATATATATAGAATATATTAAGTACCTTATTTAGGAAAAATAATTAAGAAATATACAATAAAACAGTAAATATATAAAAAAAGACCACTCAAAAGAGTGGTCATCATCATCCTTAGAAGGAATAGCCTACACCAGCGTGTAAACCTTTTGCAGTTTTATCATTGCTATCTACACTATATTTATCATAGCCATAGTATACATTCAAATCTACATCAGGGCGTACTTCATATTGAGCACCTACTTGATAAGTTTGCTTAATATCATTACCCCAACCAGCCTTAGCAAAGCCGTTTACTTTATTAGTCAAAGGTACATGACCGATAACACCAGCTTGGAAACCAAGTTCAGTATCATTTGTACGAATCGCAGTACCTGCACCATATAAATTTACATTTGGATGTACTTTATAAACCAATGCTAATTGATGATCTTTAATATCACCATTTTTTGCATTTAATTTATCGTAAGAGTATTGTAATGCGGCTTTATTGGAAAGGTCGTGTTGTAAAGAAACACCGAAACCATCATTACTATTGCCGCCACCGCTAGATACGTGTTGTTTAAAAGCATAATCAGCTTGTACCTTAGTGGATCCATCACTAATTTTCGTTACAGGAGCTGCAGCAAATGCACTACCGGCTACAACTGTAGCTGCTAAAGTTAATAATACTAATTTCTTCATTTTTACCTCCTATACACATACCAACGGTATGTCTTAATAAGTTACTAATCGATAGGTATAGTAATTATACAATCTATAAATTAGCGTTTCATGAATACAGGGATATCAGGGATACCACTGTTAGTATTTGTAGTGGATGCCGAACGGGATGTAGTTGTTGTTTTACCGAATTCAGGTACATTCTTAGTATTTGAATTAAAACCAGTTGCCACAACAGTAATTTGAACTGTATCGCCTAAGCTTTCATCGATAACGGAACCGAAGATAATATTTGCATCAGGATCCGCCGCCTCAGAAATAATTTCGGCAGCTTCATTAATTTCAAACAAGCTTAAGTTAGCACTACCAGAAATATTGAGTAAGATGCCTTTTGCACCATCGATAGATGTTTCCAACAATGGGCTATTAATAGCCATTTTAGCTGCGTCAGCAGCGCGGTTTTCACCTTCGCCAACGCCAATCCCCATCAATGCTTCGCCTTGTTCAGTCATGATAGTTTTAACATCTGCAAAGTCAAGATTGATCAAGCCAGGAACTTGAATCAAGTCTGAAATGCCCTTGATACCTTGGCGAAGTACATCATCAGCTGTACGGAATGCATCGCTTAAGGAACATTTTTTATCTACAACTTGCAACAATTTATCATTAGGAATAACGATAATAGTATCTACTTTTTGAGTCAAGAATTCAATGCCTTTTTCCGCTTGTGCACGACGGCGTTTACCTTCAAAAGCGAACGGTTTAGTAACGACGCCGACTGTCAATGCACCGATTTCTTTAGCACATTCTGCAACGATAGGAGCAGCACCTGTACCAGTACCACCACCCATACCAGCAGTTACGAATACCATATCAGCACCTTCAAGAGCTTTTATAATTTCTTCGCGGCTTTCTTGAGCAGCCTCTTCACCGATTTGTGGATTTGCGCCTGCACCAAGACCTTTTGTAACCTTCTCGCCAATTTGAATCGTTACATCCGCTTTAGATAATTCAAGCACTTGGCTTTCAGTATTAGCGGATAAAAATTGAACACCTTTAAGATCGCTATCTACCATGCGATTAACAGCGTTATTACCGCCGCCACCAACACCGATAACTTTAATATTTGCAAAATCAGACATTGAACTTCCTCCTCTTATCGTTATCTATCGTATCAATATACGTCCCAATGTATCGATTTATATACTGACAATCTTATAACAATTACATTTATTTTACACTAAAATTTAAAAACTTTCCACTATATAGAATGTGATTTATTAGAATCGCTTAGTCATAATAATCTTGCGTATAGCACCTACATTAATAAATACATGCAATCCAAAGCCAATAAGAGCTACGTAATATAAGTTAATTCCTATGAGGGCACCTACATATACAAGAATAACAGCTAACACAACATTTGAAAAGAACCCAAGCACAAAATTACTAAGATCAAAGGTTCGTTCCAATGCAGCTCGGCTACCACCAAATACAGCATCTAGTGCAGCCAAAACAGCGACTGATGTGTAATTTGCATAACTTATAGGTATATGAAATGGTGAAAGCCACCCTAATGTAGTACCTACAATTAAACCAACAATGGCAAAGATATAAATATTCATTCTTTACCTCCTGTTTCATTAGGCTTTATATGCTCTTCTCTGAAGGTTCCTGTAAAAGCTGGAATAGCTATTTCATTTTCTTCCTTTATGGTTACCTTTATGCCCCAGTGTTTCAAGGAATCTACCACACCGCCTCGCATGGTGAGCGCAGAATTTAATGTTTTTGGATCACCAATCGCTTTAACTGTAAAAGGCGCCCCAAAAACCTTACCATTTACAGTAATAGTCGGTCCAGAACATCGTATTTCAGAAGTCCCTATGAGACGTTGATCATTGATAGCTATCGCCTCAGCCCCACCAGCTCGCAATTCATTAACAATACGTAAAATATCTTCATCATGAATTACATATAGATTAGGATTTTCACCACTTTGAATTGGCTTTAAGCTATCCTCGATTAATACACTAACACCCGTACCTTTAACATTAGTTAACGCAGCTTTCATCATCAACTGTTCGTCTGCTTTAACATTGCCAGTAGCACCAGACTGTTTAAGCTCTTCTATTTGTTTTAACAATACATCACGTTCACTTTGGGCCTCTCGCAATTGTACAGCTAAATCACCAGCTCGTTGTAAACGGATATTTTCTTCTATATTATCTTGAGTCATCTTATATTGGGTGACAACCATGAAACCCAATATACAACTGACTAAGGCTATTGCCCACCGTTCGTGTCTCACGACAATCATCTACCTTTTATCTTCAACATGACCTTGCTTATCTTGTTTTTTATCATCCTTCTTAGTAGATGAATCTTCTGTATTCTTTGTTCCAGGCTGATGCTTTTTAACTTCCGGTATTACATCAGTTTTTATATATGGCGATGAAACATTAACATCTATATATTGTACATTGCTATGTGTTGTCTTAATATCTTGTAACATGGACTGAGTTAACTCGGCTTTTTTGGGTAAATCTTTACTATCCCCTAATCTAATTTGCACCCCCGATACGGTATAAGCCATTATTGCATCAGGATCTCCTATATTGACTTCTGCAATATTCTTGAAGGTGCTCTCATCAAGAGAGTTCAAGTATTCAAGAGCCGCCAAAATGGGCTTATCCACAACGGTATCACCTAACAAAATATTTCCCGCCTTAACGCCTGATATCATCGGTACCGACGTATCTTGTATTGCAGGCTCTGATGCAATCACTTGACCTTTACTGTCAAGTGTTAAATAACCAAACTGAGCTGGTACAACTGCAACAGCCTTGCGTTCTATGACACGTACAACCATTGTAAATGGCAATTGATAACTAATTTGGGCCTCTTCAACCCGTAAGTCTTTCGCCAATCTAGTTTTTAATTTCTCTGTACTAATTTGCAATATATTTACAGGTTCATGAATATCCCCTGCTACCATTACATCTTGTACAGTTACCTTATCCGATCCTACAATTTTTAAGGATCCAAAAGGAATAGGTAGTGTAAACAATCCCACCAACACGAGAGTAACTGCACCACCGATTTTTAACACTCGTTTTCTAAATACAGCCCGTTCATCTTGAACAGGTGTAGAAGACTGCATCTCCCCAGAGTTGGATGGATGGTATTGCTTATCATCCATAAATAACTCCTTATATTCTATTCAGCCCTTAAAATTTCCCTATACTAGCTGTTAATAGAATCTTTTCACATAATGTTGGAAAGTCAATTCCCATTTCTTTAGCTGCCTTTGGTACTAAAGACGTTGCCGTCATACCTGGCACAGTATTGTATTCTAGAACATACATATTATCTGCATGATCTGTCATAATATCAACACGAATAACCCCACTGCCTTGTACTTCACGATACACAAGTTCCCCTATGCGTTGCATCTCAGCAGTCATTTCTTCACTAATAGGCGCAGGTACTAAATATTCTGTAGCACCTACAGTATATTTACTGGTATAGTCATACTCCCCAGAATGTGGACGTATTTCAATTACTGACAATGCCTTTCCGTCAAGAACGGATACTGTAAATTCGCGACCATCAAGAAATTGTTCTACTACAAGAATCGGATCATATTTTAGCGCTTCTGTAACAGCAGCCTCCAATTGTGCCTCATCACGAACGATGGTAACGCCAATACTAGAGCCTTGAGTAGCAGATTTCACCACTACAGGAATCGTAAATTGTTTGCGAATATGTCCTATAATAGCTTCTGCAGATTCTAAATTACCATTAAAGGATTCAGAAGTAGCTGTTGGAATATTAGCCCCTTTGAAAACATCTTTGCTTACTTTTTTATTCATTCCTACCGCATGAGCCATGATGCCCGATCCAGTATATGGAATTTCTGCCATTTCAAGTAAGCCTTGTAATGCACCATCTTCACCATAACGACCGTGAATTGCATTAAATACAATCTCTCCACCTAAGGATTCAATGTCTTTTAAAACAGTACGAGGATTAAGTTCTAATGTTTGGGCATTAAACCCTTTACTTTCGAGTGCTTCCGCAATAGCAGCGCCAGTACGGCGAGATACTTCAGCCTCTTTGGAAGGGCCACCCATCAATACGATTATTTTTCTATCTTTCATTGTAAGCCTTCCTCCAATATAGCTAATAATTTAGGTCCATATTGATTAATAGAACCGGCACCCATTGTGATAACTAGATCATTAGGTCGCACAATTTTTGCCAATACAGCCGGTATATCATCAACAGATGGTACATAATGTACAACCTTATGTGTAGCAGCTTCAACAGCGTCAGGAATAGTACGTCCATCGATACCTGCAATCGGATCTTCACCAGAACTGTAAATATCTGTCATATATATTTCATCAGCACTTGTAAAAGCCGTAGCAAATTCATCTTTCAACAAGCTTGTACGTGTATACCGATGCGGTTGAAACACACAAATAACGCGATGTTTTTCAAGCTCTTTTGCCGCTCTTAAGGTCGCTTTAATTTCTGTTGGATGATGTGCATAATCATCAACAACCCAGACGCCAGCAACATGACCTTTTGTTTCAAAACGTCGTTTTGCACCGATAAATTTACCTAACGCTTTTGTAATAAAGCGATTCTCTACACCGCAACATTCATGAGCCACAATAAAGGCTGCCAATGAGTTTAATACATTATGTTCTCCAGGCACGCGCAAGCTGATACGGCTTATATTAATGCCTTTATGATATACATCATATACCAAAGAAGAGTCCACATAATGAATATTTTTGGCTACATAATCATTATTATCCTCTAAGCCATATGTAATAAAAGTACGTTTTACGCGGCTCATAACATAACGAATATTTTCATTATCACCACATACGATAGCCTTGCCTGCTTCTGGTAACGTTTCGACGAACTCACAGAAAGCGTTTAACAAGTTATCCATAGTCTTATAATGATCCATATGATCATCTTCAATATTAGTTATAACGATAGTATGTGGACGCAATTTCAAAAATGAACCATCGCTCTCGTCCGCTTCCACAACGGAAAAATGTCCTTTCCCAAGACAACTACTACCTTTGAGATAATCTACTTCACCACCGATAATTACCGTAGGGTCCGCATTAGCCTCCACTAAAATTTGTCCAATCATTGAAGTTGTAGATGTTTTACCATGCGCCCCAGCTACTGCGATACCATCTGTTACATCTAATACAGCCTTTACAATATCAGAACGATGTAAAATGGTAATCCCTTGCTCTTTAGCGGCAACAATTTCAGGATTGTCTTCACGAATCGCTGTAGAACGAACTATAGCATCAACACCATTTACATATTCTTTATTATGACCGATATGCACCGTGGCACCCATATCTCTAAACTTAGAAATCACTGCAGATTCAGCAATATCTGAACCAGATACATCATAACCTTTTTGAATCAAAATATTCGCTATCGCACGCATACCAGATCCACCAATACCGATAAGGTGAATTTTGTGAATACCGTCTAACATAAAACCTCTCCTTGTTACTTTGCAATAGATAAAGCTAATTTTGCAATATCATGAGCCGCATTCGGTTTCCCCAATTGCAATGCTCGATCTCCCATTTGTGCCAACAAATCACGGTTGGCCATAAACATCTCGATTTCCCCTATTAAATCGTGAGCACTCAACATTTTATCTACAATCATATGAGCCGCCCCTTCTTGTACAAAGATACGTGCATTATAGGTTTGATGATCTTCCGCTGCGTATGGATACGGTATCAATACGGATGGAATACCGCGAACTGCTAATTCTGCAAGACCTATAGCACCAGATCTAAATACCGCTAAATCAGCTGCTGCTAGTGCTTTTGGCATATCATGTAAATACGGCAAAATCAAAGATGAACTACCTAAACCATCCCCATCGGTAATACCCAATTGGGATAAAACAGATTCATATTCTCCGTTTCCCGTAATATGGATTAATTTAATACCTTTCACACCTTGGAAGTGTTTATGTACATCTATCATAGCATTGTTAATAGTTCTCGCCCCTCGAGAACCTCCAGCTATGAGTACTGTAAAAGTATCATCACTTAAGTTGAAATAGTTACGTCCCTCTGTTCTCGAATCAACTAGCACATCTGGACGAACAGGATTCCCTGTATAGACTACGCGCTTTGCTTTAGAAAACGATGCTTCCGCATCCTTATAGCCTAGGGCTACCACATCAACAAAACGACTCAGAATTTTATTAGTAATGCCTGCTATGACATTCTGTTCTTGAATTATAGTAGGAATATTATGTAATGCTGCAGCCAAGAGAACAGGGCCACATACATAACCCCCAGTACCAATAACCACATCAGGTTTAAACTTACAAACTATGGCATTAGCTTTTACAATGCCTAAAGCAGTTTTACCTAATGTAACTAATGTACCTAACGATAATTGACGCTGCAAGCCTTGCACAGGAATCGTAGTAAACTCTATCCCCTCTTTAGGAACTAATGTAGCCTCGAGACCTTGCTTGGTACCAACATATAACACCTTTGCATCAGGATTTTGTTTCATAATTTCCTTATATATAGTTATTGCTGGATATATATGTCCACCAGTGCCACCACCTGAAATAATAACACGTTTCATTAATGGTGTCCTCCCTCTTGCAACATATGAACACAACGTTTAAAGTCATCTCCACGCTCTTCAAAACAGCTATACCAATCAAAGCTTGAGCAAGCTGGAGATAATAACACAATATCGCCAGTCTCTGCCAATTTATAGCCTTGTTCTACGGCTTCTTTCATGGATAAAGCACGATAAATCGGCTTCACACCAGCCTCTTTTGCAGCCGTCTCAAAACGATCTGCTGCTTCCCCCATGAAAATAACAGCTTTAGTCTTCTCCTTGACTAACTTCATGAAGTCTTCTAAAGGCGTCATTTTATCATGACCACCAGCTAATAGAATAACTTGTTGATCAAAGGATTCTAATGCTTTAACCACAGAATCTACATTAGTCGCTTTAGAATCATTATAAAATGTAATACCATCAATCGTCTTAACGCGTTCTAAACGATGTTCAACGCCATGGAACTCACTAATAATACGATGAATTGTTTCTACAGGTACGCCCAATGCATGAGATAAAGCAATAACGGTCAATATGTTTTCAATATTATGACTGCCTGGAATATGAATATCTTCATCTGCAATAACAAATTTTGCTACCCCATCTTTAGCAATATAACATTGCCCATCAGCATAATAAGCGCCATTCTCTACGGCTTTTTTTTGACTAATCTTTAGAATATGACTAGGCGCACGATGTTCCATATCAGCTACAACGGGATCATCTATATTCAACACTAAATAATCTGTACTTAATTGATTTTCAAAGATGCGTTCCTTCGCAGCAATATAGTTTTCCATCGTCTTATGACGAGCTAAGTGATCTGGAGTAATATTGAGCATAATAGCCCCAATAGGCCTAAAATACTTGATTGTCTCTAATTGATAACTAGATAATTCAGCTACCAAAAAACCGCCTGCAGGCATAGAATACGCCACTTCACTAAGGGAATCCCCAATATTTCCACCGACGTGAACTGGTTTTCCAGAGCCTTCTAGTACTTTAGTTAATAAGGTTGTTGTCGTAGTCTTACCATTTGTACCAGTAACAGCTACGATAGGTGATTTAGATACTTCATAAGCTAATTCTACTTCGCTGACCACGTCAATACCACGAGCATGTGCTGCTTTTACAATCGGAATGTCTAAAGAAATACCTGGAGAAATAACGATACGATCCACGCCATCTAGCAAGGATTCATCTTGACGCCCTGTAATAATATTTACCCCTGCCGCAACGAGTCGTTTCTCCTCAGCCGTAGGCAGTGTCATAGGCTTATAATCATTTAACACAACATGCGCACCCACTTGGGCTAATACCCAAGATGCACCTATACCGCTAGCTCCAGCGCCAAGAACAAGTATATGTTTATCTCCATATTCCATCTATATCACCTAAATTATTTATAAAATTAATGTATCCTATCTAATAAGCATACCATTATTTACAACTTCCGTTAAGTATTATCTTATAAAGTTATAGTCGCTAAAAGTACACCAATAATGGCTAAAACAGCTCCACCAAACCAGAAACGATTAACAACTGTTTGTTCTGCCCATCCGGAAAGTTCAAAATGGTGATGAATAGGACTCATCTTAAATACACGCACACCACGTGTTTTGAAAGAAATAACTTGAATAATAACAGATAATGCTTCCATAACAAAAATGCCACCAATCACCACAAGTAGCAATTCTGTTTTAGTTAAAATAGCCATTGCTGCAAAGGCACCACCTAATGCCAAAGAGCCTGTATCCCCCATGAATACTTTTGCAGGGTTCACATTATATACCAAAAAGCCAAGACATACAGCTGCTATTATAGCGCCGAAGTACGCAACACTTTCAGCACCAATAGAATTTGTCATCGATGCAGCCATCAAACCAATAACAGAGAATGCTATCGCCGCCACTGCTGATGTACCACCAGCAAGACCATCAAGACCATCTGTTAAATTTACTGCATTTGTAGCTCCTACAATAATCAAAAATGCCAATACATAATAACCCCATCCCAATTGTAATTGTGTATCTACAACAGGAATCCATAATGTGGTAGGAACAACCATAATCTCAGTAATGCAATAACAGAATACGGCAGCCAATATAAATTGTCCAAGTAATTTTTGCTTCGCTGTTAAACCAAGATTGCGTTTTTTTACAGCTTTTACAAAATCATCAAAAAAACCTAATAAACAATGACCCAGTGTTAAGAATAATAACATTCCTGTGCCCACATTCCATGGTGCAAACAATGCCACGCCAATAATAAGGGCCACCATCATGAAAGCACCACCCATTGTTGGCGTACCGGCTTTTGCTTGATGACTTTCAGGGCCTTCTTCACGAATACTTTGTTGTGCGTGCAAAGAACGCAACATAGGAATAGCAATTTTACCTAGCACTACCGTAATGATGAAAGTCGCTACGAAGGCTAATAGAATGTGATTTATCATATGAATCCTCTACTTATTAATAAATAGGACGGCTAGATATAACTAGCCGTTACCTATTATTCTCGATCCTTTAATTCTTCAACAACGCGCTCCATTCGTAAACCACGGGAACCTTTCACAAGGATAACATCCCCTTTTTCACGAATATCACTATATGCGTTGGCCATTTCTAAATGGCTGTTACAACGGAATGTAGTTAAACCTGCTTTTTTTGCTTCCTTTGCAATGAAGGCAGCAGCATCACCAAAGGTGAATACAACACTATAACCCTCTTCAGCAAGCAAATGGCCGATTTCACGATGTGCTTCTTCAGAGAAGTCGCCGAGCTCGAGCATATCGCCTAGCATCGCAATTTTACGCTTACCTTCTAATTGGCCAAGTGCTTTAATAGCTTCTGCCATGGATGAAGGGTTTGCATTATAAGCATCATTTAAGATAACAATATCTTCAAATGGGACGATTTCTTGACGCATTGGAGTTCCACTAAATTCACTCAAACCTTTGCGAATTGTGTTAGATTTAATGCCTAGCACTCGACCTGCAACAATAGCCGCCAATGCATCATATACATTGTGTTCACCAATCATAGGCAAGAAGATATCAAAAACTTCATCATAACACTTACAAGTGAACTTAATACCGTCTTTTTTATAGCGCAGATGGCTACCAATACAAGTAGCATTCCGTTCAATACCATAGGTAATTGTTTTACCCTTAGCTAAACGATCCATAGCTTTTACATATGGATCATCTTCATTAAGGATAGCCACGCTGTTTTCAGGCAAGCAACGAATCAATTCACCTTTCGCTTCGGCAATGGCTTCTCGAGAACCTAAAAGCTCGATATGACTAGTACCAACATTAGTAATAATCCCCATCGTTGGTTCTGCAATCAACGCCAGTTCTTCGATTTGTCCGAGCCCACGCATACCCATTTCAACAACACAGGCTTCATGCTCAGCAGTTAAGCGCAATAGTGTTTTTGGTAAGCCAATTTCATTATTAAAATTTTTCTCAGTTTTTAATACATTAAATTCTGTGCCAAGTACGGCTGCCACCATTTCCTTTGTCGTAGTCTTACCAGAGGAACCAGTAATAGCAACTACAGGAATATCAAAGCGGCGACGATGATATCGTGCTAAGTTTTGATATGCTACCAAAGTATTGTCTACCTCGATGCAAGCAATACCTTCTACAGAACGTCCTTTTTCAACGATAGCCCCTGTAGCACCTTTTTCGATAGCCGCATTGATAAAATCATGACCATCAAAGGTATCACCTTTTAAGGCTACAAATAAAAAGCCTGATTCAATAGTTCTTGTATCAGTAGATACATCTAAAAACTTAATATTGTCGGTATGTGCACTCGTCCCCTGTGTGGCCTCCAGTACTTGAGACAATGTAAATTCTGCCATATTAGATCTCCTTGAGGGCTGCTCGCGCCTCTTCACGATCATCAAAATGAATCGTTTTATCCTTTAAGATTTGGTAATCCTCATGCCCCTTACCTGCAATGAGTACAATATCCCCAGGTTTTGCATGTTGTATAGCATGTTGAATCGCTTCTCGACGATCAACGATAACTTCATAGTGGGTTCCTTCTCGAAGGCCGTCTTTAACGCCGACTTCCACATCTTTAACAATTTGTACAGGGTCCTCTGTACGCGGATTATCAGATGTAACATACACAACATCACCGTATTGTGCCGCAATGCGTCCCATAATAGGGCGTTTCGTTACATCTCGGTCACCGCCACAGCCAAAGACTACAATAATACGATTTTCTTGAATAGCCTTTGCTGTTTGTAAAATATTTTCTAACCCATCTGGTGTATGTGCATAGTCTACAACAACAGCAAATGGTTGACCTTCTTCAATCAATTCAAAACGACCAGGTACAGCACTAAATGTTTTCAACGCTTTATCAATGTCTTCCATGGAAATACCTTCTAATAAGCAGGCACCAATAGCTGCTAATGTATTATACACATTAAACAAGCCAGTCGTATTCATTGCAACTGTATAATCATGACCATCATAAGATACCGTGTAACGGCTAGACTTTGGCGTCATATCAACGTCATGAGCATTCAATGTGCCGCTACCATCGATACTATAGGTAATGATAGGGGCTGTAGTTTTTTCAACAACCCGCTGTCCATAGGCATCATCAATATTGATGACAGCACCCTTACCAGATTTTACTTGGTTTGGTTTGCTAACCTGTTCAAATAGTTTACATTTAGCTGCCAAGTAATTTTCAAATGTTTTGTGAAAGTCTAAATGATCTTGTGTAAGATTTGTGAATACAGCCGTATCATACTCAACACCAGATACGCGTCCTAAAGCCAACGCATGAGAAGATACTTCCATTACACAATGTGTAACGCCCTCTTCTACCATTTGATGCAAAATATGTTGTAAATCTACTACGTCAGGAGTCGTATTATGAATCGGATATGATGTATCACCAATCATGATATGAACAGTACCAATCACACCGACCTTGTGACCTTGAGCTCTCAAAATATGACGAATCATATGAGTTGTAGTCGTTTTACCATTAGTACCAGTAACACCAATCATGCGCATGGAATTGGCTGGATAATCAAAAAAGTATGGCACACAGGCCATCATAGCCGCACGTGTATCTTCAACAGTGATAACACAAACATCACTATTTACCTCAACAGGTTTAGATACTAATACAGCTACTGCCCCAGCCTCAACAGCTTTATTAACATAGTCATGTCCATCGACAGTAGCACCATCTAAAGCAATAAATAAACTACCTGCTTTTACAGCACGAGAATCAGCGGTTACATCTAAAATTTCAACAGCTGTATTACCTTCTACATGCGGTGCATGTAAGGTTTTTACTATATCTTGTAAGTGTTTCATATACAATCTCCTTTACACGCAAAGGAAAGCAGCCCAATACGAGCTGCTTCGCCTGCTAGTCTATAATTTGCTGTTTCTCTTGTACATTACGTTCAGTAACAGCGCTTTTTGTGCTATAAACAAAAGAATCAGGCAAAACCATTCCTAGTTGTTCTTCTGCGATTTGTTGGATACGTACAGGAGACTTCAAGGAAGCCACTTCAACGTCCAATGCATCGTTATCTTTTGTTAATTGTACTACAGCTTGCTGTGTTTTAACTACCTCATAGCCCAACTTTGTACTGTATGCATTCATAACCATCATGATAAGCAAGCATGCAACTAATGCAGCAATACCATATACAACTTGCCACATCATAGGGCTTAAATCTAAAGCTACGTTTGCACTGCGTCTTCTCCCTTGTGCAATGACCAACATATCACCTTTTACTTGGCCCACAACAGCCTTCCTCGCTAACATAACACTTAACCCCTTCCAATTCTACAACTTTACTGCTACGCGCAATTTAGCGCTTCTAGCCCTCGGATTAACTTCAATCTCCCCTATACTTGGCTCTATAGCCTTATTTTTTGCCTTTACAACTGCCTTGTGATTACAAACACACACAGGCAATTGTGGAGGACATATACATGCGGTACTTAACTCTTTAAAAGTTTGCTTTGTAATTCGATCTTCCAAGGAGTGGAATGTAATAACTCCAATCTTTCCCTTTGGTTTTAACATCGATACAGCATCTACAAAACTATCATGCAAAATTGCTAATTCTCTATTTACTTCAATACGTATAGCTTGAAACGTCCGTTTTGCTGGATGAGGTCCATCTTGTCGCGCCTTTGCAGGTATTGCATTCTTAATAATTCTAACTAACTCACCAGTAGTAGTAATTCTTTTTTCTTGGCGTGCTTCAACAATAAACTCAACAATCCGTTTAGCCCATCGTTCTTCCCCATAGTCGCGGATAATTTGCAGTAATTGTTCACTGTCATATTCATTAATAATTTCCTCTGCCGTGAGAGGTGCATCTTTATCCATACGCATATCAAGAGGTCCATCATTCATATATGAAAAACCTCGTTCAGGGGTATCTAGTTGATAGCTTGATACGCCAAGATCAAATATAAAACCATCTACTTCATAGATGCCCGCATTTCGGAGGGCTTCTTTTAAGTTAGAAAAGTTTGTAGGTATTGTTAACACCTGACATTTCAAATCAGATAAACGCTGTCGAGCTATACTCAAAGCATCTTCATCTTGATCTAAACCTATAATCATGCCTTCTGGGTCTAGCATCTCGCCCACTGCGTGAGCATGTCCTGCCCCACCAAGGGTACAGTCCACATAAATGCCTTTTGGATTAGTTACGACGGAGTCCACCGTTTCACGTAAGAGTACGCTAGTATGATTAAATTCCACCATAGCCTCCTATAACATAATCCCTTCAAGCCCTTCAACTAATTCTTCCATGCTTTCAGCCACTTGATCATCATAGTAATCGTATTTTTCGCGGCTCCAGATTTCGACATGATCCCCAGCCCCTACAATAACAGCCTGTTTATCAAGGCTAGCATATTCACGTAGTGGTACAGGAATGAGGACACGACCTTGTTTATCATATTCAAGCTCAGCGGCACTACCAAAAACAAAACGTTTTAAGGCACGCACGCTAGCTTTAGTGGAAGATTGTGATTGTAAAGCAGTAGAAATTTTTTTCCACGCCTCTTCGGTGTAAATAGCCAAGCAGTTATCTAAGCCTTTTGTAACGATGCACAAATCGCCTAGTTGTTCACGTATTTTCGCAGGTATAATCATCCGCCCTTTTGTATCAATGGTGTGATTATATTCGCCCATGAACATACGTATCACCGCCTTTCACTATTTCTTATCCACCACTATATGGTAAATTCTACCACAATTCCCCACCTTTCACAACAAAAAATCCATTTTTATTCCACTTTTTTATATTTTTCTTGTTTAATCTCTATTTTTCTCCGCTTTTCTACAATACATATGTTCGATTAAATATTTAAAACTAATCAATTTAAACCACTCTCCACCACAATGGTGAAATACCACTCCTTAGATGGACATAACCCCCACTTTAGATGTATTATGTTTAGCAACTCATAAAAGTTAAAGATATTTAGGACTATATTCAAAAAAGCAAAAAAAAACCTCATCAATGTACAACACATACATTGATGAGGTTTTCCTCTATTTATATAGTTTTGATTATAGTATTAGAATTTAGATTCGATAGCCGCTTGAAGATCACCTTTAGGTAAGAAACCAATTTTACGGTCTACTACTTCACCATCTTTTAAGATAACGAATGTAGGCAATACTTCAACTTGTAAATTACGTGCTAATTCTGGTTCTTCATCAGCGTTTACTTTTACAAAGTTAGCTTTACCTTCAAGCTCACCTGCAATTTCTTCAATGATTGGCATCATACGTACGCAATAACCGCACCATGGAGCCCAGAAGTCAACAACAGTAACACCACCTTGGTTTACCAAATCTTGATATTCAGCAGTTTTTAAGTCTTTTAATTCGCTCATTGTACCCTCCTACGGTAATTGAACTAATACACAATCTTGAATGACATGCAGGTCTAAAGCACGTGCTTTTTCAACAACAGATGGTTTATCCGCCCCCGGTTGCAACCACACAATAGAAATGCCAAGTTCTTTGCATTCATCAAGTGCAGCTAATCCCGCTGCTTCTGGCACAACAAAATCTACCACAGCAGGCACAACGGGAAGTGCAGAAAGGCTAGAGTAACAGGTGTCTCCATCTATTTCTGCAATATTAGGATTAACTGGATATACTTCATATCCGTGATCTTTAAGACATTTATAAATCTTAAAACCGAACTTTTCGGTTTTATGGGTAGCTCCAATAACGGCCCATACTTTTTGATCTAAAGCTTGTTGAATTGTCATTTCGACCACCTCTTATATACTATTATAAATAAATATCGAACATTGTCAATATATTATATCGAATTATATAGTTAAAGAATTATTCTCTTTTAGCAATCATCCTATAACATAAAGCAATACTATTCTATTACTCTATTCTTTAATTTGTATCTCAATCGTTTTCTGACTAAGACTAGGTAAATTTAAATCAATCTCAATTAATTCAGATAAACTAATTTCTCTACGACTAAATGTATGAGCATCAACTAATCCGCCAGCAATAGCTAGTTCACCTAAAATTCTATTAGGAGACCATTGACTTTCACGTAATTCACGAATAGTAATACTTTTTTGTCGTTTAGATAATCTATGCCCTTCAGAATCAATTAATAATGGAGCATGTCCATAAGAAGGTATTTGTATATTTTTAGATGTAAAACTAGATTGTAATGTTTTATATAAATATATTTGCTGCCCCGTAGTCTCTAGTAAATCGTCTCCACGAATGACCTCCGTTATCCCCATAGCAATATCATCCAGTACGACAGCTAAATTATAGGCATACATACCGTCACCACGACGCAATACATAATCATCTAATTCACCTTCCAAATGAATATGTTGAAAGCCTTGCCAGCGATCTACAAAATCTATATCACAGGAATTAACGGCTAAACGCAAAGATGGTTCCTTAGATGTCATAAACTCTTTTATCAATTTATCCTCTAGATGACGACAGTGTCCATCGTATCGATGAATTATTTCTCCAACGTGGGGCGCCGAAGCAATAGACTGGAGCCTTGTACGATTACAAAAGCAAGGATAAATTAGTTTTTCTGATGCAAGATGTTCTAATATGTCTCTATAATATGTTTGTCGCTCACTTTGCCAATACGTTGATTCTGGTCCACCAACACGAGGCCCTTCATCCCATTCAAATCCTAGCCACTCTAAATCATCTAATAGAGCTTCCCCTAACTCACGTTTAGAGCGTTGGGTGTCTATATCCTCCATTCGCACAACATACTGCCCTTTTTGTTGCTTCGTAGAAACATAAGATAAGAGGGCTATCCACACATTGCCGAGATGGATATATCCTGTGGGGCTTGGAGCAAATCGACCTTTCATGATGCCCTCCTAAAGTACAAAACAAGTGGCATATCCCGTAAATTTACACAGAATATGCCACTATAAATAATATAAAACGATTATCCTAGAGAAATAATGTTATCGAATACCTTACCAGCGTCTTTAATTTTTTGTTCGTTCCCCATTGTACAAATATGATTATCCTTCAATACAGGTTCAACCACATCTGCTAAAGCAACGATATCCTCTGGCTTACAAGCGATAACTTGTTTACGGAAATTCACTTTATCCTCTAGTTTAGCACCGCTAAAATACATGCCCATCGCACGTGGACCACGCAATGCAGGAGTCATTGGTAAATCTAAAGAACTCATAGTACCGATAATATATTTACGCATCTCACGATCAGTCAATGTGAACTCACGAAGGTATTGAGGTAACTCTTTATATACATTTAATGTTTCTACCAAGTTTGGATCGCGATAGCTACAGAAAATCATATTACCATCGTCGTAGAAGTTTGCAAAGGCCCCGTAAGCACCGCCTTGTACACGAATACGAATCCAGAGATATTCATAACGTAAAATTGTTTCCAATACACTCATTGGACCTACATGTTTATACCCATGGTCTATAAAGTTACCACCTTGAGCTACATATTGAACCTTACCAGCTGTAACGATACCATCATTACCAGACAAACGTGTAATCTTTAATGTATCATTACTTAAGTCAGTAGTATCCCAAGTTTCAATCAATGGTTTCATGAGATTTTCAAAGGCTTCTAATTCGCCTTCTTCACCAACGAACATGATATCTACATTATTAGCACGGAAAATCTTACGAGCCACATCAGCTATTTTTTCTGGCAATAATGGTAATGCCGCAGGATTAGAAGCCAATTCGCTAATCTTTTGATAATAACCAAAGTTACCATTATCTCTAAATTTACCAACTGCAGATACTTGTGCCATAACACGTTGACTTACGATGGAATTACCACGACGAAACGCTTCATTATCCCAAATAGCTTTGCTTTCTTGAACAAGTTCAGTCAAGCGTCTATCGTTACTATAATCTGCTTTTTGTACTACTTCGTTAATCAAGCGACATAAGTCAGGTAATTTAGAATGCAAGGCTTTAGCACGAACAATCATGAGAGGGGTAAATTCATCACGCTTACCATCTTTACTAATAGCCGTAATATCTGAGCTTAAACCGCCAAGATTCATATTGATATCTTTCGCCAATGCTTCGTAGCCACGTTCAGATGTGTCGATACGACCGATAATATCACTTAGAATATCGGCATAGAACAACTCATCTTCTGTAAGACAACTTAAATTAAAGTAAAGACCTACATAGTTGATACCTTTTGTGAAAGTGGGTACAAAATGTACTGTAGTGTTGCCAATTTTACTTTCACGACGCTCTACCTCTTCAATATTAGGATTTAAATCAGATAATTCAAGCAATGGAATCGACGCTAACGCTTCATCACTATCTGGAGCTTCTTGACGAAGTTTAAGTCGTTTTGTTTGCTCTACAATTGCTTCGATTTTTTCTGGAGACATCTTAGCTTTTACAGCGGCTAAATGCTCTTTAACCTCTGCATCCTTGCGCTCTTGAAGACCACGTTCAGGATAAATAGAAACAAGCACTTTATGATTGTTATTTAAGATAGATTGACGAATCAAATCTTCAAAGTACGTACCAGATAAGCCCTTGCGAATATTCACTAATGCTTCTTCGTAGTGTAATAGCTCCAGTGGATCATTGTCATATAGCCAATTATCCATCATACGAATAACATAAGCTAAACCGATTGGGCGACCACCAAAGTCGCTTTCACGAAGAGCAAACTCAATACTATTCAAAGAAGCTTCTAATAATTCTTTATCTAAACCGTTATCACAAAGTTCTTGCAATGTAGATTCCACAATACGCTGCAAGTCAGCTTGTTTATCGAGATTGGAACCAGTTGCTTGCACGGTCCACATTGGTTGACGAATACTATCAAGATAATAACCACTTACATCAGAGCCGATACCTGCTTTCACCAAAGCCTGTTTAAGAGGAGCCGCAGGAGATGTCAACAAAGCATGTGTTAAAATCTCAAAAGCCAAGCTATGCTCAGGTGTTACATCAGGCAAAACATAGGCAAAAGAATGCAAAGTACGGTTATCTGTAGGTTCTTCAGAACCTACGCTGTATGGATAGCTCACCACTTTACCTTCCATAAATGGAGCTTGTAAGCCAACCTCAGTATCAACCTCAATAGCATCGAAATGACTTAAGTACTCATCATTCAAGAATGCTAATTGCTCTTCAATATTCATATCACCATAAAGGAAAATATAACTATTGGACGGATGATAATGAACGCGATAGAACTCTTGGAACTCTTCATAAGTTAAATCTGTAATATGATCAGGATCCCCACCAGAATCAACACCGTAAGTGGTATCTGGGAAAAGCTCACGCATCATTTGACGTTCTAAAACGGAATCCGGAGAGGAATAAACCCCCTTCATCTCATTGAATACAACACCTTTATAGGTAAGTTCATCTTCCGCATTATCTAGTTCATAATGCCAACCTTCTTGCATCACGATTTCTGCATCATCGCGAACGCGTGGATACAATACAGCATCAAGATATACGTCCATCAAATTGTGGAAGTCTTTATCGTTTTTGCTGGCTACTGGATACATCGTTTTATCAGGATATGTCATAGCGTTTAAGAACGTGTTTAAAGACCCCTTAACAAGCTCAACAAATGGCTCTTTTAAAGGAAATTTACGAGAACCACATAAAACGGAATGTTCCATAATATGTGCTACACCAGTACTATTATGTGGCGTTGTTCTAAAAGCGATATTGAATACTTTATTAGAATCTGGTGAATCAATATAAATTAAACGTGCACCAGACTTTTCGTGTTTCATTTCATAAGCGGTACCATTGATCTCATCAATGCGCTCAATGCGGTCAAGGCGAAAGCCAGAATAAACCTTATTTATTTCCATGCTGTCCCTTCTTTCTATACAAATATAATGATTTCTCTCTGAATAATTTATTATATCATATCGATGACTCTATATATAGATGTTAAGAATAATTATCGAATTACAAAACCCCATAGGCAAGTATACCCATGGGGTTCATATTATTTATTATGTTGCATCTGCCACTTTTGATTGCGACGTAAGGTTAATAAGCCTTCTAACACGGCTTCAAATTGTATAAAGCTCAATGTATATGGTTGATACATATCTGGTACAACCTTGTAAGTAATAGTAACCTCAGACTTATCGTAATCATAGAAGATACCATGTAAATTACTCATTGTTGTATAACCAGTTTGAGCTTGTTCCAATGTTGGAATAGGCTGATTTTTTAGATTTCCTAGTAGATCGCTAATGAAACCTTCCTTACGACCTTGGTCATTGAGCATTTCATCCATAAAACTACGTAGACTATCCATGAAGTAATTAACCTCGTTGATCTAATAATAAGCCATTATGAATTACACGAACGGCATCTTTTACGCGATCTTCAGCAACAAGACAAGAAATACTAATTTCAGAAGTAGAAATGATTTCAATATTGATACCTTCTTGGCTCAAGATATCAAACATTTGCGCAGCTACACCAGGTTGTCCTAACATACCTGCACCAATAATGGAAACTTTCGCCATTTTTTCATCGATATTAACAGCTTCAATATCTACTGCTTTTTGTAATTCTTCTAATACTTCTCGAGCTAGTACCACATCATCCATAGCTACTGTAAAGATAAGATCAGTTTTTGGTTCTCCCACAGAACGGATAGATTGAACAATCATATCTACGTCAACGTTTCTAGCAGCTAATGCTTTAAATACAGTCGCTGCAACGCCTGGTTTATTTTCAACGCCTACAAGGGCTACTTTTGCTGTATTTGTATCATCAGCTACGCCAGTAATTACGTGTTTATTTGCTTCCACAGTATAATCCTCCCGAATAATAGTACCTGGTTTATCACTAAATGTAGAACGTACATGAATAGGTACACCATAACGGAAACCCATTTCTACGGCACGCGGTTGCATTACACCTGCACCAAGGCGTGCCATTTCAAGCATTTCACCATACGTTACTTCTTCTAATTTGAAAGCTTCCTTCGCCACGCGAGGATCTGTAGAATATACGCCGTCTACATCCGTAAAAATCTCACATACATCAGCTTTCATAGCACCTGCCAATGCAACAGCTGTTGTATCAGAGCCCCCACGGCCTAATGTCACCATATCACCATATTCAGTTATACCTTGGAAACCAGCAACTACTACAATTTTACCTTCATCCAAAGCTTCAAACACACGATTAGGATCAACGCCCAAAATGCGACCTTTATTAAACGTATCACTACTTGTAATACCTGCTTGATCACCTGTTAAGGATACAGATTCCTGACCACGTTCGTTAAAAGCCATTGCCATCAATGCAATTGTTACTTGTTCACCTGTAGATAACAAACGATCCATTTCACGACCATACGGCTTGGATGTAACTTGTTTAGCTAAGGCCACCAAGTCATCAGTTGTATCACCCATAGCGGATACAACAAGAACGATTTTATCGTCAGCTTGCTTCTCACGAAGAACGCGATCAACAATATTAAATATTTTTTCTGGTGTAGCTACAGAACTACCACCAAATTTTTTAACGATTAAGGCCACAATAATCCCTCATTTAACTATGTTTACTAAATATCAATATGCATATACTTTACCACAAACAAATAGCACTGTAAAGGGATGTACAGCAATTAATCCACTGGAGTGATACAAAACTCCTTTTTATGCGGACACTAAAAATCAAATAATATGTTTATAATATTATGAATATGCATTAAATAATCCTAACATATATTAGCCATAATGCCATTAAATACCTACTATTGAAAGTTTAACTTTACCTCATTATTAAGCTATGTAAACACATAGATATACAAAAAGACCAGCCCTAGGACTGGTCTTTATTAGTTGTAATAGTTAATTAAGCAACTACGATATCTTTTTCGGATTCCCACAAGCCATGGATATTGCAGTAGGAAACAGCGATCAATTTACCGGATTTTTTCAAAGCTACTGCTAAAGTACCTTCAGAAACTGCTGCTACAGGACCTTCGTTTGCAGTTGCACCGTCACCATGAACGTTGAACTCGATAGCGCCAACTTCGAATGGTAATTGAGTGCCTTCAGCTACGAAGTACAATTTAATCCAATCAATGTGATGTTCTACAGTGTTTGGATGTGCAATGTCTTTACCTACGGATAAAGTAACGTGGAATGTTTCACCTGCTTTTACAGTGTCAACTGTTTCGATAACAGGAACGTGTTTTTCAGTAGCGAAATCGCCAGATTTAATGTAATCATGTACAGCCATAGTTAACCTCCTGGTTAGTCTTATATACATACTTAATGTCAAGAATATTGAGCACCTCTGTGCTTATGACTATATTATACATTTTCGATATAGTTTTAGCAAGTTCTTTTTCGATTTTTTTCGATTTTTTTGAATTAAATCAAAATTCTATTCCTTTAGCAGCTTTTATGCCCTTTTCATAAGCATGCTTTACTACCTTCATTTCTGTTACAGTATCCGCCATATCAATGATTTCAGGTTTAGCATAACGCCCCGTCAAAACAACATGAAGTCTTTTTGGCTTATTGCTAAGCATTTCCACTACAGAATGCACATCGATAAGCTCATAATTAATGGCATTATTTATTTCATCCATAACAATTAGATCCCATTTATCGGAGTTTACTTCCTCTACTAATGTACGCCAAGCGGCTTGTGCTGCTTCTTTGTGGCGAGCAAGCTCAGCTTCCCCTACTTCATCCCGTTTATAGTAAATAAAGCCTTTTCCCATAGAGCGAATTTCAACTTGATCACCTAGTTTAGCGAGACCTGCCAATTCACCATAGCCATTGCCGCTCTTAATAAATTGTAATATAAGAACCTTAAAACCTTGTCCAACAGCACGTAGAACAACGCCTAATGCTGCTGTTGTTTTACCTTTACCATTCCCTGTATTAACTAGAATTAATCCATGTTCTTCCATAATAGCTCCTTTAATATGAACTGTCCCGCAGAATGTAATTGTGATAACACATAGTCATATAAACCTATTAAATACATCTACACATCTATTACTTTTGGGCTTTATAAGCAGCACATGTATCAACAAAATGTTGTGCCCCTTCATCAGAGCCAGCAAAGTTCAAATGTAAGTAAGAAGCTAATACATTTTTTGTTGCATAGCCGCCGTCATACGATTGAGGTTTACGGCCTCCTTCTAAATGAAAAGCCCATGGAAAGTCATCTATAGTTGGCTCCATTGTAGAGAAATGGAACTCATGACCACGAATAGCTGTATTCATAGCGCCTAATAAAGTATCTCTCTTTGCAGTTGCTGTAACATACCCCACCTTTTGAAGCTTTTGTTGCATCACACAATTGGCAGGTACAATACCTACAGTTTTATATACAGAACCTTCAAAGTCATGAATGCTTTCACAAAGATACATAAGGCCACCACATTCGGCATAAATAGGCATACCTTGTGCATTAGCTTGGCGAATGGATTCCTTCATAGACTCATTGCTAGATAACTGGAATAAAAATATTTCTGGGAAGCCACCCCCAAATACAAGTCCGTCTACATCGGGAATTACCGAATCATTAAGCGGACTAAAGTAAACAAGCTCAGCCCCTTTTTCCTCTAACGCAGAAAGACTAGCTGGATAATAAAAAGAGAATGCCTCATCATAAGCTACACCGATTTTCACACGTTTTTCAATGGATTTAACATCTATAGCATCTGGTAGTTCGATAGTTGGTGCATTGGTAGCAATTTCCAATAGTGCATCGAGATTTACCATCTTCTCAACAGCTTCTCGAATCGTATTAATCGCCTCTGTTGGATCGATTTCAGTAACTGGTGTAAGTCCTAAATGACGTTCTGGAGAATGCATACGATCATCACGATAAATGGCACCAATAACAGGTACACCGATTTTATCCATCCCTTCACGAACCATACGCTCATGATTGGCTGAGCCTAAGCGGTTCAAAATGACACCACCAAAGTTTACCTCTGGGTCATAGTCACGGAAGCCTTTTGCAATAGCAGCTGCACTTTCACCCATAGCCTTGCAATCGATAACAAGCACCACTGGTGCATTTAACTGTTTAGCAATTTGAGCAGTAGAACTCACACCTTCTCGACCACCATCGTAAAGGCCCATAACACCTTCAATAATAGCAAGGTCTACATCATGTGCCATTGTAGCAAAGAAAGGAGTCAACTTGTGAGGTGGCACAAGCCACGTATCTAAATTATAGCTTTCACGGCCGGATGCAATTTTATGAAAGCCCGGATCAATATAATCCGGGCCCACTTTAAAAGATTGCACCGTACGTCCACCATTTGCATAAGCGGCCAATAAGCCCGCTACGATAGTTGTTTTACCAACACCAGAATTGGTACCTGCAATGACAACACGTGGAATCTGTACTGTGTTCATAGATATTACCTCGTAATACGATGTGTTTGTTAACGATCCTTACGTTTTGCAAGAATTGTAGATAAGTAGTTGAGTCTAGTATCTTTTGGTATATTATCTAAACCTACGAATACTTGCTCATCAGGCAAACCTACACGGCTTATCATAACCGCATCATCTGCCATATTATGTTTAATCAAGGTTTCTTGTACTTCATCAAAGTTTTTATATACCTTCATGATAACTGCATCATCTGCAACAGCCAATACAGCATCAATTTTTTCTTTAGGCGCTGTAGCCGGAACGATGGCCAATACCTCTTCCTTCTCTACAATTGGATAGCCAAGGTGAGATCCGATAGCACAGAATGCAGTAACGCCAGGAATTGTTTCAATTTCATGACCTGTGTTTTCAATCAAACGGTATACATACATATATGTGCTGTAGAACATAGGATCACCTAATGTTAAGAATACAACACTTTTACCTTCATCTAAGTAAGACAAGATAACGCGTTTAGCCTCTTGCCAGCCTTCTTCTTGCGTAGAATCATCCAACACCATTGGGAATACTACGGGAACGATTTCTGTATGTTCTTGTATATATGGGGATGCAATATCAAGGGCTACGGAACCATCTTTCTTTTCTGTTTTAGGTGTGATGATAATGTCTGCCTCACCTACGATGCGAGCGGCTTTCACAGTCATCAATTCAGAATCGCCAGGGCCTACGCCAATACCATATAATTTACCTTTCATGGGTATCTCCTATTCTTATAGTCACACTCTATTTATAATTGCAATATCTTTTATTATAACCAATTTATGCAATATATACAAAGATACTATTTAATATTTGGTATTGCAGGACGATGTGGACTACGTTTGCCATACAAATCATCGATACAATCTTGTAAATGTTGACGGAAGATATCTTGAATTACTTCGTACTCGCCTAAACCAGCATTAATTGGTTTAACTTCATATCCCGCTCCAGAAAGTTCATTAACAACACTATCCTCTTCGTCACCAAAGAGATCATTTTGTGCATGATCCCCCAGTACCAATAATAAAGGATGTACATAAATTGTTTTTGGCCGTTTACCATCGAGCCATTCCCAAGGCATTGCTACGTCGGACACATATGGTGCATTTTCTAGCACAGCGATACGTACATTCGTAAGTCCATTACGGATTAGTTTAAACTGTAAATTACCGTACGAGGAGTTTCCAGAGCCAAGGCCTCCATGACCAACCATTAACAAACCATCATCTTTGGAAATATTAAGAGATTTAATGAAACGGTCAATCAAGATTTGGTAATCATCTGGGTGCTCTTCTTGTCCCATATAGTATACGAGAGGTCTACCTACACGCAATACTTCGAGTTGACCTTCACCTTCATGAGCAAGGATATTATTTTTCAATTTATCGAACTCTTCACCACCGGTGAAGTGAAGTGGCTGCACATATACATGTGTATAACCTTCTCGAATCAGTTTTTCTAACGCCCCTTGTTCAGTAGGGATCTCAATACCACGCTCACGTAAGCGCTTAACGATGATACGAGAGGAAAAAGCTAATTCTACAGTATAATCCGGATACGATTTACGAATATGTTCTACTACGGAATCGATATTATGTTCACGAGCACTGTCCACAGTGGATCCAAAGGCAACAACTAAAATAGCTTGTTTCATGAATGTCTCCTTATATTAACTAATAATGTATCTTAATCATACCATAGACCATTCTATAGGGGCATACCGTGGTACGTATAAAATGGAAATTATTCTTATCTTTCATGGTAAAAGTAAAAATCCTCCTCATTGGATGTCCAACAAGGAGGATTTTTATTAATGTGAAAGAGTGGAGTAATGTATGTCTAATTATGTAATAGCAAAAATCAAGAAATCAAACCTTGCGCTTCTAAGCGAGAATTTGTCATGACAGGTTTTACGGATTCTCTAGGCATGGGCCGCTTCCGATCAGACATGCGGATAGCTTGACCTAAATGTTTCAAGAATAAATCTTGTACATGTGGGTTTTCCCCAAGCCCTTCATTCCAAATGTCAACATTGTAGCCTTCCTCAGCGAGTAAAGCATAAATAGAATCGGAGCGTTCACCGCCAAGGTAATCCATTAAATGTGTAGAACCTATGAGAGCCAATGGTACAACTAATAAATCTTTATGCCCCATACGATCCAAGAAAGTAAGAGCTTGTTTGAATGTAGGGAAACCATTTGTAGTAAATACTACTACGTTTGGCGCTGCGCCATACATTGCCTTTAATTGCAAAGTACTGAACTCTAATTGATTTTGACCATTCGCCATGAGCACAACAGATTTATTAAGTGCTTTTGTATTAACGTGACGAACTATGCTTTCTAATGTTGCTTCATAATCATCGGCATAATTTTTTACACCTAAAGAGGTAAGCAATGGTTTACCAATATTAACCTGACTAAAACCATATTCATTGCTATGTAAAAATTTTAATGCTTGTTTGCGCATTTGTTGGTAACACTGATCTGCCACCAATGTAATAGGTTGAATGTACACCTCATCGATTCCCATTCGAGCAAAATCTTGCATAGTCTCTGTGAAAGAAGAAATCTTATCTTCGTATTTCTCATTCCACTTCTCTACTAATGCATCAGATAAAAATACGCGGCGTACCTCCATATCACTATACATGGAACGTACTTTTTTCTCTATACTGCCAATGGATTTCTCCACAGCATCTTGGTAAATTGATCCAAAGGATGCAATAATTATGCCTTTCATATGTGACCTCCATATTACTCATACATGAAACAACTTTCACAATTGAAAATTGTTATCAACTACTATGTAATAATAGTACAAGATTAATCTATAGAAGTCAATGAGAAAAAATATCAAAATTAATATTTATAACGATTAATTTAATTGTAGTAATATTATGGGGCCCCATCAAAATAATCCTAAATAAAATTACTTATATATTCACATATTCATATCCTTATAACCAACAAGAATATAATTATAAAATGTACTATCATACTTTATTCATCACATTAATTTATTAAGGATTTCTTAATTTCTCTATACTTCTAGGGGTATAGGGTTTATTGACACCCCTTTTCCCCTTTGCTACGATTGAAATAAGGTTATATATATGCGATGAATCCATAGTTTTCATTATAATAGAGCTATGTAAATGATTGCATATTAGTGTAGTTATATTTATAGATAGGAGTATAGAAATGAAAAAACAATTAGCTTTAGCATCCGCTATTCTAGGTCTTGCAGTATCCTTTGGTGCACCAGTTGTATCTAATGCTGCATATCAATTAAATGAAGAAGTAAAAGATCCTACACCAGCATTGAAAGAAGCCGCTGCAATTGGTGTTCGTACACATAATACAGAAGCTTTACAAAACTTGCCAAACAAAGATGCTATGGTTGTTATGAGCTTTGGTACAACTTATAAAGATACTCGTGTGAAAACAATCGATGCTACTGTAGATGCTATTAAGGCAGCACACCCAAATACTAAAGTGATAACTGCTTTCACAAGCCATATTATTCGTGATCGTATCCAACAAAAAGAAGG
Source organism: Veillonella parvula (assembly GCA_018382475.1). Classification (GTDB taxonomy): domain Bacteria; phylum Bacillota; class Negativicutes; order Veillonellales; family Veillonellaceae; genus Veillonella; species Veillonella parvula_F. The sequence goes on from JAGZPX010000001.1 coordinate 560,070, forward strand.
TATAACATACCCTACACCTGAAGAAGCTTTAGCTGAACTTAAAAAAGATGGTTACACTCGCGTTGCATTGGCATCTCTAGATGTAATTCCTGGTATGGAATATAACTACGATGCAGCAGTATATAATTTATACAAAAATGATTTCAAAAAAATGACACTCGGTACTTCTCTTATGTACTGGATGGGTCAAGAAAACCAAACTGACCAAGTTATTGAAACATTAAAAGCTGTTCAATCCCAATTCCCTAAATTAGGTAAAGAAGATGGTCTTCTTATCATGGCTCATGGTACTCCAGATCCTTCCAATGCATACTATTCTGTAATTCAAGACCGTATCCATACTCTTGGCATGAAAAATGTATTCATCTACACAGTAGAAGGTACACCAAATCTTGAACAAGTTATCCCTCAATTGAAATTACATGGTATTAAACATGTTACATTGATGCCTTTCATGATGGTTGCTGGTGACCATGCAAACAACGACATGGCTGGTAACGAACCAGATTCCCACAAATCCATTCTTGAAAAAGAAGGCTTCAAAGTTGACACTTACATCCATGGTTTAGGTGAAAACCAAAACATCCGTAACTTATTCGTTGAACGTGCTAACGAAGCTTGGGATGCATTAGAAAAATAATCAATATAACTAAGATCGTTATTGCATATATAACATTCATAGGAGTACATCATGAAAAAACTACTACTCGGTAGTATCGCTTTGGTTATGATTGTACTAGCACTAGCTGGGTGTGGTAAAACCACATCCAGCTCTTCTGCTACTACGAAGGAATTGACCTTTAATGGCCAAACCTATACTGTACCAAAGGATCCACAAAAAATTGCTGTATTATCTAATTCTGTTTTATCTATGCTTTATGCTGTCGATGGTAAGGCTATTAGCCGTGCCAATACAACGGATAAACTAGCACCAGAGTTAGAAGCTCTACCAGCTCTTGGTCAAACTGCAAATATCAATATGGAACAATTATTAGGCTTGAAGCCAGATGTAGTATTGGGTTTAGTAAATCAACATAAAAAATATGAATCTCAATTACAAGCTAATAATATTCCAACCGTACTTTTTGATTACGATGGTATTAAAGATAATGTACCAATGTTAACATTTCTTGGCGAATTAACTAATCATCAAGATAAGGCTAAGTCTGTTATTACTACCTATGAAAACAATATTACCAAGGTAAAAGATGCAGTTAAGAATCAACAACCTGCACGTGTTGCCGTGTTACGTGCCACAGGAAAGGGTGTAACTGCCGAAACTGATGAAGCAGTTACTGCATCAATGGTAAAAGAACTAGGTATGACAAATGTTGTCTCCTCTCACCTAGATGGTACAACGAAGGACAAAACGGTCCCTTACTCTCTTGAAACATTGACTGCAGATAACCCTGATATTATCTTTGTTGTTACAATGGGTAAAGAAGAAGAAATTACAAAAGCTATGAAACAAGCTATGACAGATAATCCTGCATGGGCCAATTTAAAAGCCGTACAAAATAACCGCGTAATATACTTACCATCTAAACTATTCCTATTAAACCCAGGTCTACAAACACCTGAAGCTATGGCACGATTAGTTAAAGAAGCATACGGTATTAATGTTACATTCTAATATATTACGTCATACGAAAGAGGGCATCCCCCAAATAGGGAATGCCCTCTTTTTCAATTAGTATCAAACTACTCAACTAGTCCTTTTACGCGCACATATTTTTTATTATCAAATGTATCAAGTTGTACATCTACAGAGAATACATCTCTAAACAACTCATCCGATATAATTTTACTTGTCTCTCCTGATGTTACTAAATGACCTTCTTTTATAACAGCCATATAATGTGAATATTGAACCGCCTGTGTAAGTTCATGAAGTACCATGAGAACGGTTAAATCTTGTTCCTTATTTAATCGTTTCAATAACTCCATGATTTCTAACTGGTGATTAATATCTAAATATGTTGTTGGTTCGTCTAAGACTAATAATTTTGGTTGCTGTGCTAGCGCCATAGCAATCCAAACGCGTTGCCGTTCACCACCAGATAGGGATGGGATTAATTGTTCTCGCAAATGATTCGTTTTTGTGATATCTAATGCATAATCAACGATTTCACGATCTTCTTTAGCCGTGTTTTTCCACCATGTTTGGTATGGATACCGTCCGCAATATACCAATTCTTCTACAGTCATATCCTTTGGCATATTCGGTACTTGTGGCAAAAATGCCATTTGCCGTGCCAGATGATTTTGAGAATATGATTGTAACGGTTTATCAAATATGGTAATACATTCATGAGGACTATGGATATAACCAATCATAGATCGTAAAAGCGTACTTTTACCACAACCATTAGGCCCTATTAATGTCGTAATTTTACCAATAGGTACCGATACATTAATATCATGTAGAATATGACGATTACCAAGAGTTACGGATAACTGTTTTACATCAATAGCAGTATTCATTAGTTATCCCTCCTCAAGAGATACAAGAAGAACGGCGCTCCAAAGAATGCCATAATAATACCCACTGGTACCTCTATAGGGCTCCACATAACACGTCCTATTGTATCACTGACAACAAGAACTAGGGCGCCTAATAATGCGGATCCAGGCAGTAAATATGCATAGTCGTTACCGATTATAAGACGTAACATATGGGGAATAACCAAACCTACAAATCCAATAAGCCCAGCTATACTTACAGCACCAGCCGCTAAAAGAGCCGCCACTGCAGTCATAATAAACCGTGTTTGTTCTACTTTAAGGCCTAATCCCTTTGCAGTTTCATCACCTAAACTTAAAATGGTAAGTCGTTTAGCTCCTAAACAGGCAAACATAAGGCCAACTATGGCATATGGAAACAGCACTTCTACTTGAGGCCAACTGCGTGCAGCGAGTCCTCCTACCATCCAAAGCAATGCCCCTTGTACACGATCACCGTAGAATACAAGTAGTGCTGAAATACCTGAGCCTAAAAAGGCTGCGACCGCAACACCAGCTAAGATAATACGACTAGGTCGCACTCCATTTTTCCATGCTAATGCATACACCATGAGTGCTGCAGCCATAGCACCTAAAAAGGCCACTAAAGGAACTATATGATCATACCCAGGAAATAAAATAAATATGATAACACCAGCTAATCCGGCACCAGAGGATACCCCTACAATCTGTGGATCTGCTAGGGGATTTTTCATAACTGCTTGCAAAATTGCACCAGATACAGCTAGACAAGCCCCCACTAACGCAGCTACAATATTGCGAGGCAATCGAATATTCCAAATAATTTGTGAAGATGTATCAGTTAGCTCACTAGACCATAATGTATGCCAAATCTCAGCTAATGATACGGGTGTTGATCCCCAAATAAGAGATATAATCATGCTCATAATAACGGCGATGATTAAGATACAAATCACTGATACACGAAATAATTTTCGTTCATTACTTGATGCCATATGAACCCCCTCTCAAAATTAACTACATTATAAGAAATCTAATACATTATATCTGACTATGTTTAGCAATTATTCTGAAAAATATATACAGTAAAACCCGAATCGCAAAACTACTAAAACACGATTCGGGTTTTATATTATTTAGATTCTTTACCTTCCACAAAGAGCATGTCATTACGTTTTACGTCTGTGTAAAGTAATGCATTACATACGGAGGCAGCGATTGGGCTACCGCCTTTGTTGCCTTTTACAGTGATGTAAGGAACTGGGGATACTTCCATCAAATAGTCTTTGGATTCTGCAGCACCTACAAAGCCTACAGGGATACCAATAATAAGAGCTGGTTTAATGCCTTCTTCAAGAGCAAGGCGCAACACTTCATACAATGCAGTTGGTGCATTACCGATAGCAACGATTTGTCCTTCTAGTTGTTTACCAAAGGTACGCATAGCCGCAATGGAACGAGTTACACCTAATTCTTTAGCCATTTTAGCTACATTTTCGTCTTTAATTAAGCAGTGCACTTCATTGCCGCGAATTTTAAGAGCTGGCTTAGAAATACCTGTGCGAACCATTTCTACATCTGTATAAATGTCTGCACCATTATCCAATGCTTCAATACCTTTTTGAACAGCATCAGGGCTCATTTTTACGAGTTGAGCATATTCGACATCACCAGACGCATGTACTGTACGAGATACAACGCGCACTTCATCATCTGTTAAGCCTAAATCCTTTACATAATCATAAATGATTTCCATGCTTTTATCTTCAATAGCTTTAGGATTTTTAACGTAATCCATTAGTGTCCTCCCATAATTTAAAGAATTCATCATTTGATGATACCACGTGACTTTCAAGTTTAACACGTGGACGATCGATAACAATAACATGGATACCAAGATCCATAGCAGCTTGTAATTTTGTATCAGCACCACCTACAAGGCCAGAGTTTTTCATAACTACAACGCTTGCCTGTGTATCGTGGAACATGATGCGGTTCATATCATAAGAAAATGGACCTTGAACAGCAACAATGCGCTTAGGACTCACGTTGAGGTCTTCCATCATTTGTAACACCTCTGCAGTCGGCAAAATACGTGTCCATACTTCACAATCTTGTAAAGCCTCAGATTTAGCAAAGATGTGCATTGTCTTACTACCTGTGGTCAAATACACATGTTTGTTATTCTCCTTTGCCAATTTGCCAGCTAAATTTGCGGCCTCTACCTCATCCACTACGATATGTAATTTATCATATTCTGGCAACGGTACCTCTTTACGTTCAAAGCGAACAAAAGGAATACCTTTAGCTTTTGCTGCATCTTGAGCCGTAGCTGTAACAATAGCAGCATACGGATGGCTCGCATCGATTAATAAGCGTATGTTGTGTTCCTTAATCAAATTTTGCATAGCCTCTTGGTCAAGGCGGCCCGTATGAACGGTAATTCCCTTATGGGCAGCAAGTTCTGCCCCATACTGACTCACAACAGTAACGAGAACCCCTTCACCTGTCCGTTCTTGAATATCTACCGCTAAGGTACGACCATCTAAGGTACCAGCGATGACCCAAATCATAATTTGTAGCCTCGAGGTGTAATCATGCGGCCATTTTCAACATAGGTTTGGCTATTACCGATAATAACAAGTGTTTGCATATCCACTTCTTCTTTTGTAAAGTTTTCAAGGTCAGAAATTACCATATGTTGACCTGGGCGTCCTGCTTTTTGCACGATGCCAACAGGTGTTTTTGGGTCGCGGTATTTAAGAACGATTTCACGAACTTCATCTAAGTGAGTAACACGTTTTTTACTGCGCGGATTGTACAAGGAGATAACCATGTCACCTTGTGCACAAAGATCAGCACGTTTTTTAATTAGATCCCATGGAGTCATCAAGTCACTGAGAGAAATAACCGCAAAGTCATGCATCAAAGGTGCACCCAATACAGATGCTGCTACATTTACAGCACTAAGGCCAGGTACGATATCTACGGAAGGGCGTTTTTCTGCTGGTACCTTATTAGCAAGTTCCAACACAAGACCTGCCATGCCGTATACGCCAGAGTCACCAGAGGATACTACAACTACTTGATGACCTTCTACCGCTAAATCAACGGCTTGTTGGCAACGATCTACTTCTTGCATCATGGCAGTCCCTACAGTTTCTTTACCTTCAATAAGGTCTTTAATCAAGTCAAGATAAGTCAAATAACCTACAACACGATCAGCCGCTAAGATGGCTTCGCGTGCTTGCGGTGTCATAAACTCTTCATCGCCAGGGCCTATGCCGATTACTTTGATGTTACCTGTGCAATGGCTACCGTTGTTTTGGGATAAATTGTTTTGTGCTGTATTAATGTTCGGCTCTTGGCCGCTAGTAATGCTGTTGTCTCGCATACGTTTCCTACTCCTATAGTTCCTTTTACAAAATTAGATTCTTTTAATTTTTCTTCTTCAATAAGTGGTGCCATCTCGTCCTGTGTATAGAACACGATAGGCCACCCCATAATTTCCATAGCCTCCAAGAGGCCTACTTCATCTTGTTTAACAATTACCGATGCTGCCGTTACAAGGCTTTTAGGTGAAAGTTTATGCGCTGCTAGTGATTGTTGTATGGCGTCAAGAATCAATTCCTTTGGCGTATCTCGGCGACAGCCAATGCCCATCGTATACGTACGAGGACGCAAAATCAATTGATGACCATATTCGGTAATTACTTTGTCCGTAATGACTACGCGAGAAGAATCCTCTTCAGCGCTTTCATTTTTACATGGAATAGACTCTAGTTGATCCAAAGAAACAACGTGAACCAATCCATGTTCGCCAATATGAGCTTTCGCAGCTTGCTCTAGTTCCTCTGCATTCGACAAGCTTTCATCGATATAATAATCAACCCGCTCTCCCCCGACGATGGCAGAGTTCACATTGATTAAAGTTTGAAAATCATCTACCAACAGATGCTCATGGCGCGCCAACACGTCAGGCGCTGGCAATCCGTTTACATCCGTTGCGGTTGTAATAACAGGGTCCGCATCGATGGCCAGCGAAATGGACTGCGTCCATTCGTTGGCGCCCCCAAGGTGCCCAGATAATAAACTGATTACATGGTGCCCCACTTCGTCCATTACGACTACCGCAGGATCCTTGGATTTATGTTCAATATACGGTGCAATCATGCGCACTACGATACCAAGCGCCATAATGCATAATACTTGGTCATACTCCTTGAAAATCTGTCCAATATGGTTTTTGAGGGAATCAAAATAAATAGCCTCACTACCAGAGGGACGGTTTTCTTTTTCAAAGCAATCCGCATGAGGTGCCACCAAAGACTTGATGCGTTGACCCAGCTTTGCTCCTCGTTCAGAAACGGAGAGAATAGCCGTTCTATTCTTCTTTGCTCCCGTCATAGGCGCACCAGTTTCTAGTTCTTTCATCATACTAGTCCTTAGCACTGCGGTACATGTGAGCGAAGCCTTTGTCATAGAGTTTAGATAATTCGTATTCGCTATCTAATACATGGCTTACTACAATCATAGCTTGGCGTAATACGCCTTCTTTAGCTACGATGTCCGCAATGGTTTCCAATGTGCCACGAATAATGCGTTGGTCTGGCCAAGACGCTTTTACCACGATAGCCACTGGAGTTGTTTTGTCATAACCACCCTCTATGAGTTCAGCTACAACCTTATCTAACATTTGAACGCTAAGGAAAATACACATTGTTGCTTCGTGAGATGCTAACATGCGCAATTTTTCCTTTGGAGGCATCGGTGTGCGGCCTTCCATGCGCGTAATAATCACTGTTTGAGATACATTAGGTAGTGTATATTCTTGTTTCAAAGCTGCTGCTGTAGCAAGGAAAGAACTTACGCCCGGCACGACTTCATAAGAGATACCCATGCCAGCCAGTGCATCCATTTGCTCTTGAATAGCACCGTAAATAGCAGGGTCACCTGTGTGAAGGCGAACTACGCTTTTACCAGCCTCAACAGAAGCTTTCATAACAGCCAATACCTCATCAAGGTTCATCGTAGCACTGTTATGAATTTCACAGCCTGGTTTACAAGCCTCTAAAATAGCAGGGTTTACCAAGGAACCCGCATAAATTACAACATCTGCCTCTTGCACTAAACGATACCCTTTGCGAGTAATTAACTCAGGATCCCCAGGGCCTGCACCTACGATATGTACGTCAACCATATTACTCTCCTTCTGCGATACGCGTTGCAGATACAATGAAAATTGGACTCAATGGGTCTAACAAATGATAGGGACCAGCCTTGCGGTAACGGCTGATGGACATTTGGTAACCTTCATACGTGAAAGGACGACCTTTCAACTCTTTCAAGATTGTATAACCTGTCTCCATCGTTACAGCAGTTACAACTAAACGGCCGCCAATTTTTAATAGACGTTGCGCCTCGTCCATGATGCCTGTCATACCACCAGCGCTACCTCCGATGATAACCGCATCAAGCTCAGGCAGTTCTTCCATGCCTTCAGGAGCTTTGGATTTGATTACGGTCATATTATTTACATTGAATTTCTTTATATTCTCATTGATAAGGTCGATGCCTTTATCAAAGCGCTCAATTGCATATACATGCCCTTTAGGAGCTGCCAAGGCTGCTTCAATAGAAATAGAGCCCGTACCAGCACCTACGTCAAGGACGATGCTATCCTCCTCGATGCGTGCCTCATTCATAACGGCTTTGCGAATTTCGCATTTCGTCATCGGCACATCGCCGCGGATAAACTCCTCATCAGGAATTCCGAAAAAATGTCTCATCCTAGTACCACCATTACAGAATGACCAAAGCCCTCGAGCTCAGTTAACACCTCTAGCGTAGAGTCTACGATTTTTTCATTATCATAACTCAAGCGCTCAAGGGCTGCCGCTCTCGTTTCTTTTGGCCAACCTGCATCTATTAAAATACGCGCAATATGCGCTGGATTATATTCAGGATCCGTTAAGAATCCCATCTTTTTACCTGCTTCATATACGAGTTTCTCTGGTGCCGGTTGGCGACCGTGAAAGCTCATTAAATCCGCATCATGCCACACCTCATTGAGTCGAGCAAAGGCAAAGGTCATAGAACTAATACCTGGTACCACCTCAATAGGATTAGCAGGGAATTTTTTCTTTAAATATGGCAATAAGCTATAATAGCCTGTATCGCCACTAACCATAACTACAACGTCATGGTTGATGAGCTCACGCTCAATTTGCTCCGCTAATACGCTGAGCTTACCCGTTACAGGATATGTAATTTGGCCAGGCTCTTGAAAGTCCTCTAAAGAACGTTCACTGCCTACCAATACTGTAGCATGTTTAATTAAATTAAGGCCTCTAGGCACCACATAATCAGGATTACCCGGACCAATGCCTACGATATACAAGGTATGTGCCAATGTTCAAGTTCTCCTATCTCTTTTGCATGCTTATCCATTGCTAAAATCTCGCCCTTTAAGGTCGTAATAATGATGCCCACCTCTGCTTCGTTAGCAATATAGCGCTCACTACGTAGAGATGCACGATCTACAACACGTTGGTACACACCAGTCAATCCTTCTCGCTCCAAGATAGGGAATGTAGACTCTGTGGTTTGGCAATTAAATAACTCTTCACACACCTCTTGGGATGCTCCTTCTAAGGCAGCATAGGCCACGATGCTTTCCATACGTCCATCACTCATGCGATTATGAGTATGGAAGCTACCGCTAGCTAGTTTGATTAATTTACCGATATGACCGATGATTAAGATTCGCTTGAATCCAATCTGTACAGCCTTTTCTAGCATAAATCCGATAAAGTTACTTGTTTCTGCCATTTGGTTCTTATGGATACCCAATACTTGCTCTGCAAGATCTTGACCAATACGCCCCGGTACGAGAACAGCTGTTTCACATCCGTTAGCCTTCATAACTTTCAACTGTGGCACTAACGAGTTCTTAAACCCTTCTTCACTCATAGGCTTAACAATACCGGTAGTACCAATAATGGAAATGCCACCTTCGATACCAAGTGTATGATTTAATGTTTTCTTAGCTAATACCTTACCATTAGGAACACTAACGGTTACCGTTACACCTTGACCATGGACACAATGTTCTTCAAAAACTAGCTTCATCATTGTCCGGGGCCCTGGATTGATAGCCGGTTCTCCTGGTGGCATAGCAAGGCCTGGTTTCGTTACAGTACCTACACCAAAGCCAGCTCGGAATCGCAGTTCACCAGTATCATCAAGGGTCACTGTCGTTTCCACATCATTGCCATGAGTTACATCAGGATCGTCGCCGCCGTCTTTCATGACGGTCACCTTCGCCCCTGTATCGGATATAATCTCTACCGCTTTAATAGGAACCTCAATGTACTGCCCTTGAGGGTTCTCAATGACCACTTGATCCACAATATTCTTATCTAAGAGGGCCAATAAACCAGCTTTCATACCTGCCGTAGCACATGAACCTGTGGTATATCCACCCTTCATGTCCTCCACTTTCATAAGGCCTCCTACACTGATAGTATTAGAGACTCAAACGAGTCTAACTAACCTATCCTATGGACATATAGTATTAAGAACGGAAGTTAACGAATTGCAGTTCTACAGGGATATCCAATTGTTTTAACATTTGGATTACTGCTTGCAAATCATCTTTGTCCTTACCAGATACGCGCACTTGATCCTCTTGGATAGATGCTTGTACCTTAATTTTCATGTTTTTAATTGCTTTTACTACTTCTTTAGCATTTTCTTTAGTAATGCCTTTTTTAATAGTAATGATTTGGCGAACTGTTGCACCTGCTGCTGGTTCAACTTTGCCGTAGTCAAGATTTTTAATCGCTACGTTACGTTTAACCATCTTGCCTTTTAAAACATCGATAATGGCATTCAATTTATATTCATCATCACCGATGATTTTAATAGTGTCACCTTCAAGACTAATTTCCGCTTTAGAACCACGGAAATCATAGCGCGTACCAATCTCTTTTTTCGCTTGGTTTACCGCATTATCCACTTCCTGCATATCCACTTCGGACACAACGTCAAAGGAACAATCTTTAGCCATTTTATACCTCCTACACCTGAACCTATTGGGCATAAGGTTCATAGCATTACTTTCATCATCCTCATATTCCAAGTAAAAATGTAAAACTACACCAAATCGGAATACATCTCTCTAATTATACCTTAAAATACGCTTATTTTCTAGGTAAATCGATTTTCTTAATTATAATTATTAGCTATATATTAATGAAGCTTTTATAAGTATAGTGAAAGTTCTCTAATACGGTTATGCAACGCAATCCACAAGACAAATAATATAAAAAACTAGCAACATACATAATATATGTACATTGCTAGTTCTATATAACGCTATTCTGTTGTATTTAGTCTATAGCTAAAAACTATAACTAAAAAATACTAATTAAGCCAGAACTAAAGGCAATATAAATTCAGAGGAATTCTAAAACCAATTATATTATAAAACGTTTACCGCATCATATGTAGGTTGTACAAGCCATTCGCCTTTGGAGTTCATGATTCCCCATTTACCTTTAGACTTAACAGAGCTGAAACCATGGTTAAAGGACTTAGCGTCTTCAATAAGTTTGTTTGTATCTCTAAATAAAATATGACCATTATTATCTATGATTGTATAGCCCTCTTTACCAGTATGAACCCATGTTACAGTATCGTTGTTGAACGGTTCAATAGTTGCTTCTGTTTGAGCAGAATACAAGGATTTACCACTATTCATATCGATAAGGTTTTTAACATGATCTTTCACAACTACTAAACGATCAGTCCCTGCAAAGGAAATAGAATCATATTTGAAGGTTACTACTTGCTTACCTGTTGATACATCGAAAATGCCCCATTTCTCAGTCTTATTGTCTCTTAACGCTAATAGACCATTTAATTTATCCATTTCACCTGCATCGTAATCGCCTGGTTGAATAACAACTTCACCTTTACGGTTCACAAAGTATAAGTTACCAGCATCTTTAATTACCGTACCATAAGCTGTGATAGGCCATACTTTATCTTTTTTGCTGTCAATTACAATATTACCAGAACGATCAATATAGCCACGTTTTGCACCATCATAGGCAAAACCACCTACGTGATAATGTTGACCACCTAAAAGCGCACCTCCAAGGATACCGCCCACGATGAAGCCACCTACAAGGCCACCTAAATTAAAGCCACTCACGGAGCGGCGGTATTCAGCCAGACCATTACGGTATCTATATACCTCTTTAGATGGAGCATTAAATAATTCTTTACCAGTACCATCAATCGCTACGATTTTACCTTTAGCATTTTTAACAAAAGCACGGTCTTCGCTAAATCCAGTCACGATTTGACGGAATTGTGGAGCAATCACTACTTTATCATCAGTAGTTTTAAAGCCATATTTACCTTTTTCTTTAAACTCTACATAAGAATCACTTGCATACTCTTGAGTTGCTTCTTGTTTTACACGTTCTTTTAAAGCTTCCTCTTCAGAGATTTCTATACCCTTAGGGGTAACCCAAGTGTCTGTTTTCTTATCTACTTGAGCTAACACATTGCCCGTTTTATAATCAACATCTTTAATTTCTTTATACTTAGGCTCAATGGCAACGGTACCATCTGGACGGATAACACCCCATTTACCACCTTGTTTCATAGCTGCCAATACACCATGTTCAAGGACTTCGTCATTTTTGAAAGTAGTGCCTTTACCAGATTTTAAAGATTTAGGTGCATTGCGATAAGGATTTAATGCGCTCGCCACATCAGCTGCGATATAGCCAGAAAGTGCACTACGCTCTTCAATTTTTTGAGGAGTCATAACGCCTACACTAGCTTTTGTACTTTTAGTGGAGCTAGAGCTCTCTGTACGAACAGTAGAAGTTGATGTAGTCGTTGTATGTTCCTCACGAGTTACACGTGTACTAGTAGATGTTGGTGTATCGTGGTTTGTTACCGTTGTGCTACTAGTAGATGTTGTAGTAGATGCCGCAAAAGTTGTTGTAGACATAGCCGCTAACACACATGCGACTAATACAGATTTCTTGTTAATATTCATAAACCTCTCCTTTTATAGAATAAGCTATAACCATACAGTCGTTAACATACATATATAGTTCATAAAATATACTGTATAACTAAACACACGGTTTTACAGTAAAAAAAAGTTCACACATAAATAATGTATAAAATTTAATAATTCAAATTATACTATATGGACCTCCATAAAAACAACGAATCATGAAAAATTCTTCATTTTTATTTTATTTGTTATAATAATATGTATGAAAACAGCAACAATAATCGACTTAATTGTAGATTCTGATGTACACACACAATCTATAAATCATGTTATAAAACAACAGCATATCTCCCATCGCATGAGACGACGTTTACGAAGTGATGCCATCATAACAGTTAATGGTAAACCTGCTACCTGGAATACGCTTATTCATGGTCGTGATCATCTCATTATGAAGTTAACACCAGAGCAAGAGTTTAGTTTAAGCCCTATGGAACTAGATATCATATATGAGGACGAATATATTTTAGTCATTAATAAGGCGGCTGGTATTCTTATGCACCCTACGTCTACCGTACGAGATCATACGCTAGCAAATGGTGTACTTCATTACTACCAAGAAACAAATCAGCATTATGATTTCCATCCCGTACACCGATTAGATAAGGATACCTCAGGTATTGTTATCATTGCTAAAACATCAGTGGTCCAACATGCTTTTGATAAAAAACACACCCATTTTTACAAAAGCTACGACGCCATTGTAGAAGGACATCTCCCTTCTGTGCCTATAAGCATTAACTGGCCTATAGGTCGTAAACCAGGCAGTATCATTGAACGTTGTTGTACAGACCAAGGAAAGCCGGCTCGCACGGATATAACAGTAGTTAGTAAAAATATAAGCAAAATTAACTATAGTAAAAACAACTCTGATGATATGATTAATAATAGTAATATATGTCCAGCTGACAACTCTATAATAGCTTATAATTACTTTACTCATGTGCAATGCTTATTACACACAGGGCGCACTCATCAGATTCGAGTTCATTTATCTCAACTAGGGTATCCACTAGCTGGTGATGACTTATACGGTGGTCATCTAGAATCTATTCAACGCCAAGCACTGCACGCAGCGCGCGTAAGCTTTTACCATCCCATAACAGATGAATGGCTTGAACTGCATACAAAAATGCCAGAAGATATGAAAGTCTTGCTAAACGATTGAGCTGATATAACACCACTAAATAAATGCTAACACACAGAAATAACCCACATGGGTCACAAAACAAGACGAAATTTATGCATAAGTTATACAAAAAATATTGGCCCTTTATAGTGTTTCTTGATATACTTAACTTGAATTGATATATGATTGCAATAACAGAAATGCATCTAGTTCTTACAAGCTAGAAATATTAGCAGTCACGGTATTAATAACATGATATAACAGGCCCTATGGCCAAGGAGGACAACATGCCATTAGTTACTACTACAGAAATGTTCAAAAAAGCCTATGAAGGCGGCTATGCTGTTGGCGCTTTCAATGTAAACAACATGGAAATCGTACAAGGTATTGTAGATGCAGCAAAAGAGGAACAATCTCCTCTTATCTTGCAAGTATCTGCAGGCGCACGTAAATATGCTAAACATATTTACCTTGTAAAACTTGTGGAAGCCGCTCTTGAAGACAGCAATCTACCAATCGCTCTTCACCTTGACCACGGCGATTCCTTCGAAATTTGTAAAGACTGCGTAGACGGTGGTTTTACATCTGTTATGATTGATGCATCTCATCATGATTTCGATGAAAATGTAAAAATTACAAAACAAGTTGTTGAATATGCTCACGCTCACGGTGTTGTAGTAGAAGCAGAATTGGGCCGTTTAGCAGGCGTTGAAGATGATGTAAACGTATCTGATGCAGATGCTCGCTTCACTGATCCTGAACAAGCTGCTGAGTTTGTCCATCTCACAGGTGTAGACTCCTTAGCAATCGCTATTGGTACTAGCCATGGTGCTTACAAATTCAAAGGCAACCCTTACCTCGATTTTGATCGTTTGAAAAAAGTGGGCGAATTATTGCCTAACTTCCCAATCGTATTGCATGGGGCATCCTCCGTATTGCCTGAATTCGTAGCAAAATGTAATGAATTTGGTGGCAACATCCCTGGTGCACAAGGCGTACCTGAAGAAATGCTTCGCAAAGCTGCTCAAATGGCGGTTTGCAAAATCAATATTGATACAGACCTTCGCCTTGCTATGACTGCATCTGTACGCGAATACTTGGCTCAAAACCCATCTGAGTTTGACCCACGCAAATATTTAGGACCTGCTCGTGATGCTATTAAAGGCATGGTAGCTCACAAAATCAAAAATGTATTAGGTTCTTCTAACAAACTATAATCAATGGCTAGTGGATTTTTAAAAGGAACCTTAATTTTAACAATTGCCGGTTTCGTAGTGAAAGCCATCGGTAGTATCAACTGGATTCTTCTATCCCGCATATTGGGTGGTGAAGGCATCGGCATCTACCAGATGGCCTTTCCTATCTATTTGTTACTATTGCAAATTTCGAGCGCAGGTGTGCCGATTGCCATCTCTATTTTGACGGCAGAACGATTAGCCTTACACGACTTTGGTGGCGCTAAGAGAGTATTCAATATTTCTTTTACAATGTTGACTATAACAGGTTTTATCGCCAGTCTTGCCATGTACTTTGGTGCAGATTGGTTAATCTCTAGTGGTCTCATTGCTGAAAGCCGTGCCTACTACTCTATCATCGCGCTCGCTCCGGCAGTATTCTTTGTAACATGGATTTCCTGTTTCCGCGGGTATATCCAAGGCTATGAAATGATGACGCCCACCGCGATTAGCCAAATTGTAGAACAATTGCTACGGGTTATCGTTATGCTCGGTGCTGCTGCTATTTTATTACCTTACGGTTTACCAGCCGCAGCAGGTGGCGCTAGCTTGGGTGCAGGTGTAGGTGCTTTTGGGGCCTTCCTGGTGCTGTTGTATTATTACTACAAATTACCTAAGGCTAGTAGTACTGGTGAAAGCTACGATGGTCCCCGTGAATCAGCTAAAGAAATTTTGTCACGACTCTTAACATTGTCCATACCAATTTCCTTAGCAAGTATCATGTTACCGTTGACGGCGAATCTCGATTTACTTATCGTACCACGTCGCTTATTAGATGCTGGGTTCCCGATGAACGAAGTAACAGAACTCTTCGGTTACCTTACCGGGATGGCGGTGCCGCTCATCAACTTGGCTACCATTATTACAGCGGCTCTTGCTACAAGTATTGTACCAGCCATCTCTCATGCCTTTGCTAAGCGAGATCATCAAGGTATATATGATCGCACTGCAGGTTCTATGCGACTAACATTTATGGCAACCGTACCATTTACAGTGCTATTGTATGTACTTGCTGCCCCCACCGTTACACTGATTTACAATGCGCCTAAGGCAGAACTAGCAACGCAAATCACGGCGTTCTCTATATTCTTTCTAGGTGTACATCAAGTAACAACAGGTATCCTACAAGGTCTCAACAGGCCACGTATTCCAGTCATAAATATGGGGATTTCCCTCATAATCAAGGTCATCCTTAACTGGACACTGACTGCTATTCCTTGGCTAGGCATCGGCGGTGCCGCCTGGGCAACCGTTGCTGATATAGGCTTTGCGGCATTACTTAACTTGGTTTATATCAAAAAATACACAGGCTACTTCCTTGATATTTCCCTTCTTTGGAAAAACGTGGTCAGTGCCGGTGTTATGGGTATACTTATTTTCATGAGTTACCATTACTTAATAGACATCCTACCTATGTGGGCTAACTTTATACTCACTGGTATTGAAGGATTGCTACTGTACGTAATTATCATGGTTCTTTTAAAAGGCCTTAATAAAAACGATGGTGCTAGCATGCCTCTAGTGGGCAAATTTTTTAGATAAGTTGTATATACTTACATAAAAATAGGTTCCTAATAGTCACCTATATGACCATTAGGAACCTATTTTTTATTTACTTATTTTAATCTTCTCCTTATTTTAAGCCTGTATACCTATCATTGTTAAAATTTCCATTATGATTGGAATTACTACAACAAATAGTATGGTACTAATCATGACTAGACCTGTAGCAAATGGCAAATCAGCTTTTGATTCATTAGCTACAATTGGCAATACTGCAATAACAGGTCCTGCTGATTGTACAACAAAGGTAATGATTGCAATTGGTTCTAGAACAATGCCTACTCCATATTGTAAAACCGTAATCAAACAGAACATGATAATCGGGGAAATGACAAATCGTCCTATAATCCCACCGATGGAGTCTTTATTTAAACGCATGCTTTTTAAGCCCGCATCATGAAGTACAATACCTATATAAATCAAGGATAATGGGGTTACCATGTCACCTAAGTAATTCAAGGTAGTATGCAAAATTGGAAGTAAAGGAATTTCAAAAAACAAGAAGATTAATGCCACAAAAAAACCTATCAATGGTGGTGGTAATAACTTTTTCCAATCAAATTTAGGCTTCTTACTTTTACCTTCAGTAGATACTGAGCTATTATTTATACTATCAATCTTATGGCAGCCATTATTAAAATCTACTTCAGAATTTGGCAATGGATCTAGTTCTATAAGGAATACCCCTACCATCCATACGGAAATAGTGTTACCGATGTAATATAACAGGAAATACGGCAGCGCCTCTTGTCCAAACAGTGCAATTTGCACTGGTAACCCAATAAACAAGCAGTTATCATTTACTACCATATTGATGAAAATACCACGTCGTCCTTTAGGAACTTTCAAGATTTTCATCATAATGAAAGCTACGATATATGCAATAACATATGTTAGGACAACCACTAACATGCCATATCGTAAATTCCATATATCTGAAGTATGTAAGTGATGTAATACAGATACAAATACTCCCGCTGGTAATGCAACCGACATGATAAATCGCGATAAATTACCACTAAAGGTGGTGTTAAACATACCCCGCCCTTTTAATATATATCCTAACAAAATAAGTAGCACAATAGGTATGATACTTTGTAAGGATGTTAGAAAAACCATAGTAAACCTCCCGCACAGTTCATTCGTAGTCTATCATACCATGTTTCGCAATAAACAGATACAACTATATCTGGAAAGAAAATATAGTAAAATGTATCAACTTTAACATATTTTCTCTATTATAAGTCTTATAATTATATCTATTAGTAGTGTTTTTATCCATAAAAATCTGATACACTAACATCAGGTTGTACAGATTTTTACACATATGAGGTGATATTATGACGAAACCATTTATTGGCATATCTGGCAATATCTTACGAGATAATGGTGGTCCTTACGTAGATTTATTGCGTTCTTACGTAAACCAAGACTATCCTCGTTCTATTGAAGAGACTGGTAGCATTCCTGTTATAATTCCATTTACCGAAAATCTTGATGTAGTTCGCGAAACGGTAGCAAAGCTTGACGGCTTACTATTATCCGGCGGTCATGATGTATACCCTCTTCACTATGGAGAAGAACCTTTGCAAGGTCTTGGTGATGTATTTCCGGAGCGCGATCGATTCGACTTTGCTTTAATCAAAGCAGCAGAAGAAAAACAAATTCCCATCTTTTGTATCTGTCGTGGCTTACAAATCTTAAATGTATATCGTGGTGGTTCTTTATTCCAAGACTTAAAATATGATCAAAACTGTACAATAAAACACTCTCAGAATCAAACACCTTCTCTTGGTACTCATACGGTAGATATTGAATCGAAATCAAAACTAGCTGGTGCTATAGGTTGCAATACTTGGATTACGAACTCCCATCATCACCAAACAGTTAAAAATGTCGGTAAAGGATTACAAGTTGTAGCAAGAGCTAAGGATGGTACTGTAGAGGGTTTAGAGGATCCATCTTATCCTTGGTTAGTAGCCTGTCAGTTCCACCCAGAAATGATGTCTACAAATGATGAAAATGCAAAACGTTTATTTACTGCATTCGTAAAAGCAACTCAAGAAAATATAACTAAATAGTAGGAAGATTGTATCATGAAAGAAACAGGAAAATTTGGCTTTTGGAGTATTGTACTCCTTGGCATCAATGGTATTGTAGGAACAGGTATTTTTCTATTACCTAATAAAGCATATTCCATAATTGGTTCCGCTAGCTTAGGCGTCCTGTTATTTGACGCCGTTATCGCAGGTTGTATCGCCCTTTGCTTTGCAGAGGCAGCTAGCCTATTTACACGTAATGGCGGTCCTTATCTATATGCAAAACATGTATTAGGTGATTTCTGGGCCTTTGAAGTAGGCGTTCTAAAATGGATAGTCACCGTTATTGCCTGGGCGGCTATGGCCGTTGGCTTTGCTACAGCATTAGGTGCTGCCGTACCAGCTTTAAGTGGTGACTTTGCAAAGGATGTCATTTCATTTATCTTAATTGTAGGCCTTACGATTGTAAATATATTTGGTGTTAACGTATCCAAATTTGTTAACAACTTAATCACTATTTCTAAGCTAGTCCCTCTTGCCCTATTTATTGCAATTGGTATTTTCTTTATAAATGGAGCTAACTTTACACCAGTATTCCCTCAAGACATCTATGTAGATGGATCATTTGCTCAAGCTGCGGTTCTTCTATTCTTTGCCTATACAGGGTTTGAAGTTATTGCCATTGCTGCAGAGGATATGAAAAATCCTAAAAAGAATTTACCACGTGCTATTATTATGTGTATGCTTCTCGTATCTGTCCTATATATGGCAATCCTCGCCGTATCTATTGGCGTACTTGGTACAGATTTAGCAAATACTAAGGCTCCAGTACAAGATGCATTCAATGTGATCGTTGGTCCTATTGGCATGTATATCGTATTAGTAGGTACCTTAATCTCTATGGGCGGTATCAACTTTGCCGAAGCTTACTATGCTCCTCGTGTGGCAACATCCATGGCGGAAGATGGTATGCTACCAAGTGCTTTGGCAAAACGTAATCGTTATAATGCACCATATATAGCAGCTATCGTTACTGCCATTGCCAGTGTATTACTTGCCTGGTCTGGTTCCTTTACTACACTAGCAGCCATCAGCGCAGTATCTCGTTTTACACAATACCTACCAACATGTTTAGCTGTTATCATCTTCCGTCGTAAATGGTCAGATAAAGCTCGTTCCTACACAATCCCTGGTGGCTACTTAATCCCAGTCATCGCTATCGGCACATCCTTATGGATGCTTGCCCAAGCACAAACTAACCAATTATTATGGGGTCTAGGCGGCTGTATCGTAATCTTGCCGTTCTACTACTCCTATTGGAAAAAGAAAAAAGCTGGTCTCATTAAAGACCATGACGAAATGTAAATAATACAAAAAACTACCAGTTATTCATAATATCTAGTGGCTTATCCTTCCATAGTAGAAGGTCTGTTTAAAAGATATATGTTTAACTGGTAGTTTTTATTTTATCTATTAATCCTAATTAAATTAGATATATCAAATGAGTAGTATCGACTAATATAAATCCTCTTCAATAATAGTTTCCTTCGTTAAGTCCTCTTCGATATAACCAACCTCATCAGTAGCCTCATCTTCATCGCGTGTATCGATATAGATACTGGTAAGAGCTAATGCTCCCTCTTCATTGAGGGTAGCAATGGCACTCATAGGACCATAAGTCAGAATAAGACCATCTTCCTCATCGCGAATGATATGAGGCACCGCATCAAAATGTTGGTTCATTAATTGATCAAAATAGTCCTCAACATCAATACCACTTTCAAGAGTAATCGATTCGGCATCACCCTTTTGGAATACAACGCGCGTATCTTCATCGATATATTGATAGAAATCATCAATATCTACATTTGCCGTTTCTAACCACATGCTAAGGGCTGTAATCCAGTCTTTCACAGTGGTTGGTGCAGAAATAAAAGCATATTCGCTTTCATCAGCACCAAAGCGAAGATCGTCATACTCAATACTATAATTTTCTTGGCTTGAAACGATACGATCTACAAGTCCTTCATCATTTACGTCTACAAAAATCATGTACACGTAATTATCGTTACTTTCATAGGAAACGGTTAAACCATGACGCCCCTCGTGAAATAACGCATCCTCCTCATACACATCAGTAATATGCATGACCTTGCAAGTAACAGGTACATTATCAGCCTTGATGGACTCAGTCATAGAGGACAAAAACTCAACAGTTTCATTGCGGTTTCGTCCAATGATGCCACGGCCTGTAGACAGATACTCACAATCTTCACTTAACATATGTTCAATACCGTGAATATCTGCGGATTCGAGAATAGATTTTATCAATAAAAGAGCTTGTATTTCAGTCATACTACGCCTCCTATACACTGTACTTATACTTCTATTATTGTAACACAATTATAGTAACTAATAGATCTATTCTCTTGATTTTCTACATATTTATCATATACTTAAAAAGTACATATTGATTTAATATCGGAGGCCCCTATGAAATATACTACCATCGTTTTTGATTGCGACGGCACATTGCTCAATACAGCTACAGATTTAGCCAACGCCGTAAATCATGTACTACGTACACATAACTTCCCTGAAAAATCTCTAACAGAGGTAAAAGCAGCTCTGGGTAATGCAGTAACCTATTTGATGCGTCAATGTTTACCAAATACAGTAGCTGATCATGAATTAGAGCCATACATTGAGGAATTCAAAGCTTACTATGGTGAGCATTTAAAAGACACAACAGCTCCCTACCCAGGCATCCTAGATATGTTAGATGTATTGCGTGAGCAAGGTTATAAATTAGCTATCGTGTCTAACAAAATCCAAGAAGGTGTAACACCACTTAATAAAGAGTACTTTGGTGATCGCTTACCTATTGCTATCGGTGAAAGACCAGGATTACAACGTAAACCTGCTCCAGACATGGTGTTACAAGCATTAAAAGAACTAAACTCTACACCCGACGAATCTATTTATGTAGGTGACTCTGAAGTTGACGTAGCTACCGCCAAAAACTCCGGCCTACTTTGCATTGGTGTTACATGGGGCTTTAGAGAAGAATCTCTCCATCAAGAACTAGGCGTAACACATATTGCACGCAAAGCAGAAGATATTGTAAGCATTGTTGGAAACTTAAATAAATAATAATTTCCTTTAGGTAAAAGCATATTATAATAGTTTGAAAACTATATAAACTCTTGCACAACAAAAGAGGTTCCTAATGCTCACAAGTTGACTCATAGGAACCTCTTTTTAATTTACTTTTACTATACCCGTTCAGCTAAATATTACAGACTGACTAAATACATTAGGATAAACAAATATGGGAGTCTGATCAAATACACCTTATTTATAACTAAACCGCGCATCCATAATCATCTGGCGCAACTGCTCAATGCGAACACCATTTGGTAGCTTGTCTCTACAAAACTGCAACTTATAATAGTAACGAGTATCTTCATAATCAGTAACTAATACCATATCCGTCCTATTATGTAATGGCCAGCCATACATAAATTCGGCTAGTAAACTGCGCACACCATCATTATCGACTTCTGTTACATCATGCCTAACAGGCAATACCATCTTTGCAGTAGGTTCAGGAATCGTTCTATCTTTAACAATTTTTTTAATCTCATTATCTAAGGTCGCACTTGTATTATCAATAGTTCTAGCCTTCACATGCATAAAAACACCATCAGAGGTTCTAAACACCCTACCGTCGATATCCTTTGTTTCACCTTTTGTTTCTACTGCTTCTTTTAGTACTCGGAATTGATACGGTCCATAAAACTTGATATCTGTAATTGCATCTAACGCCTCATCATATTGGCCATTATGTACATTCGTAACATGTATTAGAGGTCTAATATCGTTAGCGTTTGAAAGCATTGGTGCCGCTAAACACAAACCTAAACTTAGTAATGTAATACAACGTTTCATAAATATCTTCCCCACTAAACACTAATATTAATTGTATTGTAACATAGTTAATTCGTTTTTATGATAGTAATTACAAAATGAAAGAGGTTCCTATTGGTCACCTAGGTGACTATTAGGAACCTCTAATCTATTTACTTTTATTATTCACAACACTATATTGAACTTGAGGCCTCTAAATGGGTCCAGCCTTTGCTAATCAACTCGAGGATTGGCGGTGATCAATATGAGTACATTCAAAGTGTTATCACTCATGATTTCCTTTGGCATACTTGTGGCGACCATTATCATGGCAGCAAAGTGATTGACCTCTAGCTAAAAGCTAGCTTTCTAATCGTGGTATGAAAAAAGGCCCGACATTGAGAGTCAGACCGTTTCTTCAACATTAAATTCTAGAAGCGAAGTCTGGCGTCGAAACCATTTATGCCTCACTTTGATATAAATTATATCATATTTAAATAAAGAAAGGAATCCAGAGATTTTTTTCGTGTTCTAGTTTGTTATAAGTAGTAATTACAGATTTAGTCTAATTCTACTTCTTCATATCTACAATTAATGAACTCTCCCGCCTCATTAAAATCCTCAACATATAGTTCATTCTTATTGTGGGTTCTAAACATTAAACTATATCCTTCTCCAATTGACTTTCTCCTTATATACATCTCTTGTCCAAAGACATTTCTTGCTACATGAAAACCTTGAGGTAAGCTTAAAAGATCCTCTAGTTCCAATGCATTGTCTATTCTATTCTGTAATTCCTCTTTTTTCATATCTGCCTCTTTGCTAAAGGACTAAACTATCATAGCTAAAAAATATTAATTATTATGAATATAACAACTAATAAACAACATTATTCCGTTCTATTATGCTCACAAATCTACTTTTACACTTTATAGCATATTTTATTGTAGGCTGTAGATTATAATTTAAATCTAAATAAAATTCAATTAAACTCTTTTGTTTACGTCCATACATCTCATCATATTCATTCCCAGAAAACTTGGGAGTAAACTTATAATAATAAAATCCGCTATTGTTATTTACAATAGATATGTATGAGCCCTCTTCGACCTCAAATAAATATGAATCTAATGGATATGTATTTACTAATTTAATAGCATAGATCAATCTCAGCTCTTCAGGTATCTCTTTTAAATCTATTATTCTATATACTTCTAATAACTGATTACCTTCTGGCATATGTGATTCATAGACAACTTTATAATTAGTTAATCCAGCCTTAGATAAATAATTTTCTAAAGATAAGTTTTTCTCCAAAAGATTAAAATCAAGATAGTCTATAATATAATCATCTATATGAGCTAATAATAGGTGATGATCTAATTTGATAAAGTTATTTGGAATAACTCTTGGATTGATATCAATATCCACTAATTTATAGTTAATGATATTTATCCATTCAAAATAATTAGAGTATTCTTTTTTAGACCACTTACCAATTTCCCTTACTTCACATTGCCCCAAAACACCAGGATTCTTAAACATTTCTGCTACAGAAACTATTTTATTTAAATCAATAGTAAAATAATGCTGTTGTTCAATTCTAGAAGAAAGGATACGAATTACACAGTTAAACTCTTCAACTTGCCATGGTTCACAAAAAAATATAAACATTGGAGCCCTTTCATATTCTCTAGCACCCCAATATGCTTCAGCTGTACATTGATAGTTTCCATATGTTATAAAACATGGAATATTACAACTAGTTAATACATTATTAACTCTATTTTTCCAATCGTTAATATTTCTATTTTCTTCATGCTCTTGATATGCTATAGGCAAAATATAGATATATTTTTTTCCAACATACTTACTAATTAATTTTAAAATCTCATTATAAGATTTATTAGAATTATTCATCGATAACCCCCTCCTTTACATGATTAAGTATACCTTATTACATGAGTATAAAACCTCTCATACAATATTTGTATAAATCTCAATAAGTACCTAAAGTCTATTAATCATTCTAAATTCAAATATCAAATTTTGCTTTTCCTGAGAAAAGATTAATAATATTTAAAAGATTACTCCTTGTACCACTGTCAATATTAAAACGATTTAACATCAAATCATCTATACTATTTTTACTAGATAAGTAATTAACTTCGGGATTAAATAATTCTTTGTAACAATACTCTAGTGCTTTATCTAATAACTCTTCTCGTTCAGAAGATAAATCTTGATTTGCTGATAAAAAGAAAAACAATGCACTTCTTCTAAATCTATCTTTTTTTAATAGCCCTTTTATAATCTCACGTTTCTTTCCAGAAATAAAATCTTTAAATACTTCTACAGAATAAAGCTTTAAAGCTAATAATATCGGTGTAAAAATAGCATATAATGAGTCTATTTCCTCAGAAAAATCATTATTTTGATATATATTATTTATGTAGCTATGAAAAGCTATATTAACCTGTTGATTATAACGTTGAATATCTCTTAGATTAAATCCAAAATATTGAGCACATGCGATCGAAATATCATCAATACGATCGGTTCCAGTTTTCTGCCATAGATATTTATAATAATCTTCTGTAGAAATAGTTGGCAATGTAAGTCTCAAATCTATAAACCGATCCAAATACTTCCATCCATTAAAACCTTCTCCATAGTATTGCTTTATACAATGTTGAAATTCGCTTAGGTTTGTAGAAAGAACAAAGATTACTTTATCATGATTAAAATAATGTTTTATTATCTCAAGTAATTCAACAGCAAAACTAGGTTTACAACGATCAAGTTCATCAATAAATATAACTAATTTCTCATATTGGCCTTCACATATATAGTCTAAAAAAGAATTTACTTGGACATCCATTTGCTCAATAAATTCTAATTCCGAAAACTGATCCTCATCATTAATTCCGCATAAGGTTTTAGTGCCTTTAAAAATCGACTCCACGTCAATCGGTGTAACGCCCTTTACGATATGTGAGGCACCTTTTAATAGAGATTTTATAAAACCCATCTCTTTTTTAAAATAATCAATCCCACCAAAAGTAAGTATCATAGATCTTAGTAAAGTAAAAAAAGGATTGTTAGACTTATCATGTTTCCAAGCATCATAATAAAATAGTTTATATTTATGCCCTATAATATTATCTAATTTTGGAGATGTACTATTTAATACAGTTTTAATATCACCATCAATATTTTCACTAGCAGAATCTAAAAGCCATTTCACCTGATGAACAAAATATGTTTTGCCGCTTCCCCATTCACCATCTATAGCAATAACTCCACCTTTCTCAATATTTAATAACATTAAAATGAAGTTATGAATATAGGGATTTCTTTCAAGATTATTATTGATGTAACCTTTACGTAAACTTTCAGCTGAAAAATCACTAGAATACTTTTGTATATCCATATAGTCTCCCCTCATATATGGCTAATAAAATTCTTATTTTATGCAGGCATTATTTTTTATCTGATTTACTATATTCGCAATTTCTACAGCTTCAACTTGATCAAACAGTTTCCATAAATCAAATGGTCTATCAAATGGAGGAGCCATTAACATATTAGGAGATTCCATATATCCATTAACCGCAATATAGTTAATAACTTGTTTAATAAAGTTAATTTGATCACTATTCATAGACTTAGTATTAATCAAATCTGAAAAGGCCTTTTCAGCGGCTTGAGGAGCCATTTTTACAATTTCTCGAACAACTAGCCCAAACTCTTTCCCTTTAAAGCGTTTTTCATAGTCATCCTTACTTCCTAATTCATGAGTAAAAATGTGTTCCAATGCTTTATAATCCGATTCATCAATCGGCTCATTATTAATGAGTTTTTGAATTGTTGGATGATCTTGATGTGTTAGAAAATATGACTCAACTTTTTCTTGATAACTCTCAAAAACTTCAGGCATAAGAGTGTCGCCGTCTCTAGTTAATAATATTGAATCTGTAATTGTTGTTATAATAACTCTACGTTCTGCAACATCAAGAAACTGAACTAGATCTCTAAGCTCTTCTCTTAGATCATTTAACTGCAATGCATCAATAAGTTGCCAATATGCATCTTCTTTTATTATCTTTAAGAAATCTTGTTTCTTTCTAATTTGTTCAATACTAATTTTTTGTAGTAAAGCATTGGAAAGATTTATTAAACGTTTCTTAAAATAGTCAATAGATTGACCATTAAAAAGATTCAAAATCCCTTCATATACAAAGTTGTCAAATCCTCGTGCCAAATTTTCTTTAACGTCAGCACAGATCAAAGGTGCAACATAGATAATTAAGTCATGCTCATCAATATTTGATAAATAATTAAATGACGTTTTTACACTATATTTATCTACATATTTTAACTGTAAACGGACGACCGGCTTTGTTACGTCTAAATCAGTAATTTCTTTATAGCACTTATCTACAAGTTCTAAACGCCAGCTTTGATAGTCTTCACTACCATATCTTTCTGTTTGTAGTCGTGCAATGATTTGAACCCGCTTAGCAAAGATTCTTTCACCTAATGTAGCACTATTACCTTTTACTTCTACCGTATTTTTTTGATTTCTAAAATACTCAAAATTCTTACAGTAATCAAAGATATAGAAGTACTTCTTACCTACATAATCACCATTATTTTTATCAAAAAACTCCACTTCTGGGCAGAGGCGAGTCCCACGGCCTATCATTTGCCAGAATTTTGTCTTTGATTTTATACGTTTAAAAAATACCAAATTAACACATGCTGGCACATCAATCCCCGTATCTAACATATCTACTGAAATGGCTATATCAGGTTCACCATCTGAAAATTTAAACTGGTCGATTAGATGTAATGCATGTTGATCAGAGCTAACAATAACACGTGCTTTTTTTCCTTTTGACGAACGATATAACAAATTAAATCTTTCTTCAATTAGTCGAGCATGCTTTTTATTTTGAGCAAAGATAATTGTTTTACCTAAAGAATCTCCATTATGAGTCTTTATACCGTTCTGCTCTAGTTCTCTAAGAACATGATCTATTGTATCTATACTATAAATAATAGAATTTACTTCTGTAGCAGAATAATCCCCTTTAAATTCTCCTGCCTGCTCTAAAGCTTCATCTTCCAGTCGTTCCTGGTCTTCTTTTGAAAGCTCATCATAAACAATGCCATCTGTTAAAAACTTTGATTTTATCTCAAAATTATAATATGGAACTAAGTAATTATCCTTAATAGCCTTATCATAACTATATGCATATGTAGGAACTCCATTTTCAACCTCAAAGAAGTCAAATGTATTTCTATCCACCTCAGATTTAGGTGTAGCAGTTAAACCAACAAGAATAGCATCAAAATATTCAAATATGGCTCTATATTTTTTAAAAATACTACGATGGCTTTCATCTACAATTATTAAATCAAAATGACCAGGAGTAAATAAGCGTTTACCTTCTCCATCTAATGATTTTTCGATAGCATTTAATATTGTAGGGTATGTAGAAAAAACTATTCGAGCATTTTTATCATCTTTACTTTCACAAAGATTACATAATGATGCAGACGGTAAATGTTCTCTAAAAGCATCCTTGGCTTGACTTACCAAAGCAATTCTATCTGCTAAAAACAATACATTCATCACTTGGTTACTACGGGAAAGCACATCAACTAAGCTTACCGAGGTTCTAGTTTTACCTGTACCAGTTGCCATAACAAGTAAGCTTCTTCTAACCTTGTTTTCAAGATTTTGACAAACGGCCCTAATCGCTTCCTTTTGATAATAGCGAGCTGAAATATCATCATTAATTGGAACTGTACTCAAGATAGGCTTAGTTAAATTTCTACGAGTAATCAGTCGTTCTAAATCACTTTCACCATATACACTACTTACACGACGCATATTCCATTCAAGATCATCCCACATATAAGTCTCATACCCATTAGAAAGGAAAATAATTGGACGCTGCCCATATTCACGTTCCAATGCATTTGCATAAGCTAAAGCTTGCGTCTTACCATCATTTATATCGCGACTTGTTTTCTTAGCCTCAATTAATGCAAGAGGCTTACCATCACGTCCCATTAATACATAATCTACACTAAGATTTGATCCCCCTGAAACATATGGGTTTGAAACTTTTAACTCTTCAAACACATTTTTATTGGGACCATCAAATTCCCATCCCATCAATTTAAGATCAACATCGATTATATACCTACGTGTTTCAGCCTCTGTTTCAGGTACTTTAGGTAAACTGCGCATTAAAACATGCTCAGATTTTGCGGAAGATAATAATTTTGAAAGCTTTTCAATTTCTAAATATAGATTTTCAATTTGTTGGGCATTTTGAGCAATCAAACTTTCTTGCTCTTTGATTTTCTTAACATCAACTGGAACTATAGTCTTAGGAATTGCATTCTCGTCAAATGTACGCTCTACATAGTTATAACCATAACAATAATCAATCCATTCAATAAAATTGAATAATGCTTGTAGTGAAATAATCGCTGTTCTTGGTAAAATTTTAGTGTCGGAATGAACAGCCAAATTACCCATTTTTACAATTGGTTGTAATTCGCGCCACAAAGATTCTGGCAACTCATCTTTAAAGGATTTTGCATGTAAAAGTGATTGAAGATTATCTTTATAAGGCATAATCATGCTAGTATCTGCAGTATATACCCACTTAACAGCTAACTCTAATGCCTTACGACAACCAATTGCACACATAGCTGGAGAGGAGTGAAATACACGTTCTGCCTCAATAGCCGCATCTGCAAAAACTTTATATTCAACTATCCCATTAAGAAAATCAAAATTAGCCATATATAATCCCCTATACATATAACTTCATCTGTTTTATATAATACTTAGTTTAATTATACACTATTTGAGCAAATTTCAATTTGTTGATTTTCAATAAAAACTGAACATATTGATTCTGTAATTCTACTGGCGGAATTATAATTGGAAACGATTCAATATGAAACTTATTTAATTGGCGTTTATCAATTCCACCCACGCAAACTGTTCTAATTAGATTTTTATAGGCCTCACTTGTTAATATTGACAGTATAAAGTTTGGATTGTATCCAACCTTCAATCTAACCAAATATACATGTCCATTTATATTTGCTTGAAAATCAGATCCAGTATATAATGCACATCGTCCTAAACTACTATTCTCTGTATTAAAACGTCCTGTTTTTGTAATTAATAAATCATTTCTTCGTAACCTTGTTTCTTTCATCTTTTCATTAAGTGATTCACTAATATATACAACATCAGCTAAATCCAATCTATTATTCCAAACATTTTGGCTTCGAATAAACAGTATTCCATGATTAGTATAAACACGACTTCCACCTTGAGGAGTATTTCCACTCGATATTTTAATAGAAATCTCTCCTAAATTCATAGAAAACCAGTTTTTATTATTAATTACTGGATCACCAAACATTTCAACAAATCGGGATTTTATGAGACCATCTAAATAATTTGATATAATAATTCGATTTTTCTTTATTTTCTCAAGTTTACTTAAAGTAGCAATTATATTACTTTGTTTCTCTAAAGATACAATAGGAATAATCATATTCTTTACAACAGACAGATTAATATTATTCTGAGCAACACCTCTACCTAAATGTTTTATAATATTAGTTTGTGACTTCAAATAATAATAAATATACTTCAAATACACTTTTTGATTTTCTTTTAGCTGAAGTCCAACAATAGCCTGATTAGTAGCAGCATCTATATTTAAAATAGCTACCTCTCCAATAGTTGCAAAAATAGTATACAATAATGTGCCTTGTGGAAATATCTTTGCAGAAGAATTTTTTAATCCATCTAATGTTATAAATTCCTCTGTACTTTCGACAACTCCATTATTTAAATCACTAATTTTAACCCAAGGTATATCACCATTTTTCCAATAACTTTCATTATTTCTTCTTGGAGTTCCTCCTGAATTTATTACACATAAATCCCCTAATTTTACATAATCCATAACTTCACCAAATATGAATTTGATTATCCGATAAATTTTCTATGAGATATTTTTACATTGGATTGGTTAACCATTGCATAATGCATTGTAGTATCAATTTGTTGATGCCCTAATAACTTCTGTACTTGTTCAATGGGCATGCCTTTATCAATAGCCCTTGTTGCCATGGACCGTCTAAATTTATGAGGATGTACCCTCTGATCTAATGAAGCTAATCGACCTAACTTTCTAAGTCTAATTTCTACACCACTAATTTTTAATCTTTCAAAAGGACTATCTAATGTAACAAATAATGCTTCATTATAATCAATTCTTTGTTCCAAATATTGTTTAAGATGAACTTTAGATTTAGCATCAAAATAAACTTTACGTTGTTTATTTCCTTTACCATAAACAATACATTCTCTTTCTTCAAAATTTATATCCCCTATATTAAGGTTCACTAATTCACCTACTCGAATGCCTGTTGAGTACAAAAGGTCTATCATTGCTAAGTCACGAATATGTAAACATGAATCACGAAGTTTTTCAATGCACTCTTCAGACAAAGTTTCTTTAACTTTACTACCTGTTCTAATTTTATGGATTCTTCTAATTGGACTTTTAATTATATAATCTTCTGCCTCAAGCCATGAAAAAAAGCTAGAAAGATTTCTTCTAATATTATCTATAGTGGTTTTACTACAATTATTTCTTAATTGATATTCTGCCAAATACGCTCTTAAATCATCAGTTTGAACCCGGCGTAATGGCGTAACTATTACACTAAGCATATGTTCAATAGTAGCTTTATAATAAGCTAAAGTTCGTTCTGAACAGCCTTCAATCCTTTTAGCAGAAATAAACATATCCATATACTCAATATTAGTATATGGATATGTTTGATTATTTTGTGTATTTAGTTTTTTTTGTAAAACAATTTGTAAAGCATATAGCTCTTTAGCAGATAAAACTTCACTCATATCATGTAAAATATCATTAATTAATTGTTGCATAGGTATACCTCTTTTCTTTTTTATATTAGTATACCAAAAGAATATTAACCAAAATATTCTTGCATCAATGAGTTCATTAATAACTGAGTCTCATCAATAGACTTTTGAACATCAGATTTCAATTTGTTGATTTGATTTACCATCTGTGAAAATTTAATTTGTTTATTTATTGGTGGAATAGGTATCTTCCTTTTTTTCAAAGAGTTAAACTCTATATTATCTGCAGTAACAGCTCTTACACCAGATAATATATCCTTTTCTAAAGCTTTCAAAAGATATTGTAGATATATTGCTTTACAACGTTCATCCAGAACTAATGCCTTTAAGTCTTGATTAATAGTTACTCTTGACTTGTTAATACAAACAGGTAACGTATGTTTTAAAATTCCACTACGGATCACTATTAGTACAGATTCAGGAGGAATAATTTTTGTCGAACTATTATCAATTGCTACCTGTGTAATATGTTCTATCGAATCAACTATAATATCGCTTTTCATATCCTTTGAGGTAACCCATGGAATAGTTCCCATATAATACTCTTTTATTTTTTTAGATGGTGTCCCGCCTCCATAAATAGATTGGCAAACAGACTCAAGACTAGTTAAATTCCACCCTTTTTCATTAAGAACTGGATCACCAAACAATTCAACAAATCGGGATTTAACTAATAGCTCCAAATTATAAAGTAACTCAACCTTATATTTAATTGTTTCATGACAAAGATTTAATATTGATACTCTTTTATTTTGCACATCAATTGGTGGTATTTTAACTTCTATTTTTTCAATAGTTGATTTTCTTACTGAAGGAAGTGTCGTAGACTCAGAATAATGAATCATATCTATTTTTAATAGATAGTAATAGAAATATAGTAAATTAATAATATTATCATCAGGCTTTATACCTATGACATTATTATCAATTAAACACTCACAGGATGTAATAGCTCTCTTATTTAACTTTAACGCTTCACCTATCTTTGCAAAAACTATCGTACCAGCAGGTATTATGTTACCTTTTAACATAGATACATCAAATTCATCAATATAATTATTAGCACTGCCTAAAAATATCTTTTGTTGAGCATTACTAGCCGATATATCTGATACCTTATAAAATGGATATTTACCATCCTTTTTCCCCTGAAACTCTATTGGAAATCCAGTTCCAGTATAAATTTTACAAAACTCAGAAATATTCATTCATCTCTCCAAATATGAATTTAGTCATTTAATAATCGTTCTAGCTCAGCCGTATCAGCCATAATTTGTTCATTTAAAGCCTTAATATTAGCTAATATTTCGCTAGTTGGAGGATATTCGACCGGGATATATTCAATCTCTTTATATTTATTAATAGATAAATCATATCCATTATCCACGATTTCTTGTTTAGGTACTAAGAAACTTTGTTCAGTACGCTTGCGTTCACTTTCACTATCAATATGTTCAAAACGCTCAATAATATCAGCAATGTCATTATCTTCAATAGGTTGCCGTTTATCATCTAAACTAAAGCCATCTGCTTTCATATCATAAAACCAAACATTATCGGTTCCACCAGCTTGAGTTTTTGTAAAAATCATAATCGCTGTAGATACCCCTGCATAAGGTTTAAAAACACCTGAAGGCATAGATATAATAGCACGCAAATGATGATTTTCAATAATTTCTTTTCGAAGAGCTACATGTGCTTTAGAGGAACCAAATAGAACCCCATCTGGTACAATACAGGCACAAGTACCACCTTTTTTCAAAATTCTTAAAAATAGTGCCAAAAATAAGAGCTCTGTTTTTTTTGTATTATTGGTAATACTACGCAATTCATCATTAATAGTTTCCTTATCTAAACTACCTTTAAATGGTGGGTTAGCTAAGCAAATAGTATATGCATCATGTATAGTATTTTGTTTCGATAGACTATCTTTGTAATCAACCTGAGGATATTTGATGGAATGTAACATTAAGTTCATTGCAGATATACGAAGCATTGTTGTATCTGTGTCAAATCCACTAAACATGTTACTTTCATAGTGTTTCCAGTCATCTTTATTCATTTTTTCACTATGATTAGTTCGAACATATTCTGCAGCAGATACTAAAAACCCCGCGGTACCACATGCAGGATCACAAATTATATCCTTTGATGTAGGCTTTAATAATCGAACCATCATTTCACGTATATGCTTTGGTGTTCTAAATTGACCATTCGTTCCAGCTGTAGATAATTTTGAAAGCATATATTCATACAAATCACCTTGCATATCTAAATTCGCAATATCATGAGTATATAAATCATCCAATCCCGTAATAATTTTTTCAAGTACTTGTGCAGTCGGAACTATGAAAGTAGCTGTAGACATATGCTTAGCAAAGAAATCAAAACCATCCTTTGTTTCATCCGTATCAGGAATGGGGATTAACTTTCCATGTTCATCAAAATCTGGCAATTTTCCATGCTTCATAGCCTTAATAGCTGGGAATACAAAATTAGAAACAATATTGTAGATTTCATCAGCGTTTCTAAATTTAAAATTTCTCCAACGCATAGCTTGTCCAATATCCGACTCTGGAAAGATTAATTCCACATCTGCACCAAGTAAAGTCTTACTACGAATATTATTAATTTCTTGATCATCTAATGCACGTATAAACATTAAATATGTAATTTGTTCAATTACAGATAAAGGATTGGTTAAGCCTGCAGCCCAGACATTTTCCCATATCTTATCTACTTTATTCTTAATTTCTCCTGTTATCATATGCATTCCCCTATATAATAGATTACATGTTTCTTTCATAATAACATAATTTTTATTCTAATAATATCCATAAATCAGAACCACCCGTAAAACGGGTGGTTTGCTCACGGGCTATAAGCCCGTAGTACTAGGCCAGCGTCTAAAGGCGCTGGCTTTCACTACGTTCAAGCCGCATAGCCATTGACTCGTAACCTTCCCCTCAAAGGGGATATGTATTACTTGCTACCCTTAAAAGGGTCCTCATATTCTTTTACACTTAACTTATCCTTCATTTGGTCATGTAACTCTTGCTCACGTATATATTTTTTTACTGTTGCCTCATTTAGACCTACCGTACTAACATAATATCCCTCAGACCAAAAGTGTCTATTTCCAAATTTATACTTTAAGTTTGCGTGTTTATCGAACATCATAAGTGCACTTTTACCTTTTAAATATCCCATAAAAGATGAAACTGCTATTTTAGGTGGGATTAATACTAACATATGCACATGATCTGCCATAAGCTCCCCCTCTATAATCTTGACGCCCTTATATTCACATAAACGCCTCAGTATTTCACGTAAACTATTTCTATATTGATTATATATAACTTTACGTCTATACTTAGGTGTAAATACTATGTGGTATTTGCATAACCATTTTGTGTGCGCAAGACTCTGTGTCTTTGTTGCCATATAAAATCACCTTTCTTTTGCATATAATGCGGCTTGAACACCTACATTATACTTAAGCAAGGTGATTTTTTTGTATAACTTTCGTTGCCGCACCCGCATAGCGGGTGGTTTTATGGTTCGCGACTACGTCACGAACCAGTCTAAAGACAATAAAATAACTGACTACAAAACGTAGTCAGCTATTTTATATTAATACTTTTACTTCTTCTCTACCAATCGATAGCTCATATCGACCATCATCTTTAGCTTCTCTAGATTTTCATAACGTTCTATATCCACTGATATCCAGTGGCGTTTATTCATATGATAGGCAGGATAGATTCCCTTTTCATGAATTAGGTTTGGAATCAAATCCGGTTCACATTTTAGATTGACTACATCCATGAGTTCATTTGTTTCCAAACCTACTTGATAACCCTTAATGGTAAAAATTCCAACAAACCATTTCTGATTATCTCTACGCCGAATAATGATATAATCAGAGTATTTATCCCACGGATAATCAACATCACAGATATATTCTTGTTGTAAATACTTAATCAAATTATTACGATTCATCATTTTTCCCTTATTTTCCAGATGATTTTTCATATATACCTTTAGGCATAGCTCCCATTCCAGCTTGGCTTTTAGCGTATTTATCTTTGTCATTTGCATTGTCTACATATTGAACTATATCGCGTAAGTCTTTTGATGGTGTTTTATACTCTAAATCGGCCATTATAAAGTGAGTATATAAATATTTATCATCATATAGTGATTGAATGTACATTCTAGATGCAGATCGTTCTACTTCCATATAGATAGCAGGAGTGGCATCATTCCAAACCGTTGCGTATTGAATTGGCTTAAAATCAGAATATGGCTTATACATAATGAAGAATCGTATCAATTTATAATTAATTTGATGACGATTAGCCAACTCTTCCGGTTTTAATTCTCTCACCATAATACCTTCACGATATTTTTTACCATCATAGATATAAATTGCATCATTATCAGGGCCATGATAGGCCAAATCACTTGATTTTAAAGTTTGAAAAGTAAATCCATTAATAGTTATGGGTTTAGTTTTTGAAAGTATTTGTTTTGCTGGTTCAATTGAAGGTAGTACATAATTAACTAATGGTGACATTAGCTCTTTATACACATACTCCTGATCATGTGTCTTTAATAGTTCTAGTTCCTTTTTCTTAATCAAATCATAACTAATATGATAAGACATCAAAGGATCAGACTTTACGCTAAAATTAATGGCCCCTTCTAAAGCTCCACTTTTAGTCTGCCCAATCTCCCATGTAGCATTTCTAACAGTAGAATAAGAGAATGAATTTTCCTTAGCCTGGCTTTCACTATTCTTACGAATAGTATAGTGTAGATTGCCCTCAATTAAACGAAAATTCCCTTTTTTAATATCTGTAGTTAATGGGTCCCCTTTTATAGTTTTACCAAACTGGCTACTCTCTGGCACAGTAAATTTGATATTTGCCCCGTTATCCTTAAGAATAAAAACAGAAGAAGACTGTTTTGTAGAATGATACAATTCTTTTGTGAAGTATACCAACTCATCTACTGTCCATTTTTTAGACTTATTATTAGTATATTCATCTCGTATCTGATTAGCTATAATATTTTCAGTCTTTTGGACTTCATTACCAGTCTCACGATAATTCTGATATGCATCCTTCGATATTGTAGGATCCGCACCTGGTATATTAATATCAATTGCTTGGCTACCTAATGTCACAAAACTAAAACATAGTGCAGCCATTAACGCACGTTTCATCATAAACTCTCATCCTTTCACATAATGTCTCCCCAATATTATATATATAGAATATCATATTTTATTTGACTCATAGTAGTATAATATAAATATAGGAACAAGGAGGTAATTACTATGAAATTTACAAAACGTATACTCATCATGACTGCTTTAGCCGTAACCGCTGTTGTATCTACTGGATTTGCTTACGATTATGTATGCAATAACTCTCAGTACAATTGCAACACTAACACACAATACAACTCCGATAACAATACGAACAATACTAACTATGCACCAGGCACCAATAACAACCAAAATTATTGCGGTCCAAACTCTAATACTAGAGGATGCGGCGGATTTAGAAGATAATATGGTAAATACGATAAAGGCCTATAGTACTAAAAATGTACTATAGGCTTTTGTCGTATATTACAAGAATACTATTTAATTCATCAAAATACAGTTAGGATCGATATAGCAACATACTTTTATCAGGAGTTCATTCTGTTAAAGTATTCAATGGCTTTTGGTGTAAAACCAATATAGGTATTACCAGCTGCGTACGGTCCTAGTTCATATGGTTGGTAAACTAGATCAATGTTCCCCTTACCACGTAAGCAATAGTTATCGGTTACATATTTTACACTCCATCCACTTGGAATATAGCTCTTTATATGATTACCTGTATAATAACTTAATACATGGGATCGTAAACCGTTATCCAATTGTGCTGCATTCGCAATTTTTATATAGTTATATAATGGAATGCGTTGACCTGTTACTTTATTATATACAAGACCTCTTGTATTATACATACCATGAGCAGCTCCGGCGTAGTAATAATAGGTAGTTAGTAGGATTGAAACAACTTGACTATCCTCATAGGTAACCTTATAGTTTTGAGAAACTTGATAAATATGTTGGTTGTAATACATATCCTTTGCTTCGAGTACATAATTTGCAATATCTGTATTAATAACTCTTTGAGCATAAGCATGATCTGTATAAACTAAAGGATACTTTAAATCTAAATTTACATCTGATTGACTGCCTGTAACAACAGTTGCATACGTTGGTACAGTTAACATAACACCTAACATAGAGGTCATACATAGCTTTTTAAAGATTCCCATAATAATGTCTCCTTTTACAAGCACCTTAAATAGGTTTATTACTATGTTAGTTCTACAAGCTATAATAAAACTCCTCTTTTATATTTTACTTTTTTGATAGTTTATTTCACTTTATAAAACAGCTAAAATGATTTAGTATTTTACACTAAAATATAAATGTAGCTATATCATACTTTCACCATACAAAAAGGACCCTCCAAAGAGAGTCCTTAATCTGTATTATTATGCTATTAAGCGTTTTTAGCTACTTCCATAAACTCATTTATCTTATTTCTTATGAAGAGTCATATTTTCAAAAGCTGTACCATAAGCTTCTTTAAAGATATAGTTACCTACAACATATTTAGGATCACGCAAAGCTACATCAACGTATTGTTGTTGAATATTACCGAAATTCCCCAAAGCCACACCTTCATAATTAAAATCTTCCACACTATTTATCGTTAATTTCATACCAGAGCTAGCTTGTTTAGCATATATGAGGAGTGAATAGTCTTGTGCATACTGTGGAGTACGTAATACGCTGGCTACAGAATGGTTTATATCATAACGATAAGTAACTAAAACCTTGTGAATATATGAGTTATTTCTACTACTATTATTATTTTCAACCTCATATACAACTGCCTGTACTTTATAAATAAACTGGTTCTCTTCTATTCTTTTAATAGAACTCTTGTCTACAAAATACGTAATGGCATTTTTCCCTGTAAGAATAGGAATATTATTCTTATCATTTTTAATAGCTTCCATCGATATAGCTTGAATTTGTAATGGTATTACTATACATACTAACAATAACATAGAAAATAACTTTTTCATTAATTTAAATCCTCTCTTTCAATATTTATCACACACATTCTATGTATAGAATATCATATTATATTATAAAAGTATTGATAATCTATTACTTTCACCACATAAAAAGGACCCTCCAAAGAGAGTCCTCAATGTATATTGTTATGTTATTAAGCGTTTTTAGCTACTTCAACAAGTTTAGCGAATGCTGCTGCATCGTTAACTGCCAAGTCAGCCAACATTTTACGGTTAACTTCAACGCCTGCTTTAGCTAAACCAGCAATGAAACGGCTGTAAGTTGTACCGTTGATGCGAGCCGCTGCGTTGATACGAGCGATCCACAATTGACGGAATTCGCGTTTTTTTGCACGACGGTCACGACGAGCGTAGTACAACGCTTTCATTACTGTTTCGTTAGCTTTTTTGAACAAACGGGAACGTGTACCGCGGTAACCTTTAGCTAATTTTAAAATCTTTTTATGACGTGCATGAGCTGTAACGCCCTTTTTCACTCTTGCCATTGTATAGTTCCTCCTAAATTACGATGTATCGATCTAATAGTTAACGATTAAGCGTATGGTAAGCATTTAGCTACGCGTTTATGGTCAGCTTTTGCAACCAATGTAGCTTTACGTAAATTACGTTTACGAGCTGGAGATTTTTTCTCAAGAATGTGGCTTTTGAAAGCTTTCGCACGCTTGAATTCACCAGTACCAGTTACTGCGAAACGTTTAGCCGCTGCGCGACGAGTTTTAATTTTTGGCATAATATAATCCTCCCAATACCTTATTTACTTACTAAAATCATGGTCATGTTACGACCTTCTAACTTAGCTGCTTTTTCAATAGACGCCGTTTCTTTGAGTTCATCAGCAAAACGTGTCAATACCGCCATGCCGAGTTCAGGGTGTGAAAGCTCACGACCGCGGAACATAATGGTTACTTTTACCTTATTGCCTTCCGCCAAGAATTTGGATGCGTTTTTCATTTTTACGTAAAAGTCATGGTCTTCAATATGTGGACGTAATTTGACTTCTTTCAAAGTTACGATTTTTTGTTTTTTCTTCGCTTCTTTCTCGCGTTTTTGTTGTTCATAACGATATTTACCGTAGTTCATAATGCGAGCTACTGGTGGTTTAGCGTTAGGCGCAATTTCCACAAGATCAAGATGCTGTTCTTCAGCCAATGCCAAAGCCTCACGGCCAGACATAATACCGATTTGTTCGTTTTCAGGACCTACGACACGAAGTTCACGAGCACGAATCTCTTCATTAATGCGTGGTGTATCCTTGCTAATAGCGTTCACCTCCAAGAGAATAAAAAAAACGGACGGCAAACACCATCCGAATAGAATTCTCTATATTAACCTCATACTTCTTGGTATTAGGTGAGTGGCGGATGGCCTCTGCTTCATAAATTACTTAATTATAATAACAAATTAGATAGTGAAAGTCAACAACAATCTTAGGTTGCTCTCAGCAATTTATTATTACAACTCTTACAGTATAACAGAGATTATAAGTTCTGTATATAGGTATACTTACTGACACCTATCCCCCTTTATGTATACAATATTTCTATAATATAATTATTAATTCTATAGAAAAATACGATACAATAATATATATAACATATTCTACTTAACTAGGTATTATCTAACTGAGTATTATCTAACTGGTTATTGTCTAACTAGATATTATATAGTAATAGGTATTACACAAATTGAAAGGGGTTTTATTATGAGTGTAACAACTAGTTTGCCTTCTCAAAAGGCGCGTACAATAGTTCAAAATATAGGTCTTATTCTTGCCTTTATTGTTTTAGGCAGCATTTTATTATTACCAACACCAGAGACATTATCTACCGGTGGTCATCGTATGATTGGTGTCCTCGCTTTTGCTATCATCTTATGGATGACGTCAGCTGTATCCTATCCGGTAAGTGCGACCATGATTACGGCGCTCACAGCCTTGTTACTAGGCTTCTCTCCGAATCCAGAGGCGCCAGCGAAAGCTATGGGCACAGCTAATGCCTTAAAACTAATTATTTCAGGTTATTCTTCTCCTGCGATGATTCTCGTAGGTGCCGCTATGTTTATTTCCGTAGCCATGCGTAAAACGGGACTAGATCGTCGCATTGCCATGCTCGTATTATCTAGCGTAGGCACAAAGGTAAACCGCATCTATTTAGGTGTTATTATTACAGGTCTCATTCTAGCCTTCTTTGTACCAAGCGCAACGGCTCGTATCGCTTGTCTTGCTCCAATTATTATCGGTATAGTTGAAAACTTAGGTATTGAACGTAAAAGCCGCGTAGCAGCTCTTCTCATGGTAGGCGCCGTACAAGTAGATACCTTTTGGAATATTATGATTCAAACAGCAGCCGCCCAAAACCTTGTAGC
The DNA here is from genome assembly GCA_018382475.1 of Veillonella parvula. Lineage (GTDB taxonomy): Bacteria > Bacillota > Negativicutes > Veillonellales > Veillonellaceae > Veillonella > Veillonella parvula_F. Next base: position 601,084 of record JAGZPX010000001.1, read on the forward strand.
TGTTGGGTTTATGCAAACACAGATGAACACATCTGTAAGCTGGATTGATTGGCTCACAGCAGCTGCACCGTTCTCCATTATTATGGCTATCATTACCTACTTTGTAACGCAAGCTTTAATTAAACCTGAATTTAAAGAACTCGTTGGCGGTGATGTACAACTCGCTAAGATGCGTAAAGAAATCGGTCCAATGACATTTGATGAAAAGAAACTATTATGCATCTCTATTGGTTTATTAGCATTGTGGGCAACGGGAGGTAAATTACATACCATCGATACTACAACAACTACAATTATAGCAATTGCCTTATTCTTTATCCCTAAAATTGGCATTATGGACTGGAAATTTGCACAGCCAAACATCGACTGGGGTTCCATCGTTATGTTTGGTGCTGGTATCGGTCTTGGTTCCGTATTACTTAAAACGAAAGCGGCCACCTGGCTCGCTCAAGTATTCGTAAATGCCTTTTCTCTTGAAACAGCAAGCGTATTCCTTTTGATTGCTATTATGGCTGCCTTTTTGATTTTAATCCACCTTGGATTTGCATCAGCTACAGCCCTCTCTTCTGCCATGATTCCTATCGTAATCTCTATCGTTATGGGACATAAAGCAGAAGGACTTAATCCACTTGGCGTAACAATGCTCATGCAATATGCAATCTGCTTCGGTTTAGTATTACCAGTAAACTCACCACAAGGCATGGTAGCTTACGGTACAGATACATTCGACGTAAAAACATTTATGACTACAGGTATTCCATTGACTATCATTGGCTATGTGATGATGCTCGTATTCGCTCTCACATACTGGCACTGGATCGGAATTGCTTAAGTCTAAATATTCTAAATAGACCAAATATTCTAGATAATTCTAATATTTTAAATTAAACATACTATAAAAGGCTCTGTCTTATGACAGAGCCTCTTGATTTTTATATGCGTTTCAATATAAAACGTCTATGTTCTTTTCAATGTAAAGCTTTCACAAATATTTATTTATTCTAGTTCCTTACCTTTTAGTTCAGGAATTAAGAATACTGTTGCTAAAATATCGATTACATAGATAATCGCGAGGAAAGCGATTGCCACTTGATAAGAGTACAATGAGATAATCATACCTACTACCATTGGGCTAAAGCCACCTACGGCACGACCGATGTTAAATAATACGTTTTGAGCTGTTGCACGAGCACTTGTTGGGTATGCTTCCGCCATTAAGGCACCGTAGCCACCCATCATACCATTTACAGAGGCCCCTAATATAGCACCGGCAAATAGCATAGCTGTTGGATCAGATAGTTGAGAGTAAATCAAGATAGATGCCACAGCACATATTTGGAACAAAATAAATGTCGGTTTACGACCAATTTTATCAGCCAATCGTCCGAATAACCAAATGCCGACCATCATACCACATACAGTTACGGCAGTCCACAAGCCCGATTTTGTAAGGGAAAACCCTAATTGCTTACTCAAAAAGTTAGGCAACCAAATCATAATACCGTAATAACCAAAGTTTTGAACAGATGTTAAAATAGCAACACCTATAGAGGTCTTTGTAGTTCTTACATCTTTTACTAATAACTTGAATGAGTTCGTATGGGAGTGTTCTTTAATTTCTTTACTTTGAACAAAGATTTCTGGTTCATGTAATTTCGCACGGAAGAACCAGGCTACAAAGGCAGGAATAATACCAACCATGAACATACCACGCCAGCCAATATAAGGAAGTAATACGGGCGTTAACAGTGCTGCGGCCAATACGCCTAACTGCCAACCGATGGCAACATAGCTCGTCGCTTTTGCACGGTGTTGTGCAGGCCATGCTTCGGCTGCTAAGGCCATACCAATACCGAATTCACCGCCTAAGCCGATACCGGCAATTGTACGATATATGAGAAGATCCCAATAACCTTGTGCAAAAGCACATAGACCAGTGAATACAGCAAATAAAACGATAGTCCATGTCAACACACGAACACGACCAAACTTATCTGACAAGGTACCAAAGATAAAACCACCAATAACAGCCCCTACCAAGGTCCACGTCACAAGGGAACCTGCTTGACCTGTGGTCAAACCTAAGTCCCCTGAAATTAAGGTCAGCATAAAGCCGAGAATCAAGAGATCAAAACCATCCATGGCATAGCCAATAGAGGAACCAATAACAGCTTTCCAGCCGTATGAATTTACTTCTTTCATAGTCATTTCCTTTCGCTACTCACAGGTAACAATTAAAGCGAATATAATACAAAATCCCCCTCTTATAATCTCATCACTATTAAATTATACAGACTAATTTAAATTGTGCAAGATGTGAGGGGGATTTATAACATTATAATTACTAGGAGAGTAAATAATTAGTTGCGTTCTTTAATTTCAGTTTTAATAGAATTGAAAAATTCTTCGAATGGTACGGAGCCCAATTCGTCACCACCGTGTTTACGAACGTTAACTGTACCTTCTTCGACCTCTTTATCTCCCACAACAAGCATGTATGGAACCTTTGCCATTTGTGCTTGGCGGATTTTATAACCGATTTTTTCGCTGCGATCGTCTACTTCCACACGTACATAGTCACGGTGCATTTGTTTTGCCAAGTCCTTAGCATATTCAACGTGTTTTTCAGAGATAGGTAAGATTTTAACTTGTACAGGAGCCATCCATGTTGGGAATGCACCTGCATAGTGTTCAGTTAAGATACCGATGAAACGTTCTATGGAGCCGAAGCATGCACGGTGAATCATGATAGGACGGTGTTTCTGACCATCTTCGCCAACATATTCAATTTGGAAACGTTCAGGCAAGTTCATATCTAATTGAATAGTACCACATTGCCATGTACGACCCAAGGAGTCTTCGATATGGTAGTCAAGTTTAGGACCGTAGAATGCGCCGTCGCCAGGGTTGATTACGTATGGAATACCTTTCGCTTCGATAGCATTACGCAATGCTTCTGTAGCGGCTTCCCAAATCGCATCATCACCCATTGCATTGTCAGGTTTAGTGGATAATTCCACATGGTATTTCAAGCCAAATTGGCTATAAATGCGGTCGAATAATTCGATAACTTTCATCAACTCAGATTGCATTTGAGATGGCAACATGAATACGTGAGCATCGTCTTGTGTGAAAGCACGTACCCGGAACAAGCCGTGTAATGCACCAGATAATTCATGACGGTGAACTAGACCAAGTTCAGCGTAACGCAATGGGAAGTCACGGTAAGAGTGCATTTCGTTTTGGTAAACCAAGATACCGCCTGGACAGTTCATAGGTTTAATTGCATATTCTTCTTCGTCGATAATTGTAGTGTACATATTTTCACGGTAATGGAACCAGTGACCAGATGTTTCCCACAATTGTTTGTTCAAGATGATTGGTGTACGGATTTCTTCGTATTCAAATTCATGGTGAACTTCGCGCCAGAAGTTTTCTAATTCGTTGCGAAGAGCCATTCCTTTTGGCAAGAAGAATGGGAACCCAGGACCTTCTTCTTTGATAACAAACAAGCCAAGTTCTTTACCAAGTTTACGATGATCCCGTTTAGCTGCTTCTTCAAGCAAGTGAAGGTATGCGTCAAGTTCTTCTTTCTCTTCGAATGCTGTACCGTAAATACGTTGCAACATTTTATTTTTTTCATCGCCACGCCAGTATGCACCTGCAATGCTTTGTAATTTGAAAGCTTTCACCTTACCAGTGGATGCCACGTGAGGTCCTGCACAAAGATCGATGAAATCGCCTTGAGAGTAGCAAGAGATTACAGCATCTTCAGGAAGATCTTGAATCAATTCTACCTTGTAATCTTCATTTTTAGCTTTAAAGAATTCGATAGCTTCTTGACGAGGCATAACGGATTTAGTAATCGGTAAATTTTCTTTTACAATACGGCTCATTTCCTTTTCGATTTTACCCAAATCTTCAGGAGTCAAAGTATGTTCCATATCGATATCATAGTAGAAACCCTTATCGATAGCAGGACCGATTGCCAATTTAGCTTCAGGCCATAAACGTTTAACAGCTTGTGCCAAGATATGAGAAGCTGTATGGCGCAAAGTATGTTTGCCCCCTTCATCTTCGAATGTTAAGAACGCAACTTCAGAACCATCTACAAGTTCTTCGCGAAGGTCTGTTAATTCGCCATTTACGTTTGCAGCTAGTACTTTTTTAGCCAAGCTGTTAGATAGTTGTTTTACTGCTTCCCCAAGAGTAGTGCCAGCAGCGTATTCCTTTGCACTACCATCAGGTAAAATGATTTTTACATCTGCCATTTTTCTTTCCTCCAATTTATAAACTAGGATAGCTTTGATTTTCTACTTTCACCAATATACCTACTTACCACACAATACATAAACATTGAGTAATTAGCTTGTAGAAATTGGGTAATAAAAAAAGACCTTCTATCCCTACAAACAAGGGACGAAGATCATTCGCGGTTCCACCCTAGTTAACTACCTATACCAATATATGTGTATAGTTAATTCACTTCATTAAGCCCGATAACGGTGGCGGCCGTACTTGCCTACTTAGGTTCGACAAATCAGTTTAAAGGGGGTAACTCTAATATATGTGTAAGGCATTTCCAGCATCAGCCTCTCTCTGGTACACAGGGATAAAAGAATCATGTCCTTTGCATCACTTTTACTAGATTATAGTATCATAGAGGACTAAAAAATTCAATACAGTTTAACTGTAAATTTCTTGAAAACTATAAATTGTAATTTTTTAAATCCATAAATTGTAAATCTTCTCTTCATTTATATTGATACATTTATATTTTAAAGAAAACGGCCCGCGAATGATATGGCCCCCCTTTACTAGACAACCAGTAAAGGCAGAACATATCAGAATCTCGAGCCATTTTATATGCATTATTTATAAATTAACGTTTGAAGTTTGTAGACAACATAGCACCAATTACTTTTTCCAATTTGCTAGTAGAAAGGTCTGGACCTTTGTAAAGTGTTAAGAGCACGTCATTAGAGTTATCTTGTTTAGATACCATCATAACACCGCTACCACGAGCACCGTTATCATCGTAATCTTTCGCTACAATAACAAGGTTCAAATAATGGTCCTTCATGTATGTGTACACCTTGCTTGTACGTGCAGAGGATCCAATCATTTTTGCCATGTTCATACCACGGTTGAATACGATAGTATTTGCATTATGTGGATTTGCCGCTAATTGTTGCTTCTCTTCCTCATTTAGAGGCATGAGGTTTACCATGAGGGAGTCCCCCATTTTGCCCCGGAACATGGCTGGCATCGTTTCACGTACATCATCAGGAATACCTGTGTCAGCAGTCAATTTCAATTCCTTAGGCACAGTCATATATAAAACGCCCTTGCTATTGCGGCCCACCTCTGTAGTACTGAGGTCTACAGCGCTAAGCATAATGGAATCTTTAATGGTCGCCACTTGATTAGCCAATGGTTTTTCAGGAACACCACGGCTCGCCAATTGTACATCGCCAGATTTAGTTTTCTTCAATGTTTCCACGTTCCAACTTGCACCTTTTTTGTCTGCATCGCTAGCTTCTGTGAAAGCATTCGCCCCGTCTTTTGTGCCTACATATACATACGTTTGAGCTGGGATGATAGTATCTGGTGCGCCAGACTTATTGAAAGCCGCACCGTATACCACATTAGGAATCACAGTAGAACCAATTTGTAAATTGTTGTTAGTTTGGCTTTCAACATCAAAATTGATATTCCCTGTGAAAGTCATATCAGGACCATGGTTGATAACAACCACATCCCCGGCTTGAGGAATGATTACAGGGCCTACAGGACCCGCCATAGCTACACCTGCCATAGATGCTCCAAGGCAAGCTGTTAATAATGTGCGTTTCAAAATAGATTGTTTCATAGATATACTCTCATTTCTCTACAATTCGTATACATTTAATATAATTGTAAATCTAGTATAGTCACAAAATTCCCTCATACAATTTACAATCATGATTATACTTTATCTTCTATAGTGACATAGTCGGATAAACTACTTAATACTTCAAGCGCCAAAGGCCTTGTAGATGGTGTGCAGCGCAACATGCACCGCCCACTCACATCTACCGAGGTCATGACACCTAAATATTCATAGCCTTCAATGATGCGATTTATGAAATTCGTATGTTTATGATTAATGTGAAAGTACACATACGCTTCTTCTCCAGAGGTGGTTAAGTCTGGTACCTCTGGAAATGCGCCGATTGATTTACTCGGCTCTAAGGCTGTACCACTCATAAACTATTCATCCTCTTTAGGTTTGCACTCACGGCGCATCATGGAGTACGGTTCAAGTGGTGTATCCATATAGATGCGTACTTTCATTTGTGCGTGAGGTGCTACATCGATAGGATTGCCATCTTCATCTGTCATTTTTTCGATTACTGTTTCAACAAGTTTCCCTTTCGGTTGGCAGAATTCTACCTTATCGCCCACCTTGAAGTTATTACGTTGTTCAAGATCAACGTATTTTTCTTCTTCGTTGTAGCCTATAACTAAACCGATGAAGTCATGGCTCTGCGTATTCGTAGATTTACCATAGTTTTGAGCCGTTTCATCAGGACGACCTTCTGCAAAGCCATCTGTATAAGGACGATGGGAAATCTTCTCTAATTCTGCAATCCATTCTGGACGAACGTACCAATCTTTGCCTTCTTTAAGGTATGCATCGATAGCTGTGCGATATACTTTCGCCACTGTTGCACAGTAGTGAACGGATTTCATACGACCTTCGATTTTAAGGCTATCAATACCAGCTTCATATAAATCTGGAATGCGGTGAATCAAGCACAAGTCTTTAGAGTTAAAGATATACGTACCATGTTCATCTTCTTCAATAGGATAGTATTCACCAGGTCGATTAGATTCAACAAGAGAATACTTCCAACGACAAGATTGAGAGCATTGACCACGGTTAGCATCGCGATTACCTGTCATATAGTTAGACAATAAGCAGCGACCGGAATAAGAGATACACATAGAACCATGTACAAAGGACTCAATTTCAATATCTACATGGTCCTTCATTTCTTTAAGGTCTGCTAAGGATACTTCGCGAGCCGCTACAACACGTGTGGCACCAAGTTCTTTCCACATCTGAACTGTATGCCAATTCGTAGTAGAAGCTTGTGTACTTACGTGAAGCTCTAAACCCGGAGCTACGCGCTTAGCAAGGCTGAAAATTCCCATGTCTGCAACGATGATTGCATCAACACCGATGCTTTCAAGGAATTTCAAATAATCCTCTAAACCTTCGAAGTCCTCGTTGTGAGGAATGATATTACATGTAACATGAATCTTTTTGCCATGCGCATGTACAAATTCTACAGCTTCCTTTAATTCCTCATCGGAGAAATTAGAGTTACCTGCGCGCAAGCCAAAACGTTTACCTGCGCAATATACGGCATCCGCACCATAGCGAATAGCCATTTTAAGCTTGTCCATATTACCTGCAGGACAAAGCAATTCCATAAAATGTTCTGCCATTATTTGTTGTGCCCTTTCCACACACTCACACTCATACCATCACCCATGGGATAAATAGTGGTGTTAAACAATTCTTTATTTTCAACATATGTTAAGTATTCTTGTAACCGTTTTACGATAGTTTTGAACCGTTTTGGCGGTTCCTTATCGCCCCTTACATAGCCTCTAAAGAGTACATTATCTGCAAGAATGACGCCCCCGTCTTTCACATGTGGCAGAATAAGTTCAAGTTGTTTTAAATATTGCCCCTTTGGTCCATCTAAAAACACTAGATCGTATTCGCCTGTGAGTTCCGTTAAGACTTGAGACGCATCACCTTTCAGCAATGTAATTTTATCGGTATAATCGGATTGGTTAATATAGTATTTCGCCATTTCATAGCGCACATCATCCAATTCAATGGAGGTAATATGCCCTTCCTCTTCGTCGAGTAATGGTGCCATCAACAAAGCGGAGTAACCAATGGCTGTGCCCACCTCTAACACAGAGGTGGGCCGGTATAAACCTATTAATTCTTCAAATAGATGAACCTCAGATTCTCGTAAAATCGGCACATCATTAATCATCGCGTAAATACGCTGTTCATTTAAAATATCATTTAATATCATGAAAGTAGATTAAATCTCCTACATTATCTATTGTTAGTACCACTAGGAACTACCAACGTAGAGCGTTCAGCAGGATTTGCAGGTTCTACCTGAATTTGTGGTACTTGTTGTGCATTAGGAATAACATTCTGCATCGATTCAGGTACAGGTGTCGTCGTTGGTACATACGTATTGTTATTTGCATTATTTCCATAGGATGGAGCAGACGGCGTGACTTGCGTCGATGATTGATTTTGTGTTGAACCTGGTACAGGATCTGGAATCTCAGCTGCTGGAACTGTAGTTGGTGTGTATTTATAACTAGGTTCTACGTCAACATATTGAGAATCTGCTTCCACCGCTTCTGCAGAACTATAATTATAATTAGGCTCTGTAGTCGCTACTGCTACGTCATAGTTAGGACCAGCTTGTGCAGCTACTTCAGTATTAGCAGAAGAATTTTTTACTGTGTCAGCACCATAAATTTTATTAACCGCTGCTAAATGTTCTTCGTATGATTTAGAGAAGTGATTATGCCCCTCTTTATCTGCTACGAAGTATAAATAATCTGTATTTTCAGAATGTAAAACTGCATCTAGAGCTTTTTTACCAGGATTTGAAATTGGACCTGGTGGTAAACCTTTAGATACATATGTATTATATGGGCTTTGCAATTGTGTATCCCCAATCGTTACATTTTCCTTTGCATAACCAAGTACATAGGAAATAGTCGCATCAGATTGCAATGGAATACCATGAGCTAGACGCTTTTTGAATACCCCTGCAATAGTTGGGCGGTCTGCATCAAATAAAGACTCTCGTTCAACGATAGACGCCAAGGTTACAAAATCATGGATACTCATATGTTGAGCTTGAATTTGTTTCTTCACAGCTGGGGTAAGGTAACGATTCATTTCGTCAGCCATCATTTGAATAACATCACGAGGCGTAGCACCTACGGGGATTTCATACGTACTTGGGAACAAGAAGCCTTCTACAGGATATGTAGCAGGTTTTGTGCCTTTCATGTATGGGTATGGTACATAGGTCTTAGCTTCAGCTAAGAAGTCCTTCGCCTTCATAATTTGATTCTTTTCAAGAACGATAGCAATATCACCAACTGTATATCCTTCTGGAATTGTAACACGAATAGATTCTACATGACCTTCTTGTAACAAAGAAATGAGTTCGCGCACAGTTACTTTATTAGGTATTTGATAATGTCCAGTTTGAAGCTTATCATTGGTACCGCTCAAGTATAACCAGAGCTTAAAGCCTTGAGTTGAGCGAATAAGTCCTCTTTCAAAAAGCATATCTGCAATTTCAGTACCCGTTTGACCTTTTTCAATAACGACTACTTGTGTTCCATCATCTTGAGCAAAGGTATTCGGTACAAAGTACAATGCACCAAGGCCTCCACCAATAATTAATATACCTACAATAACTAGGATCAAAATATATCTTAAGGCTTTTCTCACGTTGTTGAGTTCCTTTCTGTAACATAACAGTATATCAATTCATTATACCATAAACTCTATATTTCCCCTATATAAAAGGGCAATGATTCCGCTTATTCCATTTTATGCAATATATTAATTTTATTTATTATGCTCTTAGCATGAATGAAGTCTCTGCTTTTTACAATAATGATAATATATAACAAAATAAAAATAGCGCATTGTCCACTGACAACACGCTAAATTTATGCTAAAGACGATTATTCGTCTTCATCCATGTCTTCATACAGTTTTACTAGAGTTTCAAAGTTTTCATCTTCTTCATCCAAAGGTACGTATTCTTCTACGCCTTCTTCGTTTGTTTCGATGCGAGCCAAGATCATGTATGTGTCATCTTGACCTTCATGATCAGCATCTTCATCTTGTACATGCACAAGAACGGCATACTCTTGACCTTCATGACTCAAGATAACATCTTCTGTGAAGTATTGTTTATTACCATGTTCGTCTTCGAATTCCAAATAATACACTTCACCTTCAAAATTTTGGTCAACCATTGGAAACCCTCCTTAAAGAAAATACTTATTTATTAAACTGCAAGCGATCTAAATATCCTTGCAAAATTACAACCGCTGCCATTTTATCGATAACGGATTTACGCTTTTTACGGCTCACGTCAGCCGCAATGAGTTGACGTTCAGCCATAACAGTAGATAACCGCTCATCCCAATATGTAACAGGTAAATCGATGACTTCCTTCATCTTTGCAACGAATTCTTCAGTCTTTTCAGCCCGTTCACCTTTTGTACCATTCATATTTTTCGGCATACCTACCACAAGTTCATGTACTTCATATTCAGAAATGAGTTCTTGTAAGCGATTAAAGTCTTTTTCTAGAGATGTTCTACGAATGGTTTCAATACCTTGTGCTGTCATGAGCAGTGCATCGCTACAGGCAATACCAATAGTACGGCTGCCTACATCTAATGACATAATTCTCATTATAGTTGTTTAGCCTTTGCGTATTCTTTCAACAATTCTTCAATCAAGTCATCACGCTCTAAACGACGGATATCGGAACGCGCATTATTATAACTTGTTATGTACGCAGGATCTCCAGAGATTAGATACCCTAAGATTTGATTAATTGGATTGTAACCTTTTTCTTGAATAGATTGATAAACACGCGTAAGCACCTCTTCAGCGGTCATCGGTTCATCGTCTACTTTACGGAATAACATGGTTTCATCTGAAACGTTCATCGTATCCCTCCTTTTTATTACATCGGCAGATTTCACCATAAAAGTGGAATCTCCCCTACTATTATACTTGAATTAAAGCTACAAAGTCAGTAACTTTTTATGCATTATGAAAAATTTCTATAACAGATACAAGTATAATTATAAAATTATATGCCTATTGTAACATAGATTTTAAGGCTTCACCACCAGCTTTTAAGGCTTCCATTAATTTAGCTGGCTCTTTGCCACCTGCTTGTGCCATATCCGGACGGCCACCGCCATTACCTCCAGCTACTTGAGCTGCTGCTTTAACAATATTACCTGCTTTTGCACCTTTAGCAACGACATCTTTAGATACTTTACATACAAAGTTTACCTTATCATCGCCCATAGCAGCGCCTACAAGAACCACACCAGATCCATTCAATTTATCAAGTCCCATATCAGCTAAGTCGCGTAATTCATCAATAGAGGATGCTTTTACAGCTGCGCCAACAAACTCTACATCACCTATCATGACTTTACCAGCAATGATATCTGCAGCACCCGCAGCAGAAACCTCTTTACGAATTTGTTCTAGTTCTTTAGCAGTTTCTTTAGCTTCTGCTAATACTTGGTGTAAGCGTTCTTCTATTTGAGGAGCTTTAGTTTTAAGCTCGCTTGCCATGCGTTCAATAGTCAAACGATCTTGTTTTGCTGCATCGAGAGCTGCACGACCTGTAATCGCTTCAATACGACGTACACCAGAACCGATACCAGCTTCAGATGTTAAACGGAAGGAACTAATGAAAGCCGTGTTGCCTACATGAGAACCACCACATAATTCAACGGAGAAGCCAGGAACCTCTACAACGCGAACTACATCGCCATATTTATCACCAAAAAGTGCCATCGCACCTTTCGCTTTTGCTTCGGCCATGGACATTTCAGCAATAGCTAGGTCCGTAGCTTTTAAAATTTCTTCGTTTACAAGAACTTCGATTTGATCAAGTTCCTCTTGCGTTACAGGGGAGAAATGAGTGAAGTCAAAACGCAAGTAATCAGGAGTTACTAGGGAACCAGCTTGGTTAACATGCTCGCCAAGAACCTTTTTCAATGCTGCATGTAACAAGTGTGTTGCTGTATGGTTGCGGGCCATTGCTGCACGACGATTTGTATCCACTTCAAGAGTGACATCATCACCTTCGGAGATAGAACCTTCTACAACAGTACCGATATGGTATACAGTGCCTTCTGGTAAACGTTTTGTATTATGAATCTCTACCTTACCCATTGGGCCCACGATAAAGCCTGTATCACCTAATTGACCGCCCCCTTCAGCATGGAATGGAGTCGTACGTACGATGATAGTAATTTCATCACCGTCAGCAGCTGTTTGTAAACGTTCAGCACCTTTACCTATCATCAATACAGAAGATGCTTCTACAGCCTCGTCCTCAAGAAGTTCTTCATCTTTCAAGAATGTAATGTCTGGTGTTGCTACCTTCGCATCTTCTTTTACACGAGCTTCACGAGCGCGTTCGCGTTGTTCTTTCATAGCAGCTTCAAAACCTTCATGGTCGATTGTAAAACCGCGTTCAGAAGCGATTTCCTCTGTTAATTCCCAAGGAAATCCATAGGTATCATATAGTTTGAATACTTCAGAACCAGGAACTACAGTTGCCTTTTCGGCGGCTAATGTATCAATCAAGGAGTTTAATAACTCAAGACCTTGTTCCAATGTTTGGTTGAAGCGTTCTTCTTCGTTTTGAACCACGCGTTTAACGAAGTCTTGTTTTTCGGCGATGGATTTAATACCAGGGCCAAGAATGTCTACAACTACATCAATAAGTGGTGTTAAGAAGATACCTTCAATACCAAGTAAACGGCCATGACGTACAGCACGGCGTAAAATACGACGCAATACGTAGCCGCGACCTTCGTTGGATGGCAATACGCCATCGGAGATCAATGCAGTGACAGCACGAGCGTGGTCAGCGATAACTTTTAAAGAAACATCTGTATTTGGATCTTCGTTATATGTAACACCAGCGCGTTTTGCAGTGGCTTCGATGATTGGGAAAATCAAATCGGTTTCAAAGTTTGTTTTACAGCCTTGTAATACGGAAGCCAATCGTTCAAGACCGGCGCCTGTATCGATGTTTTTATGTTGTAATGGTTCATAAGATCCATCTGGCATTTTATTGAATTGAGTAAACACTAAGTTCCAAATTTCAAGATAGCGATCGCAATCACAGCCTGGCGCACAATTAGGGTCATCACAACCATGTTCAGGACCTTGATCAAAAAAGATTTCGCTATCTGGACCACATGGGCCTTCGCCAATTTCCCAGAAGTTATCTTCGAGACGCGTGATATGGCTCTCTTCTACACCACAATCATTATGCCATGTATCATATGCCTCTTGGTCATCTGGATATACAGTAACATATAATCTATTTTTATCGAGTTTAATAACCTCAGTTAAAAACTCCCACGCCCAATGAATAGCTTCTTTTTTAAAGTAGTCCCCGAAAGAGAAATTCCCCAACATTTCAAAGAATGTATGATGCCGTGCTGTACGCCCTACGTTTTCAAGGTCACCGGTACGCATACTTTTTTGGCATGTTGTAATACGACGACAAGGAGGTACCAATTTACCTGTAAAGAAAGGCTTCAATGGCGCCATACCTGCCCCGATCAATAACAAAGACGGATCGTTTTCTGGTATAAGAGAAAAACTATCTAATTTTAAATGTCCTTTACTTTCAAAAAACTGCAAGTATGCTTGACGCAGTTCATTACCCTTCATGTGTATATTCCTCCTAAAATTATTTACTCTTCATTATAACGCAAAAACGATATAAAATCTATCAAAAACATTGAGATTATGCGGAATTCACGCACTTTCACACCAATCCAATCAGACCGTGAAAGATATAAATTTTAATCCATATTTTTTACAATAAAAGTAAAGGTCAAATTTAGTCAATGCTAGTTAAATCATAAATAATAAACATAAAAAAAGAGGTTATACAAATCAACAAAACAAAATTGATTCGTATAGCCTCTTTTATAGCTAGTTATTAAATTAGCGTACAACGCGTTTTGCGCCGATGTAACGTTCACCCCAATAGCCAGTATCAAGATCTGCTACTGCAACACCACGACTGGAAGTGGCGCTGATGAACTTGCCATCACCAATATAAATACCGGAGTGAGATGGACCTGGTTCATAGGTTTCGAAGAATACCAAATCCCCCGCTTTCAAGTTCGCACGAGAAACTTCAACACCTACGTTATACTGTTCATCTGCCAAACGCGGTAAGGAAATACCTTGTTTTTCAAATACATATTTAACATAACCAGAGCAGTCAAAGCCACTTGGAGTTGTACCGCCAAATACATATGGTACACCACGGTATTTGTCAGCTTCTGCCAAGATTGCGTGAATGCTGCTAGGTGTTTCATTTTTCGTAATATTGTTTAATTTAACGTTCTTGCCATTAATGGATTGACCAGCAATACGACGGGATGTCGCATTACTGTTTGTAAAAGCGGATTTCGTTGCTACTGCTTTAGTCGCTGCATTTTGAGTCAATACTGCCTTCGTAGAACGAGGAGCACCCATCAATGCGTTATACGTAGCAGGACCTACGATACCATCCACTGGAAGGCCACGATCTTGTTGGAACAAACGAACTGCCCACTTCGTTTCCTTACCATATACACCATTTTTATCTGTAGCATTATAGCCGTGTTTAATTAGTTGTTGTTGAACCGCTGTAACACTTTTGCCCTTATCACCATATTGTAATGTTGTTGCGCCAACCATGGCTGTTGTGGCACACACAAAAGTTAATGTTAATGCCGTTATTTTAACCTTACTATATTTTGACTTCATATGCTTCCTTTCCAAAAAACTTTTAAAGTAAGTTATTTATTCAAAATATACTAACCGTCTATTTATTTGCATTCACAAATACAGCTAGTCTTCTTTGCTCTTGTTGGTATAAGCCTCTGGTGCCATAAAAACATCTGCACTGCTTGGTCCGAGTAACGGAGCCTCTTCATGCTCTTCAAAATTTATAGCTGACTTAACCCAATACAAAGGCCGTTGCTTCACCTCTTCAAAAATACGACCTACATACTCGCCAATAATCCCCAGTCCGACGAGTTGAATTCCACCAATAAACAAGATTGATACGCCCAAGGTTGTCCACCCATTCAAAGCTTGTCCTGTAAGATATACATACAAAAGATGTAAGATGAGCAAAAAACTCATTCCACCACAAAGTACACCTACATACAAGGCCGCCCGTAAAGGCACCCTTGAAAAAGCGGTTACACCATCGAGAGCAAATCGAATCATTTTACGCACACTAAACTTTGAGACACCTGCAAATCGAGGTGGTGCCACAAAGTGCAACTCTGCTTGTCTATACCCTAAGGCGCCGACAATACCGCGCAAAAATCGACCATGTTCTCTAAATCGTTTCAACGTGCCCAATGCTTTACTATTCATGAGACGGAAATCTGACCCACCTTCAACAATAGGAACATCGGCCATTTTGTTCATTAGTTTGTAATAATACTTAGACGTGAAAGATTTAGCCCAACTAGCGTCATCAGTTGAATCGCGAATGGTACGCACCACATCATACCCTGATTCCCACAATCGAACTAGTTCAGGAATCAATGCAGGTGGATGCTGCATATCACCGTCCATTGTAATGACTGCATCGCCATGAGCATAATCAAGTCCACATGTAAGTGCCGTTTGATGCCCAAAGTTACGAGCCAGCAATAACACTTTAACATGTTTGTCATTGAATGCAATTTCACGCAGTATCATAGCTGACGAATCACTAGATCCATCATCCACGAAGATTAGTTCATAATCATATGTGAGACCTGACATAACATCAGTTACAGCTTTATAAAAGTTCGCTATATTTTCCTCTTCGTTATATACAGGCACTACAATAGAAAGTA
Organism: Veillonella parvula; assembly: GCA_018382475.1. Lineage (GTDB taxonomy): Bacteria > Bacillota > Negativicutes > Veillonellales > Veillonellaceae > Veillonella > Veillonella parvula_F. The sequence continues at coordinate 616,840 of JAGZPX010000001.1, forward strand.
ACATAAATCCTCCAAAGTATTTTACTCACATATTTTATGTTAATTAGTAAATTAAGGCAAATGCTAAAGGTTAACAATAGGCCTAATAATGTTTATAAAGCCAGTAAATAAGCCACTTCTCTATAAAACACCAATAAAACACTTCATTTATCTTTTATATAACTATAGCAAATTAATATAATATTAATTTATTTGTAAACCTAATTAATAAAGCGATTTATAAAAAATATTTATTTTAATGATATGGAAGTAAATATGATTATTTCTGACTTTATTAACTATTAATCAAAAATTTATATGTATTTTTATCACAAATTTACCGGAAACATCTATTTTCATCTATTTTTCATAAAAAGGAGACCCGTTAAGGGTCTCCTTTACTATAATCCAGCAGCATCAATCCAAGATTGTAAATCTTCCTCCGCCAGTTCCATATCCTCTATATAAGCACCAGCTACAACTGGATACTTAGCGACCTCTACGGTATGTAAAATTGAGTCATCACGACCATTTTTATAAGTCCCAATCCAGATTCCAGAAAATTGTGATTCATACCATTCTACAGGTTGATCAGTTTCATTAAAGTTAATCGTAATATGACCGCGTCCAAGTGTTTCTAATACTTCAACTTGTTCTTCCTCTGTTAAACCCGTTTTTTCAATATAAATCGAATATGTCTCACCAGTTTCACGCAAATTCTTTAGAGCCAAACGCAACTCATTTAAAACGGCGCGAACATTACCATAATTTTCAATCATAAATACTCCTATACAGAGACTATCTTTACATTCTATAAGCTATCTATATACTATATGAAATTTTCACTTTGTGCTTTAGGCTCAGCTACTACGCCCCATTCTCGTAGTACATTCAAAACACGTTTCTTAACCTCAGGCAAGGCGCATTGTACCGGCTCGCTAGGTTCAAAACCGATTTCCAATGATTCCGGCTCTACACCGATAACCACTGCATCTTCTAATGGATCCTCTTGAATAGCACGGATACGTAAAATATCTTGCATTCCTACTTCATGTACAGAAATATGTTCCGTAAAATATTGTTCTAATTCCTTATGAGGAAATTCATATATAGTTCCTGGAGCATCTCCGCCATTAATAGCGTCTACAAGAAGAATTTTCTTCATACCACGCATATACGTAAGTAATTCCATTCCCATAGTGCCACCGTCAATAATGGAAATTGCAGGCGTAAATGTGAAAGACTCTTTCAATTCTTTTACTACATGAACACCTAATCCCTCATCGGTAAGTAAAATATTGCCGACTCCGAGTAGAACAATTTCATTATCTCCATCATCATAAAGGCTATTTAAATCAATACGCGGACCCTCTGAGTCCGCGTATTGTTCCAAGCCACTAATAATATCAGTACTTGTATTAGTCATTTTCTTGTAATTCTCTTTCTCTAGGATCATTAGGATCACTTGGACGATATGTAGTACCAGATGGTTTATCAATACGTTCCCCACGACGACGTTTACCATTAAGGTCTTCAATATCAATTGGATCATGAGCGTAATATTTCATACCTGAAACCATAGCAGATACTTCGCCGGATTCCTCCATAACATCTTCTCGGAATGCCATATACACGTGAACAATAGTAAAGAACAAGAATCCCCACGCAATGTAGTGATGGATAACATGGACCTTGTATTCACCACCAAATAATGTAACCACTGGTGCAAATAAAGTTCCTAGAATACCATTAGGGTTAACCATCGAATACATTGCGAAACCCGTTAAAATTTCAAAGAAGAACATAATGTATACCATCATATACGCAGTTCTAGCTAAGGAATTACGAAGCCAATGATGTTCATGTTTTTGAGGAATCATTAAATAGTGCAATGTTGTTTCTTTAAGACCGTACCAATACCGTTTTTGACGGAATTTAGGTAATAATCTATCCCCTCTGTTCCAAAGAGCGCCTGCAAAACGGAAGATGAAGGAGAACGTTAAGATAACACCTGCAATGAAATGGATACGACGCATAGTTTCCATAGAGAACCAGCCATCAATAGCAAAGGTTGGTTCAGGGTTACCCGTAATCGCAGCAAAGCCTGGATCACCAATATATAGGCCAGTCCAGAACAATGCAGTTACACTGAGTACCATAGTCCAGTGGAATATACGCAACCATAGACTAAATACGACATACGCCTTTTTGTCAGTATGTATTAACATAAGTCCACCACCCTTTATTTACACAATGCATCTGTATTGACGGAAACAATTTTTTCGCCTTTTTTATTGTATAAATGGGTTGCACATGCTAGGCATGGATCAAAGGAGTGAATTACCTTCAAAATTTCAAGTGGTTTATCCGCAATTTTTACATGTGTATCAATCATAGAATCTTCATAGGCACCATGTTCATTAGCTGCAGTTTTAGGGCACGCATTCCATGTAGATGGTACGATACATTGATAGTTTGCAGAGCGTCCATCTTTAATATGTATCCAGTGCCCCAAACCACCACGAGGCGCATCTACAAGACCAACACCTTTAGCATCTTTATCCCATGTATTTGGTTCAAACTTAGTCATATCCGCTACTGTAGTATCACCATTTTTAATATTAGATACAAGCTTGTTAAAGAAGTATTGGCTAATATTTGCCGCTACCTGTGCATCAAGGCCACGACATGCTGTACGTCCTACCATAGTAGTCATCCATACATGAGCTGGTACACCCAATACTTGTGATACTGTATCAATTTGACGAACAATCATAGATTCAGCCCAAGTTGGGTCTTTGATTATGCCTTGTTTTACCTTTGTATACACAACAATATATTTTGCTAATGGACCAACCTCTGCAGTTTTCCCTTTGAAAGTTGGAGATTTAATCCAAGAATATTTTTTATCTTCATCAAGGAATTCCCATTTTTCTTTTGTACCAGATTTAGGACCTGTAAATTTAGGATCAGTAACACCTTCAATAGGATGAAGTGTTTTTGTTCCATCTGGATATGTAAACCAGGAATGATCAACCTCTTCACTAAGATATTGAGGATCCATGAAATCTTTACCTTCTAATGGGATGAATGTTGCTTTATCTACACCTAATGCAAAGTTCTCAACAACACCATTGGAACGAACAATACATTTCTTATGATAGTCACCATTAGAAATACCGGTGTACGTATCATCAGGATAATCGCCATAGGACATAACGCGTTTCTTCGCAAGGCCACCACCATCGATCATACCTTTTTCTACATATATTTTACCGATAGCTAATAGATCTGGCACGTAGAAATTATCAACTAAGTCTTTAGTCAATGCAATAGATTGCTCTACAGCAGCAAGGCGTTGCGTATTAATAGGGGCATTCATATCATTCATAGAAATAGAGCATGGCATGCCACCTACAATGTAATGAGGATGAGGGTTTTTGCCACCAAATACAACATGAGGAATTACAATATCCCGTTGACGATCAAGAATGTTCAAATAATGAGATACGGCCATCAAATGAACTTCTGGAGGTAACAAGTTATAATCAGGATGATCCCACCATTGAGCGGAGAAAATCCCCAATTGGCCTGATTCAACTATTTTCTTAACCTTTTGTTGTACAGCCGTAAAGTATGCTGTAGTAGCCTTAGGAAACTCTTTAGGATAGGCTGAGTCTTTTGATGCCGTTTCCGCAGGTGCTAAACCGCTCACATTATAAGTTGCTAATACATCATTTTGTAATTGAGCGGTTTTAGCAGGATCTGCACTAAGAGCTGCTACCGGACTAACCCAATCAAGCGCATGTAAGTGATAGAAATGCACGATATGATCATGCACATCTAGACTACTATGCATGATATTACGTATATAGTTTGCATTTTTAGGAATTGTAATTCCAATTGCATCCTCTACCGCACGTAATGCTGCCAACGCATGTGTTGTAGTACATACACCACAAATCCGTTGTACGAACGCCCAAAGGTCACGAGGATCGCGATCTTTAGCAACAAGTTCGATACCGCGCCAAGCAGTACCAGAAGACAATGCGTCCTCTACTTTACCACTCGCTTCATCAACTTTTATTTCAACCCGTAAATGACCTTCAATACGGGAAATCGGATCTACTACTACGCGTTTCATTAGTGACCTCCTCCATTATTATGTTTCTTTTCATCCCATAAGCCTTGTTCTTTTAAGCGTTTTTCTTCTTTCATATCAAGAATTTTATTACGCGTAAGAGTTGCTGCACCATGAACGATAACCGCTGCAGTGGCACCAACGGCAGCTACTGTACCGATTGTATCAGCAGTTGTGATAGTATTAGCCAATGGAATATCTGGTAATCGTTTGTAGAACACATCATTATCCCAGAAGCCCTTTTCAGAGCAACCAATACAACCGTGACCGGATTGAATTGGATAGGATAAACCATTCCACCAACGTAGATTACCACAAGAATTATATGTTTGAGGTCCACGACAACCTACCTTGTATAGGCACCAACCAGATTTAGATGCATCATCGTCAAATTTTTCAACGAAGAGACCAGAGTCAAAGAAGGCACGACGGTAGCATGTGTCGTGAATACGATTGCCATAAAATTGTTTAGGACGGCCTTGAGAATCAAGAGGTGGAATTTGACCAAATAATGCATAATGCATAATTACACCAGTCATAACCTCCGGAATCGGAGGGCAGCCAGGAACCTTGATAATAGGCTTACCAGATACAACGGAAGATACAGAAACTGTATTTGTTGGATTTGGTTTTGCCGCCTGTATACCGCCCCAAGAAGCACAAGAACCATATTCTATGATTGCTGCAGCTCCTTTAGCTGCTTCTAATAGGGATTCTTTAAATGTACGTCCACCTACTGTGCAATAAACACCATCTTCATCAAGTGGTACGCCACCTTCAACAGCCAAGATATATTTACCGGCTTTTTCTTTGATGATTTTTTCTAAATGTTCCTCTAATGGTGCACCAGACGCTGCCGCCAAAGTATCATCATATTCAAGAGAAATCATGTTCAAAATAACATCAGAAGTAAAGGGAGAGGATGAACGGATAAAAGATTCACTACAACCAGTACATTCATGACCATGCAACCAAATCACCGTAGGTAATTCAGTTGTTTCGGCAGCCTTAACAACGGTGTCTAACATCGTTGGAGGTAGACCTAAAATAGCAGTGAGTGCTACACAGGATTTCATAAATGTGCGTCGACTCAAACGGCGTTCTTGGAAGAGTGTCCACAAACTATTTATACGATTCTTCATGGAATATAGCCTCCTTACAACAACTTTGCGCAATATAATTATATTACTTAATAAACTACAACGTTTATGACAGAAATCATTTTTATGAGCTCACTCTATCAGTTTGACGAAGTTCAACCAGCATGATGACAATCATATTTTTACTATTTTATTATATCACTTAACATTTTTGAAAACTATAAAATTTAACAAAAAAGCTGTATATAAGAAATTAACTTTTCTTATATACAGCCTCATGTTATTTATTTTCTACGAATTCCTAGTTATTAATTAATTAGATAACTTCCTTTATTAGAGACTCAAGCATATCTGCTTTTTTATAACCCACAAGGGAATCAAGCATTTTACCATCTCGGAAGAATACTAAGGATGGAATACCATCAACATCTTCTTTTAACAAAATACCACGAAGATTTTTATCTTCTGCATTAACACTAAAGAATTCTACTTGACCTTTTAAACGCTCTGCTACGTCTTCAATCTCTGGACGCATAACGGTGCAAGGTTCGCACCAACCAGCCCAAAAATCAACAATAGCTAAACCTTTAGCGCCAAGCACTTTCTCATCAAATTCTTGTACACTAGTAATTGCTGTAATTGCCATGAAGTTCTCCTAACAAAGATCTACAATCTTATATACTATCAATTATATGTTAAATATAGAAGCAAGCAATCAATAAGCCGAGTTCTGTTCCACTTGCGCGGTGACGATTATCTTTCTAGGCGTACAGTCGCCTGCACGCTCGAGCGACACAACCCGGAAGGTAGGCGGGACCACCCTTAACCCTTCCCTATTCGGTCTTGCTCCGGATGGGGTTTACCGAGCCAGCCTGTTACCAGACTGCTGGTGAGCTCTTACCTCACCTTTCCACCCTTACCACTTACGTGGCGGTTTCCTTTTCTATGGCACTTTCCCTAAGGTTACCCTCGCCAGACGTTATCTGGCATCCTGCCCTATGGAGCTCGGACTTTCCTCGAGTCTTATAGACTCGCAATCGTCTTTCATACTTGCTTCAATTCAGTTTATCATAGCTAACAATTTGTTGCAAGAAAATGCATCATTACACAAAGAAGAAATCATTTTGTTCTGTAAAAGCTTTCACAGGAACAGTAAGCCTTGTAGAAATTAAATAATCACGCAAACCACACGCTACTATAGACTCAGTTCCAAAATGCCCCCCATCAACTACGAGTAAACCTAATTCCTTAGCCATTTGCGCCTCATGATACTTCACATCACCTGTGATATAGGCATCTACATGTAATCGAGCGGCATCCTTAATAAATTCAGCACCTGCTCCGGAGCATAGTGCAATGGATTGAATCGCTTTTGGCGCAACACCGGCAAAGCGAATATTGGCATCAGGCAAAGCCTCTTGTACCCATTCACGGAAAGAATCTAAGTTTAATGCATTTGGCAAGCGACCTACACGTCCTAGATATTGAGTTGAACTAGTAGGCTCAACTATATTTAAAACCTCATAAGCCACCTCTTCATACGGATGAGCTGATTTCATAGCCGCTACGACTTCGCTTAAATGCATACCATCGACTATAGCATTTACTTGTACCTCAGGAGCCACTGTCAAAGCACCAGCTGTCCCAATGACAGGATGAGAATCTTCATTACCAACAAAGCGCCCTTCACCATGGGTACTGAAACTGCAATATTCGTAATTACCAATTCGACCTGCCCCTGCATCGCCCATAGCCAAACGAACCGCATCAGCCGAGCTTTCAGGTACAAAGGTAGTCACCTTATAGAGCACCTCTTCACCAGTTTTAATAAAGCCCTTAATATCTATAAGTCCCAATTGCTTCGCCAACATATCATTGAGACCGCCTGGAGCGATATCAAGATTTGTATGAGCACTATATACGGCAATCTTATGTTGAATCAGCTTATTAATCGTACGCCCTTGAGCAGTATCACATGATATCTGTTTTAACCCTTTAAAGATTAATGGGTGATGACTAATAATTAGATTACAATTCTGTTCAATAGCATATTCTACGGCTTCATCTGTTACGTCTAACGTAGTCACTACACCTGTAACAACTGCATTCCGATTACCCAGCATTAAACCTACATTATCCCAAGACTCTGCATAGGAGCGGGGTGCTAGTTGTTCCATTACATTAATAATTTGTTGAACCGTCGTCATAAAATCACTTCCTATCTATTCTATAAAAGATTCCGAAGAAAATTAACTTCCTGCTCTAAATCCTGATATTTATCAATATGACTTAATTTCTCTGTCATATCATCTAATGCACATTGTCGTTGATATATTAAATACTCTATATATTTCATCCAAAGTGGTGGTCTGTCTTGTTCCAATAAAGCCCCTACAGACCACAACAAGGAATCTTCCGGTAACGCTTGATAAACATCTACATATTCAGTCATACCTGTATAAGCTTCTACACAATCATTGCGTACTACTAAAAACGCTGTATAGAGCTTACCAGCATCTTCTACGATGATTTCTAGAACGATAACATATCCCTTTTGAACCATGTATTGACGTAATTCTTTTTGTCCATTCTGTGGTTGGAGTACATAGAACTCTAATGGTTCTGGTCCTGCATCTATAATATCTCGCATTAAGAAGCCACCCATACCACAACAAATGGCACCATTCAACTCACCCTTTTCTGTCATCTTAAGACCATCGCCTAAACGACAATCTACTTTAGCGGCTAATCCACAAGACTCAACATATGCCCTTGCAGACTCTAACGGACCTTTATGCACATCCCCGGCAATGACATATTCAGCACGTTGACGATTGATGAGCTCTACCGCTAAATAGCCGTGATCGGTGCCAATATCTGCAATGGCATGCGCCTTTGGTACGATTGAGAATACCGCTTCTAGGCGGTCCATCATAGGTCTAGGTTCCATAACTTCCTCTACTATCACTAATTATTTATTCTTAATTACTAATTCTTGATTATTTTCTTACTTATTTGTTCTCGTTTATATATCTATAAACACAATACTATTCTGAAATAATCTCTATTATGTTGCCTCAAAATGAGTTACATATAAAAATAACCGCCCTTGAAATCTCAAGGACGGTAGATATCAACATAATGGTGGGCCCACCTGGGATCGAACCAGGGACCGACCGGTTATGAGCCGGTTGCTCTACCCCTGAGCTATAGGCCCTCAGTTAGTTTCTAGCTTATTAATTATACCGAATAGACTATCATTTAGTCAAGGTAACTCAAACGCTAAGACTGTTTCATTAGCATAAAACGGTGAATCATATGATCTTCGTTAAATACGCCTTTAGTAGTTAGTGTAGTCGTTTGGCTATCTGTAGATTTAATGCCTCTTGCACTCATGCAGCTGTGGGACGATGTAATGTGCACAATAACATCATCAGACCCTGTCGCTAAAGAAATTACTTCCGCAATATCTTCACCAATTTTTTCTTGCAATTGTAAACGCTTGCAACACATTTCAGCTATGCGAGGAATCTTAGATAAACCTATGACACGACCTTTTGGTATATACCCAATACTGATACTCATATCATACATCAATGCCATATGATGTTCACAATGAGAGAAGCAAGTAATATCCTTTACTACTACCATTTGATTTGTATCTACAGCGAAGGTTTTACCATACATTTCTGCAATTTCAGCATTTGTATACTGAATGCCTTCATATACCTCTTCCATCATTTGAGCTACCCGTTTCGGTGTTTCTAACAAACCGTCCCGATTAGGATCCTCACCTAGTGCTTCTAACAACTGATATATAAGCGATTCTATTTTTTTTGTATCCATATTTACCCCTTTATATCAAGATTCCATCAGATCCCATATCATACTATGCATAAAAAAAGATACTGACACTACACATCCTAATAATACTATACACCCTTTGTATCTGGATCCCAGACAAATTTATGGATTTGCAGTTGAAATCGTACATTTTGCAAATTATATGCTTTCATATAATCGATAATCAATACCGCTTCAATCTGTCCCCATACAGGCGATACATATATTTGAGCCGCTGTAGGATATTGGTCAATTATGCGACGCATACAATCCAAATCTTCTGGAGAACCAACGACAAACTTGATAAGATCTCGTTCTGTAGCCACCTTGAATATGTCTATATTCATAGACTCTTCGGCTAAAGAAGACGGTGTTTTATAATCGTAGGTAAACCACACATTATCTCTATGAAAACTCGGTATAATCGTGCCATTTGTTTCAATATTGAAATCATAAAGGCTATTATTAAGCATCTCTCGTTTATCAAATTTATCTATATCAATAATACAAGTTGAACCAGCTTGACCTGATGTATTATCCTGCATTGTTTCAGCCTTCCGACGATTTAACTCATCGATTAGCTCTACTACAGCGGCTTCTTGCAATAAGGGCTCCCCACCAGTAATAGTAATGCGATGATTACCTAAGCTTTCAATAACATCAGCCACCTCAGCTACAGTCATCTCTGTGAAAATACTATCAATGCCGTAACTATAAGTCGTATCGCAATAGGAACAGCGAATATTGCAATCATGAAGACGTAAAAATGTAGTCAGCAAGCCTTGCCGACTACCTTCCCCATCAATAGAGGCAAAAATCTCAATCACGTTCATAAACAGCTGTGTTCCCTTCAGATTCTTGAACCTCTACTTTAAAGCATTTTGGGCCCAATTCATCAGCAATCCATTTTGCCATATTCTCCGCAGTGGGATTAATGTCACCTAGTACATCGTTGATATGGCGATGATCCAAGCGACCATGAATTTTTTCTTTAATAATCGTAAAGTCGATGACCATCCCGTTATGATCTAACTCTTCAGAGCGTGCATGAACTGTAATAATCCAGTTATGCCCATGAAGATTTTGACATTTACTCGGATAATCTAGTTTTAATTGATGAGATGCACTCACCTCTAACCGTTTAGTAACTGTAAACATTATATCTCCTATCTATTACATAAGCTTTCAACTTATATCTATTACATAAGACTTATCGCTATTACATGAAACCCTTGTCTATTACATAAGTCTTATCACAAAATATTTTTTATTGTAAGATATTATTATTTTTTATTATAACACAAAAGGGTTGTAATACAGTGCTATACAACACTGCATTACAACCCTTAAGAGTTTCAAAATATTATAAGAAGTCTTTGATTTTATCACGTTTACCGCGATTGCGCAATTTAGTAAGCGCTTTACCTTCAATCTGACGAATACGTTCTCTTGTTACATTGAAATGTTGACCAACTTCTTCCAATGTACGAGGCTTACCATCCTTCAAACCAAAACGTAAAATCAAGACTTGTTGCTCACGATCAGTCAAGCATGTAAATACATCTTCAATCTGCTCTTGCAATAAAATGTAGCTAGCTGCATCGTCTGGAGCAATTGCATCTTGGTCCTCGATGAAGTCCCCTAAATGGGAATCTTCCTCTTCACCAATCGGAGTTTCCAAGGATACTGGCTCTTGAGCGATTTTCTGAATTTCACGCACCCGCTCTACAGTAATTCCCATACCTTCAGCAATTTCTTCTGGCAATGGCTCACGACCCTTGTCTTGCAACAATTGTCTAGAAATACGAATCAATTTATTAATTGTTTCTACCATATGTACAGGAATACGAATCGTACGAGCTTGGTCTGCAATAGCACGCGTAATTGCTTGACGAATCCACCATGTAGCATACGTAGAAAATTTATAACCTTTAGTATAATCGAATTTATCTACCGCTTTGATTAGACCTAAGTTACCTTCTTGGATTAGATCCAAGAACAACATACCGCGACCTACATAACGTTTTGCGATACTTACAACTAGTCGCAAGTTAGCATCTACCAATTTTTTCTTTGCCTTTTTGCTAAGTTGAATATCTTTATATGTAGCATCCTCTTGAGCACCAGCTTCAATTTGCTTAGCTAATACGATTTCTTCATCAGCTGAAAGCAATGGCACTCGACCAATCTCTTTTAGGTACATTCGTACAGGGTCATCGATATTAACACCAGAATCAACACTTAAATCGATAGCAATTTTTTTCTCGCTAGAAACTTCGTCTTCATCTTCATCCGTTTCAATTGTATGATTATCTGTATCATCAGCATCGATATCTGCCACAATCTCAACATTCAATTTACCCAAAGTCGTATAAATATCATCTAATTGTTCCGCAGTAATTTCCGTCTGCTCATGAAGAGCATCTGAAATCTCGGATTGTGTCAACACACCGCTCTTACGGCCTTTTTCAAGAAGTTGCTCAACAATCTCCTCTATTTGACTTTTTTGTACTTTCTTAGCCACAGCGCTCTCCTTTTTAACCATTAATGATTTACTTAGACCATTCTCTAATTAAATTCTGTATTTCCTGACACTTATGTAATTCGCTAATAAACGTCGAATCTCCTGCTCGTTTTAATTGATCCGCCATAATCGAATGCGCTTTATACTGTTCACGCAATGAATGGAGCCTTATCTTGCGGATTAATGCAGGCACTTGTACCTTATATTCATCGTCACTCATGACGACCAACCTAGAGTAAATATCGTATTCTTGAGAAGATAAAACAGATTGAATTGCAGTTTCATCTAGACGACCTTCGGACTTATACAAGGTGAATAGCTTTTCTATTATACCTCGATATTCAATTTTTTCAAAGTCCTCTAATGGCAAATAGCTCATCATATGTTGTAATACTTCGCCATTTGTGAAAGCTAAGGATAATAATTTTTCCGCATCACCCCTTGGTAAATCCTGTGTTGGCAAAGGTGTCGATGCCGTATCCACTAATTCAATTTGTCCTTTTTTCACATAATCTCTAAAGTATCTAAAAATAGTACTATTATCAAGCCATAATGGCAATGCCAATGTTTTTAAAGCATCATCTCTCTGCGTTTGACTATCTATATTTGCAATATATGGGAAAACATCTGCCATAACAGCCTGCTTTCCTTCTGTATCATTTGTATCGTGTTTAATTAAAGACTCACTTAATAGATAATCAAGAGGCTTAACAGCTTTAGCAACTAACTCCTTAAATGCCTGCCCCCCATGATTACGCACATAATCATCTGGATCTTTGCCGTCTGGCATAGCAAGGACACGCACCTTAAAATCCGTATTTTGCAATAATTCAATAGCTCTAGCAGCCGCCTGACGACCAGCACCATCCATATCATAAGCTAACACGATTTCTTCAGCCTGCCTCATCAAGATATGTCCATGATCTCTTGTATAAGCAGTCCCCAATGATGCGACTACATTAGTAACACCATGATTATGAGCAGATATAACATCCATATAGCCTTCTACAAGAATAGCTTGTTTTTCCTCACGAATAGATTTATAAGCCTTATCAAAAGCAAATAGAAGTTTACCTTTTTCAAAGATTGATGACTCTGGAGAGTTTAAATATTTTGGTGTACTATCATCCATAACACGCCCACCAAAAGCAACTACTCGCCCTTTACCATCCATAATGGGGAACATAATTCTATTTCTGAAGAAGTCATAAAATTGACCCTTTTGATTCTTTCGGACAAGATTCAACTCCAAGAGAATGGAATCATCAATACCACGGTCATGAAAGGCACGATATAACTTATCCCAACCATCAGGAGCAAAACCAAGTTTAAATTGTTCTATGGTTTCTTGTGTGAGCCCCCTCTTTTTCAAATAATCTAATCCCACTTTACCAATAGACGTTTGAGTGAGACAGTTATGGAAAAAGGTGGTTGCTAAATCAGAAGCTTCATACAGTTTTTTACGTCTTTCATCTCTAGCTCTTTGCTCAGGTGAAAGTTTCGCCTCTGGCAATGGAATATTAGCTCGATTAGCTAGCCGTTCTAGGGCTTCTACAAAGGTTAAATGCTCTAATTCCATAAGAAATTTAATAGCATTTCCTGATGCATGGCAACCAAAACAATAATAAAAACCCTTTTCAGGAGCTACGCTAAAGGATGGCGTTTTTTCATTATGAAATGGACAACAACCCCAATAGTTCTTGCCGCGTTTCTTTAAGGCTACATGCTCGGATACAACTGACACGATATCATTAGCATCTTTGATTTGTTCAATCAACTCATTTTCAAAATATCGGCTCATAGCCAACGCCTCCTTCCCCATATATATATTAATTCTATATACAAATAAAAAATCCTCTATTTGTAAAGCATTTTAATCAATTAAATTATAAAAATAATATAAAAAAGCTTGATACGAATCATAGGAATCATCATCTACAATGTAATGTACATGATGATTTCTATACGCCGTATATAGCAATATGTAATTACCGAAACTTTGATAACAATAGGCTGCAATGAAAACATTGCAGCCTATACTTATCGCTTATAGCATATTATTTTGCGTAATCCACAACGCGAGTTTCACGAATAATTACGACCTTAATTTGGCCTGGATATTCAAGTTCTGACTCGATGCGTTTTACGATATTCCGAACAAGTAATGTAGACTCAGCTTCATCAATCTTATCCGGTTTTACTACAACGCGAATCTCACGACCGGCTTGAATAGCAAAACATTTTTCAACGCCTTCGAAGGATTCAGCGATTTCTTCCAATTTAGATAAACGTTTTAAGTAGTTTTCTAATGTTTCTCGACGTGCTCCTGGACGGGCAGCGGAGATAGCATCAGCGGCAGCTACTAATACAGCTTCTACAGTTTGGAACTCTTCATCACCATGATGAGCACCAATACAGTTAATTACTGCTGCACTTTCACGATATTTACGAGCCACATCAACACCGATTTGAACATGAGAACCTTCAAGTTCACGGTCTAATGCTTTACCAATATCATGAATCAAACCACCTCGTTTAGCCAAAGTTACATCACAGCCTAGTTCAGCTGCCATTAAACCTGCTAAATGAGATACTTCAATGGAATGTTTCAATACGTTTTGACCATAACTAGTACGATATTTCAAACGGCCTAAAATCTTAACAATTTCAGGATGTAAGCCGTGAACATCAGCTTCAAATGTCGCTTGTTCACCAGCCTCTTTAATAGTTTGGTCCACCTCTTTACGAGCTTTACCAACCATTTCTTCAATACGAGCTGGATGGATACGACCATCTACAATCAATTTTTCCAGCGCAATACGAGCCACTTCACGACGAATTGGATCGAAGCCGGAAAGAATAACTGCTTCTGGCGTGTCATCGATAATCAAATCAATACCTGTTAATGTTTCGAGTGCACGAATGTTACGGCCCTCACGACCGATAATGCGACCCTTCATTTCATCATTAGGCAATGCCACTACGGATACGGTAGTTTCCGCTACATGGTCAGCTGCACAACGTTGGATTGCAGAGGAGATAATTTCTTTCGCTTTTTTCTCCGCTTCATCCTTAGCTTGCTGCTCCATTTCCTTAACCATAATCGCCGTTTCATGACGGATTTCTTGTTCCACATTCGTTAACAAGATATTTTTTGCTTCTTCGAACGTCATGCCAGAAATACGTTCTAATTCTGCCATTTGTTTTTCATACAAAGCTTCTACCTTTTCACGGCTTTGGGCTAAGTCAGCTTCTTTGCGATGTAAAGCTTCCTCTTTGTGCTCAATATTGTCTAATTTTTTATCCAAAGATTCTTCTTTTTGAAGAATACGACGTTCCATACGTTGAAGTTCAGAACGACGATCTTTATTTTCTCGTTCCACATCAGAACGGAGCTTATGAATTTCTTCTTTCGCTTCTAATAAAGCTTCTTTCTTTTTAGACTCAGCTGTGCGTTCACCATTTGCAATGATGCGTGCAGCCTCTTGCTCAGCTTGATTCAGTTTTCCTTCAGCAATATTTTTTCTTAAAAAATAGCCTACCCCTAGTCCAATCAGTACCATTACCACTGCAATTAGACTATACTCTAAAATTTCTTTCACCTCCTTTTATTTCTCAAAATTGAGCTTTCATGCTCCTTTTTATGCCCTTTATGCATTAAATTATCAATTAGCCATATCATCATATAAATAAATAAGGCTATTATTAATTTTAGACTTCAAAGCCCTTTCTGTCAAGATTTTACAAGCTTAGTAAGGCCTCTCAAAAAGCATAATTTATTCATAAAAATCATTGCATACAACTTGAATTGTGCTTGTTGAGAACCCCCTGTATTTGAGAAAACTGAAAACCTTTACCCGAGGAGTCTTTTCTTCATTGAGAATAGATCCAAACTTTTTCTCTACCACCCGATAAGCAGCTTTTACCTCATCATAAGCAGAAATTTCTTGAGGAATCGCAAGTCCTCGAAGTTTCATTTTTTGCTTAATCATATAAGCACCGTATTTTTGTTCTTTCATCAAATAGGTTAATACTTGCTCCGATAAACGTTCATCATTGATGTAATCATAATCTCTAAGGCGCTCAAGGACCCTCTCAATGATAGGGTCCTCGAATTGTTTACGTCTCATTTTTTGTGTCAGTTCATAAGAACTAAGAAAGCGTTGAGCTAAGAAGCGATACGCTTGATCCATAGCAGCTTGCATCGTTTCGTCACTCATGATTATACTTCTTCAGTTACTTCTTCACCAATTACATCGATTTCTTCAGTACCAACAGCTAATGTATCACGAATAATGCGATCGATTTCATCAGCTATTTGTGGATTGTCTAGCAAGTATTGTTTAGCCGCTTCTTTACCTTGGCCCATACGTTCCCCATTATAAGAATACCAAGCACCAGATTTATTAATAATTTCCATATTTGTACCAATATCAATAAGTGTGCCAGTTTTAGAAATACCTTCGCCATACATCAAATCAAATTCAGCGGTCTTAAATGGAGGTGCCACCTTATTTTTAACAACTTTGACTTTTGTGCGAGCACCAACATTTTCATTATTTGCTTTGATCAATTCCCCTTTACGAACATCAAGACGCACAGAAGAATAGAATTTCAACGCACGACCACCAGTTGTTGTTTCAGGATTACCAAACATAACACCAACTTTTTCACGCAATTGGTTGATGAAGATAACAACTGTTTTGGATTTACTGATGATACCAGTCAATTTACGCAAGGCTTTACTCATCAAACGAGCTTGTAAACCTACATGAGCGTCACCCATTTCACCATCAATTTCCGCTTTAGGTACCAATGCTGCTACGGAGTCAACTACAACAATATCTACTGCACCACTGCGAACAAGGGCTTCTGTAATTTCAAGAGCTTGTTCTCCATTATCTGGTTGAGAAATCAACAAATTATTGATATCTACACCCAAATTGCGAGCATATACAGGATCCATCGCATGCTCCGCATCAATAAATGCTGCAATGCCACCTTGTTTTTGAGCTTCTGCTACCGCGTGAAGAGCTACTGTTGTTTTACCAGAAGATTCTGGACCATAGATTTCAATTACACGACCACGAGGGAAACCACCTACACCAACAGCAATATCGATAGCAAGAGAACCAGAGGAAATCACCTCTACATTCATGCGATCTGCCGCCTCACCAAGACGCATAATAGCACCTTTACCAAAATCTTTTTCAATTTGTTTTAATGCGTTATCCAACGCTGCTTGTCTACCATCTACAGCCATTATTTTATTTCCCCTTTTCTGTTATATAAGTATAAACATAGTAAAGTGCTAGCTCTGCTGCACTTTGTCTAATATCTTCTCGATTGCCAATTAAATTAGCTTTATGGGCTACCGTACCATGTGGACCAGTAACACCAAACCAAACAAGACCAACAGGCTTTTCTAGCGTACCGCCTCCAGGACCAGCTATGCCTGTCGTAGAAACAGCATATGTTGTTTGACCAACAATTCGTGCCCCCTCTGCCATAGCCTTAGCCACTTGCTCACTAACAGCACCATACGCATCTAGCATATCTTGTGGTACACCTAAAACACGATGTTTCACATCATTACTATACGAGATGACACCGCCCATATAGTACTCACTACTACCACTGACATTAGTAAGAAGCTTGCCAACCAATCCTGATGTACAAGATTCAGCAGTACTAATAGTGCTGTGTTCCTCTAGCAAGGTACGACCTAGTGTTTCCTCCATAGAAATTGTTAAGTCGCGTCCTATGCGAGAACCTAAACGCTCTCGTATGATAGCATCCCAAGGATTTAATAGTTCTTGCGCCGCTTCTAATGTTTCAGCCTTAGCAGTGATACGAACCTCAATGTAGCCCTTTTTAATAAGCAAAGCGATCGTCGGATTAGATTGCTTCTTAATGAGATCCATCAAGGTGCTTTCTAAATCAATTTCACGAATATCATATACACCATAACGATAAGATGTAACAACCCCTTGAGAACCAAATCGACCATTTAAATAAGGAACTACGCTCTCTTGAAACATTCCCTTCATTTCTCCAGGAGGTCCAGGTAGAAGTATGTATGTAGTGTCACCATCTTCAACGACGACACCTGGTGCAACTCCAACAGGGTTATATAATACTTTCGCCCCTTCTGGTAATTGTGCCTCTCGCCGACTCGCATCAGGTATAGTACGGTTTACACTTTTAAAGAACCTTTCAAGCTCATTCATGGCCTCTTGATTAAACACAATAGGTCTACCAATTGAATCGGCAAGTACATTACGTGTAATATCGCCCTGCGTAGGTCCTAACCCACCAGTACTAATAACGATATCAGCCCTTGTACTAGCGAGCTGAAAGACTTCAGCCATTCGTTTCGGATTATCACCTACCACTGATTGATGGGCAATGGTATATCCTAGTTTATTCAACTCTTGTGCCAGCCATGATACATTCGTATTTACTGTATCACCTAGCAATAATTCTGAACCTGTAGAGATAAGTTCTACAATCATCAGATCACCTCCACAATCGAATATATCGAACTGTGTATTATTCTACAACTGTAGCTACTACATCATAAGCAAAGCCTTGCTCTACTTGTACCTTAAGAATATCACCAGGTTGAATGTCTTCACCGCAGTCTTCAATGTACATATTACCATCTACATCAGGTGCTTGAGATTTCAATCGACCTTTTGCAAGCAATGTGTTATTCTCGCCTTCTTCGATTTCCTCTACCATCGCATAATCAATGGTACCTTCTAAATCGCGATTGTTCTCTTCAGAGATAGCAGCTTGGATGGACATAAGAACGTGATAACGCTCTTCTTTGACCGCTTCTGGTATTTGGTCTTCACGAGCACCCGCTGGTGTGCCAGCCTCTTGAGAATATGTAAATACGCCCATGTTATCGAATTTGATTTCTTTTACAAAGTCACAAAGTTCCTCAAATTGTTCATCTGTTTCACCAGGAAATCCAACGATGATAGAGGTGCGCAATGTAATATGAGTCGGCGCATTTCTAATTTTCTTAAGCAAACGCTCAATATCATTGCGATCGTCTCGACGATTCATTTGTTTCAAAATATCGTTATTAACATGTTGCAATGGAATATCTACATATTTACAAAGCTTTGGCTCATTAACTATAATATCTAACAATTCATCAGAGAAGAATGTCGGATATAGGTATAGCATGCGAATCCATTCTATGCCCTCTACAGTTGTTAATTCTTTTAACAATGTAGTCAACAATGGTTTACCAGCATTAAGGTCGATGCCATAACTTGTGGTATCTTGAGCGATAAGGACAACTTCCTTAACCCCTGTCGCTGCCAATCGTTCCACTTCAGCCTTGATAGACTCGATAGTCCGACTACGGAATGCACCGCGTACCTTTGGAATAATACAGAATGTACACCCGTTATTACAGCCTTCCGCAATTTTAACATATGCACTATAACGAGGTGTTGTTTGAATACGAGGCATGCGCTCATCATAGATATTCGTAATATTTTCCATTATACAACTACGATTGCCGTGCTCAATAGCATCAACGGCTACCATAACTTGATCCCATGCACCGGTACCGATTAATGCATCAATTTCAGGAATTTCTTGGAATAATTCATCCTGATATTGTTGGCTAAGACAACCTGCTACGATAAGGCCCTTACAAGCACCATCTTCCTTATATTGAGCAACCTCAAGGATGGTATTAATAGACTCAGCCTTAGCTTTTTCAATAAAAGTACAGGTATTTACAACGATAAGATCTGCTTCGCTTAAGTCTTCTGTAATTGAATAGCCATTATCTCTCAATAATCCTAACATTACCTCTGTATCTACTAAATTTTTAGCACAACCTAGGCTAACATATCCTAATTTTTTCCCCATTCCATATCCTTTCGTCACTAGATTCTTTTTTTATTTCTTGGATTTATACAGCTGACTTAGTCCTTACGGAATCGTACCTGGCTAACCCAATGATTTAACAATAACTTTTTACCTTCTAGGGTATAGCCACCATTCACAGGCCATAACACTAAATCATGCCCTATAGAATCTTTTGGCTCATCCATCTCAGGATTAGTAAATATATAGGTAAAATTCTTTTCTACCATATATTTCGCCGTTTTAGAAGATAGTAACCAATTAATAAACTCTACACTATCTGCTTTATGTTTTGAATTTTTTAAAACAGCAGCACCAGTCACATAATAAGACGTACCATCTTTAGGATAAATGATCTTAATTGGATACCCATGATGACTATATTGCGCCGCATCAGACAAGTTACCAATACCAATATTTGTTTCCCCTAGCGCAGTTAAGCGTATTGGAGTAGACAAAAATTTAGCATGTTGAACCACATGAGGCTTCAAACTATACAAGTATTCAAGAGCCTCTGGTTCCCCTTTGTACTCTACCATATTGTATAGCAAATTGGCCGCATTCTGAGATGCTACAAAATCAGTCATAACGATAGACCAATCACCTTGTTTTCCCAATGTTTCCCATGTAGTAATATATTTACCAATGCCATTATGGAAGGTATCATTCTGAACAAATACGATTGGATCGTACCAGAGACCAACCCAATAGCCATTTGGATCCTTTAGATTATCACGTACCTCGTCAATACGTTCATTGACGATGGGCATATATTTACCTGCATTGGCACCAACTACGAGATTATCTTCAGAAGTTAGCACCAAATCACCAGAAGTATCAGCCACGGTAGAAGCCGACCGTAACGACATTTGTTCCTCTGTAAGAGGCATTACAGTAACTTTTACCTTTTGTTCCTCTTCATAACGCTCAGCAAGCATAGCTGTCAAAGTATTAGGTAAGTCCGTATAGACTATAATTTCACCACGAATAGGCTCTTTGGCCTGTTCTATTTGTTCTTGTTGGTAAAAGTTTATACCATAAATCAACATTCCTACCACAAATAATGCTAAGATGCTCGGAGCAATCCATCGTTTCATATATGCCTCCCATAAGACATAAAGTATCTTAAAATGAGAGTAGCTAGAGCTACTCTCTAGGTTTAACGACCACCAAAACTTTTATTAGATGTACGAACTTTAGTCACATCTCTACTACGCCTTTTGGCAGTCCGGCATTGATTCCTAGGTTCGCAATCTCGTTTGCCATTACGGAATTTACTAGATTGGCTAATACGCTTAGAATTTCCACTAATTGGGCGCGGTGGAATTAAGCATTCCGGGCCAAAGCCAATTAAATCACGTCGATTGGCTTCTATGAGAGCCTCTTTAACAAGATCATAGTTTTCAATATTTTTAAACTGCATCAAAGCGCGTTGTTTTGCTTTATCTCGCCCCTTTTTAGCAACATAAACAGGCTTTCCATCTAGTGGATTTATGCCCGTATAATACATGCAAGTAGAAAGACTACCCGGTGTAGGGATAAAATCCTGTACTTGCTCAGGGTACATATGGTGGTCTCGTAAAAATTCCGCCAATTCAATAGCATCCTCTAACGCACAACCTGGATGAGAGCTCATAAAGTACGGAACTAAATATTGCTTCTTACCAAGCTTTTTATTCGCCTCTTCAAACCAAGACTTAAAGGTTAGAAATTCTTCCTTACCAGCTTTTCCCATCATATTGGTAACGCGTTTAGATACATGTTCTGGGGCTACCTTTAACTGACCACTTACGTGAAACTCACAAAGCTCCCGCACAAAGTCTTTATTGTTATCGGCTAGTACATAATCATAGCGCAAACCGGAACGAACAAAAACCTTTTTTACACCTTTTAGCTTACGTAGTTTACGCAGTAAAGCAATATAATCATCGTGATTTGTATTCAAGTTTTCACAAGGCTCTGGAGCCGCACAAGTACGCCCTTTACAAGCACCATAAACAGCCTGTTTATCACAAGCCAGATGGCGGAAATTTGCCGTAGGACCACCTACATCGTGGATATATCCCTTGAAGTTATCCATGTTGATCATCTTGTGTGCTTCGTCAATCAAAGACTCATGGCTACGATTTTGAATAATACGACCTTGGTGATTCGTGATGGCACAGAAAGAACAACTGCCAAAACAGCCACGTTGGCTTACAAGGCTAAACTGAACCTCGCTTAACGCTGGTACACCACCCTTATCATCGTATTTAGGATGCCACTTTCGAGTATATGGCAAGTTATAGACACCATCCATTTCGTCCTGCGTCAATGGTAAAGCAGGTGTGTTCTGAATGAGATATCTATCCCCATGTTTTTGGACTACAATACGACCATAGAACGGGTCTTGTTCATCGTATTGAATGCGAAATGCATCGGCAAAGTTCATCTTATCCGCCTTAATAGCTTCATAGGATGGGCACTCTACATAGTCAATAGTAGAAATTTCCTTTGCCATGTAGCAAATACCGCGTATAGACGGCAAGGACTCTTTAAATCGTCCTTGATCTAAGGCATCGGCTAGTTCAATGATTTGAAGCTCTCCCATACCATAGACGAGTACATCTGCCTTAGAATCTACTAAGATGGAGCGACGTACCGTATCTGACCAATAATCATAATGACCAAAGCGGCGCAAGGACGCTTCTATACCACCGATGATAAGAGGTACATCACTATAAGCCTCCTTCATGCGGTTGGCATATACCAAGGTAGCACGATCCGGACGATGCCCTGATTCACCACCGGGAGAATAATCATCTTGACGGCGAATTTTCTTTGCTGCCGTAAATTTATTGAGCATTGAATCTAGATTCCCTGCTGTAACTAGGGATGCAAGACGTGGTTTACCTAGTTTTTTGAAAGCCTCTACATCATTCCAATCTGGTTGATCTATAATGCCTACACGATAGCCTTTGGATTCCAAGTATCTACCGATAACCGCAGGAGCAAAGGACGGATGGTCCACATAGGCGTCCCCACTGATGAGAACGAAATCTAATTCGGCCCAACCACGTTCCTTCATATCCGAAGGTTCTGTTACTAAAAATCTATCCATTGACTGTGTAAATGCCTTTCTATCATTCCTAATCAATCATTAGAAAATGAATAACCATAGTAAAAATAATGCCATACAAAATAGAATGATTCCCAAAATAATGCGTTCTTGTACAATAGAGCGTTGACGTTTTCGTTGACGTGTTTCTAAGGACATACGCTTTTTAGATGTTTGGTATTCAACGAACTCACTTTGTACCAAATTAGGAGTCGCTTGAGCCTTCCGTCTCGTAACAGAACGCAAAGAAAAAGTATCTATATCACCTACTTGTCCCTGATATACTTTTACCAAGCGATCCCCATCAAGATCTAAGTAGTTGCCATAGTTTCGAATAAAGCCCTTTACGTAGACTTGACCAGGAATGATATCATAGTTGCCATCTTCGATAGCTTCTAAATAGGTTGTTTTAATGTGTAGCACTTGCTCCACATCTTTAAAGGTTAGATTACGTCTTACCCGCTCACGTCGTAATTCTTCGCCTAATTCAGCCATTTTCGTTCCTTTCTAAATCTACGTAATATTTCATATAATAATTAGCTAATTATTGCTCATCATTAGAATCGGAGAAATATCTAGCCTTAGCTTGTTCAGGGCTCATTAAAATTTCTCGAGCCTTACTGCCCATGCTAGGGCCAACGATTTTAAGGTCTTCCATTGTATCTACAAGACGTGCCGCACGGGTATAACCTATACGGAAACGACGTTGCAACATCGATACGGAAGCTTGACCAGATTCCATAACGAGATTAACAGCTCGCTCTAATAATTCATCGCGGTAAACATCATTAGCATCAGAAGATTCTTTTTCAGCTTCCTTTTCCACTTCTTGAGTTACCGTATTATCATATTCTGGTTCTCGTTGAGCTTTCACAAACTCTACAAGTTTTTCTACCTCATCATCAGAAATGAAGGCCCCTTGTACACGAATAGGTTTATTAGCACCAATCGGAGCAAATAACATATCACCTTTACCCAATAGTTTCTCTGCCCCTGCCATATCAAGGATTGTACGAGAGTCAATTTGAGAGCCTACAGCAAAGGAAATACGGCTCGGCACATTGGCCTTAATAGAACCGGTAATAACGTTAACAGATGGCCGTTGTGTAGCAAGAACCATGTGAATACCTGCGGCACGAGCCATTTGTGCTAAACGACTAATAGATTCTTCAATATCATCAGGAGCCGTCATCATAAGGTCAGCTAGCTCATCGATAATCAACACGATTAGTGGCATAGCAGCCTTAGGATGAGCCTCATTGTAGCTCTTGATATCACGTTTACCAGATGCAGCAAACGCCTTATAACGAGCCTCCATTTCACGAACGGCCCAGCGCAATACAGCTGCCGCTTTTTTCATATCCGTTACAACTGGAGCCATCAAGTGAGGAATTCCATTGTAAATAGACAATTCAACCATCTTAGGATCGATTAATAATAACTTAACCTCTTCCGGTTTGCGGCTAAATAGGATACTAGAAATCAATGTATTTACACATACGGATTTGCCAGAGCCAGTCGTACCAGCTACGAGCAAGTGAGGCATCTTAGCAAGGTCCGTAATGACAGGTTTCCCTGCAATATCCTTGCCAAGACCAACAGGAATACCACCACGAGCATCTTTAAAGTCACTGCAATCAAGTACATCACGTAAATGAACGGCTTCTGTCGTTTTATTAGGCACCTCAATACCGATGGCAGATTTACCTGGAATTGGAGCCTCCATACGAATATGTTGTGCTGCTAAATTGAGGGCAATATCGTCTGTTAAGTTAACGATACGACTCACTTTTACGCCTGGTGCAGGTTCAATTTCATAACGTGTAACAGTTGGCCCTTGTGTAGCATTAACAACCTTTGCAGTAATACCAAAGTCACTCAATACATGTTCAAGCATCATCGCATTTTGTGCTACTTCTTCACCATTGTTTTGACTCCCCTTCCCTTTCGCCAAAATATCTAGGCTTGGGAAATGGTAAGGTCTATCATAGGACCGATGAATCTGTCCATCTTTAGATACAGCTACTTGCGCCGTATCTTCTGTAGTACTAATAATGGACGGTACTTGTAAACCCATACCTGCCATACCAGCTCCAGCACTTACAGAGCTTGCAGCTGCACCCGTTCCTGGCACAGCGGAGGCAATAGCACCGTGATTCGTTTCCAATGGTCCTATTGTTGTATTTTGATAAGAGAATTCTGGTTCTTCATCATCAGAGTTTTCTACAGTTCCAACCTCATCTGAATACTCTTCATCTGGTGTATATGAAAAGTCCTCATCTGGAACATATACATAATCATCACTCGTAGATCTATGCGTATCAGAGAATTGTTCAAAATTATCAGCTTCATAAGACTTAGCATCACCAGATGCTTCAGATATATTAGCCAATTGCTCAGCCGCACGATTACGTGCTTCTATCTCAGCCAATTCCTTCCAAGATGTAGGAGTTCTTTGTGACTCCATAGTAGTAACTGTATCTTCAATAGGATCAACATCTATAGCTGTGGTAGAGTCAAAGAGGTCTCTTCCAGTAGCAATGCCTTGTTTTTCTAGTGCATCTAATGCTTGATCTGCTGCATCAGCAAAGCGTGTATCTTTTTCCCTGTTATAAGCTTTACGCTGTTCTGCCGCTTCTTTACGTTGTTCATTCCAATCTTCAAAGACTTCTTTTGCAACAGCAACCTTCTCAGCAGCTACCTCTTTTGCAACATCAAGGCCAACCTGTGTTTTGTCCGCAGCCTTTTGTAATCCACTGCGCAAAGACAAACGTGTCACCAGTAATCCAAAAGCTATGAGTAAGAATACATCAAGAATAATAGCCCCTAGATTGCCTAATAGTGTACGAAGGAATGTAGCAATTGCACCACCTACGAAACCACCTTGATTAGCTAGTTGTGTAGTAATGAGTTCCTGCCCCTCAGGAACGCGCCACAAGGGAACAAGAGCTAACAAAAATAGGAAAAACAAGGTCATTACAATCCCTCGTTTTGTAATGGAAATAAATGTATCCTTATATAATAATCTCCAACCTAACCAGAAAACGCATAAACAAGGAATAATACCCCCTAAGCCAAAGCCATAACGGAATATACCTGTTAAAATCTGTCCTACAAGGCCGAGTTCAAAGCCAAAAAAGCCCAGAAAGGAAATCACAGCAAAGGCAATGACAATAAGACCTTTAACTTCGCTGCGCAAAGAAAAACTTTGAGACTTTGATTGCTGTTTTGTACTTGTTCGCTTACGGCGTGTGTTGCGTTTTTTGGTGGAAGTATTTTCTTCTGCCATAAATCTATACAAACCCCTTACTTATATAACATTACAGTAAATTAACTTATCATTATATTATAGCATATATCGTAATATTAAGTTAATTTTTACGACGTTTCTCCCAGTCGTGAAGTAACTGTTCCTCATTCCCTCTCTTTATGCCCTTATAGTAGGTTGCATCGACTAGAGGCGTTGGTAAATACTGCTGTTTTACATACCCATTAGGATAGTTATGTGCATACTTATAAGCTTTTCCATGGCCTAGTTTACTAGCTCCGCTATAATGACTGTCTTTCAAATGATCAGGTACTTGTCCACAATCCTTATGTCGCACATCAGATATCGCGGCATCAATAGCTACATAAGCAGAATTACTTTTAGGTGCGAGAGCAACATAACACGCAGCCTCAGATAATATAATACGCGCCTCTGGAAAACCTACCATATGAGCCGCTTGAGCCGCTGCATTGGCAAGTATAAGAGCTTGTGGGTCCGCAAGTCCTACATCCTCTGCTGCACAAATAACAATACGACGAGCAATAAAATTAGGATCCTCTCCAGCTTCAATCATGCGTGCTAAATAATGTACCGTTGCCTGCACGTCAGAACCACGCATACTTTTTATAAAGGCTGAAATTGTATCGTAATGACTGTCTCCTTTTTTATCATATGTATATATACGACGACCTACGACCTTTTCAAGAACCTCAATAGTAATCGTTCCCTCATCGGGAACCATAGCTGCAGCTTGTTCAAGAATATTAAGGGCCATACGGCCATCACCATTGACGAAAATCCCCACATCTTCCAGAACTTCATCCGTTACCTGTAAATGGCGTTTGCCTAATCCCACTTCTTCATCGGTAATGGCGCGACGTAAAATTTGACCAATAGCCTTTGGTGTAAGTGCTTCTAATGTAATAAGACGCAAACGAGATAATAACGGTCTATTAACCTCAAAGAACGGATTCTCTGTAGTAGCACCAATAAGGATAATAGTGCCATCCTCTACACAAGGTAACAACACATCTTGTTGGCTTTTATTAAAGCGATGAATTTCATCAAGGAATAGAATTGTGCGTTGTTGTAAAGAGCGAACTCGTTTACGCGCATCTTCAATGATGGTCCGCAACTCACCAATACCGGCGTTAGTAGCATTCAGGTTTACAAAATAGCTATTACTCACCTTAGCTATGATTCCGGCTAATGTAGTCTTACCCGTTCCACAAGGACCATAAAAAAGCATAGATGGTATTGTATCCTTCTCTACCATAGCACGCAAGAAAGTCCCCTTCCCTATGGCCTTCTCTTGACCATATAAATGATCCAGTTTAGTAGGACGCATTCGTACCGGAAGTGGCTCGTATGTGTTTGTAGGTGTCATATCAAATAAACTATCCATTCTATCACCTCAATTCGCACCCAGTTTAACTATCGTATTTTAATATCTATAACTATTCAATCAAAAAACAATGTCTTACTCGTCATAAAAGCCCAATGACGTCAGTAACTTGGTATCACTAATAATATTTATAAGACATTTATAATGTTTATGACATTTAGGACTATTAGGACATTTAGGGCTTTTAAGACTTTGAAAAATTTTAGTTCTTACAAAAGATATATTTATAGTATATGATATTTCAGTCTATTTTTACACGCAAAAAAGCCCCACCATGCCGTAATGTACCGCGTTTTGATCCTGCAAGGGCAGGTGGGTGTCCTCCTCATCCTGCAGTTGTCCCGTAAGGGCGTAACGTTCAGACGAGAGTTCAGACTCCCAAAGTAAATGTGTTGGCTCAAAACTGCGATATCACACGCACATGGCAGGGATATCTTATACTTAAATAGTATCAGAAAGATTAGCAATTAACAAGTCTTGACATTTCGATTTCAATCAATTCTTGCCTATGTTTTTACACTAAAGATTGCTCTTGTTCTTCTTCTACATCTGGTTTAATATGCAACTCTTTTAATTGCTTAGGTTCTACTTCAGATGGAGCTTGGCTCATGATATCAGAAGCAGATTGAGTTTTAGGGAATGCGATTACGTCGCGGATAGATTGACGTTTTGCCATCAACATAACAAGACGATCTAAACCAAATGCACAGCCTGCATGAGGAGGTGCACCATATTGGAATGCATCAAGCATAAAGCCGAATTTAGATCGTGCTTCTTCAATAGACAAACCAATTGCTTTGAATACTTTTTCTTGTACGTCAGCTTGGTAGATACGCAAGGAACCGCCACCGATTTCTACGCCATTCAATACCATGTCGTAAGCAATCGCTTTTACGCTGCCAGGATCGGATTCCAATTTATCAAGATCCGCATGGCGTGGCATTGTGAACGGATGGTGCATTGCCACATAACGTTTTTCGTCTTCATTATATTCGAACATAGGGAAATCAGTTACCCATGTGAATGCCAATTTATCTTGGTCAATCATGTTCATACGGCGTGCCATTTCAAGGCGTAATTCGCCTAATGCACGTGCCACAGTTGCAGGTTTATCAGCAATCATCAATACAAGGTCGCCACCTTTAGCGCCCATTTTTTCACCAATATTGCGGATTGTATCTTCACCTAAGAACTTCATGATTTGAGACTTAATAGAACCATCTTCATTGAAGCAAGCCCACGCAAGGCCTTTAGCGCCGTAACGGTTTACATACTCAACAAGATCATCAAGTTCACGGCGAGGAATGCCAGCGTCACCAGGCACAACGATACCTTTAACTACGCCACCATTGTCGATAACAGAGCGGAAGACTTTGAATTCTGTATCTTTTACAAGATCAGTTACATCAGTAAACGCCATATCAAAACGAAGATCCGGCTTATCAGAGCCGTATTTATCCATTGCTTCATCCCATGTAATACGAGGCATAGGCAAAGAAATTTCTTTACCTAATGCAGTTTTAAATACATGAGCAATCATCTCTTCAAGCAATGCATAAATATCTTCTTCATCAACGAAGGACATTTCTAAGTCAAGCTGAGTGAACTCAGGTTGACGGTCTGCACGCAAATCTTCATCGCGGAAGCAACGAACGATTTGGAAATATTTTTCGTAACCAGCAACCATCAAGATTTGTTTGAAAATTTGTGGAGATTGTGGCAACGCATAGAATGTACCAGCATTTACACGGGACGGCACTAGATAGTCACGAGCGCCTTCTGGTGTAGATTTAGTAAGCATTGGTGTTTCAATTTCCAAGAAATCGCGGCTATCAAAAAAGTCGCGCATTGCTTTTGTTACCTTGTGACGTAAAATCAAGTTACGTTGCATTTCAGGACGACGCAAGTCAAGGTAACGATATTTCAAACGAATATTTTCATCTACATCAATATCATCTTGAATATAGAAAGGAGGAGTTTTAGCGGAGTTCAATACGCGCAACTCTTCACAGAACATTTCGTATGCACCTGTAGGAAGGTTAGGATTAATAGCAGAATCATCACGTTTTGTAATAGTTCCACGCACGCAAAGCACATATTCATTACGAACATCCTCTGCTTTGTGGAAAGATTCTACGTTGTGATCTGGGGATGCCACTACTTGTACTACACCAGAACGATCGCGTAAATCTAAGAATATCAAACCACCATGGTCACGACGGCGTTCAACCCAACCACATAATACGACCTCTTTACCTACCTCTTGTTCAGAGATGGTGCCACAACCGTGCGTACGGTGTAAGCCTTGCATTGTTTCCATTCTAATTGTCATCCTTTCACCAAAGAAGTTATACGTTCAGCCACTGTATCAAGAGATACAGTCTCTTGTTCACTAGTATCCATGAATCGAATTATGGCTTCTTTACGAACCAATTCATCATCACCCAATATAATAACATATTTCGCATTAATTTTGTTAGCGTATTTTAATTGTGCCTTCATACTTTTGCCCTGCCCGTCCATTTCAACAGGAATATCAAGACTGCGAAGTTTTTGGCAAATTTTGAAAGCCTCTACCTTAGCCGCATCACCAAGAGCTACTACGAATGCAGATGGTTCTACAGTTGGTTCAGGCAATAGGTTTTGTTTTTCAAGAGCTAATAATAAGCGCTCCATGCCCATAGCAAAACCGATAGCTGGGGTATGCGGTCCATCGAGCTCTTCTACGAGACCATCGTAACGACCACCACCGGCTACGGCACTTTGAGCACCTAAAGGAGTATATTGTACCTCAAAGGCTGTTTTTGTATAGTAATCAAGGCCACGTACGAGACGAGGATTTAAAGTATATTGCACATTAGCAGCTGTTAAATAAGTCTTTAATTCTTCAAAGTGATCATGACACTCTTCACATAAATGTTCGTGAATTTCAGGAGCACCTATGGACAAGGATTTACATGTTTCATTTTTACAATCCAGTATACGCAAAGGGTTTTTGTACAAACGTTCTTGGCAGTCGCTACATAATTGTTCCTTTTTAGGTTCAAAGAAAGCGATTAATTTTTCACGATATACAGGACGACATATCGGACAACCTACAGAATTTACCTCTACATTGAGATCTTTAAGTCCAAAATCTTTTAACAACTGCACAACCATGCAGATAACTTCGCTATCCACTACTGGAGATTGAGAGCCTAATACCTCAGCACCAAATTGGTGAAATTGACGGTAACGGCCTGCTTGCGGTTTATCATGACGGAACATAGGGCCCATATAATACCATTTGGTGAGACCTTCTTTACCATATACTTTATTTTCTAAGTATGCGCGCACAGCAGACGCCGTATTTTCAGGGCGTAAGGTAAAGCTAGAACCACCGTCATCTCCGGTGGTAAAGGTGTACATCTCTTTTTGTACTACATCTGTAGTTTCACCGATACCTCGCAAAAATAATTTAGTTTCTTCAAAGGCAGGTGTGCGAATTTCATTGAAGCCGTATACTTTACAAATTTCGCGCATACGTTGTTCAATATAGTGCCAATTTATCATCTGTTCTGGCAAAAAGTCTTGTGTACCTCTTGGTTTTCTTATAGCCATTACACAACCTCCCAAAATCTTTCACAAATTCTATGTCGTTTCTCTAAAAGTGCATCTATCGTTTCGTGATAAACATCTACGTCTTTTGGCATATGCTGTTTAAGCTGACGATATTCAGGGGCTCGCATCCACTTAGACGAGCTACCGGGCCCCATGGATAGAATACTTTGACGTTCCTCCATGATCTGAATATTGTATTCGCATGCTTTGTCAGGCAAGGTATAGCCGATATTCTCTAACTGCCCTCTCATATATTGTTGGCGATATAAATAATATGGCACATACCCAGCCGCTTCAAGACGCTCTTTACCATATTGTACCATTTCTGCTACGAGATTTTCTTCAGGAATATCATCTTCCATATGTAAATCGTACAACGGGCTACCACGTTTTAATGCTAACGTATGAATTGTAACATTTTCCGGCAGATTTTGACATACATAATCCATATTCTCTATCATGTTTGACATCGTTTGGTTAGGCAAGCCTGCGATAAAATCCATATTTACGGCTAATAATGTATTGTTTTTTACATATTGTAAAAGTTCATCAACATCCCGTACGCTATGACCGCGTCCAATGCGACGTAAAATATCATCTTGCATCGTTTGCGGGTTAATGCTGATACGATTCACACCTAGCTCAAGCATGGAACGTAGCTTAGTAGGATTAACAGAATCCGGCCGCCCGGCCTCTACAGTGAATTCATGTCCTTCAGATACGAGTAGAGATAACTGTCTTAGGACCTGGTGAAAGTCTTCATCCTCTAGCACTGTCGGAGTACCACCGCCCATATAGAGAGTATCGACTGTTAGGCCATAGGAATCAACGATAGATTTCATATCTTCTATATCACAGTTTAAAGCACTTAGAAATTGACTTTTACCAGCATAATCCTGATAAAGACCATATGGAAACGAGCAATATACGCAACGCGTATCGCAGAAAGGAATACCACAATAGAGACTTACCTTTTTATCATCTGTATCAGATAAAAACGGACGTTGATATTCGCCAATGGACCCCAAAGTAGCAAGCTTTTCCATAGACACAGAAAACTCGTCCCTAATGTGACGAGTTGCTGCGTGGATAGAGCCATATGTATCTATATATTTATGTAGTAGCTTTGTAGGGCGCACACCTATCAGAGTTCCCCATGGAGCCTCAGCAGGTAAGCCTTGATATTCACGCAAATATCGCAACAAGGCTTGTCCAATTTGACGACGCCCCATAGAGGAAACAGGGCCTTCAAAAATCTGAACTGTATCACCAATAGTAACAGTTAATGTATATATTCCTTCCACTTCATGCGCTTCAAGGATAACCTCTGGATGTACCTTATCAGAAAAGAATCCTGCCGCGCCACAGTTATGAGCTACTACGGAGCCAAGTGGTAATGGACCCGTATATAGATATCCATTAACCATGATGGGACATACGCTCAAGCTTTTCTAATTCTGCTTCAGTCATATGATTTTGGCAATCACTACAGTAACCATATACTTTCAATTGATGATCAATGGTACGGAAGTTTAATTTCTTAGCGATGATAGACTCCAATGTTTCAAGCATGTCATCTTCAAACTCGGATACTTTACCACATTTTACGCAAATCAAATGGTGATGGAAATGAGCAAACTCTTCGTCATTTAATTCATAACGATTACGGCCATCACCAAAATCAAGACGTTTTAACAAATCAAGTTCTGTGAAGAGATCAAGAGTTCTGTAAATTGTTGCTAACCCGATATCAGGTGCTACCTCTTTTACAAGAACATATACATCTTCAGCACTCAAGTGATTTTCATCAGCATCGATGAATGCTTGCAAAATTGTTTGACGTTGTGTAGTCAATTTGTACTTTTTGTCTTTAATGCGTTCTTTTAATTTTTCTAATGTTGTGTTCATAATAAATTTCCCCTCGACTGTAAAAAATAATTCGTTTAAACCTACTGACCAACGAATGGGTTGTATTGTTTTTCATACCCTATATTTGTTTCCGGTCCATGACCAGGATAAACCATTGTATTATCAGGCAATCTATATAGCTGAGTCTTAATCGATGATATCAGGGTCTCATAAGAACCATTTGGAAAATCTGTACGGCCTACGGAATCTCTGAATAGAGTATCCCCTACAAATACAAGACCTTCCATGTAATAACACACACCTCCTGGCGTATGACCTGGTGTTTCCAGCACCTCAAGATCGATATCACCACATGTAATGTGATCACCTTGTTTAACCTCGATAATTTCCGCTTTTACCTTAATTGGCGTTGGATTGCTATAAGCACTAAGATTAAGTTCAGGATCAGATAAATACGGTACATCGCCTTTATGAATATATACAGGCACATGATAGGTGTTTACAATCTCTTGAATGCCACCAATATGATCTCCATGACCATGTGTCAGTACAACCGCCTTCGGCTTTAAGTCATGTTTTTTTAGCGCATCTAGTACTTCAGCTGTTGCAGGATCGATAATGAAAGCTTCACCTATCGCTTTATCACCGATAACATAGCAATTTGTTCCTAATGGACCTAAAGGCATGCGCATAAGTACTAATTGTTGTTCGCTCATTAAGCCCCTCCTTTACTACGTTGAACAGTATAAACTTCACGAATACGACGCAATTTAGTCATTACGAAATCTAGTTGTGAAATATCGCGGATATCAACCACCAAATTGATGCTTACATTTTTTGTATCCTCTTGAACCTTAGCATTGATGTTAGTAATGGTGATTTTCAATTCTGAAAGCACCGCCATAACTTCCATGAGAATACCAGCTCGATCATAAGCTTGAATATCAATGCCTACGTGGAAAGATTCGCCAGAAGAACCGTCCCAAGAGACTTCTATCATCCGCTCTAAGTCTTCAGGAGAATGGCCCATGCTAGGGCAATCACAGCGATGAATAGAAACGCCACGACCACGGGTTATGTAACCTATAATATCATCACCAGGTACAGGATTACAGCATTTTGCCATACGCACCATCACACCAGCTTCACCTTTTACGAGAACACCAGTGCCATTTTTAGTTTTCTTTTGTCCTTGAGATTTTAATTTCTCGATAATTTGCTCTGTGCTGCGCTTAGATTCCTCTACCTCTTTAGACTTTTTATAAAGTTCAATTAAACGCAAAAGAACAGTGCTTACAGGAATGCCGCCATAGCCACAGGCTGCAAACATTTCCTCTTCTGTACCGGCTTTAAGTTGTTTCGTTACATGTTGTAAACGGTTGTCTGCACATAATTCTTTCCAATTATGATTCAATCGTTTCGCTTCTTTTTCAAGAGAGTCTAAACCTTTTTCAATATTTTCAGCTTTATTTTCGCGCTTGAACCAATTGCGAATTTTGCTCTTGCTTTCAGAAGAACCTACGATATTCAACCAGTCGAGGCTAGGACGACCTGTTTTGGATGTGATAATATCAACAATATCACCATTTTGCAAGGTATAATCCAGCGGTACAATTTTGCCGTTTACCTTAGCGCCTACACAATGATGACCTACATCGGTATGAACTCGATAGGCAAAGTCGAGCGGTACAGAGCCTATTGGCAACTTAACAACGTCGCCCTTTGGCGTAAATACAAATACTTCGCCAGAGAAAACGTCTAATTTTAAAGCGTTAACAAGTTCCGTTGGATTACTCGTATCTTGCCATTCAAGAACCTGGCGCAGCCATGCAACCTTTTGATCGAATTCTTTATCGCCGTTTTTATTTCCTTCTTTATATCGCCAGTGAGCAGCCACGCCATATTCCGATACGCGGTGCATTTCCCAGGTACGAATTTGAATTTCTACAGGTTGCCCCATCGTGCCGATAACGGTTGTATGTAAAGATTGATACATATTAGACTTCGGCATGGAAATATAATCTTTGAACCGATAAGGCAATGGCTTCCACAAGCTATGTGCAATGCCAAGTACCGCATAACAATCAGGAATGCTATCAACGATTACACGAACGGCAAGCAAATCATAAATTTGGGATAAATCGCGATTGTCCTTTTTCATCTTCTTATAAATACTGTAGAAGTGTTTTGGACGACCTTTGATATCCGCCTTGATATGGGCTTCGCTTAAGGCCTTTGTAAGTTGCCTCATCGTATCATTAACGATGTCTTCCCGAACTTGGCGTTTTTGTTTCATTTGATCGACTAGATCATAGTATTTTTCCGGCTCTAAATAACGGAAGGATAAATCTTCCAACTCCCATTTCACATTGAAGATACCGAGACGATGTGCCAAAGGTGCAAAGATTTCTAGGGTTTCCTTAGCAATACGCTTTTGCTTATCACTACGCATATGCTTTAAGGTACGCATATTATGTAAGCGGTCACCCAATTTAATAACTACGACACGTACGTCCTTCGCCATGGCTAAAATCATCTTTCGATAGTTTTCCATTTGGCGATCTTCTTTGGTTTCATACTGGAATTGGTTTAATTTTGTTACCCCATCAACGAGGAATGCTACTTCAGAGCCAAACATCTCCTCTAGGTCTTCCTTCGAGTAAGATGTATCTTCAACCACATCATGCATTAGAGCTGCCATGAGTGTAATATGGTCGATTTGTAAATGTGCCAAAATATCAGCTACAGCTAGAGGATGCATGATATACGGTTCACCGGAAGCTCTAAACTGACCTTCATGAGCCTTATCAGCAAGCTCAAAAGCTTTCAATACTTGGTCACACTCATCATCTGTTAAATACGTATGGATATACTCCATAAACTCAGCTAAGGCTTTACTTTTATCAAATGTACTTTGTTCTACCAAAGCTTTGCCTTCTTCATTTACAGTTGTCATGATGTCACCTCCTATACACTATAAGTAAGGAATGTTACGGATGTGACAAGATCTAATTTTCCTTCAATGGCGTTCCATCTAAGCATTAATTGACCATCATCACTTGTATATTCTTCAACAATGCCCAATTCTTTAAATACATCAATAGATGTTAGAGCACTGCGATTATTCTGATCTGGCGGCTTACGGCGCAATATATCTTGTTCTACATTATAAACCGATTGACTACGACCTCGCATGGACTGTTTTATTATGACATACATTTGTCTAAGCCCTTCTGTAGAAAGCTTAATCGGCTCTTCAGTCAATGGTTCAATAGCTTGAATCATGAGTTGCGGAGAAACCATGCCTTGCCATTCATTCTTTTGCAAAGAAAATGCCACTTTTACCACAGTTCCCACAAAGATAAATTTAAATAAGTCTGGACGATTCCAAGCTATAGCATCTAATGTACCATTCGAAGTTTCAAATATTATCTTACAATGATTTTTTAATTGGCCCATGAGCATAATATCTTGCACGGTAGCTTCCATAATAGCAAAGACTGGCGTGCTATTGGCCATTCCATAAGGTTCAAGGTCTGATACGCGGTCAATGATATCGACATCGATATCATCAACAGGTAGTTCCGCATCAATAGCAACCACAGGAATATATTCCTCATCTGTAATAACTGCTTTGCAATACTTGGTTAACCGTTCTCGTAACTCATCAATACGATTTGCATCGATGCTAAAGCCTGCTGCCGCAGCATGCCCGCCAAACTGTAGCAAGATATCCTCACAAGATTTTAATGCATCATATATGTTAAAGCCATCTATACTACGGCACGAGCCTTTACCAACGCCATCATGAATACTGATGACTAAGGTTGGCTTGTAAAACTCCTCTACTAGACGAGAAGCAACAATACCAATGACTCCTGGATGCCACTCTTCGCCGGCCACAATAGTTACATAATCAGCTTTATGTCCTTGATTAGCTACATCAACACGAGCCAACTCATGAATATTTCGTTCTAACTCTTGTCGTTCACGGTTCGTTTCATTTAGTTCCTCCGCAATTGCCTCTACTATATCCTCGTCATCGGTCACAAGTAATTCAACTGCACGCGTTGCATGCGTTACGCGACCCGCTGCATTAAGACGAGGTGCTAAGGTAAAACCAATATGTCCAGATGTAATAGTTCGTTCATGAAGCCCAGCTACATCAATAAGCTTTTTAATCCCCAAGTTAGGTTCCCTATTCATCTTCTCAAGGCCTGATTTTACAATGATACGGTTCTCACCGACCAAAGGCACTACATCTGCCACAGTGCCAAGTGCAACGATATCTAAATCATCTAAGTACCATTCTCCGTGCTTTGTAAGCCACAAGGCTTGGCATAACTTAAAAGCAACACCTACTCCAGATAAGTTTTTATCCTTATATGGACAGTCCTTTTGCTTATGATTTATAACGGCCTTGGCTCGTGGAATCATATCAGGAGCCGTATGGTGATCCGTAATAATCATATCGATGCGGTCTCGTACAGCCTCTACAATATCGTAAGAACTAATGCCGCAGTCTACAGTAATGACTAAAGCCGTTCCCCGTTCAATAAGGTGCTCTAAAGCCTCTAAATTGAGGCCATACCCTTCACTTTGACGTTCTGGTATGTAATAGGTAACATCGGCACCTAATTTCTTTAAAAATCGATAAAGTACTGATGTTGCAGTAATACCATCTACATCATAATCACCATAAATGACGATTGGTTTGTGACTTTCAATTGTTTCCAGAACTAGTGAAACAGCCACATCCATATCTTTTAATGTAAATGGATCTAACAAATCTGACAAAGTACCTTGTAAAAACTGACGACCTTCGTCTACATCAATGTGACGATTCACCATTAATTTAGCCACAATAGGGTTTACACCAAGTTCACGGATTAAGATATTCTCTTTCTCTTGATCACCTTTACAAAGGCGCCAACGTTTTTTCTTAATCATCATATCCCTCAGTAGTTTATAATCAATATTATTCTTGAATTCAACGTATTATCATTATCATTTTTATTTATTATACCTTAAAATGCAAATAAAATAAACTATTTTATATATTTTATTCTCATTTAAAGCTTGCTATTTTCTCAACAAGAAAGAGCCTCCTATTATCAATAGGAGGCTCCATATCAGTGAATTCCTTAGAACCGGAAGTCCCGTTCGCCGTCTTTCATCTGTGCAATATAAGCTTTAGCTTTATCTTTAACTAAATCATTTTTGATATTTTCTAACTGTTGTTCAATAACCTTAGAACCATGAGCCTTAGTTTCATCATTGCCGTAATCCATGATATATTCGTTCAATGTCATCAACGCATTTGGTTGACAACAGTTGTGAATTTGACCGGATTTTGCAAGAGCCATGAATCGATCCCCAGTTCTACCTGCACGATAACAAGCAGTACAGAAGCTTGGAACATACCCAAGGTCTAGCAACCAGTTAACGATTTCATCTAATGTACGCGTATCACTACGATCGAATTGTGCCGTATTATCTTCTGGCTTTTCTTCTTCTTTGTAACCACCTACACTAGTACGAGATCCACCACTAATTTGGGAGATACCTAATGCCAAGCCACGTTCACGCATGGATTGACTTTCACGAGTGGACATAATCATACCTGTATACGGTGTGGAGACGCGGATAAGAGCAACAATTTTTTCAAATACATCATCAGGTACAGCATTACTGAAATCATCTACATCGATATCATCCGCTGGACAAATACGAGGTACAGAAATAGTATGTGGACCTACCCCATACACAGCCTCTAAATGTTCTGCGTGCATCAACAAACCAACGAAATCGTATTTATAATGTTCCAAACCATAAAGAACTCCGATGCCTACATCATCAATACCACCTTGCATAGCGCGGTCCATCGCCTCTGTATGGTAGGCGTAGTCGCTCTTAGGGCCTGTAGGATGTAAAGCTTCATAGTTTTCTTTATTATATGTTTCTTGGAATAATGTATACGTGCCAATACCAGCTTCATGTAATTTTTTGTAGTCCTCAACGGAACAAGCTGCAATATTTACGTTTACACGGCGGATTTCACCATTTTTATTTTTGATACTGTAAATCGTCTTGATGGATTCCAAAATATATTCCAGTGGATTATTAAGAGGATCTTCACCAGACTCAATTACAATACGCTTATGGCCCATCGCTTCTAACGCAATAACCTCTTCTCTGATTTGGTCTTGCGTTAATTTTTTACGTTTAATATCGCGGTTTTTGGAGTGGTACGGACAATACACACATCCATTGATACAATAGTTAGACAAGTATAACGGTGCAAATAGAACAATACGATCGCCGTAGATAGCCTTCTTGATTTTCTTTGCTAAAGCAAAAAGCTTTTCCTTATATTCAGGTAACGGACATTCTAAGAGAACTGCTGCTTCTCGGTGGTTTAATCCCTTAAATGTAGCAGCTTTCGCTAAAATAGCATCTAACAACTCCCTATTTTCCTTGTTTTCCTCTGCATAGGCAAGTGTGTCAAGGATTTCCTGATGGGAAATAAATTCCTCCGCCTTTGGAGATTTTACATCATACATAGTACTTACCTCAAATCTTTCTAGTGGCAATGCCACCCCTCTTTAGGTTTATGAAAGTATATGACAACCAGTCTTCTGGTATTTCACTGATACTGTACATAGTATACCACTATTCCTACTAAAAAGCACAGGAATTTGATACATGCAAAAAGGTTGCCACCTCATAAGAGGAAGCAACCTTTATATCATGGGAGTTTCTAATCTATATCGATTATCTATATCGAACATGACTAAAATGTATGTATGTATTTTTACACGAGATAAACCCTTACATAATAGTACTAACTATATATTACAAATGTATTTAGTCCTATTCTCCCCATGTATCATACAGCTCTTTCATAGCACGTTCTTTCGCAATAATACCATGGGCCATCCACAAAGTACTATCCACTTGCAATACATGATCGGCTTTTACAGCAGGCAAATTTTTCCACAACTCATCTTTTTTAAGATTTGCCAATCGTTGGTCTGCTACACCTTGATTATTAGCACTAGAAGCACCGTAACCAGCAGAAACGATTAAATAGCCTGCATCAAGATCGGGTAATCGCTCTAAAGAAATCGCATTGTTCGTAGGGTTAAGTTCTGTTTCTAATACCATATCAGGCGGTTTAATATTAAGTAATTCAGCCATAAAGACATTCAAATCGCTTTTCATATACGGATACAATCGTATTTCTTTATTTAAAATTCTTAGAAAAGCTACGGTTTCCCCTTGCATATGTTCAGCTAAAGCTATCCGTGTTTTCTTAGCCTGTGAATAATATTCTTTCAAACGAGCTTCCCCTTTTTCAGGGACCCCAAGTGCTTTAGCAATAGTTAGTAGTGCAACTTCTTCCTTATTTACGTTGACAGAAATGGTTGGAGCAATTTTAGAAAGTGCATTATATGCCGCTTTACCATAAGAGT
The DNA here is from genome assembly GCA_018382475.1 of Veillonella parvula. Classification (GTDB taxonomy): domain Bacteria; phylum Bacillota; class Negativicutes; order Veillonellales; family Veillonellaceae; genus Veillonella; species Veillonella parvula_F. Next base: position 657,037 of record JAGZPX010000001.1, read on the forward strand.
CACGCATAATAATCAAATCCGGTTTTAAAGCCTGAATCTGCTCATAGTTGATAGTCTTTGTTTCATCATTAATACTAAAATTTTGAACATTACGATTACTTAATTCATTATAAAGATAGCTTTTTTCATTAAAATTTGCCCCTATAAAAGATTCATCTAATGCAATCATAGGATCTTCTGTCCGAACAACCACGATACGTTTATGTTCTTTGGGCATAACTGTTGTCCCGAGCTTATGAGTGACAATAATCTTATCTCCTTCAACAGTAACAATTTTATCTGCTGCCTTTTGGATAGCCGTTAATCGCTTCTTAAACTCTTTATCAATGTCTTTCGGATCATTTGACCGTTCAAGGGCTGTTTTTACCTTATCATCAAGATTAGCATAGATAGCTTCATGAGTCATACCATTTTCCTGTGGACCACATCCTGCAATTCCCATGAGCATACAAGCCCCCAAAAGACCAGAAATTAACAAACGCTTCATACTACACCTCACGTGCCGTATGGCCATAATTTTTCATAGAATAAGGAATACAGAACGGACGATCTGTCTTAGGGTCATTCATGATTGTAGAATCTACACCAAATACATCCTTCAACATTTCATTATGGAAGATAGTATGAGGCGTACCTTCGTATTGAATTTTTCCATCCTTCATGGCAACTAAATTATCAGCAAAACGAGCGGCTTCATTAAGTTCGTGAATAACCATAACAATCGTTTTGTTATAAGCTTTATTCAAATGCTCTACTAAATGTAATACATCCATTTGGTGAGATACATCAAGAAAGCTAGTAGGCTCGTCAAGGAATAGAATGTCTGTATTTTGAGCGATAGCCATGGCAATCCATGCGCGTTGCCGTTGCCCCCCAGACATATTTGTAATGCCACGATCTGCAAACTGAAGTAATTCAGTCTCCTTCAAAGCCCACTCTACAATTTCTTTATCCTCTTTTGTAGTACGGGCAAATAAGCTGCCTTGATGCGGTGCACGACCGTACATAACAAGTTCACGAACTGTAATTTCACCAGGTGCCGTTGGATTTTGAGGCAAAATAGCAACCTTTTTTGCTAGTTCTCTACTACCATAAGAACCGATAGATTTACCATCTAGTAAGACATCGCCATCCATTGGTCGAATAATACGACAAATAGTTTTTAGTAAAGTAGATTTACCACAACCATTAGCACCAATTAATGCTGTTACCTTGCCTTCTGGAATCGTAAGATTTAAGTTCTCTATAATTTTTGTATCACCGTAACCAGTAGTTAGGTTTTTAACTTCTAATTTCATTTATATTTCCCCTTTTACGCTTTTGTTTTTGCTAGAATATACAAGAAGTATGGTGCCCCGATTAAAGCTACAATAATCCCTAAGAGGATTTCATCAGGCGCAATAATGGATCGGCCAATCCAGTCAGCAGTGACCACTAAAATAGCTCCAATTAGACCTGTTAATGGCAAGAAATAGGCATGATCGGCACCGACTAAGCGGCGTGCAATATGCGGGGAAATAAGCCCTACAAAACCAATGCTGCCACCGATAGCTACACAGAACCCAGATAAAAGAACTGCAATAATAAGGTATACAAATCTAGAGCGATTTATATGTACACCAAGCCCAATCGCTGTTTCATCAGCTAGGCTCAATAAATTTAGCTCCATATAACGGGCATAGAGAATGAGTGATAATACAATGACAACTGGCGCAAGCACCCATACATGCTCCCATGTATTACCCGAAATAGTGCCGATGGTCCAAGTATTAACTAAATAAAATTTATTAGGGTCCAAACGCGTTACGAGTAAGACTTGCAATGCATGGAGTCCTGCACTCATAGAGATACCTGTTAAGATTAAACGATATGGAGAAATAATATCTCTACCGCGACAAGATAGAAGATAAATTAAAATCGCTGCCACAACAGCCCCAGCTACGGCAACAGTAGGTAATGTCCAAATCCCCCACGCCGTTGTAGAACCTGCAAAATATACTAAAAGAACTACACCTAAACCAGCACCAGCATTTACGCCTAACAAGCTTGGACTAGCCAATTCATTCCGAGATATAGTTTGAAAAATTGCACCAGACATAGCAAGGCCCATACCAATAAATACAGCCAAGATGGTGCGAACTAAACGGAAATCAAAAACTGTGAGTTTTTCTACATCATTACCACCGCCAAAGAGAATGCGAATAAGATCAGATGTAGACATATCACTAAAGCCTGTATGAAGATGTCCATACATGGCACCTAACAACATGAGCGTCATAACGAAAGAGTAGGCAAAAAAGCGTTTTTTCATCTTATTTTCCTCCCTTACGATTTGCTAAATAAATAAAGAATGGAACACCTACAAGAGCAGTAATGGCACCTAATGGTGTTTCGAATGGAGGATTTACGATACGAGCTACAACGTCAGCAATCATAACAAGTACTGCACCAAAGAGTGCAGAGAATGGAATTACAAGACGATAATCGATGCCTACCAGTTTACGTGTTATATGTGGAATAACGAGACCTACAAAGCCGATCGGACCGGCTAGAGCAACAGCAGAACCGCTAAGAATAAGTACAGTCAAACCAGATAATACACGTACACGATTTAAATTACTGCCAAGACCAATAGCTACCTCTTCGCCAAAGCTTAAGAGCGTAACAGATTTAGATACGTACATGGCAATAAGAATACCAATGAGTGTCCAAGGTAATACGAGTAATACTTGTTCCATACGAATACCACTAATACCGCCTGCAGTCCAAAAGCTTAACTCTTGTGCCACTTGGAAGTACACAACAAGCATATGTGTAACAGCCACAAATACTGCACTAATAGCCGTACCTGCAAGTGCAAGATATACAGGAGTAGCTTTACCACCTACGCGTTTAGCAAGAGCTAAAATGAACAGTGTTGCCAATGCGGCCCCACCGAAGGAAAACAAAATACTTCCATTTAAGGTTAAATAAGGAAATAAAATCATCCCAACAGCTAAACCAAAACTGGCACCTGCGTTAATCCCCAAAATAGAAGGACTTGCCATAGGATTGTTGGTAACACCTTGCATCAGTGCACCTGATACGGCAAAGCTGATACCTACAACGATACCTGCTATCATACGTGGCAAGCGCAATGTTTGAACGATCATCTGACCTATACTATTAGGATCATAGTTAGTAAAGGATAAAATAATATCATCTAGGCTGATATAGCGTATCCCAATGAAGAGTGAACCAAGAGATGTGGCAATTAAAATAGCTAAAGCCAGTATACCTAGTAGCGTAGTTTTAGCTGCGCGCCCTCCCCTTGTTTCTACGTCATAATTGCTCATAAGAACTCCTTACAATACGAAATACTATAGAATTTACTGATACATTATATCAACAATGCTCTATCTATTTCAATAATAAATCTCAGTATCATTTATAGCAATAATGCAATGTTAAAAACAAAATAAGTAAATCTTTATAACTATACAGAATTATATCCAACAATTTTTATTCCTATAATCATATATAAACATTATTTCTATAAAAAAAGAGCAGTAACCTTAAGGCTACTACTCTAAGTTATGAGTAAATATTCTGATTTGATGTACAATAAAATATATTTAAAGTACTAAATTTACCTATTTAATTGATTCCTATTATTAAAAAATGCTCTATACGCTAATTGACAAGTAATAAAGCAAGCAATCGATATAGTAGATAAACTCATAAATGTCACGATCATTTGATATTTTACAGCTTCAAGTGGAGGCATTCCCGCTAAGATTAGACCTGTCATCATTCCTGGTAAAGCCACGATTCCTAAAGTCTTAGCGCTATCTACAGTAGGTTGCAATCCAGTCTTTATAACATCTCGCACGATGGCTTTTGACGCTTGCTTAGGCGTACTTCCTAACGCTAGTTTAATTTCCACCTCTTGTTGGCGTAACTCAAAATTTGATAGCATTTGTCGATAACAAAGGCCAATTGCCACCATAGCTCCACTAATAACCATCCCTCCAACAGGAATCACCTGATAAGCAGTAAAGTTAAGCACACCTGTTAGAAGCAAAATCGATAATGTAATGCTTGCACCTACGGTTATGGCAAACCAAGAAATCCACAATGCATATGGTATTCCCTTACCGCGTTTAGAAGAATTATAGGCTGCATTAATAGCCATAAAACCTAATAATCCGATTATGAATATAGGACTTTCAGTACTAAAAATATAAGCTAAAATAAAGCCTATGGCAAATAACTGTATGGTAGCTCGTAAAGCACTTATAAAAATATCTTTCTCTAACTTCAACTCCTGCCGATAGGACAAAAACATACTTATAATAACTAATATAGATGCAAGACATAATGACATGGCTGAAATAGCATGAAATTGACTCACCGTAATACCTCCTCTTTAGCTAATGATCCATCTACAATTGTAATGCGGCGATTAGCCTTACGTAAGCTTTGTTCCTCACTATGTGTTATTGCTATGATGGTCATCCCATTATTATGAAGTTCATCGATTACCTGTTCCACGATAGCCGTGTTAACAGCATCTAATGCAGAGGTAACCTCATCTAAAAGCAATACTTTAGGTTCAAAGATAAGGCTTCGAATGAGACAAATCCGTTGCATTTCTCCACCAGATAGTTCATCATTATGGCGCTCAAGATATTCAATAGGCATATGAAGTAAATCGAAAAGATATTTGATACGAATCATATCAGGTTCCATACCTCGAATATCATAAGGGAACAAAATATTACGACGCACCGTTTTTGCAAACAAGTAAGGTCTTTGAAAGCAATAACCTACCTCTTTTCGATAACTTTCTGGATCTATAGTGGTTAAATCACGTCCATTATAAGTAATAATCCCTGAGGTAGGACTAATCAAATCACTGCATAATTTTAAAAGTGTACTTTTACCACTACCAGAAGGGCCTACAACAGTGAGATACTCTCCTTCATGTACAGATAGAGACACATCACGGATAATAGACTTTTCGTTTACAACATAGGATATATTAGATAACTCTAATAGTGCCATAATGCCTCCGATCATATTTCAAGACTCTATGATATATTTAATAATCACTTTAAATTATATTATATTATACCAATACAACTTACACCATAATAAACAATAAAAAATCCCTAGTGGAAACCACTAGGGATTAATAGTCTTGTAAAATTAAGCTTCTACAGGGTATACGCTAACTTTACGGTTATAACGACCAGCACGTTCAAATGCTACTTTACCAGGCACAAGTGCGAATAAAGTGTCATCTTTACCGATACCTACATTAGTACCAGGGTGGAAGTGAGTACCACGTTGACGAACGATGATGTTACCGCTCTTTACGATGGAACCATCATGGCATTTAACACCAAGACGTTTAGATTCACTATCACGACCATTACGAGTACTGGACACACCTTTTTTATGTGCGAACAATTGCAAATCAAAAGTAAACATTAAGTTCACCTCCTATATTTCGTGAATTTGGACAAACTCTGGATATTGACGGCTAATTTCCTCTAAACCGAGAAGCATAGTCCCCAGAATATCCTGTCCACTCTGATTAATCGTACCAGAGAGAACTATATCACATTGACCTTCGCTATTCGTATACTCACCTTCTTGTTGAGCAATTTGGGTGAGGCCTAACATCGCCGTTGCCGATAAGGCAGACACTGCAGCACATACGATATCGAAGCCATGTTCATCATATCCTGCATGACCGGACATATGACAACCAATAACTTGACCATCACTATTCCGCTGGATTCCAATGGAAACCATAATTAAGCTTGGATAGATTCAATACGAACTTTTGTGAACGGTTGACGATGGCCTTGACGACGACGGTAGTTGGATTTAGCTTTGTATTTGAATACTAAAATCTTTTTACCTTTACCATGCTCAAGAACTGTACCTGTAACTTTTGCACCGTTTACAAGAGGAGCGCCAACTTTAACGTCGCCGTCATTCACTACAGTCAAAACTTCTTCGAATGTAACGGAATCGTTAGCAGCTGCTTCCAATTTTTCGATAGTAATTACATCGCCTTCAGCAACGCGATATTGTTTACCACCAGTTTTAATAATTGCGTACATGAGAACACCTCCTTGTTATCGAACTCGCTGAATTCGGTATCCCGACCCGAACTTCGGTCGGGCGTTTAAACCTGCTTCACGCGGATTGCAAAGTTCAGAAAACCGAACTAATACTGATATAGTATATACTATTTACACTATCATGTCAAACCAAAAACTACAGAATTCGCCTAGTTTTTAACACTTATATATACAGAGCTTTAAAATTCTCCGATAATTCCAAGGTGCTGTAAGAGTATCTTTGTACCGATGAGAATTAATACACCTCCACCAACTATATCTGCATATTTTCCAACAAATTGGCCCATAAATTTACCTAAGTACACACCAATTAAAGAAATGCCAAAGGTAATAATACCAATCAGATATGACATCGATAAATTGACGTCCTATGAGCCAACCGATGAGGGGCATTAGGAACTGAAACAAGCCAAAGAGAAAGGCCAAAGTGACCTTCCGACTATTCTCACCTACAGGCATTGTCAGCCCCTTACCAATAGATACGCCAAAAGCATCCATGGCAAGACCAATACTAATTAATACAATTTCAAATATAGACACTATACTCACCTATAAACAAACTACTTACTTATTCGGCTATAGCCATCAAGGAATATCCTTCTCGACTAATTTGTGGATTTACTACAATAGAAATCTTGCGACCTATAGACCCACCTAAATCCTCGACAATAGCTTTTGTTAAATACTGAGCCACCTCCGGATGAACTTCGATTTCTAGATTCGTTTTAATACGTCCTGATTTAAATAACTCGCGGATGCGACGCACAATCTGCATATATACAGTACGACCCGACAACATATAGCCCGTACCACCGCATTGAGGGCATGTATCAAACATCAAGGTTTGCAAGCCTTGGCGAGCTCGTTTTCGCGTCATCTCTACGAGGCCAAGCGAACTAATGCCGCATACAACGGTTTTCATTTTATCTAACTTAGCTTGTGCCCCCAACAATTTTAATAACTCTTGTTGATGTTCTTTATCTTTCATATCAATAAAATCGATGACGATAATACCACCGATATCACGCAAGCGCAATTGACGACAGATCTCTTTTGCCGCCTCTTTATTGACTGTAAAAGCTAAATCTTCTAGTTTATTAGATTTACCAGTATAATGAGCAGAATTTACATCAAATACGGTGAGAGCCTCCGTATGATCAATACGGATTGACCCTCCAGAAGGAAGATTAATATCGCGAGAGATAAGATCTTCTAATTGCGGTTCAATATGGTTTGCTTTAAAGATAGGTGTGCTATCGCGATGACGTGTTACTTTAATTTGTTGCGATGTAGGGCCATGACCTAAGAGATCCATCAATCGATCTTCACCCATATCGGAATCGACGATGATTTCTTCTACATTGCGATGAGCATAGTCCCGCACAAGACGGAACCAGAAATCTGCGTCACTATATAAATCTGTACCGCTCTTAGCCACCTTAAAGCGCTTCAACACATGTTGCCATGTACGCCACAAGTAATCCATGTCACGGCCTATTTCATCAGCACTAGCCTTAGCTGCCGCAGTGCGAATAATAAAACCGCAACCTTCTTGTACATAAGGTGCTGCTAATTCTTGCAACTTTGCACGCAAGGCTTCGTCAGTAATCTTTTTAGAAATATGCATGCCTTCAGAATACGGTAAAAGCACCATAAAGCGGCCCGCCAAACTGACATCAGCAGTTACGCGAGCACCTTTACCAAGCATTTCTTCTTTCACTACTTGAACGAGAATTTGTTGCCCCACAGATAAGCGTGGCAAAATTTTCTGTTCCTTCCCTTGTTGTAAGTTCAAGTACGCATTTTGAGAGCCCCCAATATCAACAAAGGCCGCTTGCATACCATTCAATACATTCTTTACTGTGCCTTTGTACATATGATTTGCCATATGAGACTCATCGGTACGCTCCAAGACAAAGTCCACTAGCTGACCTTCTTCGTCTATAACAGCCATCCGAATTTCTTCGCGCATAACATTGACCAAAATTTTATGCATCCTATCCCTCCCTTCTTTGTCATCTAAATTATAATTAGTAATTAATCTCTAAAGGCGTATAACGGCCTTCTTCATTTTCTACCATAATTGCTTTACGGTGAACTTCGTAGCTAGTTGTAATAGGCCAATTATATTGGTCCTTACCTAGATTCCACACTTCGCTAGGTTTAATAGTACCTTGCGGATAAATGCCGATACCCATTGTAAGGGTCACCATACCGTCCTTAACGGAGGCTACGATGGGTTCTTTTACAAACTCTTTTACATCAATGGTACGAGTTTTCTTAGGTGTTACCTTTTCATAAGAAATTTCCGTTGCTTCATTAAAAGGTTTGAGTAACGCATCCCAATCAGCATTTTCATCTGTCACAGGACCTGTTACCTCATAGATAGCAAAATTACAGATGGCCATCATCTTTTTCACCTTTTCAGGCATTTCTTTACCGTCTAGTACTTCAAGTCCTGGAGGTGCTACGCGATTTAAACGGTCCATAATGGACTCTAAACTATCCTCTTCAAGCACATCCATATCGATATATTCAGCCGCTGCCGTTACGCCTAAAGCAAGAGCAGAGGAAAAGCTAATTTTCATATGAGGGTTAAAGCCTTCAGAATATGCCATTTTAATTTCTGCTCGACGTATCATCCGCTCTACAGCTTGAGCATAATCAAGGTGTGACAGGAATCGTAATTCTTCGCCCTTATTTAAGGCCAAACGTAACTTTTTCAACTCTGCCACCCTCCTTATAGTCAATAATAGCTGTATTGAGCTCTGGACATACATTACAGCCCTTACATGGAGCTCGACGACAATCGCCTGTAAGATTAGCTGCTACCGCTTGCTCCCACTCACGCTTTAAGAAAGCTTTACTTACAGTACAATCTAAATGATCCCAAGGCAATGGCTCATCGAAATCTCGTGTACGACGTGCAAAATACGCAGGATCCAATCCGCAGTCAGCGAATGCTTTCAACCAAGCTTCATAGTTAAAGAACTCAGTCCAACCATCAAATTTACAACCAGCTTTCCAAGCCTCTACGAGAACTTTAGATAGTCTACGATCTCCGCGAGCAAAAGCGGCTTCCATGTAGCCAGTATAACCATCATGATAGTGATAAGAAATGTTACGATTATTGATGAGAGACTTCAAGTAACGTTGTTTACGATGAATCTCCTCCACATCTTCTTGACCATACCATTGATATGGAGAATGTGTTTTTGGTACGAAGAAGGATACGCTCACCGTTACAGAACCATTACGTTTGCCTGTAATATCACGGTGCAAGTCAAGCACCTTGTACGCAAGATCTGCAATACCAGCCAAATCTTCGTCTGTTTCTGTAGGAAGCCCCATCATAAAATACAATTTAACCGTGTTCCATCCTGATTTGAAGGCATTAGTACATGCGGCCAACAAATCTTCTTCACTAACGCCCTTATTGATAACGTCACGCATCCGTTGCGTACCTGCTTCAGGCGCAAAGGTAAGACCACTCTTGCGCACTTGCTGTACCTTTTTCGCAATATCGATAGAGAAGCTATCAATACGCAATGACGGTAAGCTAACGCTAACTTGTTTATCTTTAAACTCTTCCATGAGCATATCTACGAGTTCAGGCAATTTAGAATAGTCCGCAGAGCTCAAACTCATCAAGGATATTTCATTGTACCCCGTATTGGCAATTGTATCTTTAGCAATCTGTAACAAACGTTCTGGCGTCTTTTCACGAACCGGACGATAGAGCATACCGGCCTGACAGAAACGACAACCACGCGTACAGCCACGGAATAACTCCAATACAGCACGGTCATGCACTATATCAAGGAACGGTACAACAGGCTTTGTTGGATAGAATACATTCTCTACATCCTCTATAATACGTTTCTCAACGGTTGCAGGTACGTCTTCGAAACGCGGCGTAATCGATTTAAAATCGCCTTGTTCGGTGTATTCTACATCGTATAAAGCCGGGCAATATGTGCCAGGAATTTGGGCTACTTTACGCAAAAAGCCTTCTTTGCCACCTGGGAAGCCTTTGGCTTTTTCTGCTTTAAATAAGTCGATGAATTCATCGCCCCACTCTTCGGATTCACCGAGGGATACGATATCAAAGAAATCAGCAATAGGCTCTACATTATACGCACAAGGGCCACCGCATACAAGCAGTGGAAAATCTAAATCACGCTCCTTAGCATACATAGGAATGCCTGCTAAATCGAGCATATTTAAAATGTTAGTAAAACTCATTTCATATTGAAGCGTAAATGCTAACACATCAAAGTCTTTAATAGGCGTACGTGTTTCTAAGGAAAATAATGGAATATTACGCTTGCGCATTTCCTCTTCCATATCGTGCCACGGTGCAAATACGCGCTCGGCTACCGCATCTTCACGACGGTTTACGAGACCATACAAAATCTTGATGCCCAAATGACTCATGGCCACTTCGTACACATCGGGAAAACCTAAAGCCATAGTTACATCAACAGTACTGTGATCTTTCACGATACTATTGTATTCGCCGCCCGTGTAACGAGCGGGCTTTTGGACATGTTGTAACCATGACGTATCTAATTGAATCATACATCCTCCGTCTTTAATGAAAGACTTCTTTCACAATCAATCCTATGAAAGGATATTAAAATATATATTTTGTCCGCTGTCTAGCAATATTTAATAAAATGCCAATGCTCAGCATATTAGTTGTTAGCGCACTAACACCATAGCTAAGGAATGGCAACGGAATCCCCGTTACAGGCATGATACCAATCGTCATGCCTACGTTTACGAGCACTTCAAAGGCAAACATCGTACCAATACCCGTTGCTAATAACATACCGAAATTATCATTGCAGGTATATGCTACTTGAATGCTGCGATAAATAAGCATAAACAATAATAGCAATACTACAATGCATCCTACAAAGCCAAATTCTTCGCCGATTACAGAAAAGATAAAGTCCGTATGATTTTCTGGTAAAAAGTTCAACTGACTTTGAGTACCATTAAAGATACCTTTACCAAAAATCATACCCGACCCGATGGCAATCTTAGATTGAATAATATGATAGCCAGAACCAAAGGGATCGATATCTGGATTTAAAAATACTAGAATACGTTGCTTTTGGTATTCTTTCAGTACAAACCAGCCCAAAGGCATCAAGAGTAAAGCCACACTCGCAATAATTTTTATAAGCTTAGTTTTGATACCAGATATAAAGAGCATCCCTACAAATATAGCAATATATACGAGGGATGTCCCCAAGTCAGGTTGTAAGAATACGAGAAGGATAGGAATCCCTACATATAACACTGGCATCAATAGGGATTTAAAAGTATCTAACTTGCCAATGCGCGGTTCTAACATTTTAGCCATACAAATAATCATCAATAGTTTAGAAAACTCTGAAGGCTGAATAGTAATTGGCCCCAGTTGAATCCAACGCTGTGCACCTAGTGCGGAGGTACCAACTACCATAACTGCAATTAACATAAGCATGGTAATCACATAAATCATATTCCCCCACCCTTTAAGGCGATGGTAATCTAGAAATTGCATGCCTATAACGACAGCTATATTTGCTAAAAAGAATACGAGTTGTTTTACCACTAAACTACCAAAACCGATAGCCTCATGATTCACATGGGTAGCACTACCAATAGCTGTAAGACCAATTCCGACAAGTAATATAGTACATATGATGATAGTCCAATCGCTATCTGTCCATATTTTACGCCACATCATATCACCTATTTCAACTTGCTACGGCGCCACAAGCTTTGTTTCCCTTGCACCAATAAGCGTTGCGTGGTCCAACCGCCACGATTAATGTAATGAACATTGTTAGAATCCTCAAAAATAGACTCACCTACTGTTGCAAGACTTGGTGTACTATCTTGCTCCTTCGATGTTTTTTTCTTAGTTACATAAGCATCGAAGTGCTTTTGTACATCGTAGTCTTCCCAACACTCACCGGTAGTTACATAATCAACAAGAGGTGCTAACATAGCTTTTAGTTCGCTAGAAACAAATTCTAACAAACGACCATCTTGTGTATAGGTCAAAATATCCTCATCATAAGGGATTATAGCCCCTACATATTCAGCGCGAAGGACTTCTAACATATCATATAAATTGATATTCTCTCCATCGATAGGTACTGCATTAAAAGCAATAGCATAATCACGAATATTATGTTCTTGACATACTTGAATCATGCGCGCCCCATTACGTAAGGACACCCATAAAGGATGCGTCACCACGATGCAGCGATTTACTAATTCTAAAATAGACTCTATGCCCTTACCGATACCAGCAGGAGCATCAATTAAAATATAGTCATATGTCTCAGAGAGGCGACGAACTAATTTTTTATATTTTTTACGACCTATATCTTCCCAACGAGCACTTTGGCTAGCTGGTAGAAAATCTAAGTTTTCAGCAATTGATACGATGGCATCATCCATATAGTCTTTATCTTCGCTCGCATCTAATGCGTCGTAAATAATTTCATTTGCCACTCCTAACACAAGGTCTAAATCGCGCAATCCAAAATCTCCATCACAGAGCAATACGTGATGCCCTGCATTGCTTAAGGCTGAACCCAAGCAAGCGGTAATCGTAGTCTTACCTACGCCCCCCTTACCGGATACAACGCCGATTATCTCGCCCATACTAATCCTTTCTTGGTTGTCCACTAGTTACCGCATTCTGAGGTTTTTGCCCTTTATTAATACTTGTCCCCGTAGCAGTTTCCTTATTGCTCTTACTATTTGTATCATTAGATTTCTTATTCACTGGTACATTGAAGTACGCAGCCAATATATCTCGTACGATAGGCCCTGCAGAACCCGCACCAAAGCTACCTTGCTCAACAAGTGCAACCACTACAATTTGTGGCTTATCATATGGTGCATAGGCTACAAACCAGCCGTGATCTCTGCCATGTGCATTCTCTGAAGTACCTGTTTTACCAGCTACATCAATAGGGAATCCTTTAAACAACTCCCCTGCTGTACCACCTTCATTAGTAACATCACGCAAGCCTTCGCGAACAAGATCCATAATATTTTTTGGTACAGGTAAGATACCGAGCTTGTCTGGGCCAAAGATTTCTTTTGGCGTGCCATCCTTATTATCAATACGGCTCACTACATATGGGCGGTATTTAATGCCACCATTTGCTACTTCACTGAGCATAACAGCCATTTGTAATGGTGTCACCAAAGTAAAAGACTGACCTATGGCCGCATCAAAGGTTTCACCTAAATACCAATCTTCATCATACACTTTGCGTTTATAAGCAGGACTTGCCATATTACCAGAGGCCTCACCAACAAGATTGATGCCTGTCTTTTCGCCAATACCAAAGTAGCCAGCATATTTTACAAGTCCTTCTATGCCAACGCGATTGCCCATTTCATAGAAGTAAACATTATCTGATTTTGCAAGAGCTTTATTAAAGTTAAGCCACCCTAATGCTTCACCTTCTGCATTTCGTTTATCGATAAGCCAATGTTTACCACTATCAAAAATCATTTCTTCAGGGGTAACCTTTTTCAGGTCTAAAGCCGCCGTACCTGTAATAATCTTGAACGGAGAACCTGGTGGATATTCACCAGAAATAACCTTATTATCAAATGGATGATTCTTATCGTTATTCAATTGATTCCACTGTGCCGTTGTAATCCCTTTCGCAAACCAGTTAGGATTAAACTCAGGGGCGCTGACCATGGCCAAAATGGCACCCGTATTTGGATCCATTGCTACTACAGCAGCTCCTTGAGCTGGAATGCCTTGGGCACGCAACTGTTCTAATTGGTTCTTAACAGCTTCTTCAGCAGCCTTTTGTAGATTTGCATCTATTGTCAAATGGATATTAGATCCAGGCACTGTATGCTTTCTATCTACCTCCGCAACCGGTCGGCCTGTAGCATCAACCTCTACCTGTTTACCACCATCAGTACCACGCAAGATGGAATCATATAGTTTTTCAAGACCAGAACGGCCTAAAATAGTACCACCACTAATAAGGGTATTTGGATCTTGCTGTTTTAGCTCTTCTAATTCTTCTTCGCTCACTTCACCCACATAACCAAAGAGCTGAGAAGCCATCGTTTCATATGGATAATAGCGAAGTGGTTCTACATCTATGGTAACACCTGGTAATTCATGACGATGCTCTTCGATGCTTGTAACTACATCCATAGAAATATCATTAGCAATACGAATTGGCTCATAACCATATTTATGATCATTTACCTTTTTTGTAATATCTTCTGGTTTAATTTTCAGCAAAGTTGCCAACTTAGCAACTTCACCTTCGTCTAGAGCCTTCCCCGTAGGCAAAATGGAGATAGTGTATGCCGGTCTAGAACCTACTAAGATCTGACCATTTCGATCGTACATAATACCACGAGCAGCTGTCATGGATACCATGCGCAAACGGTTGCCTTCTGCCTTAGCTTGGTAATAACCACCAGACAAGATTTGCAACGACATCAGGCGTAATGCCAAGACTATAAATATGCCGGCTACAATGTAAAAGAGTACATCAAAGCGATTCGTTTTTCTTCGTTTATAGAGGCCTTCAAGCACTCTTTCACCCCCTTAATCCTTACCAAATATAACCTTGTTGTTCATCATCTTTACGCCATAACAAACCATGCACAATAGCGCCTAACAAGCCATTCCAGAACATCACGGGTAATACCATATGCCACAAGTATAGTCCAAAGTGCAAATCGCCACCACTAGCTAATATCATAAAGCTACGAATAACGCCATCTAGTAGCGTACAAATAGCTACTATACCGCTAGACCAATACCAGCGTTCTTCATAGATACGATGCTTTACGGCAGATAGTAGGTATACCACAATTACGTAAGGGAATAGATGGAGCCCAAAAAAGTTAGATATCAATACATCATGTACGATACCCCCAACAACAGCGGATATCAGCCCCATACGACGACCTTTAAATAAAGTAATCATAACAATTATCGTCAAAATTAAGTTTGGTAACCAATTTGTATGAAAAATAGTAGGCAATAATTGCGCTTGTATAAAATATATTAAAAATCCAGAGAGAACTAAAGCTAGACGCATCATTGTTTAACGGCCCCCTTTGCACCCTCTACTTGATCTCGTTGTGTTTGAGGCACAAGTTTAGGTTCAAGTTCTGGTTTTTGTGGTGCACTTAGAGAAGACGAGGTAAGCACAAAAACTTCTTCTAAACGATGAAAATCTACACTCGGTGTGACTACCGCATTTTTAACAAATCCTTCCGAATCATTTTCGATAGATTGCACGTTGCCAACAGGTAGACCTTTCGGATAAATGCCTCCATATCCAGAGGTAATCAACTTATCACCTACCAATACATCACCATCGCGAGCAATATTTACCATAGATGGTGTACGAGGTGTATTGCCATTACCTTTTACAACGCCAGACAAACGAGATTCAGGTCGTTGTACAAGGATACCTATTGCGCTACGCGGATCAAGAATGGTTTGAACGCGAGCAGAATGCGGATATACATCTGTAATAAAACCAACGACACCACTAGGTACAACAACAGCCATATTAACTGCCATACCTTCTTCACTCCCTTTATCAATGGTGAAAGTATTTGTCCAAGTACCGTAATCCTTTGTAATGATACCTGCTAGGGTCATGGAGAATTCTGGATGGCTACTCTTATAGTTTAAAAGCTGACGAAGGCGAATATTCTCTGCTACTACTTCATCGTAGTTAACTACCTTTTGTTCCAATGTAGCTTTACGAGATGCTTCCTCTTCACGTTCGATAGTAGAGAAAATAGCATTATTAAGTACTGTAAAGCTAGTTTGGACGCCCTCTAATAAACGAGCTGACCCATAAGAGAAAGGCGTTGTAATTCCTTCAAGGGTAACCGTAACAAAGGGAATACTAGTCCGTTGCTTCCACGCAAAGCCGAGCAATGCCATTAGGATACAACCAATGACAACGATGATAATTAACTTTTTATCTGACTGTATCATGCTAGTCTCGGCCCTTTCTATTCTTAGAATTTACAATAAAACGCGATAAGCTCACCAAATCAGATGAGGCCCCATTAAGGCCTACCACAACTTTTGTTTCAGGTGCTTCAGGAACGTGAACAGGTACACCTACTTCAGTACCAATCCGATCCGCTAAGCCAGATAGTCTTGCCGTACCGCCAGTAAGCCATATGCCATGTTGCATAATATCAGCCACGATTTCTGGTGCCGTAGCACGAATCATTTGCTTAACCTCATCCAAGAGTCCTATCAAACATTCATTTACAACTTGGTACACTTCAGATTGATGAATCACACAACGTCTACCTAAGCCGTTCATCATATCGCGCCCCTGAAAGGCATACTCTGCATCCTCTAAAGGAGCGATAGCTGTACCTAATGTATGCTTAATATCTAATATGGTCTCATCAGATACGATAACGCCAAAACACTCACGCACATAGCGCAATAAGGCATTATTAATATCAGAACCACCAAAACGAATTGTTTTGCTATCTACGATACCACCTAAAGAAACAATCCCCATATCAATAGTGCCACCACCGATGTCAATAACCATAGATCCTTGCGCTTCAAAGATAGGCACACCACAACCAATAGCAGCTGCCACAGGTCGTTCAATGAGGAATACCTCTCGAGCACCAGCTTGAATAACAGCATCCATCATAGCTCGTTGCTCAACATCGGTCATGCCACAAGGAACCCCTACGACAACGCGGGCTCGACGCAACGCATTAGACACCTTATTAAGAAAGTAGCTAAGCATAGTATGCATAACACGATAGTCAACGATAAATCCATCCTTTAAAGGCGTTAACGGACGCCACATATCGGGCATGCGCAATACGAGGCGCGCCGCTTCATCACCAACGGCTACTACTTTTTCTTGTTTTGTATCAGTTGCTATAATCGATGGTTCGCTTATAACAGTCCCTCGCGTCCCCCCCATGAGGCGCGTTTGTATGGAACCAATATCTATACTTACATCTTTTCCTAGAGTAGGTAAAATGGAACTCATAGTAATTTCTCCTTCATTACATCATCATTCCATTTTACCATATATAACGCGACTTTTTCCATTGATATCAGTACCTTTCCTTTTGTTAAAAGCACAGATAACGCATAATCCCTGTACTCATAAGTCATACATAAAAATTACATAACTTCATACATATAATCTCATACACAATAAGGAAAAGCACTCATTTATAGGAACTTACCCATGCGTCAAAATTAGGTATAGTTCAAAATGAGTGCTTTTAATAATCTTACTTGGCTTTGTTCAGTTTATTTAGGCTCAGCTCAATTTACCAATTTCGCTGAGGCTCGTAAATTCATTATCCCCTATAACAATATGATCAAGTACAGGAATCCCCATAAATTGACCAGCACTAACAAACATTTTCGTTAGCCGTATATCTTCATCACTTGGTCTACTATCACCTGACGGGTGGTTATGGATTAGAATAATAGCCGCCGCATTGCATGCTATAGCTTTTTTAAATACTGCTCTTTGCTCTACAAGGCTTGATACCAATCCACCATTAGAGATATGCTCCAACTGAATAAGCTTATTTCGAGATGTTAGCATGGCAGCCCACACATGTTCCACATCTTCGTGCCGCAGTCGTTCCATCACATATTGAGCTATTACAAAAGGTTGCGAAAAATCTTCATAAGTCTCTTTAATCTTAAGCTCCCCTAGACGCCTACCCATTTCAAGTGCTGCACATAGCGTCACTGCTTTATCTCTACCAATACCCTTGATTTTGGTTAGATTATCTACGGTCATTCGGTTAAGACCATATACGCCATCATCAAAGGATTGTACGATATCACTTGCCAAAGAAATCGCAGATTGCCCCTTTACCCCTGTACGCAATAAAATAGCCAACAACTCCTCCATCGCCATATGTGAAGGGCCTAAGGCGAGAAATTTTTCTCGCGGGCGCTGGAATGGTAGCATATCTTTTACACTTACTGTTGGTACTTCCATAGAATCTCTCCATTCAAATAGATAACACCATTTGTAAATCAAACAATAAACACATCTACTCTCTTAAAAATTATTCAGCACAGCACAGCACAGCACAGCACAGCACAGCACAGCACAGCACAGCACAGCACAGCACAGCACAGCACAGCACAGCCAATTATATCACTATCTGTCTAATACGCTAGTACTATTTTGCCCCTAACGCCTTGCACAGTTCCTCGTATACATGTTCAACTGGTAACCCTACCACATTAGTATAAGAGCCCTCTATTTTATCTACCCATAATGCACCTTTTCCTTGGATGCCATAAGCTCCAGCCTTATCCATCGGTTCCCCACTAGCAATATAAGACTCAATTTCAAAGGGTGCTAATTGTTTAAAATATACTTTTGTTTCATTGTGAAAAACTATCTCCTCCCCTTTGATGAGTAACGCGACTCCAGTGATTACAGAATGTGCTCTACCCGATAAATGCTCCAACATATGGCGTGCATCGGATTCATCATGTGGCTTTCCTAATACTTTATTATCAAGGACAACAATAGTATCTGCGCCTAACACAATACTTCCGTCTGGAACACCTACAGCACAACGAGCCTTACCTAATGCTTGGGCTTTCACCATTTCAATAGGGTTGTCGTAACCCTCATTAGATTCCTCATAAGTACTGGATACAACAGTATGATCAATCCCAACCTGTGTTAATAATTCAGTTCTACGTGGTGATTGACTCGCCAAATATAATCCAGCCATATACGCTCCTTCGTATTAAAAAACTTGTACATAAAATTCTTGGTATAACTAAACTATCCTGCCTATCCCCCAGAACTTACCATCCCTTACATAGTTGTTCCTTTATCTTCTTTTGAAGAAATTAATCTTTCATAATATTCTTGTACATCTTCCCCATGTTTTACCGCATCAGCTCGCACCGCTGCATAAAATACAATATCCGCTTGAGGCACACGAATACGGCCAGGCACATGCTCTTCTAATATTTCAAAGAATCTATCGTCGGCTTTCAACAGCAAACGACCATTTTTAACTTTATTTCCATCTACAATAGAATACACAAGAGACCAAATCGGGCGCGGGTCAGAGGTAGAACATTTTCTATATTTATAGCGGTATTTAATATTTGTCAACAACTCACGTTCAAACTTGAACACCCCATCAATCATGTTATAATCTACTTCAAAATGACGATTTCTAAAGATAGAGTGCTCTTCAATCACAAGCTTTGTATCTGTCAAAATATATGTATATCTACTAACAGCCTGTTTAACCATAACAATGATGGCCATGATTTCAATAAAATACTCAGCTAATAAAACCGTATGTAATTGAATACTGCGATACGTTGTATAAGCTGCTGCACACAACAATAAAATCACAAAAAATACTACCAATAACTCTGCACTTCTGGTGCGCTGAGATTTTTCTTCATATAATACTGTCATGCTTTACCCCTTTTAAAGAAATCACTAATTAATAACTATACATCCTATTATAAGATATTCTATGCATAAAAACTACAAAAACCCCGTCCATATCCGAGATATAGACGGGGTTTTATGACTCTATTAGTCACTCAGTTCAGATGCGAACTATATTATTTTTTCAACGCTGCTGTAATACGTTGAGTATCACGAGCAATCATGATTTCTTCGTTTGTAGGAATTACAAAGATTTTAACCTTAGAGCCTTCAGCACTGATTTCTTGTTCTTTACCACGAACATTATTGCGTTCAGAATCAATACGAGTACCTAAATATTCCAAACCGTTACAGATTGCATCACGGTTACCAATACCGTTTTCACCAATACCAGCAGTAAAGATGATAGCATCTACACCGCCCATAACAGCAGCAAAGGCACCGATTACACGGCGAACTTTGTAATGGAACATATTCAATGCCAATTGTGCGCGTTTATTGCCGTTAGCAGCAGCTTCTTCAATCACACGGAAGTCATTGGATACACCAGAAATCCCTAATACACCGGATTCTTTATTCATAACTCTATCGATTTCTTCATAGGTCATACCTGTTTTTTCCATCAAGAATGGAACGATAGCAGGGTCAATATCACCTGTACGCGTACCCATGATCAAACCGGACAATGGAGTAAAGCCCATTGTAGTATCGATGGAGCGACCACCTTTAATAGCAGCCACAGAGGAACCATTACCCAAGTGGCATGTGATGATACGAAGATCAGTCATATGTTTACCCATTAATTCTGCACAACGTTGTGCTACATATTTATGGGACGTACCATGGAAGCCGTAACGACGAATACCATAATCTTCATAATAAGAGTAAGGAAGCGCATACATATATGCTTCTTTTGGCATAGTTTGATGGAATGCAGTATCAAATACAGCAACTTGAGGTACACTCGGCATAATAGCTTCACAAGCTTCAATACCTTGAATGTTTGGTGGGTTATGTAATGGTGCAAGAGAAGCACATTCTTCCAACGCTTCCATAACTGCTGGTGTAATCAATACGGAATCAGCAAATTTTTCACCGCCGTGTACTACACGGTGACCTACAGCATCAATTTCATCCATCGAAGAGATAACACCAAATTCAGCATCAACTAAAATATCTAGCAAAATACGAAGCGCTTCTTTATGGTTCAAAATTGGTTCAACGCGTTCTAATTTATCTGCATTAGGACGTTTGTGAGTGAAGATAGCATCTTGATCACCAATCTTTTCAAAAAGGCCTTTTGCCAATTCTGTTTCAGTTGTCATATCAAGTAATTGATATTTCAAAGAAGAACTACCGCAGTTAACTACTAATACGTTCATCGATTAACCCTCTTTCTGTTGTGTAACTTGAATCTTGTTTTGAATTTCTTTGCTGATATCAGCACCTACCTGATCCTTTTCAGGATATTGGTAGATTATATTCCACAATACGCCATGATCTAAGAATACGTATTGAGAAAAGCTAAATGTTTGCCCTTGTGTTGTATACGTCACATCAAGCTTCTTTGCAGATGTACCTTGTAAAGCTACAGATTCTTCCTTGATGGTTGCGCCCATCTTCGTGAATTCAGACTTGCTGCGATTTAAAAACTCATCAACCGTAGGCAATGGTTTATTGTCACCAGCACGCAATGCTTCAACTTCAATCACCATATGTTCTGTAACGGAACCATAAATATCAATTGGATACCCATCATCAGTCATATTTTTTGTACTTTTACCCATTTCATAAGGCAAGGCAATGGTAATTTCAGATTGACCAACACGGATAACTTGATGGCCAAAACTATATGTATCCATTACATTTGTAGAGCCACATCCCGCCATTGCTAGCAGCACAGCACCGAGCAGAGTCCCTTGTAATGTACGTTTCCAATTTTGTTTCATCATATACCTCACATCAATTCAGCATTTACAGTTAATTATAGCCTATAGTGTCAAGAAAATCTATACTAAACTTAATATTTACACATAACATCATTTCTATAAACAAGCCTTTTATATGGATATCATGAAATGTAGTTTACAGCATTTCTTCGCTTTGTTACACTAACAATAATGAAAGGAGTCACTATGAAAACAATCGGTATCATCTGTGAATATAATCCATTTCACAATGGACATGCGCATCAATTACATACCTTAGCACAAGAGCATCCTGAAGCGCTGCGCATTTGTATCATGAGTGGTTCCTTTGTACAACGAGGAGAACCTGCTATTTTTTCTAAATTTGACCGTGCTCGTTGGGCTATTCTCGGTGGTGCAGACATCGTTATCGAGCTACCTACACTCTATTCTTTGGGTAGTGCACAACTGTTTGGAACAGGCGCTATTCGCATGGTAAAAGCTTTACATATCGATGCACTCTCCTTTGGTTCTGAAACGGCTGATCTAGATACACTCGTTGATATAACTAAACGTATGGATTGTGAAAGTACTCAAATAGTATTACGGACCTATATTAACGAAGGCATGTCCTATGGCTCTGCCTTCCGTAAAGCCCTTAATACAGAGATGCTCAACACCCCTAATGCACTGTTAGGACTTGAATATATTCGGGCAGGACTTACCTATTATCCTTCCTTAAAATATATACCAATCTTACGCACATCAGATCATCACGACGCGAATATTACAAAAGATTTTCCTTCTGGTACAGCATTGCGTAAACTCATAACAGAAATGGCTACAGGTAGTAACAATTGTAATAAAAATAGTATCTACACTTTTACAGATATAGATACAACGACAAGTACAAATTCAAATTCAACTGCAACTGCAACTACATTAACAAAATTAAATGCACTAAATAGTAAAATAAAATTACAACTTCAGTCAATCGTTCCTAAAACTATTGCAGACGATATGACTAATATAATTTCTAATGGTGCTTATGTAAACTATAACCGCTACTATGATATGGTCCATACCTTAAGTCGTCGTACTTCAACTAAGGAGCTAGAAAGCTTTGGAGAGTTCAACGAAGGCATTGAACACTTATGGTCCAAAGCGGCCCAACAACCTACGTGGAACTTGGCTATGAAGCAAATAAAATCAAAGCGCTATACCTATGCCCGTTTACAACGAATGGGAGCCTATCTCACCTTAGGAATACAAAAAGATTTACTACAAAGTGCTATACAGGAAGCGCCACAATATGCTCGCTTGCTAGCCTTCAACGATAGAGGTCGTCAATGGCTTCGAAATGATTTTGAAATACCACTTATTCAAAAATGGGCCAAAGCACCTAATGAATTAAATACGTTGGGACAAACGATGCATCAAATCGATACATTAGCTACAGATATACAGGCCTTATGCTTACATAATGAAGTTAAACGAATAGGTCATATGGACTACACCTATACGCCACAATACATAAAATAAGCAGAACTACAATCTGGTAGAAACATTCTGCACATAAATATAAGAGTCAAATAATTTAATTTTATTAAGATAATCATCTTATTATATGATAATACTCAAAAAATAAGGGGTTACAATACAGATTATTCCTGTATTGTAACCCCTTCTTCACCATCCAGATCAGCGACGGCAACGCGTACACTTTCAAGATGTGATGTAGGAATATTTTTACCTACATAGTCCGCTCGTATAGGCAATTCACGATGACCACGATCGACGAGGACGGCCAATTGAATAGATCTTGGTCTGCCAGCCGTCATTAATGCATTTAAAGCAGCACGAATAGTACGGCCCGTATACAAAACATCATCTACAAGGATAATTGTCTTTTCCGTTGTATCAATCGTACACGGTTCCCCCTCTTTAGGACGAGCATCACGATCATCACGATACACTGCAACATTCAAAGACTCACAATCAATATGAATACCTTCTATACGCTCAATTTCCGCTTGTAAACGTTTTGCCAAAATGACACCACGCCGTTCAATACCTACAATTAACGCATTAGATAAACCTTTATTGCGTTCTAAAATTTCATGACTAATACGACGAATCGCACGCATTATAGCGTCTTGATCCATTAGTAAGCGTTTCTTTTCCATATATACGCCCTTACAGCATAGGATTGTTCTATGCCCCTATATCCAAATAAGTAGTAAAAATAAGTACTTAGACAATCAATGTAAACATTTAGACTATTTTCGTTTATCTTCACGGTAGGTCTTAGCAAATTCTAAGCACGCCTCAAAGTCAGCTGGTACCGGTGCTTCAAAGTGCATTTCTTCACCTGTAATAGGGTGTTTAACATCTAACGATTTAGAATGTAATGCTTGCCCTTCTATAGGAAAATCCATACGTCTATATCCATAAAATGGGTCATTAACAACAGGATGTCCAATATGAGCAAAGTGAACACGAATTTGATGGGTTCTGCCAGTCTCCAAATTACATTCAACCAATGTTTGATGACCATAACGCTCCAATACTTTAAAATGTGTTACTGCATCTTTACTGTTTTCAAAGACAACAGCCATTTTCATACGGTCCTTAGGATGGCGTCCAATAGGCGCCTTTATAGTCCCCTTTTCTTCTACAATATTGCCTTGTACTAGCGCCCAGTACGTACGTCTTGCAGAATGTACTTTTACTTGCTCTGCTAGACCAATGTGTGCTGCATCATTTTTTGCCACCATCATAACACCAGACGTATCTTTATCTAAGCGATGCACAATACCTGGCCTAATTTCACCATTAATACCTGATAGGTCCTTACAATGGAATAATAGAGCATTTACAAGGGTTCCAGAATAATTCCCTACTGCAGGATGTACCACCATGCCACGAGGTTTATTAACAATAACAATATCGTGATCTTCGTATAAATAATCTATAGGGATATCCTCAGGTTTAACCTCAATCGATTCGGGCTCTGGGATTTCTACATGAATGATAGTATCAGGTGTAAGCCGAAGATTAGCCTTTCCTACTTTATCACCTACTGTAACATGACCACCTTTAATTAAACTTTGAATATAGCTACGAGATCCTTCCATCTGTTCAGTTAAAAATACATCTAGTCTCATGCCTTCTTGCTCAGCACTTACAATATATTCATTCATCCTCTATTCCTCTTTGAGTCAAGTATAAGATATATATTTATTGACGAATCAAGTCAATGATCTATAAAGGACCCTAATAATGAAAGCTATTCATGGTCCTCTTTCAATGAAAACAAATAAAATACAACAAAAGCTACACCTATGCAAATACCAATATCTGCCACATTAAAAATAGGCCATACACGAAAATCAAAAAAGTCCACTACCCCATGAATCATGTATCGGTCAATGCCATTACCAATTGCACCTGCGACTAATAAGGCGGATCCGATTTGCAAAGTCCAATGGCCCTTAGCTAATCGCTTCCAATAAAAAGCACAAACAGCTAATAGAACAAAAGCCACTAGTAAGAAAAACCATCGTTGATTCGCTAACATGCCAAAGGCTGCACCGCGATTAATAATATAGGTAAGATGAAATACATTAGGAATAACAGGTAAAGATTCACCTAACAAAAAATGATTCATTACATAATATTTAGTTAATTGGTCCAATAATAACCAAATGATAAGTACTGTATAAAACAAGATTAACTCCCTTACTATAATATAATTCTTAATAGTCCTATTATACTAAGTTACGCAAATTTAGGCAAAATAAAAAGCCCCTCAATGAGGGGCGTGTTTTATTTGTGATTACTCAGCGGAAATTACAGAAACTGGGCAAACGGATTCGCAAGAACCGCAATCGATGCAAGCATCGCCAATTTCGTATTTAGTTTCGCCTTCAGTAATGCAGGAAACTGGGCAAACAGATGCGCAAGAACCACATTTAATGCAACCATCAGCAATAACTCTCATAATTAGGACCTCCATCAAAATATAGATCAGAACTTTTTATTATCATTTAGAAAGGCACTTGCCTCAACTTATGTTCTCATTATCACACAGTTCAAATTGAAAGTCAAATGAAAATGATAAAAAATTATAGAATATTTTGCATAATAATTGTTCCTTTTTATCATAAAAAGCCTATATTCATATGCATTTTGATATTTCTTTTCATTTATGTAATTGAGTTTAATAATCAATAATTGAGAATGCACTAATTATCATTTCAATTAAAATACGTACTATTATACTAGGAATTCAATTATCAATATTTATTATCATAAAAACTATTTTTTTATTACAACAGATTTAACGCTTATCTATATTTTAATCTAACATATAAACTTCACTCTAAAAAAGGCCGAATCATACGATTCGACCTCATTTATATTTATAAAGTAAAGTAATATCTTTACTATTATTCACTATATAACAATAATACTATTTTTTTCTTATAGCACTTAGAAAGATGTTAAGAATGTTAGTGTACCTAAAATAACGCCTGCAAGGTTTGGTACGATTAAAATATAATCACGTTTAGGTGATTTTGTCCAACCATATAATACCCAGATCAAACAGGATACTGCTGCAAATAATGGTTGCCATGGTTGACTAGGTTGACCATGAAGATTAGCAATTATTTGTGGGATATAGGCTAAAAATACAAATACACCAATAAATGCACCAATAGAACCAACTAACATGTTAAATCTTTCTTTTGTCATAGATGACCTCCTTATTCAACATTACATTATTATATCTTACACAATATACTATATCATATTTTTTTCGATGTAGTCAATTGTGTAAAATTAATCATGCAAATTAGTTTAATTCATATTGCTTTTGATTACACTTATATGTAATCTATATTAAAATCATATAGACTAAAATCATAAAAAACGAGGCCGAATCTTACGATTCGACCTCGTGTGTGCTTGTATAGTAGAGTAACCTATTCCCTATTATTTACCAGGGAAGAATGGCCATACCATTGGAATGATAATTAAGCTTACTACGAAGCAAACTAAAATCAATGGAACGCCAGCTTTTACATAGTCAGTAAATTTGTATTGACCAGGACCAAGTACTAATGTATTTGGAGGTGTACCTACAGGTGTACCGAATGCGCAGGATGCGGCAACGCCGATAGCCATCAATACAGCATGAGGATCAGCACCCATACCTTGAGCAATGGAGATACCGATAGGAGCCAATAATGCACAAGATGCAGTATTAGACATAAATTGCGTCATAACACAAGACAAAATAAACAATACGCCTGTTGCAAAGTAAGGACTAGGATCGGAACCCATAACACCAATTACTGCATCAGCAATCATTTTACCTGCACCAGATTGATCAAGTGCAGTTGCCACTGGCATCATACCAGCAAACAAGAAAATTGTTACCCAGTCAATAGATGTGTAAGCTTGTTTTTCATTCAAACAACCAGTTAATACGCAAAGCATTGCACCAATAACAGCAACCATGCTCAACGGTAAGTTAATACCAAAGTGTTCTTTCAATGGTTCACCTAAAATCATGGCAAGGATTACACCTAAAAGAATAAGTCCGGAGAACAATTGTTTCTTAGGATCGTTAGAAATATCTTCAGCAGCTACTTCTTGTTCTACATCACCGGCATCAGTAATTTCATGTTTAGGTAATAAATGTTTACCAATGAGCATCATGAATACGATAGTAGCGATAGTCAAAGGAATGCCAATCCAAGCAAACTCAAAGAAACCAAATGGTTCAATACCAAATTTAGTCAATGTACCACTTACAATGATATTAGGTGGTGTACCAACCATTGTAATGATACCACCGATACCTGCAGCGAATGCTAAAGGCATCAATTGACGAGATGCAGGAATCTTAGCAACCGCACAGATACCAACAACTACAGGAAGTAAAGCAGCTGTTGTACCAGTGTTAGATAAAAATGCGGACATGGTAGCTGTTACAAGCATAATCGCAAGCATCAAGCCATTTTCGCTAGTCCCTGCATGAGATACTACGGTTTCCCCAATTTTTTGAGCCAAACCAGTATAGAATAATGCAGCACCAACAACGAACATGCCTGCAAACAACACAACTGTACTATCAGATAAACCAGAGAATACAACCTTAGGAGTAATAATACCCATAAGGCCTAATGTAATTGCGCCACCTAAAGAAGTAATAGCTAGAGGAATAATTTCCGTAACGAATAAAACAGCCATGACTGCAAGGACGATTAAGGTTTGTTCTGCAGTACCCATACATCATCATCTCCCTTCAGAGAAATGCACTGACATAATTATAAGAGATATAAAATATAACCTACGATACCAATGGCAGAGGCCATTATAAAAGTAATCCCATATCCCTCTCTTGTTTTAGGATACCCAAATAATAAAGTTTCACCAAGAAAACCTCGGCGGTTAAACCAAGAATATTTAGTTCTCTGCTGAAACCATTTAGCTTTACCTTCAGCACCGATAATCAGTGCAGTAATAAAAAAAACAATAAATGCCCAAACAAAACAAATCAGTATTTTTAATTCAATTGATAACAAGTGACCACCTCTACTATATTTAAAGCACTAGAAGGTTATTCTGTGAAATCTTGCTAATCACCTAATGACCGATCTGAAAAGCATTTATTGCAAATATTCCCTTTTATGTATGATTACATAATGACCAAGGGCTTTTTGATTCACCAATAGGTGTACCTATTTAGGTACACCTGGGTGAATAATTATTAAATTATTAGTGGTTAGACAACATAGCAAGCATTGTACCTGCAGCTACTGCCGTACCAATAACGCCAGCTACGTTAGGTCCCATAGCATGCATGAGCAAGAAGTTAGCTGGGTTAGCTTTCGCACCTACTACTTGAGATACGCGAGCTGCCATTGGAACCGCGGATACACCGGCAGAACCAATAAGTGGATTTGTTTTACCACCATCTACTAAGCTCATCAATTTACCGAACAATACGCCACCAGCTGTACCGCAAATAAATGCGAATAAGCCTAAAAGAATAATTTTGATGGTTTCTAAGCTTAAGAAGTGTTCCGCACTCATTGTCAAGCCAGTACCAGTTGCTAAGAAAATTGTAACTGTATTGATCAATGCGTTTTGAGAAGTATCGGACAAACGATCAGTTACGCCAGATTCACGGAACAAGTTACCTAACATCAACATACCTAAAAGGGATGTAATGGAAGGAAGCAATAAGGAAATGAAGATCGTTGCAACGATTGGGAACACAATTTTTTCAAAACGTGTTACTTCGCGCAATTGTTCCATAACGATTTCACGTTCTTTTTGAGTAGTGAAGAGTTTCATTACAGGTGGTTGAATCAACGGTACCAAAGACATATAGGAATATGCGGCAACCGCGATAGCACCTAACAAATGAGGAGCTAGCTTAGTAGCTAAGTAAATGGATGTAGGACCATCAGCACCACCGATGATACCAATAGCAGCCGCTTCTTGAGCTGTAAAGCCAAGCATCATTGCGCCACCTAAGGCAGCAAATACACCAATTTGAGCTGCAGCCCCTAAAAGCAATGTTTTAGGATTGGCAATGAGTGGACCAAAGTCAGTCATTGCACCTACACCAAGGAAAATTAAAGGTGGGAAGATTTCTTGGGAGATACCTGCACTAATAAGCGCCATAACGCCTTCTTCGAAACCGTTACGAGGAATATTGGCAAGTAAACAACCAAACGCAATCGGACCCAACAATAATGGTTCGAACTCACGAGCAAATGCTAAATACAATAGGATCAAACCTACAAGAATCATAATAGCATTGCCTGTTGTAAATGCGAGGAACCCGCTATCGTTAATAACAGATTGTATCGCAACAGCAAAAGCCTCCATATGCGTTCCCCTTTCACAAATATAAAATTGTCAGATGACGTGGCGCAGCCACGTCATACAACACTTGGTATTAGCCAAGAACAACCATGTCATCGCCAGTGGATACAGTTTGGTTAGCAGATACGCGAACTTCGGAAACTACAGCATCATGAGGAGCTGCGATTTCATTTTGCATTTTCATAGCTTCAAGAATCAACAAAGTTTCGCCTTTTTTAACTGCTTGACCAGCAGATACTGCTACAGATAAGATTTTACCAGGCATTGGAGCTTTTACAGTTTCAGCACCTGCTGGAACTGGAGCTGCTGCTGCAGCAGGAGCTGGTGCAGGAGCTGCTTTAGGAGCTGGAGCTGCTGCTGGAGCTGCTTTAGGAGCTGCTGCAGGAGCCGCTGCTTTCACTTCATTAACTTCTACATCATATGCTGTACCATTTACTGTAACGTTGAATTTTTTCATCTTAAATTCCTCCAAAATGTGTAGTTCCTACACAAAACTTATAAATATTTTTACACATATAAATTGAGTAATCCCACGGATTATCAAAATAGCCAATTATCTTATCGATTACCACGCAAACGGCCTTCCATTTTCCAATTGTAGCTTACGATTGGACGGATATGCGCGATTTGATCAGCGGAATAACCCATTGCCGCTAATGCACCAACGATTACTGCTACTACATCTTGAGATGGAGCTTTACCGTTAGTTGTTGTAGCATTGCTCATTACAAATGCCTCCTAAAAATATTTTAACCTCTACCGCTTAAGCGACCTTCCAAGCGCCATTTAGCACTAGTTGCTGTAGGTCGAATAGATGCAATTTGTTCAGATGAGTACCCCATCGCCACAATGGCACCTACGATAGCTGCTACTACTTCATCCTCATTTTGAGCAGATGCATTTGCTGGCGCTACAGGAGTAGCTGTTGGAGTAGCAACAGGAGCAGTTGCTGCTGGTGCTTCTTTTTTCTTCCTAGTAGGATCGATTAAATGTACGATTTCCATAAGAATACCTAAAGCTATCAATACAGCAAATACAACTGTCATATTAATCGCCATGATTAACCAAGGATTGGTAGTAACTGCTTGTCCTTCCATAATCATTCCCCTTTCTAAAAAAGTAGTAAAGAAAGGTATCTCCCAAATTCGATGATATGTTTACCGAATCGAATTATAATGGAATATTACCATGTTTCTTTGGAGCACGGTTTTCGCGTTTACTTGCAAGCATTGCCAAAGCGTTGATAACTGCTGGACGAGTTTGTTTAGGTTCGATTACAACATCTACGAA
This sequence comes from Veillonella parvula, assembly GCA_018382475.1. GTDB lineage: Bacteria > Bacillota > Negativicutes > Veillonellales > Veillonellaceae > Veillonella > Veillonella parvula_F. The sequence continues at coordinate 687,757 of JAGZPX010000001.1, forward strand.
GCCACGTTCTGCAGCTTTGTAAGGAGTCGCAAACTCTTCTACATATTTAGCTGTTTTAGCATCTTTATCTTCGTCTTTCTTGAAGATAATATTAGCTGCACCAGCAGGACCCATTACAGCGATTTCGGATGTAGGCCAAGCATATACTTGGTCTGCGCCTAAATCTTGGGAACACATAGCGAGGTAGGAACCGCCATATGCTTTACGAGTGATAACAGTAATTTTTGGTACTGTAGCTTCAGAGTAAGCATATAACATTTTAGCACCATGACGAATGATACCGCCCCATTCTTGATTTGTGCCAGGCAAGAAACCAGGAACGTCAACGAAGTTAACGATTGGAATATTGAAAGCATCACAGAAACGGATGAAACGGGAAGATTTGTCAGAAGCGTTAATGTCCAAGCAACCAGCCATTACTTTTGGTTGGTTAGCAATGATACCAACGGATTGACCATCAAAACGAGCGAAGCAAGTAATGATATTAGTAGCATAGAATGGTTGTACTTCATAGTATTCGCCATTATCTACAGTAGCTGCAATAACATCTTTCATGTCGTAAGGCATGTTACTGTTATCTGGCAACAAGCTATTCAAGCTTTCATCCTCACGAGTTGGATCGTCACCAGTATCTACCAATGGAGCATCTTCCATATTGTTGGATGGCAAGAAGCCTAATAAGTAACGAATTTGAGCGATACAATCATCTTCATTTTCAGCTGCAAAGTGAGCAACACCAGACACGGAGTTGTGAGCCATTGCACCACCAAGATCTTCAGCGGTTACTTCTTCACCAGTTACAGATTTGATTACTGCAGGACCAGTGATGAACATTTGAGAAGTATTTTTAACCATGTAGATGAAGTCAGTCAATGCTGGAGAATATACAGCACCGCCCGCACATGGGCCCATGATTACGGAAATTTGTGGAATAACACCAGATGCATTTGTATTTTCAAAGAAAATTTTACCGTAACCAGCAAGGGCATCTACTGCTTCTTGAATACGAGCACCGCCGGAATCGTTGATACCAACAATAGGAGCACCCATTTTCATTGCTAAACGTTGTACTTTAACGATTTTAGCAGCATGCATTTCACCAAGAGAACCACCTTCTACAGTGAAATCTTGTGCGAATGCATATACTAAACGACCGTCGATAGTACCATAACCTGTTACTACACCTTCGCCTGGTAATTCTTTCTTTTCTTGACCGAAGTTAACACAACGATGTTTAACGAATTGATCAAGTTCAACGAAGGAATTATCATCGAACAATTTAGCCAAGCGTTCGCGAGCAGTCATTTTACCTTGAGCATGTTGTTTCTCAACGCGTTTTTCGCCGCCACCAGCTTTAACTTTAGCTAGCTTTTCGTGCAATAACTCGATTTTTTCCTGCACTGTTGCCATTATAGCACCTCCAAATAAAACTTGTTACAGTATCATTTTATTTCATAAATGAATAAAGTTCAAGAAGCATACATATTTAATATATAACGTAGAATTATATGTATATGTATATCTACAACTCATATATAGTGATGTGAATTGGATACTGTATTATTTCATACGTTGACATAATTCAAGCAATACACCACCAGTTGCTTTTGGATGTAAGAAAGCAATTGAGGAACCGCCTGCACCATAACGAGGTTTTTCGTCAATCATACGAACGCCTTTAGCCATCAAATCAGCAATAGCATTTTCAATATTGTCAACGCGCAATGCAACGTGTTGGATACCATCACGACCACCATTTTTTTCGATAAATTTACCGATAGGGCCATCTGGAGTTGTAGTTTCTAAGAATTCAAGTTCAGCATCACCACAAGGGAAGAAGGATACTTTTACCTTTTGTTCTTCTACGATTTCGTCTTCAGGAAGATGTTCAATGCCTAATGCATTTTTATAGAATTCTTTAGTTGCTGCTAAATCATTAACACCAATACCGATGTGATCCACTTGTAATACTTTAAAAGCCATTTTGATTATCTCCTTTTCAAGGCTAAATCTCTAATGCTATGTAGTCGCCGTCTACTTTAGCACGCTTGTCATTACGCCATTAACAACTGTATATGGATCGCTTTCGCGTTCATTAACAGCTGCCACTTGGCTATTAAATTCGTCGCTTGTAACAATTTTATCAGCTACATAACGACCAATTTGTTCATTAATCATTGCGATGATTTCATCACGAGTACGTTCTGCCCGACGAGATTCCAATTCACCAGAATCTTCAAGATACTCAAAATGTTCATCTAAAGCGTCGATAAGTTCATCTACGCCTTGGTCTTTACTAGCAATTGTGCGCTTAATTGGTGGGCGCCATTTTACTTCACGAGAATCTAGGTCAAGCATCATTTCAATTTCTACATTCAAACGATCGCAACCATCTCGGTCAGCTTTGTTGATAGCAAATACATCGCCAATTTCAAGAATACCCGCCTTGATAGCTTGGATATCATCACCGAGACCAGGAACCAGTACAACCAATGTAGTATCAGCATTTTTTACAATATCTACTTCAGATTGACCTACGCCTACAGTTTCAATAATTACTAAATCCATGCCAAAGGCATCCATGAGTTTTACAACGTCTGCAGTCTTTTTAGATAATCCACCAAGACTACCACGCGTGCCCATGCTTCGAATGAATACATTTTCATTTAATGTTAAATCATTCATTCGAATACGGTCCCCCAAGATAGCACCTCCAGAGAATGGGCTAGTTGGGTCGATGGCAACGATGCCGATTTTTTTACCTTGATCTAAATAATGTTTAACTACCTTATCGGTCAAAGTACTTTTACCAGCACCAGGGGCCCCTGTAATACCGAGAATACGTGCGTTCCCCGTTTTAGGGTAAATTGCCTTCATAATATCGATGGCATTATCATACTCGTTTTCTACAGCTGTTATGGACCGTGCTAAGGCTAGTCTAGAACCTTCAAAAAGGCCTTTAACTAAATCCATTCGCCTCACCACCTATCTTCGAATATGGGAATAGAGGGGAGCCAACTATTCGAGTTGCACCCCTCTTTGCCCTAAGCAATTATTTTACGTTTTCTTTAATAAAGTTAACGATATCGCTAGTTGGTGTGCCAGGTGTGAATACTGCTGCTACGCCAGCTTTTTTCAAGCCAGGAATATCAGCATCAGGAATAACGCCACCACCGATTACAAGAACATCCCCCATGCCTTTTTCTTTCAAAAGTTCAACAATTTTAGGGAACAATGTATTGTGAGCACCGGAAAGAAGAGATAATGCAACTACATTAACGTCTTCAGAAAGTGCTGCTTCAACGATTTGTTCTGGTGTTTGACGAAGACCAGTGTAGATTACTTCGAAACCAGCATCGCGAAGTGCGCGTGCTACTACTTTTGCACCACGGTCATGACCATCAAGACCTGGTTTTGCTACAATTACTCTAATACGTTTTTCTGCCATGATATATTACCTCCGAAATCAGCCGATATTATAATGTGGAATGAGCTTCGTATTCACCGAATACTTCGCGCAATACATTACAAATTTCACCCAAAGTAGCATATGTTTTAACTGCTGCAAGAATTAATGGCATCAAGTTAACAGATTCGTCAGCTGCGCCAGCTTTCAAATCAGCTAAGGCTTTATCAACTGCGGCTTGATCGCGGTTAGCACGAACTGCTTGAGTTTTCTTAGATTGGTTAACACCTACGGAAGCATCTACGCGAAGTAAGTCTTTTGGAGCTTCTTCTTCGACTTGGAATTTATTTACGCCAACGATTGTGCGCAAGCCAGATTCAACTTCCATTTGCCATTTGTAAGCGGATTCTTGAATTTCTTTTTGGATGTAGCCTTTTTCGATTGCTACTACAGCGCCGCCCATTTCATCAATTTTTTTGATGTATGCCATAGCTTCGTCATAGATAGCATTAGTCATAGCTTCAACATAGTAGGAACCGCCCAATGGGTCAACTACGTCAGCCAAACCAGATTCGTAAGCCACGATTTGTTGAGTACGAAGAGCTACTTGTACAGATGCTTCTGTAGGAAGAGCCAAAGCTTCGTCACGGGAGTTTGTATGTAAGGATTGAGTACCGCCCATTACAGCAGCTGCAGTTTGAAGAGCAACACGAACGATGTTGTTATCAACTTGTTGTGCAGTCAACATGGAGCCCGCTGTTTGAGTATGTACACGAAGCATCATGGATTTTGGTTTTTTAGCACCAAAACGTTCTTTCATGATTGTTGCCCATAAGCGACGAGATGCGCGGAATTTAGCAACTTCTTCAAGTACATTATTATGAGCATTCCAGAAGAAGGAAAGACGACCAGCAAATGTATCAACATCAAGACCAGCTTTCAAAGCTGCTTCTACGTATGCGATACCATCAGCAATTGTAAATGCGATTTCTTGTGCTGCTGTGGAACCTGCTTCACGGATATGGTAACCGGAAATAGAAATTGTATTCCATTTTGGAACGTATTGAGAACAATATTCGAAGATATTAGTGATCAAACGCATAGATGGTTTTGGAGGGAAAATGTAAGTACCACGAGCTGCATATTCTTTCAAAATATCATTTTGAATAGTACCTTTCAATTCTGTGGAAGGTACACCTTGTTTTTCAGCTACTGCGATATACATTGCCAACAAAACGGATGCTGGAGCGTTGATTGTCATGGAAGTGGATACTTTGCCAAGGTCGATGCCATCGAACAAGATTTCCATATCTGCCAAAGAGTCAATCGCTACACCTACTTTACCAACTTCGCCTTCAGCCATAACATCATCAGAGTCATAACCGATTTGAGTTGGCAAGTCAAATGCACAGGAAAGACCTGTTGCACCGGATTCGATTAGGTAGCGGTAACGTTTGTTAGATTCTTCAGCTGTAGCGAAGCCTGCATACATACGCATTGTCCAGAAACGACCACGGTACATAGTAGGTTGTACGCCACGAGTATAAGGGAATTCGCCAGGCATTCCCAAATCGCGTTCATAGTCAAAGCCTTCAATATCAACTGGTGTATACACACGGTTGTATTTTAAGTTTTGACGTTCTGGAGTTTTTGCGCATTTTTCGTCACAAAGTTTGTTGTACTCAGCAATTTGGGCTTTTAAGTTTTCGTAAGCCATGTTTTCATCATCCTCCTAAAAAAACAGGTTATTTTTTCATGCTTCCAGTTTCTGTGAAGCGTTTATGCCAAGAAAGAGCTTCATCAAGCAACATTGGTGTATGGGCATTCTTTGTTGCAGCTAATGCTTTTTCTAGGTATTCAGTTAACATAGGTTTGTAGTCTGGGTGAGCACATTTTTCAATAATCAAACGAGCTCTTTCCACTGGGCTCAAACCACGACAGTCAGCAACACCTTGTTCTGTACAGAAAATCATAGTGTCATGTTCTGGATGATCCACATGGGATACATATGGAACGATAGAACTGATGTCGCCATTTTTAGCAACGGAGTTAGTACAGAAGATAGTGAGATATGCACTACGTGCAAAATCACCAGAACCACCAACACCATTCATCATTTTGCTACCCATAATATGAGTAGAGTTTACATTGCCAAAAATATCAAATTCGATAGCGGTATTCATGGCAATGACACCAATACGACGGGCAATACCAGGGTTATTGGAAATTTCTTGCGGACGAAGAATAATTTTTTTACGATATTCATCAATATTCGCATAGAAACGTTTCAACCCATCTGGAGAAGGACTCAATGCAGTACCAGAACATACAGTTACTTTACCAGCATCGATCAAGTCAAACATACCGTCTTGGATTACTTCTGTATAAATAGATAAATCTGTGAATGGCCCTTTAGCAAGACCACTGATTACCGCATTTGCAACGGAACCTACACCAGATTGCAATGGAAGCAAGTTTTTAGGCAAACGACCTTCTGCAATTTCTTGTTCGAAGAATTTAATAAGGTGTTGACTCATTGCCTTTGCATCATCATCAATAGGCGCTAAAGGTCTTGTTGTATCAGGAACATCACAAGGTACTACTGCAACAATTTTACTTGGGTCACAAGGAATTGCTTCAGTACCAATACGATCACCAGGTGTTTCCAATGGAATTGGTTTACGATGTGGTGGATCGAGTGGTTCATAGATATCATGCATACCTACCAAGGAAAGTGGTTGAGATACATTTACTTCTACGATAACCTTTTTAGCTTGGCTAACAAATGTTGGAGAGTTCCCAACAGATGTAGTTGGAACAATGGAGCCGTCTTCGTTAATTTGTGCAGCTTCGATAATCGCTACATCTAAATCACCAAAGAAGCCATATCGAACATTTTGTGCCATTGTGCTTAAATGCATATCGATGTATTTAACAGCACCGCTATTTAAGGCTTTACGTGTATCCCCATTTGTTTGATATGGGAAACGACGATTGATACCGTTAGCACGAGTTAACGCACCATCAGCTTCATCACCTACGGAAGCACCTGTCCACAAATCAATTTTGAATGGTTCTTTTTCCATTCTTTCTGCCAATGCCAATGGTACTGCCTTTGCATAACCCGATGGTGTAAAGCCGGAAATACCAACTTTATCATTAGGGTTAATCAACTGGGCTGCATCATAAGCAGTGACAATTTTACCTTGCAGGTCCACATTTTTTACGCGGTCTTTGATGTCTATCACCATAACCATCTCCTTTAAGAGTAACATTGTTAAACGACAATTGAATCTCTTTGGTCTAATACGTTCCTTAAACCGACTTCATCGTAGTCCACATCCAATGTATTGTCAACTTATATGACTAAAATGTATTTTTTATCACACTCTACCCGTGCATTATGACTAAAACGCATGGATTTTTACAATTTTACATAAGTTTTATTCACACCGATATAACTCACAGGAATTATTAATTTAATAGTATATATTGTTGTTTTTTTATGTATATCGAACTATCCCAATACAACATATAGAGTCTTCTCAATATAATAAAAAAATATAATATATACAAAAACAGACCGCTACAACTCCTATAAAGATATAGATATACAAAAAACCGATTTTCAAATGCGAGCAATAATGTTCAATTATTCTAACATTAGAAAACCGGTTAAATATACTTAAGCTTACCCTGCTAAGGTATGTATAAATTATACCATACTATGAAATTGTATCGCTACAATAAAACTTACTAATTATACAAAGTATACCTTTTACATAGGGGCCTTTGTGGAAAGTTGTACTTTCACAAAGGCCCCAACCCAACCAAGGAGCTGCCAAAAAACAATAGCAACTTGATGGCTATAGAGCTCAAAATCAGACAATCCACTAAAAAGAACTCCGATAGCTAAAGCGCCTATACCTATCTGTGCAGCTTGTCGGAACATATCCCCTTTCAAACGAACAGATGTAATAACATGACCGACGATAACTGCTAGGAATGATAGCAAGCCAGGAATACCTGTTTCAGCCAATATATTTAAATATAAATTATGGGCATGATACATCAACACATTAGGACCTTGAATGTAATAGTTATACTCTGGATAAACTAAGTAGAATGTATTCCACCCAATACCAAAGATTGGATTTTCTCGTACGATATACATTGTGCTATCCCATAGAGCCCAGCGAAGATCTGATGACGTATCATGACCTTGGAATATAGACCAAAGTCGTGAAGCAACTTCCCCTTCATAGAAGTATAGAATTAACGGTACCACTAACAAGGATAAGAATAGTCTTCGTTCTACGAAAATAGCCCAATACAGAATCATGGCCGCAAAACTAATCCAAATACCACGCGAATAGGTTAATAACATCGTTAAAAATAGTACAACACCAATGATCAGCATTGTAACAACTTCACGAGTACGATTCTCTTTCATATAAACAAGAATATAGCTAATACATACACTTAGTACCATCAACAGATAAGCCCCTAGCAAATTAGGATTTTGCAATGTAGACGCCATTCGACGCATCAATTTAGGGAATTGTGCTGCATCTACCCATTCTTTTATATGTATATTAGGAACAAATATATACTGATAGGCCCCAATAATGCATACAAGAACGGCTGTACCTAAAAAGGCACGAAGAAAATAGTTCCACTGTTTAGGTGTTCGAATATAGGTACGAACTAAATAGTACATGCCCCCACCCGCTACAATTTGGTAGAACCAGCTCTGAATAGACCAATCCCAGTTTGGGGACATTAACGACGATATACCAGTCCAGATAACAAAGATCATAACAGTCCAAGATAAATAACCTGTCGGCAAACTCAATGATTTACTAGAAATTAAATCATATAATGCCAAACCTATAGCCAACCAGAGAAGTACATCTCCTACCATTGGTTGAAGAGGCATCGCAATAACGACACCATAGATTAATCGTTCAATATAAAAGGTAAGTCGTTTCTGATTAGGAATGAGTGAGAGTTCCATATTCTCACCTCAATGACTCATCTCATGGAAAAACCACTGACGAGCATCCCCTAGAATATATAAAGAACCACATACAGCAATGATATCACCAGTCTTTGTATGTTTATAAGCCAATGCTAATGCAGCCTCAACAGATTCTGCAGTTTGAGCCGTCACCTTAGGTACAGTACGGCGAATCACTTCGACCAAGTTTTCAGGTACCTCTGTTCTATCTGTTGGTGCAGGTACAACGAGGACTGTGTCGCCAGATTTAACTACTTCACGAATAATAGCCTCTTGGTCTTTATCTTTAAGGATAGCCATTACCACCGTTTTCGGTGTGTCCTTAAATAGTTCATTGTACGTCATGGCAAAAGACTCAGCCCCTGCCGCATTGTGAGCACCGTCAAATATAAAGGTACGATCTAAGCCTCGTTTAACTTCAAAGCGCCCCGCCCACGTAGTGCGGGCAAATCCTTCACGTATCGTTTCTTCACTGATGTTCGTATCCTCTTTCATCAACAGGCGTACGGCCATCAATGCACAAGCGAGATTTACAGATTGGTGAATGCCAGCCATCGTCGTAAATAGCATAGCAGGTGCAGCATCGTTAGAACTAACCGTAATCATTTGACCACCCGTTACAGCGCTGCGGCTATCGATACCAAAATCTTTATTAAAAACATAAAGCTTAGCATGTTGTTTTTTAGCTACGTCCTCAATAACATTAAGAGGTGTATCTTGTGCAGCTGTCACTACAGGCACTTTAGATTTGATAATCCCCGCTTTATGGCGTGCAATTTCCTCGACAGTATCACCACAATATGCTTGATGATCTATTGTTACATTAGTAATAACAGATACTTTTGGAGTCACGATATTAGTAGAATCTAGTAAGCCACCTAAACCAACTTCTACTACAGCATAGTCGACACCTTGCTCCTTAAAGAATAAAAATGCGGCAGCTGTTAATATTTCAAATTGTGTTGGCGCTTCTATTCCATTACTAATAATAGTATCTACTGCAATCTTTACGCGACTAATTAATTTTCCAAAGGCTTCCTCTGTTATATTTCCATCATTAATTTGAATACGCTCCGTATAGGATTGAAGGTGAGGCGATGTAAATCGCCCCACCCGTAATCCACTTGTAAACAGTGCGTAGGAAATATATGAGGTAACCGAGCCCTTACCATTTGTACCTGTAACATGAACAATTTTATAATCTTCTTGTGGATTCCCTAACACATCCATAAAAGCCGTAATTCGTTCAAGGCCAGGTTTAATACCAAATGAAGATGCCTGCTCCAAATAGGCTAAGGCCTCCTGATATGTCATATAAACCTCCTATTATAAGGTTTCAAGGAACGCTTCACGTTCCAATAACGCTTGTTGTTTTTGTTTATATTCTTCTAACTTTTCTTTTTCTTTTGCTACTACAGCTTCAGGAGCTTTTGCTAAGAAGCCTTGGTTAGACAATTTACCTTCCAAACGAGAAATTTCTTTTTCCATTTGGATTTTTTCCTTTGCAATACGCTCTCTTTCTTTTTCACCGTCAATCAAGTCTTTAAGTAAGAGATATACTTCCATACCATTGACAACGGTTACAGTCGCATTTTCTGGTTTTGGATCATCGGTACCAAGAATTGTTACTTTCTCTGCCCAAGCCAATGTTACGAAGTAGTCACTATGTTCTGCTACAGTTTTAGCTAATGCTTCATCTGTTGGCGCTACGATAACCTCAGCTTTTTTACCTAAAGGCACATTCATTTCAGCACGCATGTTACGAATACCTTTGATAGCATCCATCATAACTTCCATTTGACGTGCTGCCCCTTCAAGATTATCAAATTTCAATGCTTCAGGCCATTTAGTAACAACGATGCTGTCCCCTTCGTGTGGCAAATGTTGCCAAATATGTTCAGTTACGAACGGCATGAATGGATGTAATAATTCGAGCATATGACGTAAGATTGTTACAAGTAAATATTGAACTGTACGACGATCACGTTCGTCACTTTCACTATACAAACGAGGTTTCGCTAATTCAATGTACCAATCGCAGTATGTATTCCAAATGAAGTCATATACTGAACTAGCAGCCTCGCCTAATTCGAATTTATCGAGGTTAGATGTTATATTTTGTACAGTTTCATTGTATTTTTGAACAATCCATTGGTCAGCCAATGTCAAATCATCTACTGTTGGAACGAAACTTTCATCATAATTTGTAAGGTTCATCAATACAAATTTTGATGCATTCCAAATCTTATTGGCAAAGTTACGGTTAGCCTCAACACGTTCCATATAGAAACGCATATCGTTACCAGGTGTGTTGCCAGTTACAAGAGTAAAGCGCAATGCATCAGCACCATATTGGTCGATAACTTCAAGCGGATTAATACCATTGCCCAAAGATTTACTCATTTTACGGCCCTGGCTATCGCGAACAAGACCATGAATAAATACATGTTTAAATGGAATTTCATGTTCAAACTCAAGAGCCATAAAGATCATACGAGCAACCCAGAAGAAGATGATATCGTAACCAGTTACAAGCACACTTGTTGGATACCATTGTTTAAGTTCTGGAGTTTGCTTAGGCCAACCCAGTGTGGCAAACGGCCATAAACCAGAGCTAAACCATGTATCAAGAACATCTGGATCTTGTGTAACATGACCGTGGCAATGAGGACATTCTGTAATATCTTCACGGCTAACGATAGTTTCACCACAATCATCACAATACCATGCAGGAATGCGATGGCCCCACCACAATTGACGAGAAATCGTCCAATCGCGGATATTTTCAAGCCAGTTCACATATGTTTTTGTAAAACGTTCAGGAACGAACTCTACTTCGTGGTCTTTAACAACCTTAAGAGCTGGCTCTGCCAATGGTTTCATATCTACGAACCATTGTTTAGATACCATTGGTTCGATGATTGTATTACAACGAGAGCAATGACCTACTGCATGGTCATGATCATCGATTTTTTCAAGTAGGCCTAATTCTTTAAGTTCAGCTACTACTTGTTTACGCGCTTCTTCACGAGGTAAGCCATTAAATTTGCCAGCACCTTCATTCATTGTTGCATCATTGTTCATAACAACGATGGACTCTAAATCATGGCGTTGACCCATTTCAAAGTCATTAGGGTCATGAGCAGGTGTAATTTTTACACAGCCTGTACCGAAGCTAGCATCAACATAGTCATCGGCAATTACAGGGATTTCTCGATTAACAAATGGCAAGATTAATGTTTTACCAATGAGATCTTTATAACGATCATCATCAGGATTTACTGCTACTGCTACATCACCAAACATTGTTTCTGGACGAGTTGTAGCAACAACAACGAAACGATTATCTTCACCTTTTACAGGATATTTAATATGCCATAAATGGCCATGTTCGTCTTCATGCTCAACTTCAACATCAGATAACGCAGTGGCACAACGAGGACACCAGTTGATGATGCGTTCACCGCGATAGATCAAACCTTTTTCATAAAGGCTTACAAATACTTCGCGCACTGCATGGTAGTATCCTTCATCCAAAGTAAATCGCTCACGGGTCCAATCACAGGATGCGCCAAGGCTACGGATTTGTTTTACAATAGTATCACCATATTCTTTTTTCCATTCCCACACGCGCTCTACGAATTTTTCACGGCCCAAATCATAGCGAGATTTTCCTTCTTCTTTAGCAAGCATCTCTTCTACTTTGATTTGTGTAGCAATACCAGCGTGGTCTGTACCTGGCATCCACAATACATTGTAGCCTTGCATGCGTTTGAAACGGATGAGGATGTCTTGTAATGTGTTATCAAGGGCATGCCCCATATGCAACATACCAGTTACATTAGGAGGTGGTAATACGATACTAAATGGCTCTTTATTCGTGTCTACTTCTTCGTGAAAGTATCCTTGATTTTCCCAATAAGAATACCATTTGCCTTCTATTTCACCAGGATTATATGTGGTTAAATTTTCGTAGGTTTTCATCGTTCCTCCTAAAAGACTCCTTAGCGCTTCATAATTTTAGCCAATACAAATAGGCTTGTTTCATATAGCAATATCATAGGTAATGCAATCATCGTTTGCGAGAACATATCCGGTGTAGGTGAAATGACAGCACCTATGATAAAGGATATAAGAATAAATATCTTTCGCTTCGTTTTTAAAAAGCGTGATGTAATTAAGTTGAAATATCCCAAAATAATTAAGATCAACGGCAACTCAAAGATAAATCCAAAGGGCAATACAAAGGATAATACAAAGTCCATATACTGACCAATAGAAAACATCGGCTGTAATTCATCTGTAGCAAAGCCCATAAAGAACTTCACCGCTGCAGGCAATACGAGAAAATAAGAAAATACAATACCTATCCCGAATAGACCAATTGCTACTGGTAAGATCCAGTTAGATAGCTGCTTTTCTCGCACAGTTAGTGCAGGCTTAACAAATAGCCAAATCTGATGCAATATAATGGGAGCGGCTATGACTAAGCCACCTACAACAGACACCTTCATATATGTAAAAAATGCTTCAGTAGGTCTCATATAATAGAGCTTGCCAGCCGGTTTTAGGAGTATTTCCAATAATAAGTCTACATAATAATAAGAAATACAAGTTCCCACAATAACTGCTACAGCTATTATAATCAATCGTTTTCGCAGCTCTGAAAGATGTCCTACAAGAGACAATTCCCTTGCTTCATCCATCATCTTCTGCTCTATAGCCGTATAAACTGGTTCATCTTCCACATCCTCAGGAATGTGTTGAGTTGCCACCTTATATCGTTCTTGCTCAGTCTTTTGTTCTGCTTCACGCCGTTTTTGACGAACTACACTATCAAAAGAAGGTTTTTGCATGGGATATTCGAAATCCGATTTTGGTTCGAATGGTTCCATATTATACCTTTCTATCAGCCAGATTTTCTACAGCCATCACAAGGAATTCCTTCCCTGGGAAATCACGCACTGCAGCGAGTGCCGCTAGAGCATCTTTACAATATTTATCAGCTACAGCTAATGTATTATCAATTCCACCTTGAGCAATAACATAATCAATAATGTCTTGCTCATTACCACCATTATTTAAGCCTTTAATATCTTCAAGCAATTTATCTTTATTACCATCGTTAACGATGCTTAATAACGGATACGTCAATAGTCCCTCTCGAAGATCATTCCCTACAGGCTTTCCCGTTGTTTCCGCTGTTTCACGATAATCCATAATATCGTCTGTAATTTGGAATGCCATGCCTAATGCATGACCATATTTTTTCAACTCTATGATTTCATTCGCTTGCCAATCTCCTAAGAGACCACCAAGCTCCATACAGCCTTCCATAAAGTCTGCTGTTTTCTTTTGCGTCTTTGTCATATAACGCTCTATGCCTTGATCGATGCGATATACATCTTCCATTTGCATGAACTCACCTTCTACGAGGCATGTGATAATATGAGAGAATACTTGAAGATACTTCATATTCGTCATTTCAGATACGATTTTAAATGCTTTAGCAAATAAATAATCACCACTAAGGATAGCTACTTTATTACCTTTATGCATGTGAATTGTATCCTCCCCACGGCGAATTTCAGCTTGATCTAAAACATCGTCATGGATAAGTGTTGCTAAATGAAGCATTTCAACAGCCTCAGCAATTTTAATGCGTTGACGCTCTATAGATGTACCTGCATTAGCAATCAATAGACACAATTGAGCACGCAAACGCTTACCACCTGCTGCTGATAACGGTCGAATCAGTGCATTGAAGTCCTCTGCACCGGTATTAAAAGATGATGCAAGAGACTCTTCGACACGCTCTAAATCTAGAGCAATGCGTTCCATAATCTCTAATTCATTCGTTTGACTCATGCTTCATCTCCTACCAAAATTTTATTGATTCGTTGTTGTAAAAGCTCACGTCCAGTATGCTTTAAAGAGCTGTACAAAATCGGCGGGGTAGCCGTTGGATATAGCTCTTTAATAATAGACAAGTTTGCAGACTTTTCTTTAGCCGTCAATTTATCGGCCTTGGTCACTACAATTTGTAACGGAACACCGGCTTCGACGAGCCAATCAAAGGCCACCTTATCAATGGCCATTTCAGGATGGCGACCATCGATAAGTAAACACAACAACATCAATCGTTCAGAATGTAAAATATAATCGGCAATAAAGGAAGACCACAGATTGCGGTTTCCTTTATTTGTCTTTGCAAAACCATAACCAGGAAGGTCAACGAGAAACCAGTTATATCTGCGTTCCTCGGTTTCAGAAATATCCTCTTTTGATTCAATATCAAAGTAGTTTATCGTCTTAGTCTTACCTGGCTGACCACTAACGAGGGCTAACCCACGATAGTTACATAAAGAATTAATCAACGAAGACTTGCCCACATTAGAGCGTCCAAGGAAGGCGATTTCTACGGTATCCCCTTCAGGATATTGATCCGCCTTCACACAGGAAGTATTATATTTTGCAGCTATAATACGAGGCCCCTTTGGTTCTTTTCGTGTATATTGTGGTTTTGGGCCCATTGGTTTAGTGGATTTTTTCTTCTTTTGCATTACACAAGTGCCTTTGCTAATACTTCATCCATTGTCTTAACTGGCGTAATGATGAGGCCTTCTTTCACAATGTCAGGTAATTCTGCAATATCCTTTTCATTGCCTTTTGGAATCAACACCTCTTTAATACCATGAGACAAGGCTGCTAATAATTTTTCTTTTAAGCCGCCTATTGGTAATACGCGGCCACGCAATGTGATTTCACCAGTCATGGCAATATCAGAACGAACCTTGCGGTTAGTCAAAATAGATACCATAGCTAATGTCATTGTAATACCTGCTGAAGGACCATCTTTAGGGGTTGCCCCTTCTGGCAAGTGAACGTGAATATCAAGCTTTTTATAAAAATCTTCTTCAATCTTTAAAGCTTTTGCATTATGGCGAATATAACTCATAGCCGCTTGACCAGACTCTTGCATAACCTTGCCGAGACTACCAGTTAAAGCCAATTTACCGGTACCATTCATAGTTGTAGCTTCACATGGTAATACTACACCACCAACAGATGTCCAAGCTAATCCATTTACATAGCCAACTTGTGCTTTCTTTTCTCGCTCTTGGTCAACAAAGATTGGTGCGCCTAAGAATTCGTGAAGATTCTTAGTAGTGACTTTTGGTGCGTCTCCGCCTTCTTCAACTACTTTGAAAGCAATCTTACGGCAAATCTTAGCAATTGTTTTCTCTAAAGTACGAACACCTGCTTCGCGAGTATATTCGGAAATTACCTTTCTTAACACAGCATCAGATAATTTAACCTTGTAATCTTCAAGGCCATTTTTCTTAATTTGCTTAGGTGTTAAGTAACGCTTAGCAATTTCTAGTTTTTCTTCTTCCATATAGCTGGACAACTCAATAATTTCCATACGATCTAACAATGGACCAGGAATATTAGATGCTACATTAGCCGTAGTAATCCAGAAAACTTCAGAGAAGTCGAACGGTACTTCGATAAAGTGATCACTAAATGTGCTATTTTGTTCTGGATCCAATACTTCTAATAACGCTGAAGATGGATCACCTTTATAATCAGATGCTAATTTATCAATTTCATCCAATAAAAATACAGGATTCTTAGTACCTACATTTTTTAACCCCTGAATCATACGACCAGGTAAAGCACCAATATAAGTACGTCGATGTCCACGAATTTCAGCTTCATCACGAACACCACCTAAGGATGCACGGATAAACTTACGATTCATTGCTTTAGCAATAGAGGTAGCCAAAGAGGTTTTACCAACGCCTGGTGGGCCTACTAAACAAAGAATAGAGCCACTATTTTTACCAGTTAATTTACGAACCGCTAAAAATTCTAAAATGCGTTTCTTAACCTTTTCAAGGCCATAATGATCGGCCTCGAGCATAGCATGAGCGCCCTTAATATCTAAACGGTCTTCCGTTAATTCGTTCCACGGTAATGCCAATACCCAATCTAGGTAATTGCGCAAAATTGTTGCTTCCGGCATCAATTGAGGCATGCGGCTGTAACGAGAAATTTCTTTATCAATACGCGTATGTACGTCTTCACTTAGATTAAGTGCTTTTAACTTAACTCGTAGTTCTTCTGCCTCCTCCTCGGGATCCCCTTTATCACCCAACTCATCGTGGATAACGCGGATTTTTTCGCGCAAGAAATATTCCTTCTGCGCTTTTTCCATAGATTGACGCACTTGATTATTGATGGAATTTTCCAAATCAGAGATTTGTAATTCCATATTTAAAATGCCTACAATCATGTTAAGACGACGAGCCACAGATAATTCTTCAAGTAACTCTTGACGTTTCAAATTATTAATAGGCAATAGAAATGCAACTTGGTCAGCTAATTCACAAGGATTGCGTAATTCCATAACGCGCGTTACACCTTCATCAGTAACTGATTTAGCTTCTTCTGCCCATTCGCCAAATTTAGCTTGAACCAAACGACGATAAGCTTCAAGCTCTACATCGTCTTCAAATTCAGACGCCACTCGTTCATAGTCTCCTATATAATAAGGGTCCATGCTAGTAATATTCATAAGACGAATACGAGTGATGCCCTCTACAAGAACACGTACTATACCACCTGGTAAGCGCAACATTTGTTTAATTTTTACTAATGTACCCATTTGGGCTAAATCATGAACTGTTGGCGCATCTACAGCATCATCTTTTTGAGTTACGACAGCTAAAATGCGGTCCTCATTCATTGCGGCTTCCACCGCCTTAATGGATTTGTCTCGACCGATATCGAGGTGAATCACGATATTCGGGTATACTACCATGCCTCTGAGAGGTACGGTAGGGATCCCAACTTCGAGTAAATTCATACTTCCTCCAGGTATATATATTATGAAAAGAAACTCATTCCTACACAGAAATGAGTTTCTTCGAATTACGATTTCAACTGGATGTCTTGGTCTGCCTCATTTTTGAGTATAGGTTCACCTGTGCTTAATACGGATTCACGATTCACAATGCACTTAGTTACTTCCGGCATGGAAGGAACCTCAAACATTACGCGTTTCATCACCTTTTCAATGATAGCACGCAAACCACGAGCACCTGTTTTTCGCTGTAATGCTTCATCAGCGATTTCTTCTAATGCATCTTCAGTGAAAGTTAATTCTACACCATCAAGGGATAGAATTTTTTCATATTGTTTTGTTAATGCATTTTTAGGCTTTGTCAAAATTTGAATTAACGCATCTCTGTCTAATTGATCTAATGTCACCATTACTGGCAAACGTCCAATAAACTCAGGAATCAAGCCAAATTTTAATAAATCTTCAGGTACAACATCTTTTAAGATAGCCGATACATTGCGTTCTTCTTTACGCTGTACATCTGCACCAAAGCCAAGTGTTTTCTTAGCGGTACGCTTAGTAATAACCTTATCCATACCATCAAATGCACCACCACAAATAAAGAGAATATTCGTAGTGTCAATTTGAAGCATTTCTTGATTAGGATGCTTCCTACCACCTTGTGGGGGAACAGAAGCGACAGTACCTTCTAAGATTTTAAGCAATGCTTGTTGTACGCCTTCACCAGACACATCACGTGTAATGGAAGGGTTCTCAGACTTACGAGCAATCTTATCAATTTCATCGATATAGATAATGCCACGTTCAGCCCGAGCTATATCATAATCTGCAGCTTGGATAATTTTGAGTAAGATGTTTTCTACATCTTCCCCTACATACCCAGCCTCAGTTAAGCTTGTAGCATCTGCAATAGCAAATGGTACTTCTAGCATTTTCGCTAAGGTTTGAGCCAATAGTGTTTTACCACTACCAGTAGGACCAATGAATAAAACATTAGCCTTTTGTAATTCTACATCATCAACTACATTATCTGTTTGTAAACGTTTGTAGTGATTATATACAGCCACGGCTAAAGAGATTTTAGCATCATCTTGACCAATGACATATTCGTCAAGATGAGCTTTAATTTCTCTAGGCGTTGGCAATTCTTTTAAATTGAAGTCGTCCGTCTCAACCGCACCCAACTCATCTGCAATGATGCGTTCACAAACTTCAACGCATTCATCACAAATATACACGTTAGGCCCCGCCACTAATTTGCGGACTTCTTCGCTTGTGCGTCCACAAAAACTGCAGCGCATAGTGTCTTTATCTTTTGCCAAGGGGCGCCTCCATTACTTGCTTTCTACAGGTTCTCTTGTGAGCACCTCATCAATTAAGCCGTATTCAACGGCATCCTGAGCACTCATGAAGTTATCGCGATCTGTATCGCGAGCTACTACTTCAATATCTTGTCCACTGCGAGAAGCTAAGATACCATTTAACTCTTCACGCATGCGAAGAATCTCACGGGCATGGATTTCAATTTCAGATGCTTGTCCTTGTACACCACCTAATGGTTGGTGAATCATGATGCGCGCATGAGGTAACGCATATCGTTTACCTTTAGTGCCAGCTGTTAAAAGCACAGCACCCATGCTCGCTGCAGAGCCTACACAAATAGTAGACACATCTGGTTTAATATATTGCATCGTATCATAAATAGCCATACCTGCGGTTACAACACCACCAGGGCTATTGATGTACAAATGGATATCCTTATCAGGATCCTCTGCTTCCAGGAATAACATTTGCGCAATAACCGCATTTGCCACATTATCATCGATGGGGCCACCAAGGAAAATAATGCGATCCTTTAACAAGCGAGAGTAAATATCATAGGAACGCTCTCCGCGTTCACCTTGTTCAACTACGATTGGTACATACATGTAATCACCTTTTCATGTACCTAGTTGAGCAAACTATTATTCAGCCGCTTCAGCGCCTTTTGCATTATCAATAATGAATCGAGCTGCTTTTTTGCGAGCTACAGAGCCTGCCAACATAGCTACACGACCTTCTTTTGCAATAATATCCCAAACTTCTTTAGGATCTGCCCCAAAGTTTTGAGCCATAATGAAGATTTCACGGTTCATATCATCTGGAGTTACTTCGATACCTTCAGCAGTTGCAATAGCATCCAATACTAAATCAGCGCGTACGTTTTCAGCTGCGGAATCTTTGTATTCAGAGCGTAAATCTTCGATAGTTTTATTGGAGAATTTCAAGTAGTCATCAAGTTTCAAGCCACGGCCTTCCATATTCATAGCCAATTCTTGAATCATTTGTTCTACGCGATCTTTAATCATTACTTCTGGGATTTCTACAGTTGCATTTTTAACAGCTGTTTGAATCAAGTCAGCATTGTAAGTATCGATTGCACGACGGGAAGCTTCTTCCTCCATTTTAGTGCGAAGATCTTTTTTCAATTCTTCAATAGTTTCGTAAGAGCTTGCTTCTTTTGCGAATTCATCATTCAATTCAGGCAATTCTTTACGTTTAATATCATGGATATGAGTTTTGAATTCTGCTTCTTTACCAGCAAGTTCTGCTACGAAGTAGTCTTCAGGGAATGTTACTTTTACAGTTACATCATCACCAGCTTTAGCGCCAATCAATTGATCTTCGAAGCCAGGAATGAAGCTACCAGAACCGATCTGTAATGGGTAGGATTTACCTTCACCACCATCAAAAGGTTTACCATCAACGGAACCAGCAAAGTCGATTACTGCAAAGTCGTCTTTTTGAATTGTAGCGCCTTCTTCAGCAACAACCATTTTTGCTTGTTGTTCACGAATATTGTTCAACTGTTCTTCGATTTGTTCATCAGATACTGTAGCATCTTGTTTATCTGCTTCTAAGCCTTTGTAATCGCCAAGTTTAACTTCAGGGCGTTTAGTTACAGTAGCTTTGAAAATCAAATCTTTGCCTTCTTCGAATTGTTCGCGTTCGATTTCAGGTTCAGATACAGGCACGATATCATTTTCACGAAGTGCAGCACTATAGTTTTGGCTAGCCAATACTTCAAACGCTTCTTCCAAGATAGCTTCTTTACCGAAGTTCATTTCTAAAATACGGCGAGGCGCATGTCCTTTGCGGAAGCCAGGGATGTTCACTTGACCTGCAATGCGTTTTACAGCTTGTTTAATGCCTTTATCTACTTCTGCTGCAGGTACTTCAATAGTTAACGTTACTACGTGTTGATCAACAGGATTTACAGTTGCTTTCATTTAAAATATGTCCTCCTCGAAGGGCAATATGCCCAAATTTCTGTAGTATATTATGCACTCCTAATAATAACATAAATGCAAGGTCAATGCAATTCTTCTCAATATACACTAAAAGACCACCCCAAAACGGGTGGTCTTTACATATTTTACATAATTATGCTAATTAGTTATCTTTAGCAATCAATTTGATAATGTCCCGACGAGACAAAATCCCGATCAAACGATACTCTTTATCTACAACTGGCACATTTTTCAAATGTTGATCAAGCATAACAGATACAATTTCTTCTACATCTTTATCCGGTGTGGTTGTAATTACTTCATCAGTCATCAACTCATGAACGTGAGATGCCAATAATTTTTTAAATTGAGCATTGTATTCACCGATGCCATTGTAATAGATGCTAGCGCCTAATACATTAACATAATGAGGCACATGAGGACGTACTTTTTTATAAAGTAAATCACCTTCAGAGATAATACCTAACAACTTATTATCATCATCCACTACGGACACAGCTGTTAAATTATATTTAACCAATAAATCAGCTACATCAGAAATCGGCGCATCTTTGCCAACAGTAACAGGGTATTTATTCATTACTTCTTGGATTTTCATAGTGAATTCCTCCTTACAAATACATCTTGCTTTATTATACTATTCGCCACAGTATAATAAAACTCCTTTTTTCTGAAAGTATTATACAAATAATTTTTAAATCTACTTCTTCTACCAATGATAAGGTTCATTGCGATTAATTTTTGATGCTCGATATATTTGCTCTACGAGTAACAATCGAACCATTTGATGTGTAAAAGTCATAGGGCTAAAGGATAATTTATAATTTGCAGTCTGACGTAATGTATCACTCACCCCAAAGGCACCACCAATAATGAAGGCCATATCGCTCACACCATCCACCTCAAGTTTAGATACCGTCTTAGCGAGTTCTTCAGAGGACATCGTTTTGCCATACACATCAAGTAATACGGTATACGCATTTTTAGGAACCGCTTTTAATAAACGGTCTCCTTCTTCGGCAACAACTTGTTTGCGATCCGCATCACTCGGCTTATCTCCAATTTTACTTTCATTCAGCTCTGTAATTGTAATACCACCATAGGGACGCATACGTTTCACAAACTCTGCTACACCCTCACGTAAATAAGCATCCTTCAATTTACCAATACAGACTATATAAAATCTCATTTTTACCTCTTCACAGATTGGATGGACACAATTTCATTAGGCTGACCATGTTGTAACTTCATTTCAGGTCCAATACGAACACCACCATCAACAAGCATTTTGCCAATAGTTTGGGTAACAAGGACAGCGTTATTATTATTTTCAGATCGATGAGCCAATATAACTTGCATAAAATTAGGACGCTTCATCATGAGTAGAGCTTGTGCAGCCATTTCATTACTCAAATGACCTTCATCACTAGCCACACGTTGTTTTAAAAACGGCTGATAGGGTCCGAAACGCAACATATGCGGATCATAATTTGCCTCTAGCACTAACAGCGTCGTATCATCAAGCCTGCGTAAAATATCATCTGAAATCACACCTGTATCAGTAACAACAGTTGCCTTATCGTTCCCAGCAAACACATTTATTCCAATTGGATCAGCCGCATCATGACTTACCGAAAACGGCTCTACGGTGAGACCGCCCAACGTTAAACTGCCCTTTGTAAGCTCAATCAATCGATTCTTCGGTACGATTAACTTATCTTGAATTTCACGCCATGTGCCCTGCTTCGTATACACAGGAAGATCAAATCGTTTTAGTAATTGTTGTAGTCCCGCAATATGATCACTATGTTCATGACTGACGAATATGCCCTCCACCTGAGCCATGTCTATATGCAATTCTTTTAACCCATTGACAATGCGCCGGCAACTAATGCCTACATCATGCAATATGACAGAGTTCCCTTTTTTTATTACTGTACAATTGCCCTTGCTACCACTGGCAAGGACATGGACCTCCAACGGTGATGATTCACTCATCAAAACACTCCATATACTTAATCATAAATCTATTATTTCTGTAAAAGTCAATAGCTTAGTTATTTAGTTAAACATTGTATTAACTCATTTAAATTCAAGCTATTATTACGTTCTTTCAGATAATTTAGTCAAACGCTCTACAAAGTACGACATATTAGCCTCAATATCTGGTCCTCGACGGAACATGTCACCGCCAACGAGGAACATAGTATCATTTCCGTACAGCTCAACGAGTTCATTAAGACGAGCATCTGTAACACCACCACCCGGTGCCGGGCAAGCTGCTTTCATCAAGCCCATTGGTCGTTTAATGTAAGAGGAAATTCTCTTGCATTGTTCCTCTGTAAAAGTAAAGCGTCCACCATAAGATACGAAAATTGACATATCAGCCCCAAAGATACGAGGTAATAAACCTAGTTGTAAATAGTCAGCTACTCCAGATACACCAGGGCTTACAAATCCACCAGAATAAGCTGGATGATGAATAATGGGCAATCGTAAGTTTTCATCAGTAGCTAATTTGTGTAACCAACCGAAACCAACGAGACCTGCAGCCACCATGAGAGCTGTAGCACCAGCCTCTTTGGCAAAATAAGCGCGTTCTAACACATCTGTACCATCACCTGATACGTTTGCAGCATATAAAGTATGTGTACCATGTACAGCATTCATTTCCTGTACCATAGCAGCACATCGTTTTACACGATCTTTATATTGAGAGAAGGACTGATTAGAAATACCATGATCATCCTTTATGACATCTGCACCACCACGTGTGTAAGCGCCACACATACGAGCCAATTCTACATTCGGTGTGCCCATCGGCTTTACAACGGCTTGAATCATTGGACGCGTCGGGGTTTCCACTAATCGACGAATTCCTTGTAAGCCAAATTGTGGTCCCTTAAACACATCGTAAAGTGTTGGACATAGTTCAATATCTACTACCCAAATATGTGGCTGTAACGAAGAATTACCAAAGACAACATTTAAAAATTGTGTAGCCTCTAAGGCCGTGGTATCTACGTGATATGAAATACGAGCCAAATAGTAACGAGAGGTGTCAATTACAGCATTTGGCATCACACCTACATTGATATAAGGAGAGTCTTCTACTATAGGTTCAAGAGATTCTAGTCGACCAGTAATAGTTTCTTTAATGTATGGATCCGTTACAAACTCATAAGGAAATTCTATAGTTTGCTCCACTTGAACAGCCCAAGCAATTGATTTTGCTTCTTCATATGTACTCGCTTCTATTCTATATGTAACTATAAATCGCTCGTCTTTCATAATGCGTCTCCTTTGCAATAATATTATTTAATTATATACCAAAGTAGTATACGATTCCATAAAAAAAGACCTCACTCCAAATCAGAGTGAGATCTTTTTAACAAACGAAACCATATATATTGATGTTTTACCTATACTAACAAGGTTTCTACTGTGAGAGACAATACATATAATCGCATGAGAGTAAACTCGTCTAACTATATCTTATTGGTAGAAATGTTTAGGATAACCTTTGAATCGTGTGAAGTGGCGATATTTACGAGTCGCACGATTAGGTTCGTTAACAGTTTTATAACCAAAACCATTAAACATTACATTTAAAATAACAGCTACTATACTACCAGCTGTGATACCAGATTTCAAAAGAATTTGAGCCCATGCTGGAAAGTGTGTATAGAATTGAGGTGCTGCAAGAGGAATCATGGATACCCCAATACTAATGGCAACTAGCATCAGGTTATAGTTACCATCGAAACTAACTTTACCAAGAGAACGAATCCCACTGGCGATAATCATGCCGAACATAGCAATCCCTGCGCCCCCTAGTACAGCATTTGGAATACAAGCTACGATAGCGGCTAATTTAGGGAAAAGGCCTAATAAAATTAAAATTACACCAGATGCTGCTACAACGAAACGACTCTTAACACGTGTTACAGCAATAAGACCTACGTTTTGAGCAAATGCTGTATACGGAAAACTATTAAGGATACCACCAATAATAGTAGACAAGCCATCCGCGCGAAGTACCGCAGCCAATTCATTTTGACCAATAGGTTTATCTACAATTTCACCTACCGCAATACTATCACCAGTTGTTTCTACCATAACTACGAGCATTACAATAATCATAGATACAATAGAAGCAAAGTCAAAGGTTGGAAGACCAAAATAGAATGGTGTTACAACAGAAATCCATTGAGAACGTCCTACCTCTGAAAAATCTGTAATACCAACAATCATAGCTAAGGCTGTACCGAGAATAAGGCCAACTAAGATTGCCAAATTACCAAGGAAACCTTTACCAAATCGATAAGTTAATATAACGAGAACAAATGTAGCTACACCAAGAGCTATGTATAGTGGATCGCCAAAGTTTTTATTGCCTACGCCACCCCCCATCCAGTTAACAGCTACTGGCATCAAGTTGATACCAATAATAGTAATGATAGTACCTGTTACTACAGGTGGGAATAGCCGAATCAAACGACTGAAAAATGGTGCCACAAGGAATGTAAAGAGACCAGCTACGATAATCGCACCGTAAATCGTATTGATATCATGCTGTTGACCAATCATAATCATAGGGCCTACAGAAGCAAATGTAACACCTTGAATAAGAGGAATACGCCCGCCAACTGGTCCGAATCCTAATGTTTGAATCAATGTAGCTACACCACATGTAAATAAGTCAGCTGTAATCAAACGAATTAAATCTTCAATTGGCAAATGCATAGCTTGTGCAATAATAATTGGTACAGCTACTGCCCCAGCATACATAGCCAGAACGTGCTGTAAACCATAAGCGAATAACTGCGGGATTGGCAGCATACCATCTACATGGTCGACACCAGATGCACCTTTACTCATAAGAATCACCTCATATCTTACGTTTTAGTTACTAGTTAAACAATATAGTCATACTATCGTACATGATAGAGTTTAGAAATCTCATCGACTTCACGTGGGAACCTTGATGGCTAGGGGCAAAAGCCCCTACCATTAAGCAAATATTCTATTTTTTATAACCTGTATGTTTAATCGGCAAGGACCTACGTGGTTCTCCGTCGATACGACGATACGCATTTGCAATAGCCGGTGCAATCGGAATGCTAGAGATTTCGCCAATACCTTTAGCTCCGTATGCATATTGTTCTGGTGTCCCTTTTTCGATAAGACTTACATGAATTGGAGGACATTGGGTAGCTCTAAGAAGTCCTAGCGTACCGTATTTAGATGTTACATACCCTTCTTTATAAGGGAAGTCTTCTGTAACTGCATAACCCATTCCCATAATGGCACCACCTTCGGCCTGACCTGTACAGGATTGAGGGTTCACTACACGACCTACATCGTATGCTACATGTAAATTAGCAACCTTATTGTCTTCACCAATTGTTGCTACACATGCACCATAACCATAGGCAACGTGATTTTTTGGATGCGATTTATCAGAATTAAATGGATCTGTTTCACCGAGGAACTCTTCATAAATCTCTACGCCATTCAGTTCTTCTAATGTTTTAGAATCTAACATTTCTTTTAAGCGAAGACTTGCTTTGCGCGTTGCTTCACCGGTAAAGAGCGTTTGGCGAGATGCAGTAGTTGTACCAGAATCTGGTGTGCGTACTGTATCAGGACGTTCTACAAATACTTTATCCGCCGTTAAGCCTGTTGTTTCACAAAGTACTTGTGTTGCCATAGTAGCCATGCCTTGACCAATACAAGCAGCACCCGTACGAATACGAACTTTACCATCACGTACTTCTAAAATAACGCGACCCGTATCAGGTAGTCCTACACCAATACCACTATTTTTCAAACATACCGCAAGACCAGTACGATCAGAGGCATAATATGCATCTTTTACAGCTTCCAAACATTCTACTAAAGCGGTTTCTTTGGAACAAATTTGGCCATTTGGTAATGAGTCACCAGGGCGCACAACATTTTTATAGCGGAATTCCCAAGGATCCATGCCTACTAACGCAGCTAATTCATCAATATTTTGCTCTTGACCAAAGATAGTTTGTGTTACGCCGAACCCACGGAATGCACCACCAGGAACAGTATTTGTATAAACACATACACCATCAAAGGCAAAATTATCAAAGTGATAAGGGCCACAAGAATGAGTACCAGCACGTTGAAGTACAGGACCACCTAAAGATGCATACGCGCCACAATTAGAAATGATATTTACCTTACTTGCTACCAGATTACCTTCTGCATCACAAGCTGTTGTAATATCCATTTCCATCGCATGACGTTTAGTATGGATATTAAGACTTTCTTGACGAGAGAATAGAACCTTAGTTGGTTTACCTGTAAGCCAAGCTACGAGAGATGCATGATGCTGTACGGTCATATCCTCTTTACCACCAAAGCCGCCACCTACGAGCATGCTATGAACCTTTACAGATTCATTTGGAATGCCAAGCATACGAGCAACTTCACGCCGATCATCATAAACATTTTGGCTACCTGAATGCAGATGAATTTCGTCTCCCTCACGATATGCAACAGCACATTCTGGTTCCATAAATGCATGATCGGTTTGAGGCGTGGAATAATGATTTGTTACTACAAAAGCCGCCTCTGCAATAGCCTTATCTACATCGCCACGAGATAACGTTTGACGAGACAATACATTTCCCTCTGGATGTAATTGAGGAGCATCTGGTTTTAGCGCTTCCAATGGATCTAGTATGGGTTCTAATTCAGTATAATCAACTTCAACTAAAGCCAATACTTCATCTAGATACTTCTTCTCAGTAGTTGCTACCAATGCAATTGCATCGCCTACATAACGTGTAATATCACCTTCGGCGATAAGTACATCCCAATCCGGTACTAAATGACCAGTCTTATTGAATGGTACATCCTTAGCGGTCAATGCCGTTACACACGCTGGATGTTCAAGAGCTTTAGATACATCAACACGATCAACTCTAGCTCGTGGGTATTTAGAACGCAATGCTTTGGCATAAATCATGCCATCCATATAGATATCATCAGCATATTGTCCAGTACCTAATGCTTTTTCCTCAGCATCTACACGGTGTAAACGAGCGCCTACATTACCATTTGTATCCTTTTCTGGAACTGGTAAGTTCTCACGGAACATTTTTGCAGCTAGCATAATGCCCTCTTCAATTTTTACATAGCCTGTACAACGGCAAATATTACCTAATATCGCCTTTTTAACATCGTCAGGTGTAGGGTCATTATTTTCGTCAATTAATACTTTTGCACTAATAATCATACCTGGTATACAGAAACCACACTGCACCGCTCCGCATTCACCAAAAGCATAGGTGTATACTGCTTTTTCTCGTTCAGATAAACCTTCAATCGTGACAATTGATTTACCATCTAATTGAGATAGTTTGCTTACACAAGCCTTTGCTTTTTTCCCGTCTATAATTACTGTACACGTACCACATGCACCAGCACTACAACCTTCTTTAGTGCCCGTCAACTTTAAATCAGCTCGCAAGAAATCAATTAAACGTTGATCCTCTTGAACCTCATATTGGGTGCCATTCACTTGAAAGCGGTACATATATAGCCCTCCTCTCATTAAGGAATACATTCACCAAGATATGATTCTGTTAAGGATCCATCTTGTACCACATGGTGACCTCTAAGGATAACATCTCGAACCTTGCCAGTTACAGATATTCCTTCGTAAGGTATATAGTCAGCCTTTGTATGGGCGGACTCTTTTGAAAGCACATGTTCTATATGCTTATCTACAATTGTTATATCCCCATCACTACCTACAGCTAATGTCCCCTTCTTGGGATACATGCCATATAGCTTTGCTGGGTTTTCACTAACTAATTTCATAAAATCTACAGCGCTCATATTGCATTGGTTAACCAACACATCATAAGCAATGATACCCCGTTCTTCAGCTCCAGGAATACCTCCAGGAATTCGGGTAAAGTCATAACGACTCTTTAATTTTTGATCATTAAAGGTAAAGCTACAATGGTCGGAACCAATGGTTTGAAAAACACCATTTACTAGTGCATCCTTCAATGCCATTTGATCTCGTATCGTTCTAAGTGGAGGACTCATCACAAATTTAACCCCTTCAAAATCAGGTAATTTATATCGTGATTCATCAAGCACCAAATACTGTGGACATGTTTCACAAGTGACTTGATGTCCTAATGCCCGCTCACGTAGAACTTCATCTACACCTTCTTTAGAACTTACATGCACAATATGCACGGGATACTCTAATGCAGCACCAATTGTACTAAATCGCTTAATCGCTTCCGATTCAATCATGGCCGGTCTTGTGAGTGGATGATTGTCTACATCTAATTCACCACGTTTACGTTTATCTGCTACAAAGGCATCGATAAGATCACCGTTTTCACAGTGAGCCCCTACAAGCGCCCCCGTTGGTTTTATAGCTTCAATAGCATCATAAATTTCTCGATCTGTTAAACGGAAGCCATACGCTAAGTACACTTTAAAGGACGATACACCAGCTTCTACAACCTTTGGTATTTCATGAGATACCTCTTCATTCATTTCTACAAGCTCCATATGGAATTTGTAGTCACAGGAGCAATGCCCTAAGGCACGCTCCTTATGAACTTCTAACCCTTTACAAAGGGATCCATCCTCAGGAGAAGCAAAGTTGATGATTGAGGTAGTGCCGCCAAGAATAGCAGCCTTTGTACCACTATCAAAATCATCTGCAGTAGACGCCAAGGCATTTGTCATTTGAAAGTGTGTATGAGGATCAATAAATCCAGGGAACACATAGCAACCTTTTGCATTAAGAACTTTAGCCCCTTCTGGAACAGAAAGGTATTCATCAATGGCGACAATTTTGTGGCCATCAATTAATATATCTCCGGTAAGGATTCTGTCAGTTAAGACCAATTCCCCTTGTTGTATGATAATCATGATACATAGTACACATGCTCTTTACAGAAGGCATGTACAACTCCTTTCAATTCTTCAGGTAATGCATCAATGTCACATACGGCTTCTTCACCTTTAAAGCGATAACCACAGCTAGTGCCTTTGATGTAGAAACCATCATTTGTACTATCTGCTAAAGCTTCAGCATTGTGGAAGAATGTAATGCGATCCTTGTATGGTTGACAAGGTTCTACGCAATGACACGCACAGTTACCACATTCATTACAGCTTTGATCAACATGGATGATCAATTTAGCATCATTTACAGTAACGACTTCATTACATCTATTAGGACATACGCGAACACAAGCACCACAAACAACGCGGCAGTGGTAGTCTGAACTACGTGTACCTGGGAAGGATGGCATTGCTTCACGTTTTTTCTTCATTGCATCGCTCTTCTTGAAGATTTTGTTCTCAGCGATGTCTTTAGCGAGTTTAGCTATAAGTTCTTTATGAACTTTTAAAGCAGCATTGTAATCAGTAGATTCCACTTCGTCTGCTAAGCCTTTGAAAGTATTGTAACCTTCACCTTGTAGAAGAATTGTACATACTGTTACAGGCCAAATACCACAATCAAAGATAGCTTTGATATTTTGTTTTACAGCACCACCGCTATAAGACATAGGTAAACGTTCGCCGAATTGAGCACTTAAAAGCTCAGCTACACCAATTGTTACAGGTAACAAGGATTTACCAGACATATACATTTGCTCGCCTGGCAATTCATTGTTGTGAATTTGTACAGGGAATGTATTTGTCAATTTAACACCGAAAATCTTATTGTGTTTTTCACCAAGAGCAATAAGACGCTCTAACATTGGAACAGCCTTATCGAATTGAAGGTCAACTTCAAATTGATGATCTTCAAAGTCAATGTACTCAAAACCAGCGTTATTCAATAATTCTCTAATGCGTTTTGGACCTAACAATGTAGGGTTGCATTTTAAGTATAGGTGAAGACCTTTTTCACTGATAAGGTACGAACAAATGGATTCGATTTCTTCTGCTGGGCAACCGTGCATTGTGGACAATGTAATTGCTTGGCAAAGTTCATCACTAATAGAGTTGATATAATCAGCATCAATATGCTCAAATTCATCTACATGGTCAAGACACCATTGTTTACATGTATCCCACATAGGAGATTGAGATGCATTTCGCATTGTATTGATGAATTTATCAACCATAGGGCTCTTAATACCAGCCAAGTTATAGCCAACACTCATGATGAATAAAAATCCATCTGGATCACCTAATCCTAATTCTTTAGAGATTAATTTCAATGCGAACCAAGCTTTAATGTATTCATCAGCAGCTTCATCACAGCTATATTCAGAAGACCATTCTACGTTATATGCTTCGTCTACGGAGTAGATACAAGGTCTAGGAATACCTAGTTCTTCACCATACATAATTTGTACGGTTTTTAATTCAATGCAACGAGCACCAGCTACATAGGATGCCACAATGTTTTGTGCCAACTGTGTATTAGGACCAGCTGCTGGGCCTACAGGATTTTCAATAGATTTACCAAAGATAGATAAGCGTTGATTATGATTCGTACGATGAATTTTATTTACATTGTAAATACGATTGTACATCTTGTACTCAGTCATAATGTGGTTCATCAAATTTCCGAAACTTACCGGATACATAATGTCACTCATAATGTCACACTCCTTTAAAGCGTTTGCGTTATGGGTTTAGTCGTTTCCATAAACCTTTAGATGTTGCTAAAACTTCGTTCATTACTTCAGCTTTATCAATGCCTTGTAATTTACGATCAATCATGCGTGGTACACCATCACTAATAGTTGTTACCACATACATACCATTAGCACCGAATAGTAAATGACCATTGATGTTGTTTTCATCAAGTGGTGTTGGTGCTGCGTAATCAAGAACAATTACGTCAGCTGCAGCACCTTTTTTAAGGATGCCTACCGTAGTATCGAAGAATTCATTAGCCATTTTGCGGTTGTTTTCAAATAGCATATGAGGTACTTCGCCCCAGCCTACATATGGTTTATGTTGCTCATGTTTCACGAGACAATTCGCTACTTTATAAGATTCGAGCATATCATTTGTATAACCATCTGTGCCAAGCCCAACAGTGATCCCTGCATCTAATAGTTTTAAGATATCTGTCGTGCCTACTGCATTACCCATGTTACTTTCTGGGTTATGTACGACCTTAGCTTGAGATTTTTTCAATAATGCCACATCTTCGTCAGTTACGTGTACACAGTGACCAGCGATGCTCTTAGGGCATAAAATACCTGCCTCTACGAGGCGTCTAACAGGTGTCATGCCATACTTTTCTTTACTATCGGCCACATCTTCAGGACCTTCTGCAACATGAACATGATAACCCAACTGATCCTCATTATGAGCTTTCACATAATCTAATGTTTCCGTGCTCAATGTGAAAGATGCATGCAAGCCCATCATCGCCGCCAGTCTGGATGGATCTTGTTTTGCTTCTTTACCAAAACGTACGTTTTCTGCAACAGCGGCTTTCATTTGGTCTACGCCATTGCGGTCGGATACTTCATAGCATAAACATGAGCGAACGCCGAATTGTTTAGCTACATCTGCAATGATGGATAAGCTGTTAGGAACTTCACCATAACTTGCATGGTGGTCAAAAATAGTAGTTACACCATTTTCGATACAGCCTAAATACGTAAGTAATGCACTTGCTTTTACATCTGGAGCCGTCAATTTATTATCTAAGTAGAACCAAAGTCCTTCCAAGATTTCACCGAAGTTAGTCGGTGCTGGACCTGGCAACGATAAGCCTCGTGCAAGAGCGGAGTAAATATGATGATGTGCATTAATGAAACCTGGCATAATCAAGCCACCATGAGCATCAATAATTTCTGCGTTTGCATAAGCTTTGCATAATTCATCATATTTACCAATATCAACAATTTGAGTCCCGTCGATAGCAACAGCACCATCATAAATGATAGGTCTATCAGCGTCGCGAGTAATAACAGTACCTTTTCCTAATATAATCATGTGGGCACCTCCTCAACGATTCGTTGAAAAGCATACTTATAAACTTATATATTATTATAATACGATACGTGTGCCTGTTTTTCCTGCTATACCATCTTTAGATTTCTCTAATAATGTGATAATTGAGACACGGCCTTTTTTGGATTCTGCAAATGCTATAGCGGCTTCTACCTTTGGTTTCATCGAGCCTTCTGCAAACTCACCAGCTGATACATATTCTTTAGCTTGTGTAACGGTTATTTCATCAAGCCATTTTTCATTTTCTTTACCAAAGTTAATGGCAACCTTTTCAACAGCTGTTAAAATAACGAGAACATCAGCATCAATTTCTTGGGCCAACAAACTACTAGTCCAGTCTTTATCGATAACAGCAGCTGCACCATGAAGTTCATTACCTTCTTTAGTTACTGGGATACCTCCCCCGCCACAAGCAACAATTAATTGTTTACCTACTAAACCTTTAATTGCTTCTAGTTCAATGATTTCTTTTGGTGCTGGAGATGCCACCACACGACGATAACCACGACCCGCATCTTCTTTTACCACATAATCGTAATTCTTTTCTGCGTATTCAGCTTCTTCCTGAGTCATAAAATGACCAATTGGTTTTGTAGGATTTTGAAAAGCTGGGTCATTTTGATCAACAAGTACTTGTGTAACCATAGTCATTGTTGGCAAATCTTTAATACCACGATTTAAAAGCTCTTCGTGAAGAGCATTTTGTAAGTCATAACCAATATAAGCTTGGCTCATTGCTACACATACAGATAATGGAGTGTTTGGTTGACCTTCTACTTCACGAGTCAATGCAGCCATCGCATTGTTGATCATACCAATTTGAGGTCCATTACCATGTGTTACCACTACGTCACAATCAGCTTCTACTAAATCAATGATTGTTTTAGCTGTACTTTTTACTGCAATTTTCTGTTCTGGTAAGGAATTGCCTAATGCATTCCCCCCTAGTGCTACTACAACTCTCTTTTTCATGTTATGCCTCATAACAAACTATTAAGAATAAAAGGAGCCATCAATACGGATGGCCCCTAAACTTTACTTTACGGTTGAACTCGTTCGGTTCCCTTCCGTTCTAATTCTTTTAAGGTTTCTACAGGATTTTTAAATTTGCTAAGGAAAATCATAGCTGCAATAACATATGGTTTGTAGCTTGCTTCCTTATAAAGAGGTATGCGGTAGCGATCAAATACTGTTGCATCTACTTCGCCTTCTTCACAACTTACACCTGTAATATCTGCTGGTAAGCAATGTAAGTAAAGAGCCTTGCCGTCCTTTGTGAGACTCATCATCTCTTCCGTACATGCCCAATCTTTATGTTTACCATTTTCTTCAAGAAGAACTTTTTCTAATGCTTTAATACCTTCATGATCATTTTCACCATACAGTTTTGTACGTTTTTCCATTGCACCGAATGGAGCCCAGCTCTTAGGATATACGATGTCTGCATCTTTGAAAGCATCCTTCATGTCGTTAGTTCTACGGAATGAACCGCCGCTAGCTTCAGCTTGTTTCTTAGCGATTTCTTCAACTTCCGGCATTACTTCGTAGCCTTCTGGATGTGCTAATACAACTTCCATACCTAAACGAGTGAATAAACCAATAGCACCTTGAGGTACTGATAAAGGTTTACCATAGGATGGAGAATACGCCCACGTCATAGCAATCTTTTTACCTTTAAGGTTTTCTACACCGCCAAATTCTTTGATGATATGAGCTGTATCAGCCATGATTTGTGTAGGATGGTCAATATCACATTGTAGGTTTACAAGTGTTGGGCGTTGCTCTAGTACACCATCTTCGTGACCTTCTTTAACTGCATCGGAAACTTGATGCATATAAGCATTACCTTTACCGATATACATATCATCACGAATACCGATAACATCTGCCATAAAGGAAATCATATTAGCTGTTTCACGAACTGTTTCACCGTGAGCGATTTGAGATTTGCCTTCATCTAAATCTTGAACTTCAAGGCCTAGCAAATTACAAGCGGAAGCAAAGGAGAAACGAGTTCTTGTAGAGTTATCGCGGAATAAGGAAATGCCAAGACCGCTGTCAAATACTTTAGTGGAGATATTGCGTTCTCTAAGAGCACGCAATGCATCAGCTACTGCCCAAACACCTTTTAATTCGTCATCAGATTTTTCCCAAGTTAGGAAGAAATCTTCGCCGTACATTTTACTAACATCTAAGCCTTGTAGTGTTTCAATACTTTTATTGAAGTCTGTCATCTGTAAGTCCTCTCTTTCAATTCCCTAAAGGGCTACTTAGGATCTAACTTTATACGATGCCTCATCAAATGTTGAGGTACCATATGAAATTCTTAATATCAACTATTTTCAGTTATTTTCGTTAAAATAGATCTAATTCAACGTATGTGATATTAGTCTTTACAGTATACGGATGGTAACAATGCATATACAGCGGCACATGTTACAAGATCTTGTTTCCATGTAATTTCGTTAGGAGCATGTGCTTGTGCTTCTGCGCCAGGACCGAAGCCAATACAAGGGATGCCATTACGACCCATAATGGATACACCATTTGTGGAGAATGTCCATTTATCAGTTAATGGGCGAGCTTTACGCATTTCAACTGTATCTTCTGCACCAATACGTTCGTTGCCATATAAGCTAGTGTATGCTTCTTCCAAAGCTTCTGTTACTTTATGATCTTTAGGAATTACCCATGTTGGGAAGTAGCATTCAATTGGATAGGTTAAACCAGTCCAAGATGGACGAGCATATTCGTACATGGATACTTTCGCACCATATTCTTTAACATGTGGTAATTCTTCGATTTCTGCCAAGCAACTTTGCCAAGTTTCACCAGCAGTCATACGACGGTCCAAGGAAATAGCGCAGGAGTCAGCTACTGCACAACGGCTTGGAGAAGTATAGAAAATTTGGGAAGTAGTTACTGTACCGCGACCTAAGAAGCGAGCTTCTTCATAGTGGTCAGGGTTAAATTTTGGATCAAGCATTTTAACAAGGCCCTTAATTTTTGTGCTTTCATCAGCAGAGTTAGCATTCAATTCACGGATGTCTTGAAGTATATCTGCCATTTTATAAATTGCGTTGTCACCGCGTTCAGGAGCAGAACCATGGCAAGATACGCCTTGTACATCTACACGAATTTCCATACGACCACGTTGCCCACGATAGATACCGCCATCAGTTGGTTCTGTAGATACTACAAATTCAGGACGGATATTACGTTCTTTAATCATGTATTCCCAGCAAAGGCCATCGCAGTCCTCTTCTTGTACGGTGCCTACAACAAGTACACGATATTTATCACTTAGAAGTCCTAAATCTTTCATAATCTTAGCGCCGTATACAGCGGATACGATACCACCCAATTGGTCAGATACGCCACGACCACCAATTTTAGTTTCGTCTTCGAAACCATCGTATGGATCAAAATCCCAATTATCACGATTGCCAATACCAACTGTATCAATATGTCCATCAAAGGCAATGAGGGTTTTTCCTGTACCCATATATCCAAGAATATTCCCCATAGGATCTACTTCAACTTCATCAAATCCTAGATCTTTCATCTCTTGTTCTATACGTTTTACATGATCTTTTTCTTCAGCACTTTCACCTGGGAATGCTACGATCTCACGTAAAAACTTTGTCATCGCTGGGCCATAAGTTGCCGCTGCTTGTTTAATTGCTTGTAAATCCATAATTAATGCCTCCTAACGATCTTCACCATACCACATAATTTTTTTATATCTTTCAGGATCTGTATCACCTTCAGTGGAGAAACAGAGTACCTTTGAAGACGCATCTAATTCTAACTCTTTCCGTAAGTCTTCATATTCCGGCATCGTCATAATGGCCATTACAAGACCTAATGGAACTGCACCAGACTCACCAGTAGTAATTGGAGTATCGCCTTTAATTGGTGCACCACCAACGCGCATGCCTAAACGTGCAACCCAGTCAGGCGCAGAAACGAATACATCTGCATGATTTCTTAAAATATCCCAAGAAACCGTGTTCGGTTCACCACAAGCTAAACCTGCCATAATTGTTTCTAAATCACCTTCTACGATACGAGGTTTACCATCATCAGCTACAGCGCCTTTGTATAAACAAGCTGCTGCTGCCGCTTCTACAACAACTAATTTAGGTTTTTTAGCCACATTGCTGTATAGATTAGTGAAGTAACCCACTACAGAACCGGCAAGGGAGCCTACACCAGCTTGTACAAATACATGTGTAGGAACTTTACAATTATCAGCTTCTAATTGATTTGCTGTTTCCATAGCCATTGTGCCATAGCCTTGCATAATCCAGTTTGGAATTTCTTCATAACCCTCCCATGCAGTATCTTGAACTACAACACCGTTAGGAACTTCTTTAGACTTTTTAGTTGCTAAGCGTACACACTCATCGTAGTTGAAGTCTTCAATTGTTACGGTAGCGCCTTCGTTTTCGATTTGTTTTCTACGATATTCTGTAGAGCCCTTTGGCATAAATACTACAGATTTTTGACCTAATTTATTGGCTGCCCATGCTACACCACGACCGTGGTTACCATCAGTTGCAGTAAAGAATGTAGCTTGACCAAACTCTTCTTTTAATTTTGCAGATGTTAATACATCATATGGTACATCCTCAACAGCTTTACCAGTTTGTTGCGCCACATATTTTGCCATCGCATAGGAACCGCCTAATACCTTAAATGCATTAAGGCCAAATCGGTAAGATTCATCTTTTACAAAGAGTGCATCAACACCGATATGAGATGCTAAATTCTTAAGCGATACAAGTGGAGTAATGCTATATTGTGGAAAACTTTCATGAAACGCTTTAGCTTTCTTAACCTCTCTAACATCCATAACGGACAAAAACTTGTCACTTGATGGTGCCATCGTATTACGTTTCCACTGAATTCGTTCCATATTTGCCTCCTAGGATTCTTCCTTTACAGTATTTAAATCACTATAAAGAGTAAACTTAGAAATATTAAAATACTCTGCTATCTTCTCAGAAGACTTCGAGATAAGAAAAGCCCCTTTTTCGTTTAAATAGGTAATAGCTTTTAAGCGTTCCACCTTATTCATCAATGGTCCTGGTTTACCAACTATACGTTCTACGTCTAGTAATAAATCATCTAATAGTTCCGATACACTCGTCGTAATTTTTTCAACAGATCCTGTATCTTCCTGACCTGTATTGACCAGACTATCCAAAAGCCGATGCATCATAACAAACTCTGTTATATCTTGGTTAATCCCCAACAAGTATGCTATACGACCTGTATCATCACGAATATACATAGTAGAAGATTTTAATATTCGGCCATCTTTAGTTTTTGTGAGATAACCAAATCTACCCTCGCTACCATCGTCATGACTCAGCACATCTAAAACCACATGCGATGGACCATCACCAACATGTCGATTAGTTATAGTTCCATTCTCAATATATACAAGAGACGAATTGATATCCCCTTGTAAATCATGAATCAATACTTCACAGGATGGGCCAAATTGCGCCGCTAATCCATGGGCTATGACTTTTATTCGCTCTAATGTACTCATTGAAATAACCCCTCTTCCAATGTCATTAATTAACCTTTCCAATTTAAATTACGCCAGCCCGATTAATAGCTAATATAAAATTAACCCTAACTATTTTTGTATTAACCTAAATTTTTGTTAGGTTCTTTAACTAAATTATAGGACTATGTGTACAAAAATGCAATATAATTATGCATTAAAGTTATTTATAATTATGCGCTTATATACACGAATAGAGATAAAGATAAATAAATATTATGATTTTCATCACATTTACTTAATGATATTAAAATTTTTAATGACCTATGCTTCATCCTATCAATCATAAATACATACAAAAAAGGCTGTAATAACGACTTATCGTCATTACAGCCTTTTTATTATTAACTATTAGTATTTATTTAGTAGTTGAAATCAAATTAAGCATTTGCTAATGTTTTACCTAATTCTTGGCATTGTGCATTACCATCATCATCAGGTTCGCCCAAGATTGCTACGCCATCAGCCACTAATTCGCCACCAGCATCTTTAATTCGAGTGCCCCAGTCTTCCAACCAAGTGCCACCCCAACCATAGGAGCCAAAGATCGCTATTTTTTTACCACTCAACTTGCCTTCTAGTTCAGTGTAGAATGGTTCAAATTCGCCTTCTTCTAATTGTTCTGCACCCATATCAGCACAGCCAAGAGCTAATTTTTCATAAGCTGCTGCTTCATCAACAGATACTTCAGAAACGGATTTTACTTCAACTTCTTGACCTGCAGCTTTAATACCTTCAGCTACTTCATAAGCCATGCGTTCTGTATTGCCTGTACCGGACCAAAAAATTACACCAATCATCTTGTACCTCCTAGGCCGTTCTTGCGACCAATGAACTAAATGTTTTTCCCAACATCAATTGAGTTTGACAAAATTCACGACATGCTTTGTAACACAAGAAAGAGCGTTGCGCATTTACCACATCATGGTAAACCTTCCACTCTCCGCACATTCGGTATCCTCCACCACGATAAGAAATAAAACATTTCACATCCTTTAATGGGTAACCTAAAAAAATGCCGATTTCATGTGGAAACTCAATGCTTACTTCCATACGATATCTAAGATGTTCAAGCATCTCCATAATGCTCATTTGATCATGATAACCGTAGGCTTTCAAAAATAACATCACCGCAGGTTGGCGTACATAGTCTCTTAATTGCTTCTCACGGAATACCAATAATAGTCTTCGCGCTTTACAACGACATAATTCAAAGAAGAACAATCCTTTTTCATTGAACGCTTTATTATACTCTATCAATACAAATTGGATTTGTTCATTCATGTCCCGTGGAATAGAAACCAAGTTCGATAGCTTAATACCTCGAATTGCCGGTGCACAATGATATCCAATGATATGGTCAATTGAATTCATCATAATAGTACCTGCCTGTTGCACATCGTTAGAATTACCTCTAATGAGAATAATTCCTATAGGCTCATAGTACTCTTGATGAGAAAAATTGTCAAGAATAATTGATATATATTTTCAATAATTATTTATTATTTGGTATGTAATAAACCTTTAACTTTAGGGAATACAACACTATCATTAGCTTCATCAACAGCGATTAAATGAGCATTTGGTCCTGTATATTTATCTTCAGAAATACTAATATGTAATATCTCATTATAAGAATTATTATTAGCTACACTTTTATATTTCAATGTACCTTCATAGGCATTGCCTTGTTTTACTAATGGATTTATTACCGTAAAAGTGCCAAGCGCAGGGCTCTCACCCTTGTTAATAGCAGCGGCCAATGCACCAATTGAGGAAGAATCTGTATTCATATGTTTTGCTTCACTCATACGACCAGATAATTGTTTACCTAATACAACATTAGCATAAACAGCATATCGCATTTCGTTTTCTGTTTTAATATTTAATGTATATACATCTGCAGAAGATACACCTGCTTCAAGAAGTACAGATTTAACGTCTTGTTTCCCTTCCCCTGCAAATAATGCTTTAGGATTGTTTTGATACATAGTAACACCTTCAGGCAATTTAACACCTTGATATGTTACAGTTTGACTTCTATTTAAAATGGACTTGATATTTGCTGCAGAACCAGTAGCTGGCACAGATGCCAACACAGCCGCTGCCGTAGCAAGTAATACTAATTTCTTCATGTTTTTCCTCATCAAAGCTTTAATATAATAAGCTAGCAATACAACATCTAGAGATTAAAGCCAAACAATGGCTTAGGCTATTCTAAATATCTATTGTCATTAAAGTATTTATAGTAATAACCCAGTGTTAAAGAACCGCCCACCAAGGAGCGGTTCTTTAACATTATAGTAATATAAAATAAGCGTTATATTATTTCTTTTGTGCCTTAGCCCAACTATCGCGTAAACCAACAATACGGTTCATCACAATATGGTCTGAAGTACTGTCTTTATCAGTTACAAAGTAACCTTGACGCAAGAATTGGAAATGATCACCTGGTACAGTATTAGCAAGACATGCTTCCCCTTTACTATGGAATACTTGTAAGGAGTCATGGTTGAAATCGCCCAAGAAGTCTTTACCATCCGAATCTTCTTTAAGTAAATAATCATATAAGCGAGATTCAATATCTACTGCAGTAGATGCTTCAACCCAGTGCAATGTCCCTTTTACCTTACGAGTGCAACCGCTACCACTCTTAGTTTCTGGATCATATGTACAGTGTATTTCTGTAATATTGCCATTTTCATCTTTAATAACATCAGTACATGTAATGAAGTATGCACCTTTTAAGCGTACTTCTTTACCTGGTGCCAAGCGGAAAAATTTCTTAACTGGTTCTTCCATAAAGTCATTGCGTTCAATGTAGATTTCACGACCGAATACAACTTCACGGTTACCCAACTCTTCATTTTCTGGATTGTTTTCAACTGTGCAAAGTTCAGTTTGACCTTCTGGATAGTTCGTAATAACAACTTTCACAGGATCAATAACTACCATAGGGCGTGTAGCTTTGAGTTTCAAATCTTCACGGATACAGAACTCAAGCAAAGCAATATCAACAACGCTATCCGCCTTCGCTACACCAATGCGATCACAGAAATCACGAATAGATTCCGGTGTATAACCACGGCGGCGCAAACCTGAAATTGTCGGCATACGGGGATCATCCCAACCAGCTACAAGGCCTGCCTCAACAAGAGCACGCAATTTACGTTTGGACATAACCATTTTAGTTACATTCAAGCGAGCAAACTCAATTTGTTGAGGAATTTCAGTATCATCCCATTCCTCTAACACCCAATCATATAATGGCCGGTGAACTTCAAATTCCAATGTACAAATAGAATGCGTAATGCGTTCAATAGCATCTTCAATAGGATGGGCAAAATCATACATAGGGTAAATTTTCCACTCATTACCCGTATTATGATGCTCTGTATTTACAATACGATAAATAACAGGATCACGCATTACGATATTAGGATGCGCCATATCGATTTTTGCACGCAATACCTTTTCCCCATCTTTATACTTGCCAGCCTTCATTTCTTCGAAGAGTGCCAAGTTTTCTTCTACACTACGCTCACGGTATGGACTATTGACACCAGGAGTAGAGAAATCGCCGCGATTTTGTTTAATTTCATCTGCAGTTTGATCATCTACATAAGCCTTGCCAAGGGTGATTAATTTCTTAGCATACTCATACATTTGGTCAAAATAATCAGATGCATAGCGTGGTTGTTCATTCCAATCAAATCCAAGCCATTTAACGTCTTCCATGATGGAGTTTACATATTCGACATCTTCTTTTACAGGATTTGTATCATCAAAGCGAAGATTTGTTAAGCCATTGTATTGTTTACCAATACCAAAGTTGAGGCAAATAGATTTAGCATGTCCAATATGCAAGTAACCATTTGGTTCTGGTGGAAAGCGAGTCAATACACGGCCACCGTATTTGCCAGTTTCGTTATCTTTGTTGATAATAGCTTCAATAAAGTTAACAGATACAACTTCTTCAGGAGCTCCATCTTTTTCAATGTCTTTATGTTCCAACGTTCTTACCTCCATAGGAAAAATATTCTTTTATTTTACCATATTTTGTATAAAACCGCATATCTTTTAATGTCTTCCACTTTTAGTCGAAATCAGTTAAATCAACGCCAGCCTTTTTAAGCTCTTCTAGCGCAGACTCTACATCCATTTGAGGTTTCTTATAATTTACTTCTTCATTTACACATGTTTTTAAAGGTTTCTTATGAACGCCGGCAATAATATTATCCGCTGTCAAAATAGACATGTCATAACGAGTTCTATCTGTGTAAGAGCCAATATGCGGTACAATAAGGCAGTTTTCTACATCTAACAATGGATGATCCGCTGGTAATGGTTCTGGATCCGTTACATCGAGGGCAGCATAATCGATTTCACCCGTTTTAAGAGCATTGATAAGTGCATCAGTATCTACGATAGGTCCACGACCAACATTAACAAATAAAGCTGTATTCTTCATCTTCTTGAAAAACGCTTCATCACACATATGATATGTTTCATCTGTCAATGGAGCCATAACGCATACTACATCACTAATGGCTAATAAATCATCTAACTCCATATAAGTAGTCTTATGAATCTTATCATCCAAACGTTGATTACGATTATGATACACAACAGTCATACCAAACGCACGGGCACGACGAGAAATGGATACGCCGATAGCTCCCATGCCAATGATACCAAGAGTGCGACGACTTAAATCAAAACCTTTAATGTTAGAAGGTCTTTGAGCCCAACGACCGTCTTTTACAAAGTTAGCATTTTCTATAATACGACGACTAGCCGTAGCAATCAACGTAAATGCAAGTTCTGCTACCGTTTCATTGAGAACACCTGGCGTATTGCCATAAGGAATACCTGCCGCTGTTAGTTCATCAATATTTACATTATCATAACCTACGGCCGCTTGTGCTATAACCTTTAAATTTGGCGCATTCTTTACAAGATCACCATCTACATCTAAAGGTCGTACACACCACAAACCATCCGCATCAATGAGCCATTCCTTCAGTACCTCACGAGGCATCACTGTTTTTTCAGTCCATTGGCGCACATCTACATGCTCTTTTAAATATGCAATCGCATCTTTGCGAACCAGTCCATTTACTACTACTAGAGGTTTCTTTTCCATGTATATCCCTCCCTAAAAAATTCTATATATTATAATTATATTTTATACTAGAAAGCTAACGTAATACAACAAAAAGGAGTAAGGTCAAAACCTCACTCCTTTTATGTATAATTTAAATTTGAACTAGTTCAAATCTGCAGTACAGTTAGGGCATTTAACTGCATTGATATTGATTTCAGATTTACAGAATTGACATTCTTTCGTTGCAGGTGCTTCTGCAACTTCCTCTTCTTTCGCAGATTTCATCATTTTAGCCAAACCACGAACCATCAAGAATACAACAAATGCCAAAATCAAGAATTGAATCAAATCAGTAATAAATGTACCATATGGCAATACAGATCCAGCTGCACGAGCTGTAGCAATATCAGCACCAGCCATGAATGCATCTTTAGAACCTGTGCTCAATGGCAAGTACAAATTACTAAAATCAATACCACCTGTGAATACACTGAGAACAGGCATGAATAGGTTGTTTACAACAGAATTAACCAATGCTGTGAAAGCAGCACCAATAATCATACCAATAGCTAGGTCCATCATATTGCCTTTGAAAGCAAATGCTTTAAAGTCATTTAAAAAGTCTTTCATTTTCATACTCCTAGATACGTTTAATTGAGAATGCATTAATAACAGTACTAATCATAAAATAAAGATAAAAAGATGTCAAGAAATTTCGATG
The DNA here is from genome assembly GCA_018382475.1 of Veillonella parvula. Lineage (GTDB taxonomy): Bacteria > Bacillota > Negativicutes > Veillonellales > Veillonellaceae > Veillonella > Veillonella parvula_F. Next base: position 731,757 of record JAGZPX010000001.1, read on the forward strand.
TAGTTTTTAAAATTTAGTTAATATATTTTTTCATAATTCTATCTATTATTGTAATGAATCGCTTATTATGCGTATTTTTTACACCATATTTCCTATGCCTACACTCTAAAACGCTATGTTACCTTCGAAAAAATAGAGTCTAACCAAACTTTGGTCAGACTCTATTAATTAGAAGTAGTAATGTATTACTCCATTAACCTAAACCTAGCGAAAGAAGTTTAGCACGCTCTATTACTGCAATAAATGCAGGTGGTATCATAGAAGTATCTAAAAATTGACTAATACGTCGCCCTACAATTACCCCTTTATTGGCATAGAACCAAGAGAAGTAATAGATATGTAAATCATCTAACTTACGATCCGAAATATTCGGTAAACAACGTTGTACAATTTGGCTTTTAGTAATACCTAATTTAGCATAACCACGCCGCGCCATATCCTTTGTTACCATTGGACGAGCGTCATCAATAATGTCCTTGATGATGGCATCCATTATGGAACGCTTGTGCATCGCAAGTAGATACGATACAAAATCCATTTCAAAACAAATTTCCTCCGTATAGAATATATTGCTATGTGCTTTTGCATATTTTCCCTCTACATCGCGATCATAGAGAGCTACTGTAGGAATAGAGAATCTATTAAACAATTTTTGCAATTTACTGATAGAGGATTCGCCCCGAGCGTTGATAAGACAGATGCCAAAATAATCAAAGTCCACGCCTAATTTTTTACCAAAGCCTGTAAAGCTACCATACTCCGTCTCCCCTTCTACGATGATAATACACCGAGCGTATAGAGCCTCTTTTGCCTCAGGAAAATGCATAATCAAGTGTTTCTCTACCTCTTTAGGGAAATTGAAAGTAACTCCACACGCTGCACAGACCATATTATTTTCATCCCGATAAAGCCGAATAATATGACGATAATCGTCGACTAGTGCATCCGTACTGTGAGTAACCACAAAGAGCTGTCCTAATAATCCATCTATTTTAAAAATATCTCGCAGCAATGCTAAAAACTCTTCATTTTCATTAGTTGCAATTTGACGGTAATAATTGAGCACAGCCCGTTGCAAATACGGACTTAAATGTAGCTCAGGCTCATCTACACTTATAAAGATTGGTAAAAACTTGCGACCCTTTGCATCATACACAAGTAAAGATTCTAAATTTGTAGTTGCACTACTCACTTTCATATAAATTTGAGCCAAAATCTTGAGAGCCACAGCCATAATCAATCGTACATTATCAGCAGAATACTTACGTTCCATAGCGGAGGATGTAGACAATACCTCTACAAGATGTTGAATATTGAGCATACAGTAAGGATCTAAATCCTTACGTAAACTAACAATTTCACGCTGAAAATCATCAGTAAGCATTTCTAATCGAGACACATAAGCTTGTAATAGCTGTCCTAATTCTACATATATAGAGGACGGTATAGAAAACAGTTCCTGCTCTGAGGTGTCGCGATGACACACATATAAGGCATGACGAATCATAGATAACGCCATAGGTTCAATCCCTGCATCAGTGACTCTGTATAATCGTGGATATACCTCTTGTACAACTTGTTCAAGTCGTAAACGGTAGGTGGGGCCTTCATCAGCAGTATACATGCTTTTATAATTTAACTCACCCAAAGATATTTCAAAATCAATGCGGATAGGCTTGTTTACATCCGTGAAATCACTTTCAATGAACCCATGGCACTCCATGATAATTTCTAAGAGATCTAAAAAATTAGACTTACCTACCGCATTTTCACCGACAAAGTAATTAATATCATTGTGAAAGCTTAGCGTTACATCCGCTAGGTTCCTATAGTTTTCAATATGCATCCATTTTATATACATAGCTCCTCCGTCTGTAGCTACTTTCAAAATGAAAGAGCTCTAGTATATTTCATTACAATAAATCACTAACTAATACCCCTGTATTTTATCTTTTATGTAAAAAGGTGCTAATCACGAATGTAATCAGCACCCCACTGTCATATACAATCTGATATTGTATATATTCGACATTTATTTAATTTTATCCTCTATGACCTTGTCCTCTCTTAATGGACCACTCTGTTCTTTAAGGCGCGCCAACATAACAGAAGATATAAACATGGCAATACCAGCCCCTACTGTTGCTATGGATAAGCTTTCACCAAAGATTAAGAACCCATAGAAGGAACTAATAAATACGCCAACGTATTGCAAGAATTGAGCCACTACAGCATTGGTCGTAACAAAGGCTCCGGTCAAGAAAAACTGAGCCACTACACTAATACCACCGATAGCGAAGATAATGAGCCAATCTGTACCTTGAGGCATAACGAGCTTATCAGTAGTGACGAGGCCCGCAATCATACCAGTAATCATGAAATAGGCCATGATTTCAAAATTACTATGTTTTCCGCGTTTACTAATAGTTCGTATCGTCGTATAGGCCGCTGCAGCTAGAGCAGCACCTAAAATAGCCACCAATGCATACCAAGAAAATGATTCATAACTAAAAGGGTTCACCATGACTAAGACAGCAATCAAAATGACTCCGAGCCATTTGCCAGCCCCTTTAGGTATCGATTCCTTCAGAAACAGAGCACTAAAGATAAAAACAAATATTCCTGTCGTCTGAAATAGAATTGTTGCATCAGATAATTTTATGTGTACCAAAGCGATAAAATTACATACCATACCAAAACCGCCGTATAGGCCACGCATGACGAGGAGCCCCCGATTCTCTTTTGAAAATCGGATTCCCTTCACATACATGATAATGAGCACCGCAACAGTCCCAAAGAACCCACGGGCAAAAGCGATCTCCCCAGGTGGAATATTCGTCCCCAACAGTTTTACGAATACATTCATCGTACTAAACAAAAGTGCAGATAACAGTGCATATATAAGGCCCTTTTTAGCCATAGCCCCTCCTATAATTATATTTCTCTATATAATTATAAACCCATATTTCTATAAATAATGAATACATCAATACATACTAACAAAATTCCATATCATATATGATGAATGTTAATTTAATGAGAAAATGAATTTAATTGGTTAATCAATAAAAAATGATTACTCAATAAAAAACATATAGATATGCCGCCCTTCTAAGGAAAGGCGGCATTGTATTATTTAGAGAATGTATCTACAAAATCTAAGATTTCTTGTTTCATATTCTCTTTGTCGATTGCTTTTGTAAAGCGCAATGGTTTGGATTGTAAGGCTTCCAATTGTTTAGGGAAGGCAACACCCGTTACAGCAGAGATATTATCTAAGCTTTCATAAGGAGTCTCGCCCACCTTGATATCCAATGCCTCACAGATTGGTGTAGGAAATTTAAACGGATGTGCTGTAGATGCAATCACTGTATGACGAGCGCCATCTTCAGGATGCTTCTCCAACTCCTTCATATACGCCCCCATAGCAACCGCCGTATGAGGATCCATTACATAACCGTAAGAATTGTATACTTGTTCAATGATTGCTTTTGTTTCTTCATCATCAACGTAGGCACCAGCAAAATCAGTCTTAACACGTTTGAACTCTTCTTCATTAACAGTTAATTTGCCTGTTGTTTTAAGATCTTTCATCCATCCTACTGTACGTTCGCTATCTTCACCAGAAATATAATATAAGAATCGTTCAAAGTTAGAGGATTCAAGAATATCCATAGATGGAGAAATCGTCGTATAGAATGGGCGGTTCATATCGTAGGTACCGTTTTCAAAGAAGTCAGTAAGTACGTTATTTTGATTAGATGCACAAATCAATTTGCCGATAGGAATCCCCATTTTTTTAGCATAGTAAGCAGCCAAGATATTACCGAAGTTACCTGTTGGAACTACAACGTTGAAAGCTTCGTCTTCATGGATTGCACCTTGTGCAACCAGTTCAGCATAGGCATTTACATAGTAAACTACTTGTGGAGCTAAACGACCAATATTGATAGAGTTCGCACTGGAGAACATAACCCCTTTTTCAGCAACCTCTTCAGCAGTCGCTTTATCAACAAAGAGGCGTTTCAAGAATTGTTGAGCATCGTCAAAATTGCCATGAATAGCCGTAACATTAACATTCTCCCCTTCTTGTTTTTGCATTTGTTCCGCTTGCATAGGACTAACGCCATCAGTCGGGTAGAATACTTGAATATGAGTTCCCGGTACATCCTTGAAGCCCTCAAGAGCCGCCTTACCAGTATCACCAGAGGTAGCCGTTAAGATAAGAACCTCTTTTTTCTCACCTTCCGCCTCTTTAGCTGCCACTAACAAATATGGGAATAAGGACAAGGCCATATCTTTGAAAGCTTGTGTGCGGCCATGGAATAATTCCAATACGGAAACCTTTTCCAATAAAGAGTGTAATGGTGCAATATCACGGGTGCTGAAGTTAGCATCGCAATAAGCAGAATTAATCATTTCATTTAAATGAGCTTCGGAAAAGCATGGAAACAACTTTGCTAAAACAACGGCTGCTACTTCTTGGTAGTTTTTATCTTTCACATCATTGTAAGTTAAGCAGTTTGTAGGAAATAAAGATGGTACATATAGGCCACCATCCTCTGCTAAGCCGTGCAACAATGCATATGTTTCATTTACCGCAACGGTACCTCGGGTGCTAGTATAATTCATGGAATACCTCATTCATGACTACAATGGATTTTTACGAGTTTAATAGATTTATTATAGCATAAAAGCGCCCACTTGGGGCGCTTTCTATAGAATTATATAATAAATTTTTAATCTAATAGATAAAACCAAATATTACTAACTAATTAAGTGAATATACAGCTTTCCAATATTAATCAGAATTCGGTTATAGTTCACCTTCCGCAATAGCATCCAATGTATCAAGAGATGGGATGAAGAATAACATGCCAGTAATAGGTTTGGAGTAATCAAGCAATTTATCGTTTTGCGTAAACATATTGGTAAGCATTGTTTTAGTTACATCCCAATAACGAGCATAACCTATAAAGTATGTACCTCGGACACCTTGACCAGGTTGAGCAAATGGGACATTCATACGAACGATCTTATGCTCTTCATCATCACGATTATCTTGAGCCACTACATTATGAGCTGCCGGATCTTTTTCATCATCCTCCAATTCGATATCACTAAATTTGCGGCGGCCAATGAATTTCTCTTGCATTTCTGTAGGAAGTGCACGCCATGCATCAAGATCATGTTCATATTTTTGTGCAAATGCATAAGAACCGTTAGTAAATTCAGGATCTTCATCTCCAATAACGCCCCACTCTACAGCCTCTTGGCCAACAGGGTTTTCCGTACCATCAACGAAATCAATAATCGCACGACCTTGTTCGTAGTGGAAGCCATGGGTTTCATCTACAACAGATGTAATAGGGCGTAAGAACTCCATAATTTGATCTACTACAGTATACGTAACAGATTCATCATTAGAGCGGACATGCAAAAATAAGTCAGCTGCTACAGCTGGTACATCTTGTTTATCACCTTTTATGCCTTGGAAGTCTTCTAACTCTTTTGGTACCGGTGCATTAGGGAACAAATAATCCCATGCCTTACGGCTAAAGCCAAAGGCAATGCCCAAACCTTCCCCATTAGCGCGAATACTAACAGAACGTTTAATGGCTTGAATACGATCTGCCATATCTTGAATCACTTCAAGCTCTGCCTCATAATCTTTACGGTTTAATAACAAAGTGATGAAGTTGACACTTTGGCCAGCATCTTTATACACATCTTGTGTTCTAGAAACATCTACTGCCATTTGGTACCTCCTAATGAGAAAAACTATTATAAAACCATCATAAGCTATTATAGTTTTACTGTCTATAAAATATATTATATTGTATCAATACTATATTCAATTAATATCAAAGTTTATAAACTTAATTAAATCAATGACTACTCGTTTGAGAAAAATAGGATTAAACCACAACGTATTTTAACCATGTAAATAACTATATAAAGGCTAAAAAGATATGTAAAAAGCTAAAAGAAAATTATTTACACAAAAAAAGAACTCACACAAAATGTGAGTTCTTTACTCTGGTGGACCACCAGGGGTTCGAACCCTGGACACCCTGATTAAGAGTCAGGTGCTCTGCCAGCTGAGCTAGTGGTCCATGACATGAATAATTATATGCTTATTTTATAGGAATGTAAAGAAAATTTATTACACTCCTATAAAATATCAACATTAATATTATTAATATTGTAATACCCAATTTTTCATAATATTACAGGCCTCTGTAGGGAGCAAATCACTAGTCCCGACGCAATCTTCACCACTATATAGTTGAAGCACACTATGAGTGCGGCTTACTTCTTTAACAATAATATCCGTTAAGTTAGACTTAGGAACACTAAACTGTAAACCATAACGACCAAAATAAGTAAATAGGGTTTCTTGTGTATTATACTCTATATGGACTTGAAGCATCTTTCCGCCCGGCCAGCATGATTCAATATTTTCCTTTGATCTTGGTTTTAAAAAATCAAAAAATCCCATACTACCCTCCGATTCGCCACATTGGTCGCTCTGGTTGCTCCATACCTATACCATCATGTCGTTCTTGTTTTCGTTGCAAAGCACGTTCAATGTGCTTGGCTAAAGCCTCTTCTGAGGCACCATTGCGCACGAGCGATACAAGGTCAGCCTCATCATCTCGCAACAAGCATAATCGCATTTGACCATCAGATGTAAGACGTACACGATTGCAGGTATCACAATAACTATGAGACATAGAGAATATAAAGCCCACGGCCTTACCACTAGGCAGTGCCAAATATGTAGCTGGTCCAAAGCCATAAACAGAATGAACCTCTGTGAGAGATCCGCCACAAACACGTTCTAATTGAGCCTTCCATTCATCAAAGGTAGGGCCATGGAATGCGTCACCTTGAAACGGCATGTATTCAATGAACCGCCATACAACAGGCCATTTCTCTACATACTGCAACAAAGCCTTAACTTCATCATCTGACCAATAACGAGATAAAACGGTATTAATCTTAACGGATTTAAAGTTAGCATTAATAGCGCTACGTATACCCTCGAGAACAGACTCCAACTGCCCCTCTTTACCTACACAGGTAGCAAAAGCTTCGGTTTCAAGGGAATCCAAGCTAATATTCACCCGATTTAAGCCAAGTTTTTTCAACCGTTGCGCTCGAGAGGCTAATAAACTACCATTGGTAGTCATAGAGATATCTTCAAACCAACCTGATTCTTTGATACGACTTAGTAGCTCTTCAATATGAGGATAGAGTAATGGCTCACCACCTGTGAGGCGTACTGCTTTCACACCAATATGATGGAAAGCTCCTAATATTTTCATCCACTCATCAACAGACAATAGTTGTGTTTGACTTTGAGGCGTAATTTCTGCAGGTCGGCAATAGGGACAACAAAAATTACACGCATCTGTCAGAGACAGACGTACATATTCAATTGTACGGCCCCATGCGTCTTTCATAACACACCTCGTTTACCAATTCAAAATTATTTAATAATAGATACTTCATCACCTACGCGAATCGTACCGTTTTTAAGAACCTTACCAAAGATACCTTGTGTAGGCATAATGCAAGAACCAACTTGTTTCATGATTTCGCAACCATGATGGCATTCCTTGCCAATTTGAGTAATTTCAAGAATAACATCAGCCCCTACTTGTAAGTGAGTCCCTACAGCTAATTCATAAAGAACCATACCTTCTACTGTAATGTTTTCAGCAAAATCACCAGGTTTTACATCTGCCCCTTGTGCCCGCATATGTTCAATACTCGCAATGCCAAGCAAGCTGATTTGGCGGTGCCAATTGCCTGCATGTGCATCGCCTTCCATCCCATGATCTACAATGAGATTGGCGGATTCAATATTATGTTTTTTTTGCCCTTTTTTCTCACTAATGGAGATAGCAATAATCTTTCCGTCTGCCACGTGCCCCTTCCCTTCTTATGGGAACATTCCATATACATAACTTTTTATAAACACTTAATTGTAAATACAGACTAGTATTCCTATTTTATGAAAGTATCACAAAACAGTTCTACAATTATCTATATATTATAGCATAGTATTCATACATTTTCCCTGTGAATTTAATCACTAAAAAGAACTCTATTCTATAGGAATAGAGTTCTCGTATGTATTATTTAGCGACGACCCATTTCTTGAATTTCATCACCATGATTAACACCATTGAGTAATAAGTTAAGCAAGATTGCCATAATACTACCAAAAGTAATGCCAGATTTTAAAATAATTTGTGCCCAATCAGGGAAATTAGCATAAAAGTTTGGTGCCGCAATGGGAATCATAGCCACTCCAATGCTAATGGCAACAAGCATTAAGTTATGATTACCATCAAAACTAACCTTACCAAGAGAGCGAATACCGCTAGCAACAATCATGCCAAACATAGCAATGCCAGCACCACCGAGTACTGCATTAGGAATACTAGCAACAATAGCGGCTAACTTAGGGAATAAACCTAACAAAATTAAGATTACTCCAGATGCAGCTACTACAAAGCGACTTTTAACACCTGTAACCGCAATAAGTCCTACATTTTGAGCAAAGGCTGTATATGGAAAACTATTAAGAATTCCCCCTATTAAAGTAGAGATACCATCGGCACGAATAACAGAGGCTAATTCTTTTCGACCTATTGGCTTATCCACAATTTCACCAATAGCAATACTATCACCTGTCGTCTCTACCATGACAACGAGCATGACGATAATCATAGATAATACAGAAGCCCAGTCAAAGGTTGGCAAACCAAAATAGAATGGTTCAATGAAAGCAACCCATTGAGATCGACCAACTTCATCAAAATTAGCAACACCCATTGCAAAGGCAATTGCTGTGCCTGCGATCAAGCCTATTAATACAGAAAGATTACTTAAGAAACCTTTAGCAAACTTGTATACAAAGACAACAATTAAGAACGTAAGAAATCCAAGTCCTATGTTCGTATAACTTCCAAATTCTGGATTTCCTACACCGCCCCCCATCCAATTAATGGCAACTGGCATCAAATTAATCCCAATAAGAGTAATTATTGTTCCCGTTACAACAGGGGGAAACAGTCGAATTAGACGGCTAAAGAATGGAGCTACTATAAAAGTAAATAGACCTGCTACAATAATGGCACCGTAAATGGCAGTCATACCATGCTGTGCCCCAATCATAGTCATAGGTCCGACAGATGCAAAAGTAACACCTTGGATCATAGGGATACGCCCACCTATATTACCGAAGCCTAATGTTTGAATTAAGGTCGCAATGCCACAAGTAAACAAGTCTGCTGTAATAAGACGAATCAAGTCCTCCACAGGTAAATTCATCGCCTGTGCCACGATAATCGGTACCGCAACAGCTCCAGCATACATGGCAAGTACATGCTGTAAACCAAAGGCAAAGAGCTGTGGTATGGGCAACATACTATCGACTGTATTTATTTGGTTCTGATCTGTCATAATGTCTCCTACATAAAGCCTCGAAATATCACCCATTTATTTTACACTATCGTTCGGATTATAACAATAGAAAAAAGAGAGTCTATTATTTTATATGTATTAATAGGCTCTCTTTATATTATTTCCCGAACTTTTATAGTTTGCTCGGTTATATTATTCGATTTATATTATAATCTCTTATTATTCATATAACCCTATGATAGACGACTCTTTAACATCAAGATCTTTTTCAATGGCATACATCTTAGATGTTAGTTCTGCTACAAAACTTTCATCTTTAATACCAGATAAATTAATACGCACATTCAAAAAAGCCGATTTCACTGCAGCACGCGCATTAATAGCCGCAATAATACCATCTGTAATAAGGTTTTGATTCCCCTTACGAGAGGCTAATTCTGCTAAATCAAATATTTGATTCGCTAATTCTCCAATTTCAAAAGGTACCATAGCAGCATCTTTGTATGCTTGTTGAATAGCAGCTGTACGCGCAGCCTTTTCTTCATCTGTATTCTTTGGCAATCCTAAGGCGTTCATAAAGATATTAAATACATCTGCATCAGCTTGAGATAATTCGAGCATGCGCTTGCGAATCGCTTCTGCTTTAGCTTGAAGCTCCTCCATTTCGGTCTGAACCGCTTCATAACCTTTTTTACCAAATGTAAGGTTTGCTACCATTTCTGCTAAAGCCGCCCCCGTTGCGGCAGTCAATGCCGCAATAGCACCACCACCTGGCGTTGGCGCTTTAGAGGCAGTAGCAGCCACAAAATCTATTACTCGTTGTTCTACTAATTTCATAACATAGCCTCATGTAAAAACACTTTCTATTAGAACAAGCCTTTAATTGTGCCGTCTGCTTCGATATCCATATTAAGAGCAGCAGGACGTTTAGGAAGGCCCGGCATGACCATTACGTCACCTGTACGACACACGATAAAGCCTGCCCCATTAGCAACACGAATATCGGATACAGTAATTGTAAAGCCTGTTGGAGCTCCTAAGAGTGCTGGATTATCGGATAAGGAGTATTGCGTTTTCGCCATACATACAGGCAAACGATCAAGGCCCCAATCTGCTAATTGTTTAATTTGCTTTTTCGCTTTGTCCGTAAAGATAACACCATCGCCACCATAAATAGTTTTAACGATTTTATTAACTTTGTCCTCTAAACTATCTTCTAACTCATATACGAATTTAGGTGTTGGCTTAGGGCCTTCAAGTAACTCTACAACTTTTTTCGCCATATCAGTGCCGCCTTCGCCACCCTTTTCCCAACATTCATTAAGCTCTACAGGCACGCCAAACTCATCACATAGGCGAGTCAACTCAGCAATTTCTGCATCTGTATCGCTAGCAAATTTATTGATTGCCACTAATACAGGCACATTGAAATAACGCATGTTTTCAATTGCTTTTTGTAAGTTGCTGAAACCTTTAGTCACGGCTTCAACATTTTCTGTATTCAACTCTTGTTTTGGTACACCACCATGCATTTTAAGAGCTCGTAATGTAGCTACGATGACGATTGCATCAGGGAAAATATCGCCGTATCGGCATTTAATATCAAGGAACTTTTCAGCACCCAAGTCAGCGCCAAAGCCGGCTTCAGTAACTACGATATCACCAAGTTTAAGTCCTAGTTTTGTGGCTACAATGGAGTTACAACCATGAGCAATATTTGCAAATGGACCGCCGTGAACGATAGCCGGTGTATGTTCTAATGTTTGTACAAGATTTGGTTTAATAGCATCTTTCATAAGAAGTGCCATCGCACCTTGGCATCCAAGTTGATGAACATAAATAGGATCACCTGCTAAGTTACAACCGATAACGATGCGACCAAACCGTGCTTTCAAATCTTCTAAGTCCTTAGCTAAGCAAAGAATAGCCATGATTTCAGAAGCTACAGTAATCATGAAGTGATCTTCTCTAGGGAACCCACATACTTTACCACCGAGTGCAACTGTCACATTGCGAAGAGCACGGTCATTCATATCTAGAACACGAGTCCATGATAATTGACGCAAATCGATTTGCAATTCATTTCCTTGATGGATATGGTTATCGATCATAGCGGATAATAAATTGTTAGCCGCTGTAATAGCATGCATATCACCTGTAAAATGAAGATTGATGTCATCCATAGGTACAACTTGAGCATAACCGCCACCTGCTGCACCACCTTTAATCCCAAAAACAGGTCCTAAGGATGGCTCACGTAATGTAGCAATTGCATTTTTACCGATTTTTTGTAAGCCTTGTACGAGACCAATGCTCGTTGTAGACTTACCTTCCCCTGCTGGTGTTGGCGTAATCGCTGTGACTAGCACCAATTTGCCATCTGGTTTAGATTCTAAACGACGAATAGCATCAAAAGAAATTTTAGCTTTATAATGACCATATTGTTCAATGTCATCAGGTGTTAACCCACATTTATTGGCAATAACCTGAATCTTTTCCATTCTATTCTGTTGGGCAATCTCAATATCGCTTAACATAAAGCCTCCTCGGCACCATGGCCACATAAACCTATATAACAACTATTAGATAGACGTATACGTTTTGTAATATATGTCTACTGTGAATGTATATTTGTACACTTACATTACTCTATTATATGTGAAAGTTTCTCTAATGTCTAATACTTATGTCTAACAAATTTAGTAATCTATCTAATATATAACAAAACAAGCACAATATATGCAGGTAAGCAAGAAAAGGCCCTGACGTAAATATACATCAGGGCTTTCAATATATACCAAATACTTATCTTATTAGAATGGGAATAGGATTGGAAGTAAAATAAGTGCTACGATACTAGATACAACGATAAGTGGTAAACCAGCTTTCACATAATCCATGAAGCTATAGCCAGCTATGTTGTATACCATAGTGTTGGCAGGCATACCAATTGGTGTTGCATATGCCAAGGAGCTTGCAATTACGATAGCTGCAAGAACTGCTTTAGGATCGAAGCCAAGTTGAGAAGCTAGGCTAAGACCGATTGGAACTAGTAAAGCACAAGTAGCTGTATTAGACATAAAGTTTGTCATAAACACACCAAGCACAAAGATTACTACTAACACAACGATTGGAGATGGGCTTGCTCCAAGACTATTAACAATAATGTCAGCAATTACACTACCAGTACCAGTTTTTACCATTGCATCACCGAGAGCCATAGAACCAGCAAATAGCATAATTGTTTTCATGTCGATAGATTTAACAGCTGCCGTTTCGCTAATAACATTAGTAGCTACTAAAACAAGCGCACCTATCCAAGCACTTACATAAAGTTTTACACCTAATTGTTTTTCAAAAATCATAGCAACGACTGTCAGAATCAATATAATCGCAGCAGTCCATTTCTTCCAAGATGGCACATGACTATAATCATCATTACCTTCAAAAGCACCATCTGGTTGGTGGCTTGGAGCATCTGGTAAGAAACGTTTACCAATTGTAGCATAGAATATAGTACCTACGATAAGGATTGGTAAGCCTACTATACCATAATCAAAGAAATTAAAAGAACCTAAGCCTGCTTGTTGTAATCCTGCTTGAGCAATCATGTTACCAGGAGCACCGATAAGTGAGATATTACCACCCATGGCTGCCGCAAATACGAGAGGCATCAATAACTTAGTTTGTTTAAAACCACTCTTTTTACAAATACCGATAATTACAGGAATCAGTACAGCAGCTGTACCAGTATTAGATAAGAAGCCAGATAAAACACCTGTAATCATCATAACTGCAACGAGCAAGGATGTTTCAGTTTTAGCAAACTTATGAACTACATTACCTACACCTACAGCGACACCTGTTGCAAAGAAAGCTTCACCAATTACAAACATGCCCATAAATAGTAAGACGTTTGGATCCACAAAACCTGCGAACGCTTCTTTAGCGGATAATACCCCACTTAAGTGTAGGCCTACTGCTACAACCATAGCGGTAATAGACAAAGGGATTTTCTCCCACGCAAACATGACGATGGCAAATACCAAGAAGCCAAGAGTTATCATTACACTCGTATCCATATATACCTCCCAATACGTGTAATATACCTAAAAAAGGGTACAAAAAAGGAGGATTGTACAAAATCCGTATAATCCCCCTATTAAGTTAAGCTCACAATGAGATTATTTAATGAAGCTTACGTGTTTATAAATCTCTTCTAACACTTCTTCTTTCTTCGCATTGTATTCTACTTTTTTATTTTCAAAGTAGTTATTACCGTCTGCATCAATAGATACGATGAGCGGACCAAATTCTTTAACCTTAAAAGTCCACAAAGTCTCACACATACCTAATTCACGCCAATTAGCAGATTCTACTTTTTCGACTTCTGTAGCTGCAAGTACGGCATTGCCTGCAGGGAATACACAGTGTAGTGCACCAAAATCTTTGCAGGCACGTGCTGTTTCAGGACCCATACCGCCTTTACCTACAATGAGACGTACCCCCGTCTTTTTAACAAATTCATATTCGAATTTTTCCATACGCATAGATGTAGTAGGACCTACAGATACAACTTCAAATTCATTATCGCTTATAGTGCGAATAATTGGTCCTGCATGAAGTATAGCCCCATCTTTAACATCAACTGGTAGCGTTTTACCTTCTTCTACCACACGACGATGGCCCATATCACGACTAGTTGTAATATGCCCAGTCAAATAAATCACATCACCTGGCTTAATGCCTTCTAAATCAGATTTTTGAATTGGTGTAGTTAATATTTTCTTAGCCATTATAATGTCACTCCTTTATGAGATTTAACTGTGCAATTACCATCCTTGTCAAAGACGAGATCGCCGCGGCGATGATTCCAACAACCTACACTAACAGCACAAGAAATAACAGATGGATGACGTGTACCATGTTCAATATTCACACCTAATACAGTTTTATCCCCACCCATACCTTGAGGTCCAATACCAATTTTATTTATGCCATCCTCTAATAATTGTTCCATGTAAGCCGCTTTTTCATTAGGTGCTTTTGAAGATACAGGACGCATTAATGCCTTTTTAGATAATCCCGCAGCGGTATCAATAGTTGTAGCAATCCCTACACCTACCAATAGTGGAGGACACGCATTCAAGCCATAGCTTGTCATCAAATCAAGAACAAACTTAGCAACACCTTCATAGCCTTCGCCTGGCATCAATGTTTTACCGGATCCTGGCAAGGAACAACCGCCACCAGCCATATAAGGGAAGATTTCTACATCATCGCGACCAGGAATGATATCCCAGTGAATATAAGGTGCAGTGAGGCCAATATTTTTACCAGTATTAAACTCATCAAAAGTTTCTACACAGTTCAATCGTAATGGAGCCTCTTGTGTAGCCTTATAAGTTGCTTCTCTTAGAATATCTTCTAATTCTCCTAGTAAGGGATAATTAGATCCAACCTTTACCCAAAATTGTAATACACCAGTATCTTGACAAGAAGGACGATTAAGCTGAGCTGCTAAATCCATATTGTGTTGCATTGTTTCATAAATAGATTTGGCCATAGGATTTTTTTCATCCTGTGCCAATTCATGAATTTTTTCTTGTACATCATCAGGCAATACCTTTGCCATATAAGAAATGAAATTAGCTATCTTATTTGTCATTTCTTGTACTTGTTGTTCCTTCGTACTCATCGTAAACCTCCAAATGGACTTCATTATTTAAGACGTGATTATTTATGTTTCGAAACCTTAGCTCCTTTCGATGATTTCATTGTACTCTTTTTTTAGGATATAACTATCCAATTTACAAGTTCATTTTCAATGGTAAAAGTCTGTTAAACACATACAAAATTTCCTTAATTATTCTCTTTTAACCCATTAAAAAAATACAATTTCACCTATATGATTGTACAAAAAAAGAGCACTACCATCGGATCGTAGTGCTCTTTCACCATATATTTTAATAGGATTAACAAATATACAAAATCACCTAAACCTAATGATTGTATATCCGCTCAAATTTAATCTCAAAAATATGCAACTATAATCAGTTACAATGGTATATAACAATACCAGTTAATCTTGTAATTTTTTTACAACCATCTCAAGTTGTTCTCTAACGTCATTTAACTTTTGATTAGCCACTTCTAATCTAATCTTATTAGTAGAATCATCTTGATATGGTAAACAAGATTGTAGTATCTCTATAATATCCTGTTCTTGTGTTGATATAATTTCCTTCCAATCATGTAATTTTGTTTTACGTCCTATTTCGTTTGCTTGCTTACGATATTCAGATGGCGTGGTATGGAAATGTTTTTTAAAAGCTACATTAAAAGCTTTAATATCCGCAAAACCACAGCTACTTGCAATATGTGCAACTGCATCATTAGAATTAACTAAACGAACTGTAGCCTCCCTCAATCTTAATCGTAATACATATTCAAGGAAGGAGACACCTAATTGGCGTTTAAAAAATTGTGATGTATAGTTCACATTATAGCCACCTATCTTTGCAAGATTTTCTAATTCAATTTTTTGCTGATAATTCTCATCTATATAAGCAATCATTTTATCGAAGGTGGCTACTGTTATATCGACAGGCTTTGTATGTACATGAATAGATTTAACCTTATTAATTTCTTTATATATATCGCTAACTAAAGATAAATAATGATACTCCACATCTAATCGATTAGTAGGACTTTCACCATTCACCATCAATAACATCATCATAGCCGCATGATGACGCAATGTGGTAAAGAAAGAGTTGTACCGATTACTTTCATCAGAACGTAATACAAATTGATACATTCCAAAGTTAGGATCAAACTGCTGAAAGAAATCCTTTCCGACATGAATAACAAGAGCTGTCGTATCTTCTTCCAACGCCAACGTAGCATGACCTACTTGAGGTGAAATGATAATTGTATCAAGCGGTTCCATTGTGAAAACCTCACTATTACAACTCATATCGATTCTGCCTTTTAGCAAAATCAAGATTTCTACACCACTATGCCAGTTGTAATGATATGTACTAACCTTGTATATATCACTATTGAAATCTATATGATTGTGTTTATAGGTATAGTGAAAGTAATCCATGACAACGTAACACCCCTCATAAAATCAAACAAATACCTCTCAATTATTTACATAAAAAATGCACCCCTTATTAATCAAAGGGATGCATTCATTATGATATATATAATTAGCAACGGTCAACAGTAATCTTATTTTACATGTCAATAATTTATAGTTTTATGTTTCTATAGCATTATATATCTATTCTTAAAATTACATAACCGCTGTAATAGCTGCTGCTAAGCCAAAGAAGATACCTGGTGCATTGGCTAATGCTACTGGAATATCTCTATGTTCTTTAAACAAACCATACGCTACCCATAATGTACAGTTGATTGCAGCTACAAGTGGTTGAATCCAATCGCCAGTACCTGGATGAGCTAGGTTATGCATGATTTGTGGGAAGTAAGATACATACATAGCTACAGCAGTAACAGTTGCAACTTTACCTACGTTTTCCATAAATTTTACTTGATTCATATATCCTCCAAAATTATAATTTACTAATTTTTTACTCCTGATGAAATATATTCTACTCAGTTTAGTGAATATAACTATCCAAATTAAAAGGTAATTTTTATAGTAAAATCAACGGAAAAAATAGATTTCTCTCGATTTATTGTATTTTCAGGGTGAATTTATATATAAATCCACCTAGAAAGCACATATAAAAAAGCACTACTTATCAACAGTAGTGCTTTTTCAATAACTTTATAGGGTTTCTTGATATAGAAATTTACCCAATTCTAATCTTTCTATATGTGTCATAAATTCATCAAAATAATTTGCTTCCCAAACTCTTATCATAAGAATATAGTCACAATAAAAATATAGTTATCATAAAACCCAATTATAAATCCTTTACTACATCGGCTAACTTTTCTTTCAAAGATTCCAATTTTTTGCTCATAAATTCCAATTCGCTCTTAGCTCGGGAATCATCTTCATACGACAAGAATGAATGCAATACATCAAGAACATCTTGATTGTCTACAGAAATAATTTCTTTCCAATCTTGTAAGACGGTTTTACGCCCAATGCTTTTGACTTGCTTACGATATTCTGTGGGGGTCATATTAAAGTGTTTTTTAAAAGCCACATTAAAGGCTTTCACATCTGCAAATCCACAATCGCTTGCAATTCTTGCGACAGCCTCATCCGTACTAGCTAAGCGAACAGTAGCGTCACGGATTCTTAACCTCAAGACATACTCAACAAATGAAATCCCCATTTGCCGTTTAAAAAACTGCGATGTATAGGCAATATTATAGCCTCCAATTTTAGCAATATCTTCTAACTCTATTTTCTGCTCATAATGCTCATCAATATAGGCAATCATTTTATCAAAAGATGCCGGTTTTATATCGCCAGGTCTAGCATTTTCATAAACCTTTTTTATAGGATTAAATTCTCTAAATACATCACCGGCCAAAGCTAAGTAATGGTGTTCTATCCACATTCGATGTACTGGGCTTTCACCTTTAGTCATCAACAACATCGTCATAGCAGCATGATGGCGTAAGGTTGTAAAGAATTCGTTATGACGCGTACTATCATCTGAACGCAAAACAAATTGGTACGATCCAAAATCCGGATCATACTGTTGATAGAACTCGTTACCTACATGAATAACAAAGGCTATAGCATCCTCTTCGAGGGCTAATGTTGCATGCCCCACTTGAGGAGAGATAATCACGACATCAAGAGGTTTCAACGTAAAAACCTCACCATTGCAACTCATCTCAACACTACCTTTTAACAAGATAAAAATCTCTGTTTCTGCATGCCAGTTGTAATGATATGTACTAACCCTATATATGTTACTGCTAAACTCTATATATTTATGTTTATATGAATAGTCAAAATAGTCCATTACACTTTTGCTCCCTAAGGTAATTTCGCTCTTAACGCCAGTTCTTGTGCTTTACCTACATTTAACAAATCAGTTTCATCCTGTGTCCAAGTACCAAATAACACGTTCTCTACAATAGTGCCAACTGGTTCGGTACATTGTTTGGAATTATACACTTGTACTAAATTCCGTTTATAAACTTGAACACTTTCAAACAAGCCACTCTGTTCAAGTTCATTAATATTAGATACCAAAGATTTAACAATCCCATCATGATGATCTTTAGGTGTGGCTCTAGCTTGTAAAGGATCCACTACTAGCATTTCTAAATATCGTAATTGTGTTGTCAAGTAAGATAGCTCTGGCTTGGTAGCAATCAAACAAAAGTCGACAGTATAACCTTTAGACTTTAATAATATAGCTGTTTTTATTGGCACTGCAGCTGAACGCAATGTACCTTCAATAATTAAATTGTATTGTAAAGAGCTTAATCTATCAATTATGGCCTCTACCATCTTACCAGCAAATACTTTTGTGTAATCTACACTATCAACACCATATTTCTCCTGTAGTGCTCTAAAGTGTGGATGCTGAGCACGATAAGTATCTCCATCAATGATAATATAGTCCCCTTTGGACTCTATCATTTTCGCACGATGAATGGTAGTTTTCCCAGCCCCACTTTGACCACCTAAAATGACCGCATGAGGCATACTAGATATGTTTTTGTTAAAAGTTAATAACTCAATAGAACGCTCTAGGACCTTATTAAAATCCTCAGAACTATATAAATCAATATCTTGTAAGTCACTCTTCTCATTAAATTTTTTAGAATCACTAATACTATGAAAAGCTCGAATTAATGATTCTTTAATTTTATTTTCAAGCTCTGTCATACCTGTTTTTAAGGATTCTAATTCATCAATAGATGTAACCATATATAGCTCTGTATTTACAATATGAGAAAATGCTTTTAATAACTCTACACAGTTACTAGCACTACTTTCCTCTACTAATTTACATAAGCGCGATAGTCTTTCTGAGCTTTGCTCTTTTATAACTTCAATTTTCAATGTTAAATTATATTGTTCAACTATATTCATAAATAGCCTCTCTCAATACATATAAAATGCACCCCTTATTGATCTAAGGGATGCATTTATTATGATATATTTATTTAACTACGGTCAACAGCATCTTGAAGCTTTCTCTTGCATCGAGGCTATGAGGCACTTCCGATGGCATAATCAAGGTTTCACCAGCCTTCACATTATGTTCCGTATCACCAACAACGATATGCGCTTCTCCATCGAGGATTTGCACAATCGCATCGCCTACTGTTACATGCGTAGAGATTTCTTCCCCCTTAGGCAGCGCAAATAGTGTAATGCTGAGTCGCTCATTTTGAGCAATTGTAATACTAATCACTTGCCCCTCTTTATACTCTAGGTGCTCACCTAAATGCAAAATTTCGTTTACCGGGATATTTTTTGTGAAAGTCTTACTCATAGAAATCACTCCTTATATAGCTATATAATAGTAAAAGTAAATAAAAAGTAGATTAAAACAATTTTATCAAAACCAATTGATTAACTAAAAAAGTATCTTTCCCTTAATTTTATTATAATTTAATTGAGATTTAATTTCAGTATCTTTGGTAACAAAATTAAAATTATTTTTTGATAAACGAAATGTTTTGAATAAACGCAAAGACGAGGCCTCCTAAGAAACCTCGTCTTTTTACATTATGGTTAGCTATAAATATTATAGTTTTAACTAGCATATTTGTATCTATAACTCTATAACTCTAAAACTCTATAAGTCTAAAAAACCTAACGCCTTAGAGTAAGAATCTAAAAATCAAAAGGGTCTAAACTGCAGGCAGCAAGCCTAATAGATACACATTAAATGTATCACCAGGATGTACTTCATGAATCCCTCGTGGAATACATGCCAACGCATTCACAGTATATAGGCCTAACATACTACTACTATTAAAGTGACGATTAGCCACAAAACGTGGCGCTCCACCCCCAAATATAACTTTCCCTTGTACATAACGATCAAAGGCATTACGTTTGAAGATTTCTGTATCCATTACACAAGCCACCACTGGAGTCGTCCAATTAGTCAACCCTTTGTAACGTCTCAAGGTAGGCGCTACGATTAAATGCCATCCATTAAAGGCAGCCCCTGGATTACCGGACAAACCAAAGATAATTTGACCTTTCCGGGTAACCGCACCATAAGATGCTGCACCCGGTCGCATTTGAATACGGGCATAGATAGATTTTGCTCCTAGTTTTTCATAAATAAGAGGCATCGTATCAAAAAGACCTACCGATACACCACCAGAACTGATAATAATATCTGCTTCTTCACTAAGTTTCAAAACATGATTGATTTCAGAATCTAGCTCCTCCGGAGCATCACTTACATGATAGTGTGTTATCTTGTGAAACCCTAAATCCTCCAAGAGCCCACAAATCATAGCTCGATTAGAGTTATAAATTTTACCAGGTGTTAAACTTTCACCAGGTTCAATAACCTCGTGACCAGAGGTAAGAACTAACACGCGAGGCATGGCATTAACAGATATCTCAATAATACCGAGTCCCGTCAAAATGGTTTGTACTGTAGATGTTACCTCTGTACCACGTGGGATTACAATGGTGCCGGCAACACACTCCTCACCTTGTGGAATAATATGATCACCACAATGATATTTGCCTTGAATCGTAATTGTAGTTTGTGGTTCACCAGTGCCAACCACTTGTTCTTGCATGATGACAGTATCACATGTGTCTGGTACCGGTGCACCAGTCATAATACGCACCGCATGACCAACGTCTACGGGATGTTCCCATACAACACCAGCACCAATAATACCGTCAACGATATATTCATTACGACCTTCTTCGTAGGCGATGGCATAACCATCCATAGCAGATTTTGGGAATGCAGGTACGTCTGTCGGTGCAATAATGTCCTCTGCTAACACGTACCCCTTCGCAGCCTTAACATCTATTGTTTCAACTTTATGAACTTGCGTTTGTAAGGCTTCATCCCATAATTGGAGAGCCTTCTCAACAGTAACGACGGCCATTTAAACTCCTCATCATTTCCTGTATGTGGCGTACCAATTCAGGTACGTCTTGATCCAATTTGCCAATTTCTATCGTCGCCACTCGGTCCATCGGATCCGAGATTAGCTCTTCCGTATATCCCTCTTGAGTAACCTCTATAATTGGGGCAATCCCTTGGGATCTCGTTTCTAGTATAACTATATCTACAGGCATAAACTGTGATATTTCATACAAGTTGGATTGTTCTTTCGTACGTATGCGAATCGCTGTTTCAGTAGGCCCTGCAATTGCAACCGCATCAGCTCCAGCTTTATAGACAAGGTCTGTATCTGTTCCTTCATGATCCATCTGAAAGCCATGCTTATCGCTTTTTACTACACCAACCGATAAACCGATATTTTGTAACTCACACACAAGACGCATTACAACAGTTGTCTTACCTGTTTTACGTTTTGATGCGACCACACTAATTAAAGGTACACGGCGAAATTCATTTTCCGCCAAAGCTCGCGCCCATTGATAATCTTCAAAGCGATTAATATTACTTAATTCCCAGCTATAGTCAGTCGCATCAATGGACTCAATATGCCCAATGACGTCAAGAGCATGATGCAAGGATACATTTTCGCCAACAAGAATAGATTGAATTAAGGACGCAATATATGGCCTATAAATACCGGCCATCGGCTCAGATTTTCCACTTTCACTATATGGGACAATGGCATTCCAATCATTATGCTCTACTTGATAGAGCCAATCATAATACAAATCCATTTCCATGAATGGCATATCTACTGCCATTACCGCATAAGCAGAGCTAGTACCAACAGCTAGAGTACTATACAGCCCCCCTAAAGGTCCGCATCGCCCAACAGAATCCCGAACAATAGAAACCTTATTTTTCTCATCGTTCGATAATGTATCTATAATATGAGTCTGTATAGCAAGTCCTAATTGCTCGTCATCACCGATGGAAATAAGAATATCTTGAACATCTGCATCTAATCCCTTACGAAGGGCATGAGATATAAGACTTTCACCATTAATCCAAGGCAACAAAGCTTTAGGTTGCCCCATTCTAGTGCTGAGTCCTCCAGCCAAAATAATTAAACCTAATTTATCCACGACGTTGTAAACCTCGTTTAACACCTTGGTAGATGAATAGTAAAACTGCAATATTTAAAAGGCCATCTGGCACCATATAGGATGCATTATAAATCATAGAATAAACCCAAGGATCCTGCCCTTGCGGAGCATAGCTAGCAAAGACTACAGCACCGCTCGTAACAGATGCCCCCCAACGCAATACAATACCTACGATGGATCCAGTGATAAGGCCAGAAAGAGAGTCTTTAAAGTAACCACAAACGCCAATAGCACCGTAAGCAACCAAGTAGTCTAATACAATACTTAAATAATGAACAGATGATTTAAAGCCTAAAATAAAGTGTAATATACCATATACAACACCTACGAAGATACCTCGTGTTCCGCCCCAACGATATGCGTAAATCATGAGTGGTACCAAAGCTGCCGCCTTAATAGAGCCCCCCTGTGGCATATGAAAAATCGTAATAAATGACAACACTTGAGCAATGGCAATTGCTACGCCAGCTTCAGCAAGCATACGGGTTTTAGACTGTTCCACATTAATCAACCTCCTTTTACCATATATCTATAAATGAATATATTATTTATACAATCTACTTGTATTGTACTACAGTTTATCCCTTACACCAAACAAAATATTCGGAACGTATTGAAAATTTTATGAGTCTCTTGTATAATGGTACAGGTTCAATATGTAATACTCGAAGGAGATATAGAAACTATGATTAATACAACTAACATCTTTGATTATGAAGACGTGCAATTGATTCCTAACAAATGTATTGTCTCCAGTCGTAGCGAATGTGATACACATGTAAAATTAGGTAAACGCACATTCCGCTTGCCAGTAGTACCTGCTAATATGCAAACTATTATCGACGAAGAGTTGGCTGAAAAATTAGCTCGTGAAGGGTATTTCTATATCATGCATCGTTTCCAACCAGAACGTCGTATGGACTTTGTAAAACGCATGCACGACCTTAACCTATATTCTTCTATTTCTATCGGCGTAAAAGCTGAAGAATTTGCTTTAGTTGATGAATTCAAAAAAGAAAACTTAACCCCAGAATATATCACTATTGATATTGCACATGGTCATTCCAATGCAGTCATCGAAATGATTCAATACATTAAAAAGAACTTGCCTGAGACTTTCATTATCGCTGGTAATGTTGGTACTCCAGAAGCAGTTCGTGAACTAGAAAACGCTGGTGCTGATGCGACTAAAGTAGGCATCGGTCCTGGTAAGGTATGTATCACTAAGTTAAAAACTGGCTTCGGTACTGGTGGCTGGCAATTAGCTGCTGTTCGCTGGTGCGCAAAAGCAGCTACTAAACCTATCATCGCTGACGGCGGTATTCGTGACCATGGCGACATCGCAAAATCCATTCGCTTTGGTGCTACCATGGTTATGATTGGCTCCCTATTTGCTGGTCATGAAGAATCTCCAGGAGAAGAAAAAATCGTTGACGGTAAAGCTGTAAAAGAATACTTTGGTTCTGCTTCTGAGTTCCAAAAAGGGGAACGCAAAAACGTAGAAGGCAAAAAGATTTTCATCGATTCCAAAGGTTCTATCTTCGATACATTAACTGAAATGGAACAAGATTTACAATCCGCTATTTCTTACGCTGGCGGTACGACTCTACAAGCCATTCGCAAAGTAGACTATGTACTTGTTAAAAACTCCATCTTCAATGGCGATCGCTAATCTAATCAATATATAATGATAGTTCTAAAAGCCACAGGTTCTAGACCTGTGGCTTTTTAATGCGTGAAATACATAAAATATAAAAATATGAAAAAGGAGCTACGATACGAGAATCGTAGCTCCTTAATTATAGGCTATTAAATTTGTTCTTCACTAAGTCCACAGTCTTTACTCATTAAATGGTATGCGTATTTACCAATACCTGCACTTACAACAAGCAATGTAGTCAATACGATAAATGCTACTGTAAGACTTGTACCGTGCGCAATGAAACCAATTAAGGCAGGTCCCATCAAAATACCCATATAACCGAGCATTGTGGATGTTGCGACCGCTTGTGTCATAGGAATGACATTTTGTTCCCCCATTGCAGAGAATAGGTTTGGTACTATCATAGCTAATGAAATACCCAATAATAAGTAAGTATACATGGATGCATGACCTGGCAAGAACACGATAAGCCCCATCGCAATAGAGCCAAGTAAGTAGCCACCAACAACAACTTGCTTTGATGTTAAGTGTTTACCTAATCTATTACCAAGCAAACGGCCTATACACATAGTACCATTAAAGAGCATTACACCCATGACAGCCTCTTCGATAAGAATCCCTTTATCTTCAAATAAATATAATGCACTCCAATCCCCTACAGCACCTTCTACCAAGTAAGAAACAAAGGACAATAAACCAAAAATAAGAGCGATTGGATGAAAGGACAATGGGCTTTTAGATTTTTTAGTAACCTTTGCATTTGGATCACTACCAAAGGTCAACATAAATTGGCTAACTACAACCATCGCAATAAATAGTACGATGAGAAGTCCCCAAATACTTTGATTAACAGGCAGCGATAAGATTTTTAAAAGCACGAGCAAAACACCGGCACCAGCAAAACCACCTAAGCTCCAGCCACCGTGATAGGCGCCCATTAAATGTTTTTTGCTCACCTTTTCTGTTAGGATAGCTTGTAAATTAGCAGAAGCACCACTAAGGCCTACACCAATACCAAAAAAGAACAGGGCTACTGTTGTTGTAGCAATAGTAGGACACATAGTAACGATGGCAAGAGATACCATACCAATAAAGCTAGCTAACAAAACGACTCTCTTACACCCAAAGCTTTCTACAAGCTTACCTGCTATAGCCATGGATAAACAAGAACCTACACCGAGCAACAAAATCATGGAACCTAATACATCTTCACCAATACTAAGCTTTGCTTTTAAATATGGCACAAAACCAGCCCATAAAGCTGTGTACATACCAGGGATAAAAAATGCCCCAAAAGCACCACGAATATTTGCTGTTGAAATAGAAACTTGATCGTTCATTACATCCTTTCTGGCTTCTAGAACCGTCCGGCGAAGAAAGGCCCTTTTTATCCGCAAAATACTAAAACTTGTACTTTAACAGGAAACCATTTTAATTACATATGATTTAATATTGGAATATAATAACCCCCTTTACGAAAAATGTAAAGGGGTTTATTAGATTAAAATTTATTTATTTTCTTGTAACCAAGCAATGGCATATTCCGCATACACCGCTGATGCCGCAGATAGTACGGAGTCATCCATATTAAATCTATTATTATGGTGATCGAAGGTAGCTTCTACATCAGGGTTTTGAATACCAATAAAGGCAAAGCATCCTGGTTTATCTTGTAAATACCATGCAAAATCTTCTCCAGGCATGACTTTACGCATCTTAGAAAGCTTGTCCTTACCTAATGTATCAATAACGACACGTTCTGCCAGTTCACTGGATTCAGGATCATTAATAGTAGGGGGCACTTTTTTTACATATTCTAATGTAGCAGTCGCTCCATAGGCCTCTGCAGTGTGTTCTACAATGCGGCGAATAGTATCGACAATATATTGTTCTTGGTTTGGATCAAAGAAACGAACTGTACCGCCTAGGGAAGCTTCCCCAGGGATGACATTCCATTCTGAGCCAGAATGAATATTGCCAATCGTAACAACGACGGAATCAAGGGCACTCACATTGCGAGAAACTACTGTTTGTAAGTTCATAACGATGGCACTAGCCACCACAATTGCATCAATCGCTTGATGAGGCTGTGCACCATGACCTTGTTTGCCTTTTACATTAATAGTAATCTGGCTACTCGCAGCCATACGAGGACCCTCTTCTACAGATATGAGTCCCGCTGGCAAATCGATCCACACATGCCCTCCAAAAATAGCATCTACCTTATCATACCAATCGCCAAATTTAATGAAATCCGGAGCCCCTGCTCCAGTTTCTTCCGCAGGTTGGAATGCTAAATACACATCGCCTTCAATACGGTCTTTCATAGACATTAGCATCTTAGCCGCACCTAATAAAATAGCCATATGTCCATCATGGCCGCAAGCGTGCATTTTGCCTTCTACTTCTGATTTATAGTCCACTGCATTATGTTCATGAACGGGCAGTGCATCGATGTCGGCGCGCAACGCGATAGCCCTTCCCGGCTTAGAACCATGGATAATGCCGATTAAGCCGATACCACGTTCTGTATCTACATGAACCTCTACGCCCATTGATTCTAGTTCTTTAGCGAGTGTCTTTGTCGTCTCAAACTCTTCATTGCTGAGCTCAGGATGTTTATGAAAATATCTACGCCAATCTTGAACGTAGCCTTTATATTGCTCTATTAAATCGCGACTATGCATGGTATCGCCTCCTCTAATATCAATATATCAATTGCATATCAATATGCATCGCTAATATATAACGATTAAACAGTCTCCGAATTTATAAATACACAACCTACATGCGCCAAGAAAAACCCCTTATTTAGGGGAATAACATGGTAAAAGTAAAAGAAAACGACAGGCAGCGCGCCATGTCGTTTTCTCAGTTTCTTATCGGTTGCGCAATACTGCTTGTACCGCTAAGGATACAACAGCTGTTGCAACTGTCACAGCAGCGGTGATTTTCGCCGTTGTGATAATTTCTTCTTTTGTAGGTTTTGCTTTAGCTGCAATGTCCAACGTTTTTGCTACCGCTGGAACCAATACTTCATTACGTAAGGATTCTGTATTCATATTTACTCCTCCAATATAGACTGTTTCTTTTAGGGTAACACGAATACGGAGTAAAGTCTATATAATCATCGGTTTATTTCCATAGTTCAATGTTACATAACTATAGTAAACAATATTTATGAAAGTTAAACAAAATCTTACTGTGCCGCTAATTCTTCAATCACATCAGCTAAAATAGCAATAGCTTTTTCCAATTGTTCTTGCGGAATATTAAGAGCTGGTAAAAGACGCACCTTATTTTTAGCAGATAAGCATACTACGCCTTTTTCAAGACATTTAGCTATAACGGCTTTAGCATCAACCGTAGTTTCAATGCCAAGCATGAGGCCCATACCGCTAACACCAATGACACCAGGTTTATCAGTTAAGGTAGCCTTTACGTATTCCCCTTTTGCTTTTACAGAGTCAAGGAGTTCTGGTGTTAACCGGCTAATAATGGTATTACCTGCAGCCGCGCAGATTGGATTACCTCCAAAAGTAGTAGCATGGGCGCCAGCATTTAATACATATTGCATCTTTTCATTGAATAAGGTGGCACCCATTGGTAGCCCTCCGGCCAAACCTTTTGCAGTAGATACCACATCTGGTTCGATACCAAATTGTTGGTATGCATATAAGCTGCCAGTCCGACCATTACCTGTTTGAACCTCATCGATAAGTACTAATTGATCGTGTTCGTGCGCATATTTTGTTACCTCTTGTACAAACTCCTTATCTAATGGCATAACGCCACCTTCACCTTGGATAGGTTCCATCATGATGGCACAAACAGCT
Organism: Veillonella parvula; assembly: GCA_018382475.1. Taxonomy (GTDB): domain Bacteria; phylum Bacillota; class Negativicutes; order Veillonellales; family Veillonellaceae; genus Veillonella; species Veillonella parvula_F. The sequence goes on from JAGZPX010000001.1 coordinate 759,871, forward strand.
GGATTAGCAAGGACTTTCAAAGCCGCATCAATATCATTGGCTGGGGTATGAATAAAGCCTTCCGTAAATGGGAAGAAATGTTGATGGAATACCTCTTGTCCTGTCGCAGACAAGGTGGTAATAGTACGACCGTGGAAACTATTGACTAAGGTAACAATTATATGACGCTCTTCGCCGTATTTGTCATGGCTATATTTACGCGCTGCCTTAATTGCACATTCGTTAGACTCCGCACCAGAGTTAGAAAAAAATACCTTTTTCATCCCCGTTTTCGCACAGAGCTGTTTCGCTAGCTCAATTTGTGGCAAGGAATAGTATAAATTAGAAATATGATTCAATGCATGAGACTGCTTAGTAACAGCATCAGTCCACTCATCATCATCAACGCCAAAAGCGGTTACGCCAATACCAGAACCAAGGTCGATGTACTCTTTACCATCTACGTCCCACAAGAGAGAACCTTTTCCTTTTTCAAAGCATACGTTGAACCGACCATACGTATTGGCTATATATTCTTTATCTTGTTGTTCAAAATCGATTGCATTACTCATTATATCCTCCAAATGTACGGTCATGCCGTCGTCTATCTATGTTAAAGATACCCAATAGATGATTACTAGTATTATGTTTACTATATTAAGCAACAAACATGGTGCCAAGGCCTTCATCGGTTAATAACTCGATAAGAATGGCATGTGGAATTTCACCATTGATGATGAATACCTTTTGTGCCCCTGCTTCTATGGCCTCTAAGCAGCAATCTACCTTTGGAATCATACCGCCTACAATGACGCCATCCGCTTTTAACTGAGCTGCCTCAGCCATTGTAATTTTAGAAATTAAAGAATCTGGATCATGCACATTTCGCAGTACACCATCAATATTAGTCATAGCCACCATGGTTTCCGCCTTGAGGGCACCTGCAATTTTCGCAGCTACCGTATCCGCATTAATATTGTAGGTCTTTCCATCGGCTCCCATACCGATAGAAGAAATAACCGGAATATAGCCACGGCTAATTACGTCATGAATAATACTCGTATCAATAATATCAATATAACCTACATAACCAAGTTCTTCGTTTTGTTTATGAACTTGAATCATGTTGCCATCTACGCCACAAAGGCCAACAGCTTTGCCACCAAGATCCGTTAAATCCGCCACGAGCCCTTTATTCACCTTGCCGGCTAGCACCATTTGTACAACATCCATCGTTGCTTCATCGGTAACGCGTAATCCATTAGCAAAATGTGATTCAATTTGCATCGCCTCTAAGGTACTATTAATAGCTGGACCACCACCATGAACGAGCACAACTTTTACCCCCACTAATTGAAGTAATAGTAAATCCTTCATGACAGATTTCTTTAACTCTTCATCCACCATGGCATTGCCACCGTATTTAACGACAACGTACTGATCTGTGTATTGTTTTATATATGGAACGGCCGCCGTTAAGATATGCGCCCGCATTGCATTTGTTACATTCTTCATGGATTCCTCTCTAACCTAATACTAAACCAGTATCCTCTGGTAACCCCAATGCAATATTCATACATTGAACGGCGGCACCCGATGCACCTTTACCTAAATTATCGAAAATAGCGTGAACCATGATGCGTTCATCGTTACCAGTGACATAGATTTTCATACTGTCCGTATTGCTCAATTGATTAGCGTTTAACATACCTCTATTGCTATTTTCAGTAAATGGTGCAACCGTAACGATTGTACTATCTTTGTAAAAGTATTCTAACGTTTGTTGTACCTTATCAATACAAACAGGTTTATGACATAAACGACTATGAATACCTAAGGTAACCTCCATTCCAGAGTAGTAATCATCAACAATTGGCATAAAAATTGGAGCTTCACTAAGGCCGCATACATGTTGTACTTCGGGTAAATGTTTATGTTCTTGGCCAAGCCCATATTGACGAGGCGCATAAAGGAAATAATCCTTAGGACTACTTTCATATTGACCAATCATCTTTTTACCACCACCGCTATAGCCTGTTAAGGATGTAATGGTGAAAGGATAATCCGCTGGCACAAGCCCTGCTTTTACAAGAGGTGCTATGCAAGCTATCATACCACTTGCATGGCAGCCAGGATTTGCAATATGTTTTTTAGTAGCAATAGCTGTCTTATAATTAGTACCAAGCTCTGGGAAACCATAGGCCCAATCAGAATCAGTTCTAAAAGCAGTAGATGTATCGATTACCTTGCACGGCAAGTCACCGATAACCGCCATAATATCTTTAGATGCCGCATCAGGTAAACAAAGAAATACGATGTCTGCCTTTTTTGCAACCACTTTAATGGCCTCTACATTTTTGCGATCCTCATCAGCAGTCGCTAAGAGCTCTATATCTTTTCGATCGGATAATCGTTCATGAATTCTAAGACCCGTTGTGCCTTCATGACCGACAATAAATACTCTATGGGGTGTCATAATAAACCTCAATTCTCACCTATTGGTGACTCACACCTATTTATATAGCCCTTTATCCAATATAAATAGAAAACAAACGATACCATACATCACCATTTAGGAAGATGAACTTATTTCAATGGATAATCTCCAAAGGTAGCAACCATAACTGCCTTAATCGTGTGGAGACGATTTTCTGCTTCTTGGAACGCTAAAGAGTTTGGCCCTTCGAATACCTCTTCGGTTACCTCAATGCCATTCATGCCAAACCGTTCATAAATATCTTTACCTACTTGTGTTTCTGTGTTGTGGAACGCAGGTAAACAGTGGCAGAACTTAGTATTGGGATTGTCAGTTAATGCCATCATTTCTGCATTTACTTGGAATGGTTTAAAAGTATTGATACGTTCCTCCCACATATCGTAAGTATCGCCCATCGTTACCCACACACCAGTGTAAATGACATCTAAGCCTTTAACACCTTCAGCTACATCATCTGTACAAGTGATAGTAGCACCTGTTTCTTTAGCCACCTTTAAACACTCTTCGTAGAATGGACCAGCTGGCCAGTATTGTTTAGGGCCAATGAGTCTAAAATCCATGCCCATTTTAACGGCGCCACTCATCAAGGCATTACACATATTAGATTGACCATGTCCTACATAAGCAAAGAAAATTTCATTCAATGGTTTATCGATATTCTCTTGTATAGTTAGGAAATTTGCTAATGTTTGTGTTGGGTGATCCATATCGGTAAGCCCGTTCCAAACTGGTACACCAGAGTATTCCGCCAATATATCTACGTCCTCTTGGTCAAAGCCTCTAAACTCAATAGCATCGTACATAGAACCAAGAACACGAGCCGTATCCTTTAAGGATTCTTTTTTATTCATTTGGGACCCTGTAGGTCCAAGATAGGTTGTAAAAGCACCTTGATCAGCAGCCCCTACTTCAAAGGCACACCGTGTCCGTGTAGAATCCTTTTCGAAAATTAATGCAAAGTTTTTACCTACTAAGGTTTTAATCTCTTTACCTGCTTTTTTATCGGCTTTTAATTTAGCTGCTAAATCTAAAAAGTATTTAATTTCTTCTGGTGTATATTGAAGCATTGTTTTAAATGATGTATGTTGTAAACTTTTCATGATAACCTCTTATTTCAAACTATGTGTTTAACTACTTTTCTTGTAAATATTCGGCGGCAATAGCTGCCATAATTGTTATACCAGGTTCGAGGATGCTTTCATCGATGGTGAAAGCTGCATTATGTAAAGCCGGATTGCCTTCAAAGCCAGTGCCTAACCAAAGGAACGCACCTTTGATTTTATGAAGATAGGCGGAGAAGTCTTCTGCTGCCATAGATGGGAACTCAGGATGTACCACTGCGTCTTTACCAAGATATTTCTCTACAATGGATGTGGCATAATCAATGGCCTCTGGATTATTGATAGTAGCACCATGACCACGCTTATAATCCAAAGTGCTTTCCGTTTTAAACATCACATCGAGGGCCTGTAAGCTTTCACCTAATCGTCGCTCAATATAATCACGTTTTTCTGGTTCATAGGTACGACAAGTACCTTCAAGATACACATCACCACAGCCCACATTGTATCGGTCACCGCCATTTATAACACCTATGGTGCATACAAGATTTTCCATAGGATTCGTTTCGCGAGCCACCATAGATTCCACATTTACAATCCAGTTTGCAGCAGCTACGATAGCATCTACACCGTTATGTGGTTCAGCAGCATGGGTTGATTTTCCTTTAATATGCACAAGGAAATGATCGGAAGCGGCCATAAGATTGCCTTTTTTAAGACCTACAGTACCTACTGGCAATTGAGGTACCACATGAAGGCCATATATCTCATTCACATCGTCGAGGATGCCGCTATCGACAATACCTTGAGCCCCTGGAAATAAAGCTTCTTCTTCTGAAGGTTGAAATACGAGTTTCACGGTCCCATGTAATTGATCTTTAATAGATTGTAGAATCGCCGCTGCACCAAGTAAAATTGCCATGTGGCTATCATGACCACAGGCATGCATAACACCTTCATTTTGTGAAGCAAAGGGCAAGCCTGTTATTTCATGTATGGGTAACGCATCCATATCGGCACGCAATGCAATAACAGGGCCTGTATGAGCACCTTCTATCTTACCGATAACAGCATAATCAGAAATATCGTTTACAAAGGGAATTCCTAGTTCACCAAGCACCTTTTGAATAAATAAAGATGTATGTTTCTCTTCACCAGATAACTCTGGATGGCTATGAATATGTCGGCGCCATTCCACAACTTGTTCTTTATATTGGGAGGCATAAGTTTTTATTAAATCTTGTAATGCAATCATTAAGCTATCTCCTTTATACACTGTATGTATATTTTATACATATTTTGTGTATTTTTATAATCTATACACGTATTATAATACTACCTACCATAATTAGCAAGTATTTATACAAATCTACTGTATTTTTATTTGTTATATTGTAAATCAATTTTACTCATAGATTCTTGCTACCTTTGATTAGAGAAAAATAGACAAAAAAAGACACCTTCCAAAGAAGGTGTCTTTTCTTATTTTTCAATGACTGATTCGTCAAGCTGAGTGCCGTCAGGTAAAAATGATTTTACAATCAGCTTATTCGATGTCACTGTCATAGACATATAATTATTCGTTTCAGGCTGAGGTGCTACATATACATCTAAAGGATGTTGCTTCCACTTAGGACGTCGTGCATCACCAGCTATTCCTGTAAGAATATATAATGGACCAGATGGGTCTCGATCAAAGTTTCGCACATGACCGCGATTGCGATATGTATGTAAATGAGCAGATAAGACTAAATCCACATTAAATTCATCGAAGATAGGCATAAATAATACACCCTCGTCATCGAAACCAACATCTCGACTTGCACCTGGTCGGTCAAAGGCATATTGGAATGGATCTCGATGCATAAGAACGACAGTCCATTTTTTCGTATTAGCTGCAAGATCTTGGCGTAACCATTGAACCTGTACATCGTATAAATCAGGATGATGCGTATCATGATTATCCTCATGATTGCTTTCATATAACATTGTATCTAATACAACGTAATGAACATCACCGAAGTCATAGGAATAATAACGACGATTAAAAATTTCATTCCCATTAGGAGGTACTGCGAAGTAATTCAAATACGCATAAGGCTCGCGCATTTTCCAATCTAATGTATACATCTCGTGATTACCTAATGTCGTTGCTAACGGCACATTAGCACTCAACGGTCTAATGGAATTTAACCAAGTACGCCATTGATAGGCCTGCTCTCCATTATCTACAAGGTCACCCATGCTAATATACAAGGCGGTCCTAGGGTTACGATGTGCTGAGTCCATTACAATCTCTTCCCACTGAGAATAATCCCCCGACTGAGAATCTGGATAGATAAGAACATCATACACACTGGCGCCAGCCGTTTCCAGAGAGTACCAATCACTACGGCGATCACTACCATAACCAACTCGATATTCGTATTTAGTACTAGGCATCAAACCAGTTAATGTACCCTCATGGATATAGGTAGTACTACCATCATCGGTAAAAGCTTTGTCTGTAGCTCTTATCGTTTGAGTCGTATCGGATCCAACAAGACGATACTCTATTACCGCATCAGCTTCACTGCTATCTGATTGCCACATTATAGTACGACTCGTGCTGTTATCTTGAGCTACAATTTGCCGAATATAACGACTTTCAGAATCGAGGAGTGGCTTTATCTCTTGGCCACTTACCACAGCCGCTGTTCTAGCTATACGACTCTGTATGACATCTTTATATACATAGCCTCCAGTAACTAATACAGCCAAAACCACAATAGCTACAGTTGTTTTTAATAGTTTACTTTTATTCATATAGGTCCTTTATGTAAATATGTATTAAGTACTAATATGAACACATTATAAGACTTAACATTAAGTTTTATAAGATTTTTCTATACTTCTTGAATATCTACTTTTCTATATCTAGCAGAAATACATCCCAACATATTTAATTGCGGTATATTCCATTCATTAGGTAAATAGATATCACAGATAAGCTCATCGCCTATAGAATTATTAGCCATAAATTGATAGCGACCTAATTCTTCATTGCTACCTACTCTTTCAATTTGATTTAAAGTAGTGTCACCCCAAAACCGACTAAATTCCTCCCATATAGTTTCCGCATCAACTTGAGATAACTCAACCTGTAATCTATATTTTACGCCAACCTTACAGCGTTTTTTAAGCCCGTTTCGTCAGCACTACAAACCTTAGTGGAACCTTTATCAAAAGCCCATTCTAGACTATCTAATGATTGAACTTGAGTGGAAATGAGATTTTTAAAATTTGAAAGATCCGTAAGAAAATGTTTACATGCTACCTCAAATGTATCTAATCTATCTATATTGCTCAATTCACAATACCTCTATTAAAGAATTTACCTATTATTTTTCGTAATATTGTTTCATTTGTGTATAGCCATTAACAATGACTTCGATTTCACCCGTTCTAGGATGAAAGATAAGACCATGAATTGGCACGTCTTTAGGAATTAAAGGGTTCATACGCAATTCGTCCACTGTTTCTTCCACATTCTCTGCAGGATGTGTAAAGCCATCAGCCCAGCGTTCCATTTCTTTACGGACCATATGAATCGCTTCTGGTGCAATACCACGAGCCAACATTTTTTCTGTTAGATCTTTTGCTGTAGTTTTTGCCATACCACATTCGTGATGACCAATGATAAAGATTTCGTTAACGCCTAGCTCATAAATACAAACAAGTAAACTACGTACAACGCCATCAAAGGGACCTGTAATACAGTTACCTGCAGTCTTTACGATTTTCGCTTCACCGCGCCCAATATCCATGGAATCTTCTAAGAAGTTAACAAGACGTGTATCCATACATGTAACAATGGCCATCTCGCGACTTGGCATTTTACTACACTTTGTATCTGTATCTACATAACCTGTATTTTGATCTTCTACATATTCTCTATTGTGGGCTAAAATATCATCTAATAAACTCATGATACCTCCTATAGTTAAAGGTCTCGGCATACAACCAAGCTCTCTATATCAATAATGGTCGATATACATATTATATCATATTAAGTTGTACACGCTTTTAACTACAAAAAATAGGCCTATTCAAATACATATATTATATATTTGAATAGACCTAAAACACTTTTAAAGTACACTTAAAATACACACCTTATCTATCAGGTGTGGATAAGGCTTCAATGGCAACGCTACCACCGCGCACGACTTCAATACGGTTCACGAACATATCTTTAAATAAGGCAATCATATCATTATTTTTAGATACAGTTTTTACACATTGAACAAGTACAGATTTACGATTATAATCCACAACTAACAAATCAAAGGTTTGGGCAATGCGGAAAATTTCTTGTTTGTCCGCTTCTTTACAGCTATTGACCTTGATAAATAGTAATTCTTTTTTCGTAATTCGCATGTCAGTAAAGTCGATAACTTTAATAATCTCCACACTGCGATTTAGTTGCTTAATAATTTGTTCGTACGTCAAATCATCACAAGTAAGATCAATAGTCATGCGAGACATGGTAGGGTCTTCAGTTTCCCCTACCGTCAATGTATCAAGATTATAATTTTTGCCTGCAAAGAGGCCTGAAATCTTAGCTAGTACACCGATTTGGTTTTCTACATACGCTGAAATACAGCGTTTTTTCATTTGTACTTCCATAGCCCCTCCTATTTTTTATCCTTCAACAACATATCACTTAAAGACTTACCTGCTGGTACCATTGGCAACACATTGAGCTCCGTTGGAATGATGAACTCGAGTAGGGTTGGACCATTTTTGAAAGTATCTACCAATTGGAACCCTTTTTCGATGTCCTCTACCTTAGTAATACGCATTGCCTTTGCGCCATAAGCTTCCGCCAATTTCACAAAATCCGGTACATACTCAAACTCATCATTGTCGATTATGTCTCGCGTAACAATGGCACTTTCATCCATCATCAAGTTCGTACAAGCGTAACGTTTATCGTAGAATAATTGTTGCCATTGGCGTACATTTCCGAGGAAACCATTATTTAAAATAATTAGCGTCACAGGCAAACGGTAGTGCATAGCAGTGGCAAACTCTTGGATATTCATTTGCACGCCACCATCACCACAGATGGCAAATACACGCTTATCTGGATTTCCCATTTGCGCCCCTAATGCAGCAGGGAAACCATAGCCCATAGTCCCTAAGCCACCAGACGTCAACATTTGATATTGACCTTTCACATCAAGGAACTGGGTAGTCCACAATTGATTTTGACCCACATCGGTTGTAACGATAGGATGTTCATAATGATGATTGATGTACTCGATAACAGTTTGAGGTGTTAACCCCTCTTCGTCAGCTTGAGTGACAGGGCGCTCTGCCTTAAGTTGCTGTAATTGTTTTGGCCAGTCGCCAAGATCGTGAGGTTCAATATATTCTAAGATTTTTTCTATAGCCAATTTAGCATCTGCTACGATTGGAATATCAACCTTAATATTTTTAGAAATAGACGCCGCATCTACATCAATATGGATAATCTTACAATTTTGTGCAAAGGTACTTAGTTTACCAGTAATACGATCATTAAAGCGCGTACCAATAGAAATCATCACGTCACAATCAGTTATGGCTACATTAGGCGCATAGCCACCATGAATCCCTACATTACCAAGATACAATGGATGACGGCTATCAATAGCACCTTTCCCCATCAATGTTGTTACTACAGGAATCCCTGTTTTTTTAACCAACTCCATCATAAGGTCGTTAGCACCACTAATGCTTACCCCACCGCCTAATAGGAATAGAGGCCTTTTAGCTTTACTAATAATAGAACAGGCCTTTTTAACTTGACCTACGTGAACAGTGGTATTTGGTTTGTAACCGCGAATATTAACCTCAGTAGGATACTCATCAGAGCCCATAGCCTTTTGAATATTTTTAGGAATATCCACAACCACAGGACCTGGTCGACCTGTGCGAGCAATATAAAAGGCTTCTTTCAAAATACGACCAAGCTCTTTACGATCACGAACGGTAACAGCATATTTACAGATATTGCGTACAATGCCAACAGTATCTACTTCTTGGAACGCATCATTGCCCATCAGACCCAAGTCAACTTGACCTGTAATACAAACGAGAGGAACACTATCAGAATAAGCAGTAGCAATACCAGTCACAAGATTTGTAGCACCAGGTCCAGAGGTTACCATACAAACCCCTACTTTACCGGTACTACGAGCATATCCATCTGCCGCATGGGCCAATGCTTGCTCATGACGCGGCAAAATCACTTTTACCTTATCTTGCTTATATAATTCATCCATGATATCAATAGTAGCCGCCCCAGGATAGTTAAATAAAAACTCTACCTGCTCCTCTTGAAGGGCTTTTACCAGATACTGTGCGCCTGAAATCATAGGTATCTCCTTATTTATATAATGCATGCATATCGAATTCTCAATATTCACATCTGATATATCTAAAAAATTGAATATCTTATATAGATATGTTATACTCAGTAGTGTACCATATGTTGTGGTACATGAATATGTATAAAATCTCAAATTATAGAAATATATGTAGATTCTATTTTGAAAGGACTGAATATCATGAAAGAAATATTAGGTTTCCATTTAAACGGTTGCCCTTATTGCGCTAATGCATTCCGTGCTATCGATGAACTCGTTGCAGAAAATCCTGCATACGCAGATATTCATATCAACTGGGTTGAAGATCAAGATGCTCATGAGCTCTTCAAAACTCACCCATATGAATACTATCCGAACTTATGGTTCGACCTCGACAAACAATACGAGGCACAACCTGGTGAAAGCTATGCCCAAACAAAATCTTTAATCAAAACTGTATTGGACAAAGCACTCGCGTAAAACGCTATATTTACAAATAATAATGCACCCCTAACATATAATCTAATGTTAGGGGTGCATTTTAGTATACTGTAAGATTATGGCTTTTTTTGTACCATAAACTTACTGACTGCTTTATACACAATTAAAATCAATGCAATTTCTAAAGGGAAACAAATGATATTTTTAATAAGACGTCCAATAAATATAGCAGATACTGCTTTGTTATAAAATATTGTGAGCCATATTGTATTTAATATCAGATGTATACATACAGTAACAATCGTCTCCGGTAAAAGTAATTGTTTAAATGTAACATTACGTCCGTGTAAAAAATACCCATACACATAGCCTACAAGAAATTCAGATATGATAAAGCCGGGAAAGAATACCCCTTGTCCAAATAAAGACATACCTATAAAACAGGCAATAGCAGCCATTATACCTGCTGCCATAGGCCCATAAAGAATACCAAATATAGCGGTTGATAAAAATCCAAAGGTAATATGTATAAATGTAGTATGAATAGCAAATATATAAGATAGTAAAACCGTCAATGCTACAAACATTCCTGTCTTTACAATCATATCAGTTTTCATAAGAAGTACGACTCCTTTTTCCATCCTTCCACTCTAAATACATATGGCGAATAACTTGAATTGGTGATATAAATAACATTCTAGGTCCACCATAGCGCATGATTTCACGTATTTTTTCACGATACGTAGGCGCATAGCAATGCGTTTTACATACGCTGCAGAAGGTCTTGCTTTCCATATGAGGACATACATCTATACGATGTTCAGCATATTGCCAAACTTTTTGACACTCCTCACAGAGTTGTCCTTTAGGAGTGTGGTGCTTATTATGACAATAGATGCCAATAATCTGGTACATAGTTTTTAGTTCTAACTTACGTTTCTCATCAACTGTCATGTTTCTCTCCTATTTCACAGACCATGAAACCCAAGCCACCTTATCAACAGTCTTATTATGGATTTCTCCATCAATAGCTAGTGGCTCAATGAGATTTCTAATCTCTTCTTTCATGTCTTCCATGTCTCCCCATCCATTATTATGAAGTCGCATGGTAAAATAATTAACTGCCTTTTCAAGAGACATAACCTCTGTTTCAGGAACCGTTTTATAAATTACTTTTACATTATGCCCCATCTCATGAATTGCATCTAAACATTCTTTCATCTTGCCATCCCATGGGAAAGAATCACGTCCAAAGAAATGTTCAGATAACATATCTACCATTTCGTCGCTCCGTTCACTGAAAGCAATCCACAAGCATTTATCATTACTTGCATCATGCATGGCGCGAATATTTTCTACATCAAACATAATCGGGCAGAAGATACTGTATGCCAAGTCAAAGCTTTTATCCCAACCTAGTTCTCGACGAGTTTCATCAGACCAAGGTCCGATATATAAGCTAAGATCTAAACCTTCTGACTCTGCTAATTGTTTAGCACCACGAATCATACCATCAGATAAATCGATACCAGTCGCCTTATAGCCTTCCCGAGCTAACCCAAGTGCGTAGTCACAAACACCACAGCCTACATCAAGTGTACGACCATTCGATGAAGGTAATAAATTTTCATCCTTTAAGAAGGCTAAAAAATCAGTGACCTGTGCCTTGCGATCCTCGCGATTGTGCATTTCTACAAAGTACTCGGAACGATGGTTCCATGCGTCTTGCTCATCGCGCCAAGTTTCGTTGACCGTGAGCTCCTGTATTTTATTTGTCATATTATCCCCTCTAAATAGCTACATCCTCAAACGGATGAGTTATAGATACATATATAAGTAATTTTCACTTAGTTAAATTCACTATGTAATTTAACGCTCCCCTATATGTCCTAGTGTTCCGGCTAGGATGTTCAGATTTTCATATAACTATCCTTATTGTACATCATTCTCAAAACAAAATGTGTTACCCAAATCACATTTATTATGTTATTTCGATATTATTGAATGTATGATTTCACATCAATAAACGAATTATCCATATCTAAAACTAGCACAGTAGCAAGAATACGTTCATACTTCATATACGGAAAAACTCCACTCAAAAAAGTGGAGTTTTTTATTTCTCATATTTTATTGCTAACAGAATTTAAGTCTACCTGCTTGTATACATCTATTCTATATAACTATTTCTCTTCTTGCTTCTCTACTGCTGTAGAAGTATCACCAGGTTTTGATGCGTCTGGTTCAGAAGTATCCTCAGCTTTTAGTATTTCTTGGTCAGTGTTCTCTTCAGGCGTTACATTTTCATTATTAGAAGCGGCTTGGCGCTCTTGTTTGATCCGTTCTTCTCTCTTAGCTTGTGCCTCTTGTTCTTTCTTTTGTAAGGTCTCACTAACTTTTTCAGTAGTTTCCTTTAATTTATCGCAACCTTTTTTAGCTAGGTCTTTAATAGCTTTAGAATCAGCACCAAGGAACTCAGAAAACGTACCTTCTCTATTTGGCTCAAAAAACGGCACTTCTTTAAAGCCCAATAATGATGCAGCAAATACCATTGGAATTTGTGCCAAAGTACTGTTGTATTGTTTCACTTGATAGTTATAAACTTCACGCTTATTTGAGATCAATATGTCATTTTCTCTAAGAGATTCCTGGAATTCAGCATATTGAGTATGGGCCTTCAAATCCGGAAATTGATTTACTAAGGCAGTAATATTTTCTACCGCTTTGGATGTTTCACGAGCCATCTCTACAAAGGTATTGGACAATTTTAAAGGAGTTAATTTTTCATAACCATCTAGCTCATTTACAAAGTTAATAAACTCATTTATGATAGACACCTTTTTCTCATAGAAAGCCATAATATTAGTACGAGTCTCTCTGATTTCTCCAGACAAGTTTTGCAACAAGTTATATTGTTTAATGAATAGGTAAACTAAGAATACAGTTAATAAAAATAAAAGTGTTGAAAGCATAAAAACCTCTCCATATCTACATCAAATAACAATGCAAATTTTGAGGACATTATACCATTCCAACTATATAAGGAGTATGAAGCTACCTTTATTAGATACTTTCACAATTCACGCAAAATTTCTCGTTTAAAACTAGGGACACATACAAAAAAGGCCTCTCAAAATCTTGAGAAGCCTTTTGCTATTGGTGCGCCTAGCAGGAATCGAACCTGCGCACCCGGTTCCGGAGACCGGCGCTCTATCCCCTGAGCTATAGGCGCATGAACACCTAAAAATTATACCATATTACGCTATGCTTCGATAGTATAAAGTACATATGAATACTAGGTTTATACCAAGAAGCCCCTAATATTAAGTCCTATATTAACCAATATTAGAGGCTATTTTAATTACATATTCTTTTTAATCAATGCTAATAGAGCATCACAGCTACGGCTCACATCGTCATACGTTTCATCAAAGTTTCCCGTATACCAAGGATCCTTCACATCACGGCTTTCACCAATGAACAACATCGCCTTATACACCTTGGAATCTACATCATCACCGACGATACGACGTAAGTTCCGCCCGTTATTTTCATCCATGATAATGAGATAATCAAAGTTGTGATAATCCTCCATCGTCACTTGGCGTGCCTTGCGACGAGTATAAGGGATACCCATTTCATCTAATTTCTGTTTAGTCCCATAATGGGTATCATTCCCTATCTCCTCACGAGATGTACCAGCGGACTCGATATGAATAGAATCACTTAAACCAGTCATGTTAACGATATGTTTCATATAGAACTCTGCCATTGTAGAACGACAAATATTGCCGTGGCAAATGAATAAAATCTTAGTCATAATTAACTCCTTACATACTAATGGTCCTTACAGCATACGCTATAAGGACCATTAGTGCAATATTTAATTAAAAAATATGTCGTACCCCAGCATCAATACGCCAAGTATTATCTATAATTTCATAGCTTTTTTTCATCAGTATCAATATAAATTTCATAAGATATATTAATACTCCATAAGTTCTTTAAATGCTATATCACAAATTTCATCTGTAATAGTTCTCAAGCGTTCTTCCTTTTTTTTCTTAAAGCATAATTTATAGTATTTTTTTGCCCACATTGCCTTAGTTTTAATTTTTGCAGATTTTGGATGACTAACCTCGAACACTTTAAAGAGTTGTCTCCATTTTTTGCACATAAGCATAATAGAATCATATATTTCAAATAGCTCAGATTGGCTAAATACACTTGTATCTTTATCTTTTAAATAAAGATGCAATGCTTTTTCAAACTCTCGCCAATCATCTTCTCGGATTTTTTCATCCAAACTTTTTATCCACTCAAATATACGAGAGTCTTCCCTATTCCCCACTCGATCTAAAATATCTTGCCATTGACGCCAGCTCAGCTTTTTAACAACCTCTACTTCTTGCTGTGCTAAGATATAACATTGTTGATAAAAACTTCTTGTTACAGATTTAGCTCCTTCATTTCTTTTCCGATTTTCCTTAGTAGCTAAAGTTTTAATTTCATCCCAAAATCTTCGACGATCTGTTACTGATATATTATATCGTTCTAATAGTTCACCAAGAAATAGGCCTAAATTGTATTTGTATAATACATTTTTACCATATTCTTGAAATAAATCTTCTTCAATAATAGGTATTTCTTTTTGGAGTGTTTCTAAAATCTCATCAACAGTAGCTTTCTCTTGTGATGACAGTAATCCATCATATACAAGATGCCCATCCACCAACCTAACTATATGTCCCATTTGCAACACCTACTCTAGACTTTTATGATAAATCTTTTCAATTTTTTCAAGAACTTGTTCTGCGGCCTCTTGAGGTTCTAAGTTTAAAAAATTATTATCTATATCACCAAACATATCATATCTACCTTCAGATAAATATAGCAATACATATTGTTTTAACATTTGCTCACGAAGATATGCCATCTGTAAATCAGGGTATGCCTCCATATTATGATAAGCTGCATGTCCTATATTTAAATATATTGTTCGATTCGCACCAGGCTGATTCCATGCACGTTTATAATTTTCAGGAGCATCGATACTTTGAACTTCAAATGCATCATTTTGTCCATTCTTATCATCCATATTCAAATAAATATTTAGATTATATGAAGTAATTTTATCACCTTTTTCAAACTGTTCATCGTCCTCATTAGCAATTAATCTAGCTCTTAATTGTATCATTCCCTCATTTAAATATTTCTCATAAACATTACGTGCAAAAGTAATATGATCTATATAGGGTGTAAAAATTTCTTCGAATGGATTTAGTATTCCAGAAAATGAACCAACATCAGTAATCTTAGAAGCATTATCCATTACATTGTGAATACTAATATTAAGTTTATAATTCAATGTATAATTTCTTTTATTCTCAATTCTATAACAAACATTTGTAATTGAATCATCGAAATTTACTCTACGGCTACCCTCTATAGGAAATGTACATTCATGTAACGAAAGACTAACTGACTCCCTAGTATTATCAAGTTTATTAATATCATAAAAATATGGAAGCTCTTTCTTTTTTTCCTTACCACTACCAATAACCTTTACAGATAATATAATTCTATTTTCGGAGTATCGTAGCGAACTATCAGGATTTATAACATGAGAAAATTCTTTTTTAAAGACATCACTAGGTTTAATAATTATTTCATCTTTATCAATATATGAAATAATTTCACCCGAATCAGGACTTAATACATATAAGGAATAAGCAAATTTTTTATCAATTGTATATGAGCTTGTAATTCTCATCGAAAATTTAATTTCGTCACCGCTGGTAACCTGCTCACTCCCCTTAGCCGGATATTTGATATCTTGCCAACGTACATCAAAATCAGGTTTTTTAGGTCCTATACCTAAATTTTCATATCCTAATTTACCAAACAGATCCTGTAACTCTTCTGCAATTTTGGTAAGGTTATCTTTTAACTTTTTATCTTCATACTCTTGGTTTTTAATATACCCCCATTTAATTAGCAGAGATTGAACCATTTGATTACAAAACGCTTTTAAATTTTGATATGACTTAGAGTTCTTTTTACCTTTACTGACACCAAAATGAACTCTATCTTCGATTTCAGAGAGCCCATCTTCCCACGCCTCATCAACTTCAATATATCCCCAAAATTTTTTATTTATTTTCTCGGGGATATCCTTTAGATCGACGTCCCCAATCTTCATTCCTTTTCTATAGTAAGAGATTCCATGCCACATACTATCTTTGGTATCAGAAACATATAATCCAAAATGTTTTACTCTATAACCGTCCATATATTTTTCAGAATTTTGTAATTCAAAAATATGCTCAACATTAAAAGGTTCTGATGGCACTTTAACCATTTTCCCGTTTACAGAAATAGAAGCACCCTCATCTAATCGCTTAATTATTAGCCACCAAGATTCTTGAATATATGAAACTATATCTCCATTTGATATAGATTCAACTAATTCTTTTTTAGGAGATTCTATAATTACACGAGTACCTACATTTTGTTTTGGAGCAAGCCCAGTAAAGTCATAAATAAAATTTTTAGCTTCATCATTTTCAAGTGCTACAGATTGAACCTGTCCACACTTATTCATATTCGCAACATATAACCCATCTTCTCTTAATGAGTCAAAATAATATGTATACGTATCTGAAGCTACTGAATAAACACTCTTTCCAGCCCCGAACAAACCTCCCCCTGTAGCATTACCGCCGGAGTTAAACATTGATGTAAACCGTGCTAAACGTTGTGTTGAATCAAGTGTCTCACCTGCTGCCATTAATTTATTAATCTCTTCAGCTGGAATATTCGCTCCAGTTAACCCCATAGTCCCCGAGTCTTCTACTATAACAAATTCGCCTTTATCAGTTTTACAAACGGATATATTGCAAGACCAATTCTTCCATTTATTTGTTTTTCTTGCGCCAACTGCATTTTGAATTGCATCCTTTTGAAAACCATTGGGAAATGTTACACCAGCATCTTCATAGGCACCTAAAATCCATTCAACATTATTCTTATAATTTTGAGGTATTGCCGTCATCTTATTCATCAATTAATCCCCCTTTAATCTAAAGAAAAACGAGCACCTTTCTTACTTTCAGTTTTATTAAATTTCTTTTTTACCTCCCTCACCTCTAACTCTATAGTACTGAAGATTTTATCGACATCTGATTGTGTGTAACTGTACGTACTTGTATTTGAACAATTTCCTAGTAACTGTAACATGTCAATAATTTTATTAGTTCTTGCCTCTGCTAATCTAACAAATTTATCTCTTTTTGATTCCTTATCTTTTTTCATTTCTATGACAATCCTTTTTTAACGAAACTTATACTAAAAATATAACATATATATTCTATATATTCAAATATATAAATAATATTTACCATATATTTGAAAAATAAAAAATAATATCCATCAAATATTATTAATTTTGATGGATATTATTTTGACTTTATAATATATAATTTAATATTTGTTGTGCTATAGCTTTCGCTAATAATGGAGGAACTGCATTTCCTACTTGTTGAAATTGTGAATCTTTAGTTCCTACAAATCCAAATTTATCAGGAAATGATTGGAGTCTTGCAGCCTCTCTAACTGTTAGCCCTCGATTTAAAATAGGATGAATCCACATAGATTTTCTTACATTAACAACGGTACCTGAAGGTTCATTTAATTTAAGTCGTAAATAAATTGTATTTTGAGTTCTTTCAGGTTTTGTATATGTATTTTTCATATTTTCGGAAAGACTATGAAAATTTTGACCAGGTTTAATTGCTTCAAAACGTTTCAATGCCAATTCAGAGGTTTTTGTAGTTATATGGTTTTTAACGGTTCCACTCCCCTGTCTCATCATATTAGCATAATCACTTAGAATATCATCAGAGTAATAAGGGATCTCTTTGTAATCTTTTTCATACCCAGCTTCATAAGAAACTAAATCCATTATCGCATCTTCTACAGTATTTATATTTAGAGTATCAGGATTTCCAGGAAGTGATGGGTTTATGTTAGGATATAAATCCTTTCTAATACCTATAACTATATATCGTCTACGAGTTTGAGGCACCCCAAACCATTCCGCATTAACAGTTGAACCTATTTGACTATATTCACCACCTAAAATAGCATTTATATAATCTATTACAGAATATGAATTCACCTTAAATATTAAATGAGAATCTCCCTTAATTTCAAATTTACCTATCAATCCATTATTCTTTATCTCTTGTATCGTATGAATTACTTTCTGAAGATTAACAATATACTCAATAGAGTTTAATTTGTTCTCAATATTATTGTTAGTTAATGAATCACAAATAGCTTGTAATCTAAATTTAATAGAAGCATCTATCTCTTCATCAAGAAAGGTTGTAATTCGTCTAATTAACCCCAACCTATTTTTTTCCAAAAATCGCACTAATCTTCTTTCATTCGATAAATTCTTATATAGTATATTTAATAATTTAAAAATCTCAATTGGAATTAAAAATCTGTTAAGGCATATATCATCAATCATTGTATAATCAATGTTCTCAAATTTTTCATTTGTTATAAATAGAGAATCTAATCTTTTAGGAATATCAAATCCATCCTCAATTAGCGCATCTATCTCTTTATTATCACTGATTGATTCATAAAATCGGTGAGTGTCTGATCTAAGCATACTCACATTTTCCATTACAAATGCTTTAGGTTTGATTTCTTTTATAGCTCTAAAAAATTCTTTAACTAAACTATTATTCATACTAATTAAATGATTTTTCTGTCTATTAGCATTTGAAAAACCTTGACATGGGGGGCCACCTATTACTACATCAATACCACCTAATTTTTCATTTAATTCCATAAAATCATATCCGTTGATATCTTCAATCATTGTAAATGTAGGTTTACCTTCAACAATATTTTTTTTATATGTAGCTTGTGCATTTTTATTAATTTCAGCCGCAGCTAATACCTTAAACTTTCCAGTCATTTCAAATCCAAGGCTTAATCCTCCGGCGCCTGCAAATAAGTCAATTGTTTTTAACATTTACTTACCCTCATTCCTACTATTTAAGCAATATGTTTCATGTAACCAAGTATCTACTTCACTTATTTTAAACTTCCATTTTCTATCAAATTTATAAGCAGGCATGTTCTGTAATTTTATCATTTTTTTTATTGTATCTCTACTTACACCCATATGCTCACAAATTTCATCCATTGATACCCAACGTTCAACTGCCATAACAACCACCTCTTTCATATATTGATATAGTATCATACTAAATTTAACCACTCAATACAAAAGATTATGTTTTATTATGTTTTAATATGTTTTATTATGTTCTAATAAGATTTATTGTGATTTTTTACTAATCGACATTTTGATATAAAATAAGTCAGTTTAGACGATAATTAAAATAACCTCTGTAACAGTATATGCTACAGAGGTTGTTAAGTATTCAATTAAAAATTATGCCGTATCCCAGCATCAATGCGCCATGTATTTTCTACGATAGCACCAAAGTTTTTAGTGAATGTACCATATAGATATGTACTAGGACGGACACTCCAAGACCCACCAATTTCAGCATCAAGCCATGTATCCTTCAAATCTACTGTTGTTTGTACTGTTGGATTAGCCGGTGCGGAATATGTTGTATTTGCCTTACCAGAGAATTCATGCGCTAATGCTAATTTAGCGAAGATATTGGATTTTTCTGTTTCTTTCCCAATGCCAATACCAAGTCTGCCTACAGCAGAGTTCACAGCATCAGCTTTCACATGCATAGAACCACCACCGACAACAGAAGCATCATAGGATACACCATTCAAACGGCCTACAATAAATTCTACACTAGGATCGATGTAGAAGCCATTTTCCTTCTTAATACGTTTACCATATTCAGCGCTTAAGGATGTGCCATATGTATGGTAATCACCGTTCACACGTTGTCCACCTACGGAGTAGAGCTTATAATCATTGGATAATCTATTACCACGAGCAATGATATCTAAATAACGACCATCATCATGTTGTTTTGTTCCGTACAAGGCAATGCCACCAAGTTTACCATCACCACTGCCATTAGTATAGGAATTACTGGATGTACTATAATCAATAGCGCCACCGAAAATCCACCCATTAGAAGCCTTATGATCGTAGCCGACTTGTACACCATTATACGTCATATGTGCATCAGCACCGTTTGTAATTTTAGATTTACCGCC
Organism: Veillonella parvula; assembly: GCA_018382475.1. GTDB lineage: Bacteria > Bacillota > Negativicutes > Veillonellales > Veillonellaceae > Veillonella > Veillonella parvula_F. The sequence continues at coordinate 780,480 of JAGZPX010000001.1, forward strand.
TATATATTTCGCCCATACACCTTTGTTTGTATTAGCTAAACGAAGATCTCCTAAACGGCGTTGTAAATCATTGGTATTACTCTTCCATGCCATAGCGGTCGATGTAAGAGCAGATTTTGTGCCACTTACCAAGGATGATTCACTAGCACGATTAATCTTTGTCGTATCTCCCACAACAAGGCGCCCCTGTGAGTCAAAATGATTTGCACCAAGCTCTGCAACAGCACCTGGACTAGTAATACCTTCATTAATTTGAACTGTTGTGCTCAGTTTCTTATCATTGCCCGTATATTGTAATTTATCAGCTAAGGCTTGTATTTCCTTTTTATAACTTGCCTCATCAATGGTATTACCAGAATGTTCACCTTGAACGGTAATATGGCTATTGTCTGCTGCATGTTCAACTACAATTTGCCCTTTTCCAGCTTCACTAGCAGGTACGCCAGATTTATAAATAGCATTCACATAGCCACTATAGTTCTGAATCGTAATAGGACGTGCATCAATAGGATGAATATTACCAGCTGCCGTTGGATTAACACCACCTACAAGGTTACGAACCTTACTACCCTTATATAAATATGCTGCATTATCCCCAGATGGACGTTCTCTTTTAGGGGTAGGCCGCTCCATACCAATCCATTCATTATTCCAAGTTCCTCCATTTTGTAAATAAATGTCAGCACCAGAATTATGAGGGTTCTTATTGCTTTCAGCATATTCATTTAATACAGCACCCGTAAGTTTAGAATTAGGTGTTGTAAAAGCTAATGCTATATTCGTTGGCGTTTCGTTATGATTTGGATCACGTCCATAATCCTTATTAATTAACCCTACATTCCCAACAGCGACCAATTCTTTAGACCCTGGATGTTTACCATCAGAGCCAGTATTAACGTATACATCACCCTCTTCTGCCACCACAGAGTAAGTATCAGAAGTTTCTAAAGGATGCGTGATGATACGTCCACCACCATCAACAATAATATGACCACGTTGATTAGCTTGTAAACCGACACCGATAGCATCGATATCTACATTGCCTTTGACGTGAATATTAGTATCTCCATAATCTCTATCAGGATTGTCCTTGCTGAGTCTTGGCACTTTACCACCGTAACCAGCATACACAGCGCTCATATAGTAATGACCGAGTTCCCTTTTTGAGGCTGGTGCATCATTTTTAAGGCGTACAATCAAATCTTTATCCACCGTCAATTGTGATCCAAATCCATTATAAATACCTGATACATTTTTAGTTTTACCTGTATCTGTTAAGCTTTTACCATGCACATTAACCGTCAAGGTATCTTCTATATGCTTAACTTCTGGTTGTGTTTGTACCGGTGACCCCATTGTTAAGCCAAGCAATTCCTCCGCTTTATCGCTTGTGGCATTAATTTCTGTAGCAAATGCAGAGCAGGTCATTCCAGTTAATACCAATGCAGCCATCACAGCTGATACATTTCGTTGTAATTTCATAAAAATCTCTCTTTCTTACCTCGCTTAATACGAGGCTCTCACAGAACGCATTTATACGTACACCCTAAAATTATAAAAAGACCCCCTAAATCCAACTTAGGAGGTCTTGTTTATTTCACACACTTAGTAAATAGTATATCCTATATTATTCAGGATTGATGATGAAGGACAATGCACTGAAGTATTTATTTTGCTCACCTTTAGTTTGAGTTGGGAAGCCCACTTCAACGCCTACTACGTTAAGGCCATTAGCACTTACAGTAACAGTTGCTTTACCATTAGCATCTGCTTGGCTTTCATTAGTAAGATCATTAATTACGTCTTTAATAAGAGGTGCATTTGCATATGGTTTACCGTCTTTCAAGACTTGGATTTCATATGTATCACCTTTTCTAAGAGTTAATGGGTTAACAGATGGAATGATTTGAATGAAAGCATCTTTATTATTGAAAGGTTTTGCTTCTGCATTCCAGTAGTGAACGTCATATTTAATGGCATGTGTACTTTTTTGGGCACCTGGTACTTCAGAGATTGGTTTATGAACAGTTTTACCATCTTTGTCTTTTGTCCAATAACCATAGTCAAAGTCAGTTACTGTAATACCCAATTTATCATTTGGTACAACTACTACATTTTTTTCATGTTTAATAACTTGTACAGGAATTACCATGCCATTGTTATCTAAGCCAATGATGCTTTTTACCATTTCTGGGCTATACGCATCATCAACAGGGCCTTCGCCAAGTACTAGCGCCTTTTCATCTAAGCGGTTAGCAAAGAATACGCCATGCGCATCAACGGAAGAGCACACACAACCTGCAGCTAAACCTACTGCAAATAAAGAAGCTAAGATTTTCTTATTCATAAGAACCTCCATAATCAATAACTTTTTCAATAAACTTGTTATTATTATACAGCGTTACAAATATTTCGTATATACCAATACCCCTATCAGCAAGTTATTATGCGTATTTAGTATATTAACTTATTTTTATACCCAATAATCATAAATGATAAAATTATCACCTATTTTCATGAATATATGACTTGTAAGAATATGTTAGATAAATACTTATAGATTAGATAAAAAAGGCGCTCCTTAAGGAGCGCCTTTATATATCTGCATAAGATATTATTTTTTATTCTTTGCTGCTTTCGCACGTGCGTTACGATCAAGAATCGTTTTACGCATACGAATGCTTTCAGGTGTCACTTCAACAAGTTCATCATCGTTGATCCACTCAAGAGCTTGTTCCAAGGAGAAGATACGAGGTGGAGTCAAGCGTACCGCTTCATCAGAGGAACTGGAACGCATGTTGGTAACATGTTTTTTCTTACATGGGTTAACATCCATATCAAGTTCACGTGTATTTTCACCAATAACTTGGCCTGCATACACGTCTTGGTTAGGGCCAACGAACAATGTACCACGATCTTGAACGGAGTTCAAACCATATGGAGTAGTTTCGCCATTTTCGAATGCTACCAAAGCACCACGTGTACGGGAAGGAATTTCACCTTTATATGGTGCATAACCATGGAATACATGGTTCATGATGCCATTACCTTTTGTAGCTGTTAAGAATTGTGCACGGAAACCGATCAAGCCACGAGCCGGAACTACGAATTCCATACGAAGATAACCGGCCAATTCAACCATATTAGTCAACTCAGCTTTACGTTGACCGAGATTTTCCATTACGGTACCCATAAATTCCTGAGGTACGTCGATGGTCAATGCTTCGAGCGGTTCACACAATTGGTCGTTAATAGTTTTGAAAATTACACGAGGTTTACCTACTTGTAATTCGTAGCCTTCACGACGCATAGTTTCAATCAATACTGCCAAATGCAATTCACCACGACCAGATACTTTGAACGCATCTGCAGAATCAGTTTCTTCTACTTTCATAGAAACGTTAGTTTCTACTTCACGGAACAAACGATCACGCAAGTGACGGGATGTAACAAATTCACCTTCGCGGCCTGCGAATGGAGAGTTATTTACGGAAAACACCATAGACAATGTTGGTTCGTCGATGGAGATGGATGGTAATGCTTCAGGATTTTCAGCATCCGCTACTGTTTCGCCTATGTTAATATCGTCGATACCTGCAAAAGCAATGATATCACCCATTTCAGCTTCGTCAGTTTCAACGCGGTTCAAGCCATTGTATGTGTACACACGACCAATTTTCGCTTTACGAGTACTTTCACCATTCATGATAGCCACTTGTTGGTTGGTTTTCATTTTACCGCGAACGATACGACCTACGGCGATTTTACCGATGAAGTTATCGTAATCAAGTGTAGTTACCATAAATTGAAGAGGACCTTCCATATCACCTTGTGGTGCAGGAATTTCATCAATCAATGTTTTGAATAACGGCTCCATGTTTACAGCTTCATCATCCCAATTAGTTTTGGACACACCAGAACGAGCAGATGCGTATACTACAGGGAAATCGAGTTGATCATCATCAGCTTCAAGCTCCATAAACAATTCAAGAACTTCGTCCTCAACCTCTTTAACACGTTGATCAGGACGGTCGATTTTATTAATTACTACGATTGGTTTCAATTTTTGTTCTAAGGCTTTACGCAAAACGTATTTAGTTTGAGGCATTGGACCTTCATAAGCATCTACGAGAAGCAATACGCCGTCAACCATGTTAAGTACGCGTTCTACTTCGCCGCCGAAATCAGCATGGCCTGGAGTATCAACGATATTGATTTTAATACCATCATGCATTACAGCAGTGTTTTTAGACAAAATAGTAATACCGCGTTCACGTTCCAAGTCGTTGGAGTCCATTACGCGTTCTGCTACTTTTTCATTTTCACGGAACACATGGCTTTGTTTTAATAACGCGTCCACCAAAGTAGTTTTACCATGGTCAACGTGGGCGATAATCGCTACATTACGAAGATTTTCGCGAATCATAAGATCCTCCCTTTAATTCTTTCAGTATATTCTATATCACATAGCCTCGATAAAACAGGCTATGCAAGTATATTCCCCAAAATTGGCAACAGTTAATTATAACGCAGTCTATAGAAAAAAGTCAAAACAGTACACCTATTCTAATCATGGCAATTTCAACATTCGATTATACTTTTGACTCATCTTAGGACACAACCTATTTATGCTCTATCGCCCGCTTAGCAGATTTACGCAACAACGGAATTTGTTTATCTGTTAAATGGAAACAGAATTTAGGAATCAACTTTTCTATAATCTCCTTATCAGAGGCTTTCAAAATATATTCTGGCTGTAGTATAAGTTCTAATGCATCAAGCCCAGGATAATCTTTACCTATACTCCAATCATAATTTTTATTAAACGGACAGCAGTCTTGGCAATTATCACAACCTAATATCCACTCTTCCAACATATCCTCTGTCACACCTTCTGGCAATTTACCATCACCAAAGGTATTGATATAAGATACACAGGTTAATGGATTCATTGTAAAAGGTGCAGATAGAGACTTCGTTTTACACTTTTGCTGACATAAATCGCAAGTCTCTGGACATGGTGGTATCTCTAGATGACGAATATACTCACAAGGCTGATCAATTAAATAGGCTACCAATTCATAATTAGAGCCTTTAGGTCCATAAAAGAAATTGTTTTTTCTATAAATTCCAAGTCCTGCCGCTACAGAAGCAGGGCGCAAAGGAACAACACCAGTAGGCTTTGCTGTTTCACCACCAATAAATTGGATGTTCTTATCATTGAACCATGTTTCAAAAGATCGCCTTTGTTTGACTTCGACCCCATCAGGGATATTAGCTAACGATAGTAGTAAGCCTTTTGCATATCGCTTTTGAAGCGAAGCAGGAAACTTATACGCTCCAAAATATTCAGTACAAACCACTATAGATTGTGCCCAAGGATAGTTTTCTTTCAATGTTAAAAAGGCATTACTGTGTGCATATACCTTTTTACTTTCAGGTACATCTTCTAAACGCTTTATCATTCGTTCTTTATAAAAATCAAGTGCATCAAGAGGTACTATACCACAATCGTCATACCCACATGCTAGTGCTTTATCATGAATCTCTTGGGCCAACAAAGTATTCATATCATCGCCTCCCAAATATAGACTAACTATATAAATATCATACGCTTATAATGGACATAAAAAAAGATTTCTTATGAATCCATCATCCCTAAAAAGAGTAACGTTACATAAGAAATCTTATATTAGTATTTAGTTGATATTAGTCTTCACCAATCATACGTACTTCGGGCTCAAGGTGTACGCCATGTCTATCATACACACGACGCTGTACTTCTGCAATCAAATCAAGTACGTCCTTTGCACTAGCACTACCTGTATTGATGACAAAGCCTGCATGTTTGTGGGACACTTGCGCATCACCTACAGACAACCCCTTTAGGCCTGTTTGTTCAATCAATGTACCTGCAAAGTACCCTGGTGGGCGTTTAAAGGTTGAACCTGCACTAGCATACTCTAAAGGCTGTTTAGATTCGCGCTTTTCGGTCAACTCATCCATGCGAGCCTTAATGGTATCCTTATCACCTGGTTTGAGTGTCATAATGACTTCCCCAATAACTTCATGATTATCGTGGAATACACTATGACGATAAGCAAAGTCCAAGTGAGATGCATCATATTCTTTGATATTACCTTGGAAATCTACGGCTCTCACTGCAGTAACTACGTGGCTCATTTCACCGTCATAAGCACCTGCATTCATAAATACGGCACCACCAAGTGTGCCTGGAATACCAATGGCAAATTCAAGTCCAGATAAACTATTCTCCCAAGCAAATTCAGAAGCATCTTTTAACATATACCCAGAACCAATGCACAATGTGTTTTCATTACAGTCCATGATTTGAGTCATATGTCGAACTGATACAACAGCACCACGAATTCCTCCGTCTTTCACCAAAATATTAGAGCCACAACCAATAATAGTTACAGGCACATCTAATTCGTGAATGGTACGAAGCGTAAAACTAAGTTCTGCCATCGTAGTAGGTTCAATAAATAAGTCCGCAGGTCCTCCAATTTTGAATGTCGTATGATGACAAAGAAGCTCCTGCTCGCGTACACGTGTACTTGGTAATTTTTCTAATAAAGCTGTTTGTAATACCTTAATGTTGTGGTTGTTGTTCGCCATGATCTAACACTTTCATCCCCTCAGTGATTGGTTCGCTAATGATTTTGTAAATATCATTAGAAATCTGGCTCCAACGCATTTGCGCTTGCAAATAAGCAGCCGCTGCAGCATTTTCTTGAATTTGAGGCATCAATTCTTCTTGTTTCTTCTGCAACTCATCTGCTTCTGGAGCACCGGACAACTTAGCATATTCCCATTGCATTTGTTGTGCCATAAATGTGCGAACCAAACCCGTTGCTACTGCATCTGCTTTCACTGCTTCCTGAGCAGCCATTAATTCTTTGTACTCTTCGGATTCACGCATTGCGTGAGCTAAATCATGAGCTTTATCGTAGTTCATAATATCCTCCTCCAAACAACACCGTTAAAATCGCTACCGGTCATATAGATTTGGTAGGTCTCCTAACACATAAGTATAATATATTCCTCAATTGTAAAAGTCTATTTATTCTGATTGAATCCAATTGCCTTCAGCCTTAAGGTCTGGATAATCAAGTTGACGCATACCTTCATAAGCTATGATTGCCACCGCATTAGATAGGTTCAGAGAGCGTGCTTCATCTACCATGGGTATACGAATGCATGTATCCTCTTTACCATCTAATAAACTTTCAGGCAATCCTCTTGTTTCAGGGCCAAAAACGAGCATATCACCAATTTCATATTTCACCTCGGAATGAGTATGCTTCGCTTTGGTAGTGGCATAGAAATATCTACGATTAGGATATTTCTCATATAATTCTTGAATATTTTCATGTACCTGTACATCTACCAAGTGCCAGTAATCAAGGCCAGCACGTTTTACATGCTTGTCATCAATAGAAAAGCCAAGGGGTTTGATCAGATGTAAGGTCATATGATTGGCGGCGCATAAACGCGCTATATTTCCTGTATTACCTGGAATTTCAGGCTCATAAAGTACTATTTCCATTTTCAATCCCCTATTCTTTATATCTATATTATTCTACAAAGGAACGGACAAAATGTCCACTTTTCCCGCCTTCTTTTTCTACAAGATATGTAGGGCCTATAATCATCCCTTTATCAATAGCTTTACACATATCGTAGACTGTTAAAAGTCCTACTTGAACCGCTGTAAGTGCTTCCATTTCAACACCTGTCTTTCCTGTCGTTTTTACGGTAGCCCGAACCTTAACAGCACGATTATGTGTAGCATCCGTACAGGCAGGACTTTCACCATCAACAAGAGTACAATGCACCTCTACCTTAGTCAATGCTAACGGATGACAAAGGGGAATTAGATTACTCGTCTGTTTCGCCCCTATAATAGCTGCCAATTGAGCCACACTAAGAACATCCCCCTTTTTTATTGTTCCCGCCTCGATACGCTCATAAATGGCATCATTAATAGCAATAAAGCCTTCTGCCACGGCAGTACGAGTTGTAATATCCTTATCTGATACATCTACCATCCAAGCATTTCCATCTTGATCAAAATGTGTTAAATCCATAATATATCCTTACTAATTATGTATAAATTATCACCAATAGTTTTATTTTCATTTATTATATTATACAATAGAATTAAGAATTGTATGTACAAGGAAGGAAGTGTTCCTATGAAAACAAAACTAACTTATTTTGGTCACGCTTGCTTTATGCTCACACGTGGCGATGTATCCATGATTTTCGACCCATTCTTGACCGGTAATACATGGGATATCGCTAAAAGAGAAGACATCAAATGCCAATATATCTTTGTCAGTCATGGTCATGATGATCATTATGGCGACACAGATTTTATTGCCAAAGCAAATGATGCACTCGTTATTTCTACTGCTGAGGTAGCGGGTAAAGCGGCAGCTGCCGGTTGTCGTACACACGCCATGCATTTAGGTGGCAAGTTCGACTTTGAATTCGGTTCTGTTCGAATGGTTCCTGCCTTCCACGGCTCTGGCATCCCTGGCGGTCACGCTGCAGGTTGTATCGTAGATTTCTACGGAGATATCCTATACTTCGCTGGTGATACAGCACTCTTTAGCGATATGAAATTATTAAATCGTTTTGGTGAAATTGATTACGCCCTTCTTCCTATCGGTGATAATTACACAATGGGGGTTGAAGATGCAGCTCTTGCTGCTTCTTATGTAAAAGCGCGTATTTCCATTCCAATTCACTACAAAACATGGCCCGTTATCGACCGCGAACCAGGTGTATTTACAAGTCTTGTAGAAGGTAAGTATAACCAAACAGCACTCATTATCGATCCAGGTTCTTCTATTGAGCTTAACAGCTAATACAAAATCTACAGACCTAAAAATGACGCAATCCAAAGGATTGCGTCATTTTTGTATATAGTCTTGGTTCAAGATCAAACCCATAAAAAATTGCATTCTAATAGACTAAATCTCTTGATTTGCCATAGAAAAGCCCCCACGGTTAGCCATGCGTACAAACTCATCAATATCTTGAGTTTCATCAACACCAACATAGCCGAGTTCACGAACCAGGCCGTATGGGGTATGCAAAGATAATTGAGGGTTCTCACCGGTCAACACCCACAGCACCTTATAGCCCCTTGGCGCCTCTCGAAGTCGCTCTTCCCCTTTGCCATCCGTAAAATATACAAGTAAATCTACACGGTTTTGATTAGCCAGAGAGAATACAGGGGTAAAGGCCGTTGCACCACGCACATCGAGGCGAGGTTTTACATCTTTTACAGATTCCATCGTATAGGTGCGGCGCACCTCATTATCACATTCTACAACGGTAATGCGATGGTTATAAGCATGCACGATTTGTAACACTTGCTCTAAGGCATTCGTAAACTCTACATCAGTTATACTACCACTCATGTCGAGAGCTACCCATACATTTGCCTTATGTTGGCGCAATGTACCAGACAATTCCAAACGCTCAGGCTGACGACGATTACGACGCATCGTCGTTTTTTTGTATCGACTCGCTACCTTGCCCATCAGCTTTTTGAGATAAAAATACCACGGCAAAGCGCGTCGCGTTTTTTGGAATGTATCGATAAGACTTTTCACATAGCCTTCCATATCCCCCTTTGATGCTTCATTGATATAGCGCTCCGTGATTTGGTCCATCGTGTCTGTATCAATAGAATCAGATTCATCCCAAATATCATGGCTAGTTTGAGGGTCAAACTTCATAGCAATCGCCGTATCTGCGTTATCGATAGGCACAAAGAGGTCTGTTTTTTCTTTTATAACATTATCAATAGCCTTCGCATAGTATTCAATGGTACGGAAACGCTTTAATAACAAACCAAAGCGCGCATTTACATTGGCTACCGTTACTGCATCACGGTCTACATGTTCAAGGTAATCGTTTACGACCATGTCCATAGCCATATGGACTGCTGTTTTGTGAAAGCCTTGGCTCAGTGCTTTTACCCGCATCAAATGAGCAGAAATGATATGAAGAACTTCACGCTTAATACCATCCTTCATCACATCAGGTGATTGGCGTAACAAGATAAAGGGATTTACATATAATACATATCCGCCCTGTTTAAGATTAATACCAAAAGCACTGGCCATATCAAAGCGAATGCGATGAGTCATTTGTAAGTAAAAGTAACCAAAGAATTGGTCCTCTTCAAGGAGCAGACTGTTTACATCATGTAATATGTTCCACAACCGTTGCTCATAGGCAGGTGTCATTATCGCTTGCTGCATAACGGAAAGGTCTGTCCCCTCCACTTGTACGTCTTCAAGAGCACGACCGATGGTACCTATATGGCTATCCGACATATTATGGTTCATAAGATCGGCCGCTATGCGTTCAGGCGCCATGCTATGATGTTGTTCTTCATAGCTATCTACATAGGCCTCATAGGATGCGTATATTTGCGTATACAAAGCCTCTGCTTCGCGATGTATGCGCTCTCGTTTCGCATGCCATCGATCAAGAGCCTCGATAGCCTCCGCATCATAAGAACCCGTTTTTTCCCAGCCATCGATATGAGTCAGTAAATCCGACGCATCACGTATATCGTCCTTATCTAAGTTTCGTTGCATATTTACACCTCCTTTTCTTTAGAAAACAAATTTAATATATGTCATATGCCATATATCAATTAGCATAATAATTAATAATTTACTACAGTCGATTATCTATATATAGCTTCGATTTGGTTAACTACGCACATAAAATTATTTTTGCGCGTCAAAGAAAGTATCTACAAAAAGGTCATCTTCAATAGCATAAGCGTAAACACGCTCATACGTATTACGAAGATCTTTCATAACCGCTACGCGCAAATCCCCTGGATACAAAGTTAAAAACTCCACAAAGTGATGTACTTCCTGCGCATTGCTATTGCGATTTAAACGATGCAACATATTTTTTGCTGCTACATAAAGGCGAGTTGGGCTTTCACCTTTAACCTGCTCAGCCATAGACATAATAGCACCTGGTTTTTGAACCGCCGCCAATACATCATCAAAGGTAATAAGAGGTTCTTGGTCGGACTCGATAAAGTTTACAAAAGCCTCCGCAATGAGTTTACCTACGTTACCGCGGATAACATTCATAAATACGTCACGACTATAGCTTGTGCCCTCTTGATTCTTATAAATTCTATATAGACCGGACACGCGTTCAAAGGAACGAGGTGTGGCATCGATATCGTCTTCGTGACGTTGATTTAAATATTCTGGATAGGAAGAAATAAATTCAATAACCTTTTCTTCAATACCAGCACCAATAGCCCAGTCAATCCATTGCATATAATCAGCATTCATATAAAGCCATACAAAACGGTTTTGCTGTGCCGGGTCCATGTCAATCGTTTGGTAATCAAAGGAATCCTCAGGGTTCATAGCGGCGATGATGCGCACTTGATCACTTAAAGAAAAGCCATTAATTTCACGGTTTAGAATAAGGTTCATCAATTCTTGTTGAACTGCATGTTCTGCGCGGTTAATTTCGTCGATAAACAGTAATACTTGGCGCCCTTTATCTACGGCTTGTGCCACATGTTCCAATGTATGATGCACAGCGTATACTGTAGTTTTTACATCCCGTGTATTGCCATGACCATCCGTATGAGTCACCGTTTCTACTGTAGGCAAGCCACCAATTTCACCTTCTTTTAAAAGGTTTCCGTCAATAGTTACTAATTCCCAATTATGTACCTCTGCAACGCGCGCTGCGAGAGAGGTTTTACCTATACCCGTCTCACCGACGAGCAAGGGTACTTGATTAGCAGCAAGCACTAACTCAACGCTTGCCATTGTATCTATAAAGTTCATTGTATCTCCGTTCTAATATCTCAAATATTCGCCTACTGCAATTTTCTTAACAGTTCTAGTACCATACCTATCAATAAGTGACAATATATCAATAGGCCATTTGGATTGACGTCCACCGATAGCTTTATTGTTGATTAACTCGCGTACATAGTCTTCATCAACGGTATCGCTAGAAATGGCATCTAGAATTATATCTTTGATTTCGTCTACCGTAACGCTCAATGTATTAGGTATATAACCGACGATAGCCGCACTTACCTTAAATAAATGCAAGGCCAAGTTCTTAGTGAGGTTTGTAATCTGACGCATTGCCTGTGGATCTTGCTTTACTGCTGCTTCTAGTACAGCTACGCTAGGCTCATCAATGTAGCGCAAGGCTAAGTAACTCTCTTGCACGGCTTGTAACTGCACAGCTTCGCTTGGAGCATTGATATATTGTAAGGCATCATAATTCGCCTTCACCGCCTCTAATTGCAATTCTTCAGATGGGTTCGCAATATAGCGAATAGCCCAACCTGATTGAGCTAACGCACTTTTTATTAATGTATCAGACGGATTGTCGATATATTCTAAAACCGCCCAATCTTTTTCCACTAAGGCTTTTAACAATTCTTCTGTAGGATTTTCAACGAATTGTATAGCTCGTGGTGCTTGTGAAAGCGCCGTTTCAATAACCTTTTGAGTAGGTTCTTTAATATATTGTAACAACATGCCGTTTTGTCCCACACATGTAAGTTGCATAGCTTCTGTAGGATTTGGAATATTTCGAATCCCATGTGGGTTATTGGTCAGCGCCGTTATATATTGTTCCTCTGTCATAATAACCTTCATTTCTATATTAAAAGGCCATACGAATACGTATGGCCTATACTGAATTCTATCTTATTATATCATATTTTTTCGATATATTTATATCTCTTTCGTATACTTACTACACTGTTAATGCATCTAAATCAGAATTATTTCCTATGATTAATAGTTTATCCTCTGCTGAAAGAATCGTAAACGGATTAGGAGGGACTTCTAAATCCTCCCCACGCCTGATTCCTACAGCATTAAGATTATATTTCTCACGCAGATTAGAATCTTTCAAGCAAGTGCCTACCAAAAATTTTGGCATATCTACTTCAATAAGGCTAATACTTTTAGATAGCTGTAGGTAATCCATTACATGTTCTCGTGTCAACGATTGAGCTAATCGTTGTGCCACATCGTATTCTGGATAGATAACCATATCTACCCCCATCTTCTTGAGCATCTTACCTTGGAGTGCATTTTCAGCTTTCGAAACCACATGAGGCATTTTCATTTCTTTCAATAACATCGAAGTCATAAGATTTGCCTGGATATTATCCCCAATAGCAACAATAACTATATCAAATTGGCTCAAAGCTAAGGCTTTAATAGCCTCTTCATCAGTAGTATCTGCTACGATAGCATGTGTTACATAAGGGGAAACCTTTTGTACAATTTCTGGATTAATATCTACACCTAAAACCTCATGATTCATAGAGGCTAACATCTTGGCGATGGTCGTACCAAATTGTCCAAGACCAATGACAGCTATTGTTTTATATTTCATGCTATATCTCCTGATAGGCTAACTATTCTACTCAATTACAACAATACATTCTCTTCTGCATACCCAATTGGCTTCGTTGGTGATGTCCTAAGAGCCCATGTACCAATAACGGTCATAACACCGACACGACCGGTAAACATAACAAGCATCAGCACCCATTTACTGCTTTCAGATAAATCAGGCGTAATTCCCGTCGTAAGGCCTACAGTCCCAAAGGCAGACGTAACCTCAAATAACAATCGGATAAAATCATAAGGCTCATCCCAGGCCAGATAACATGTGGCTATTAAAATAAGAAGGAGCGATAAAAATATAATCCCGTTGGCTTTAAGCACGGTTACTAATGAAATACGACGTTCAAAAATCTCCGTATCTGGACGGTTATTAAACAAGGTACGCGATGCAAGTATGGTTACTGCTACGGTGCTAATTTTAACGCCTCCACCGGTAGAGTTTGGGCCGGCACCAATAAACATGAGAATAATGGTAACAAACAAAGTAATTGGATGTAATGCATTATAATCAACCGTTGCAATCCCCGCTGTACGCGGCGTAATCGCTTGAAATAAAGAGGCCATTATTTTATTCCAAATCGGTAATGACCCAAAGGTTTTTGGATTTGACCATTCCACACCTAAAAAAATGATAGTTCCTAATAGGATAAGAGTCGCTGTGCCTACTAACATAATCTTAGTGTGAAGTTTTAAGTCAACAAATCGTCTCACCTTACGGTGTGACCATATGTCAAAGGCCGCTAAATAGCCAAAGCCACCGATCACAATTAGCACGGCTGTATTGATATTAAATAATATGTCCCCCACCATAGCATAAGGTAGATCATTATCAAAAAATACAAATCCAGCATTACAAAAGGTGGAAATAGCTTGCATAATACCTGTATACAGTGCAGCCTGTCCAATATAGGGATATAGCTGAATTGTATAGATTATGCCTCCTACAATTTCAATAGCAAAGGTATACAGCGTTAACTTTTTCGTAATATGTAATAAACCAGTCATACCATCCTGTCCGACGTCCTCAGACAAAAGCACACGATTTTTAAGGCCTACTCGTTTACCTAGAAGCAAAGCAATTATGGTTGTGAAAGATACAATTCCTAACCCACCTAACTGAATAAGGATAACCATTACAATCTTACCAAATAAAGACCAATGATAATAAGTATCTACAGTGGTCAGCCCTGTTACCGAAACACAAGATACGGCGGTAAAAGCGGCATCTACAAGAGCCGTCGTTTGCCCCTGAGCACTCGCCATCGGTAACATAAGCAATATGGTACCTATAATCATGACGCCTAGAAAGCTAAACGCTAATAATCGATAGGGATTTTGTTGCATGTACCGTTGTACATGAGAATGGGAAATATCGTGCCACATACTGATTTACTCCAATCCCATTAACTTATGTACAACTTGTAAACTTGGTAAAGCGCTACGACCCCCAATCCCTTGCGTATTTAAAGCTGCTACAGCGGACGCAAAAATAGCAGCCTTTTCTAAATCAGAATGTCCACAATGTTGTAATAAATCTATAGCATATGTAGAGGTCTTTAACCCTTCTACTGGGGCTAACTCACTCAATAATGTAACAAGCTTTGAAAGAAATGCCCCATGAAAACTATCTCCAGCCCCCGTTGTATCAACTACATGTTCTTGAGGAAATGCTTGGCAGCGATAGAAAGTTCCATCAGGCCATACGAAATAACTACCATTAGCGCCATCCGTAACCCCTGCAATAAGTGCGCCACGTTCATGAATAATACGGCAAGCCTCTTCTAAATCAGTAGTGCCCGTATACTTTTCAGCATAATCACGAGCAACAATAACAATATGACTTGCCTTTGTAATAGATCTCATTTCTTCATCGTAGCGCTGTGCACCTCCATCGAGGGAGATAATAGTACCAACCTCTTGTGCTAACGCCATGGCAGAACACATGAATTGTCGATGCCGTCCATTGACATGTAAAATGAAAGATTCTTTAATTAATTGCTTATGAGCATCTAAAAATACTGGCTCTGGCGCAGTAGAGCGTTCAAAAAATACGGCACGCTCGCCAGTACTATGCTTTACGAGGATTGTAGCGACACCACTTTTTGCCTGTCCCTCAATATGAATAGCATCGGTATTAACATTATATTTTTTGAAATCATCTAAAATATGACGCCCCACCATATCGTCACCGATACTGTCAATCATGGCCGTACGTGCACCATATTTACCTGCAACGGCTAATGCTGTAGCTACAGGTCCTCCACCATCGGTGGTAGAAGATACAACTTGTTGTACCTCACGTCCCGTTGGGTAATGATCCACAACGATGAAGCGGTCTAATGTGCTAGCCCCAATACCTAATATATCTATTTCTTTTTGAGGACATGTATTCATACTAACCTCCTAAGCCTACAATTAGCTATATAAGCAATGCTACTTTACAGTTTATAGATTCAATAATTTACTTATCCGTTTATGATTTTAATAATAATTTGTTTTTTATAGCCTTATAGGTTTGTATATCTATTCTTATACTGTTTAAAGCCCTTTAAGTCTTATATCTACAGAATACCTTTCACGCTATAAAAAGTAAACCCCAGCCCGAAGGCTGGGGTTACTTTATGCTATAAAGAACACGTATATGTTACGTAATATGTCTTGTATATTATATGTTGGTTATTGGGAGAGGTTGTTAGAATTAAGGTGTAACATAACAGTTTAAGACATCATACGTTCCATCATATATTCAATCTCATCAGCACTTAAATTGTACATAGCTTGCACCATTCGTTCTGCAGACTCACCAGAGGCACCGCTCTTGGAAATTTCAGCTTTCGCCTTAGTAATAAGAGCCTCTTTACGTTGTGTCTCAGAATCCTCATCTGTTGGCACAGAGATATTCGCTTTTCCTTGACCAATGCCACGTACTTGTTGATTAGGATTTTCCTTAGAAGTTGTTTTTGTATCCTGAGCCGCTACTGCTTCTACAGCGAAGGAGTTCTTACCAGTCAAGATATATTCAACAGCTTCTAACGTACTTTGTGTAAGATTTACAGTCCAGAACTCACCGGCTGCAGTCAATTTGTAAAGTAAACCATTATAAACAACAAGGCCTCGTTCTTCCCATAATTTATAGAGCCAGTTCAATTCATCTAATCTTGAATCCATCTTTACTAAGCTCATAATATTGAGGAATCCTTGTTCTAGTTGGCTTACTACTTGATTAACGATAGGTTGTAATTCACTTTGTTTCATAAGTGCCATAAAAGGTTTTTCACCACGGCTTACCATATCTTCATATGGTTTTAATGCGCGATGTAACATCATGCCATAGCCATCAACGTTACCACCTGCACCACTACCAAATGGGAACATTGGGACGCCCGATTTAGCTAGAGTGTTATATAGGCTACGCTCACGATTATTAGCACTCCAATGTGCGGCACTTAATCGGCGATAAGATCGCGCATCTAGGTATTGTCGACCGAATTCGAACATATCCCCTTGCATCGCTGTTGTGGCTGCAGCAGGAACTTTACCATTTTCAATGTCTTTATTGAGATCACTACCATCAAATACATTTAATTGATATAAGTCCGCACCATCTACGCCAGAGCTTACCAAATTTGCTAAGTCTTGTTCCCAAACCTCCATGGTTTGACCAGGCAAGCCATAGATTAAGTCAATAACAACAGAGCATTGACCATAAGCTTTTAAAGCAGCTAGCCGTTCTAATACGGTTTCTTTCGTATCTAAACGGCCTACCATTTGGCGCACTTCTGTATTGAAAGATTGCACGCCAATGGACATACGATTAACACCATTTGCCATCCAAACTTCAAGATTTTCAGGAATTAAATCGTGAATACGACCTTCTAAGGTAAGCTCATAATCATTTGCCAATGGCAAGTACGCTTTAATTGCTTTGAGCAATCTTTCAGAGTTTGTAGGTGATAAAGAGGTTGGTGTGCCACCGCCGATAAACACGGCATGGATTAAACCATCTTTTAATCTCGGACGCTCACTAGCGAGCTTTAATTCACTAATTAGACCATCAATATATTGGTCTTCAACACTTTGACTCGTACCGTTTTGGAAGAATCCACAATATGTGCATTTTGTCTTACAAAACGGAATATGAATGTAAGCGCATTGCATTTCGCCCTTTTTAGGAGCCCCGTTCATTACTGTATCCCAAACGGCTTGCGTTTCTTTTGGAGAAACGAGCGTACCATTAAGACCTGCATGAACAACGCGTTTATGAGGAAATGCACCACTCATCGGATTATCGCATTCTAAACCTAGTTGTAGATTGCGTTGTTTCTCCGGAATGGATTCAAAAAAACT
Source organism: Veillonella parvula (assembly GCA_018382475.1). Classification (GTDB taxonomy): domain Bacteria; phylum Bacillota; class Negativicutes; order Veillonellales; family Veillonellaceae; genus Veillonella; species Veillonella parvula_F. The sequence goes on from JAGZPX010000001.1 coordinate 798,305, forward strand.
TGCTAAACTCATACTCCAATCCCCTTTCAGAAATTAGGCTTGTAACTTTGCAAGTACAGATTTAGTAAATTCTTTTGCATTTGCAAAGTCTTGTTCATCTGGATGAGTTTCTGCCGCTTTATGTAATGCATCGCGTTCTGGGCTTTGCCCATGTGCTGATCCAGGTGGGAACATTTTATACATCATTTCGATTACTTTAGGATCGATTTTACCTTGGCATACGAAACCATCTACAAGAGCTTCTTTGTTAGGCAACAATTCAGAAGCTTTTTCGATACTTTCACGAGCATGATCAGAATCAGCATACATACCTAATGTAGCAAAGAATACCACATTAGGATTTTTTAAAGTTTCAATCAATTTTGCTGCTTCTTTATTCGCTGTGCCTCGATCCACCCAGAAACCTACGAATACTGTATCATAATCAGCTAAATTTTCAGGTGCATCTTTTACAGGAATGCAAGGTGTACCCGTAGGCATAACGGAAGCCATTGCTTCCGCTACGCTTTTTGTATTTCCCGTGAGGGAAGAATATAAAATAATAGATTTCATAATGATCTCCTTTATTACTTAAATATATTTATTCTTCTTCGTCTTCGCCATCAGCCTGTACTACAAAGTGTACAGGAACTTCTACTGGTTGTATATCCCCCGTTTCATTTGGATACGGAGTCGCTCGTCGCACTGCATCAAGAGCCGCTTCTACAAATATCTCATCGCCACCACTAGTTGGATATACGTCTATTAAATTACCATTAGTATCTAATTTAGCCATTACATTAATTGTAACATCTACGTTCATTTTACGCTTAATAGCCGCATAAGGAATTTGTTTTTGGCTATCTACAGCTGCATAAAAGCCCTCTACATTGAACGCTGCTTTACCTGTACCATGACCATCACCTTCACCGGTACCATCACCTGTACCAGTACCATGGCCTCTACCATCACCAACGCCAGTACCTTCACCGGTACCATGACCGCCACCAGAACCGCCACCTGATCCAGGGCCTGTGCCACCAACAGCGGAATTATCACCGGATGTATTGCCTTTATTTTCACTTGCTTTAGCTGCCACATCTACTGCATCAGGAATATCTGTTGCTGTAGATGGTTCAACATTTGCTACAACAGCCTTTGTTCTTGCCGCTACTTCATCTGCTGACAATGGTTTTGGGAACAGATCTGCTCTGTTACCTCCGCCACCACCAGCATGTCCACTGCCACCATCATCGAGCACACTTTGTGTGAGGTCGATTTCATAGGTATCCATTTCTTGAATGGCTGGAACCACTACAAAAAAGATTACAGCAATAAAGAGAGCAATAAGATGAACTACGGCGGATATAATGGCTGCTTTTTTCCATGATATGCCTAGTCCCATAGTTATCCTTTCTGTTCAGCTGCAATAGCTAAGCGTTTAACGCCAGATTGTTTTAACATGTCCATAATCGCTACTACTTGACCATGAGCCGCTCGTTTATCGGCTTGTAAGATAACACTAGCATTAGGGTTTTCTTGGATACGTTGTTTTACCATTGCCTCAGCATCGTCAATGCTCATTGGCTTGTTATCAATCGTAATATGACCCTCCGCATCTAATGTTAAAACCACTGGTAATTGAGCTGGTGCAGAAGCACTAGTAGCCTGTGGTAATTGTACAGACAAGGCTTTTTGAGCCACTGTTTGCAAGCTGTTCATCATGAAGAATACCAACAAGAAGAAAATGATATCAATCATTGGAATGATCATGAATTCCGGCTTAGTTTTCATACGAAAGCTTTGCAAGTTCATAACTATTTCCACCCTTCTCGTTTAGCTGTAACTATATTTACACACATATTTTCAATTTGGTTAATAATGGAGTCCAAACGATGACTAAAAATTGTGTAAACGATAAATGCCATTATGGCCACACATAAGCCAGATGCTGTCGCGATAAGCGCCTCACCTACACCACCAGTAATGGCAGATGCACCGGCACCGGAGTCAAGGATACTGAAAGAGCCAATCATACCTGTTACTGTACCAAGCAAGCCCAATAATGGAGAAATTGTAACTGTTGCACTTAAGTAGTCCATATATTTTCGGAAACCAACTGCATCAACCCCCATTTGATCAGCAAAAGCGGTCTTCATTGCTTCTTCGCTAGAATCATTTTTTAAACCTGCTTCTGCAATACGACTTGCAATAGAAGGGTTCTCTTTAATTACTTTATCGATTTCATCCCAACGTTGTAGTTTTGCGAATTCATTTACTGCATGAGTTACAACAAATGTTTTGCCTGCATACTTACGATAGAAGAAAGCACGTTCTGCAGCTATAGCGATAACCATGAAAGACAAGAGTAACAATGGATACATTACATACCCGCCACTATGAAATAAGTGAATGACATAATTTAAATTTTCCATATTTGTAACCTTTCTGCCTGTTTACAGACTGAACATTAGAACCTGTAGGTCCCTTGAATTCTTGTATAATCGCCTAACTTAAAGCTTTCACTACCATATAAAGTGTCTCGTTTATTAGTGCCCTTCGCATCAAATGTATAGAATGCTTCAAGGAGCAAATCCTTGCGCGGTACATAGCCGGCACCAAATGTAAAGCTACGAACACCATCTAAATAACGATCAGGTACTGCGCCCGTACCATTGCCACCGAAGAAGGAACCATGTTCAAAGTATTTGTAATCGATGAACGCATTCCAAGATTTCGGAACATCTAGATCAGCACGCCCAATATCTAGACGAGCCATCCAGAAGTGTGGTGTACCGCCCATTTGGTGACCTTTTAGAGTAAAGTCTGCTGTGCCACGTTCATGTTGATATACGGTATTACCATTGAGGTAACGTCCTAGGTTAGAACGGTTTTGACCATAATCAACCGTAACAGCTGCATTAGCACCAAGTTGATACTTAGCACCGATACCAAATACATGAGCTACATTGGAGAAGCTGTATTCATCATTACTGTTTCCATTAGCATTTAAATATGTATGTGTTTTACCGCCAAAGGAACGTAAGTACCAAGCTTGTAAACCAAGACGAGCACCAATTTGTTTCTTGTATTGAATAAATGCGGCCTTATCGATGGCTGGTACAGTATCTTTTTCAAGAACTACACCTTCTGTTCTGATCAAGTTGCCAATGACCTTACCGATTGCTTCGCGTGGTAATTTATTTTCAGACTCTGCGTCATGTACAACTTTTTCAAGATTATACATATAGTTAAACAATGCATTAGGCATACCCCAACCATAGTAAGAACCACCTTCGCCATAATCACCAGAGGACATGGTGAAGTTCTTTTTGTAAATGGCATCTTTAGCATCATAATCACTAAATACGTATTTACCACTATCGTATTTGTAAGTCTTTGCACCTAAGAAGCCAGTGAATTCATAATCACTTGACGGTTGACCATAGTAATCATAAGATCTCTTAAATGTACCATCAGCTTGTTTCACCCAAACTTCGTCAAGCCCACTATTGTTATAATTACTCCAGTTATCTTTTGCATTATATTTGGCAATTTCTGTAATCGATTGATTAATCTCAGCTGCATGTTTATCAACATACTCTTTAGGATTTAGCAAGGCTTCTTTATTATCAGAGGATACGATAAGACCTTTTGCCTTTTCTTTCATAGATTCAGGGTACAATGGGGAATTTACGTTATACATAATGTCGCCTGTTTTATACAGTTTTTCCCCTGTTTTCTTATTGGTGATTTCATACATTGCATACCCACCAGATGGGATATCAAGGGAGAATTTAGTCCCTGCCATATCTGTAGGATATGCTTTTGTAAGAATATCTTGTAATCGACCCATAATTTGAGCTTGTTTTTTCTGAGTTTCAGCTAATTTAGCATTAGCCTTTTCAATTTCTTGATCACGGTTCGGATTACTCCATCTTAAGTCTAAGCTTTCTTTATAAGCTTCGTATTCAGCTTGCAAGTCTTTGAGCTGTTGATAGAAATAGAGGCTATCTGTCTTACCTTTGTAAGTGGAGTTATAAATACCAGTTGGACTATCTGGAGCTGCCGGATCTGTTGAGGTCTTCTTCTCACCATCAGAACCGGTTTTAGTAGCACTCTCAATATCGTATGGATAATCATCGCGATTGATACCAATCAATTCAGCTGCTGTTGGTGGTCTAAAGATAACTTTGTGCACTGCATGAGTATATGCAGAATCAGTGATACCTGTACTATGTTTGAAAGTACCAACACCAATACGAACTTGAGAATCATGGCCATTCCAAACAGCACGAACGCCGTCATAAGATTGACCAAACCAGTAACCACTAGCGCCCATAGGCTCAGTTAAACGCCCTACAGATACGTCCCATTTCTTAACGCGTCTTGTAAGATCAACTGTATCAAGTCGTTGATGGTTGAGACCTTTGGAATCAGATTTTGTCCAGCTTGTATCTACTCCACTCATACCACTCATGCTGCCAATAACCTTGAGGTTTGTGAACTCATTGAGTCGAGCATCAAAGCCAAGACGTAAGCGTTGTTCAAAACTATGACGATTAGCATCGTACATATTAGCTTTTGCAGAGCCGATGGCAGAGTTTGCTCTAAATGGAGATTGCGGTCTATTAGAACCATCATGTGCCATCCAACGCGCTCTATAGTCGCCAACCATTGTAATACCACGTTCTTTAGTAGTATCAAAATCAGAACGAATAAAGTCAGTTAAACGAACTATATCAGCTACGTTTTGTACACCAGATTCAGAATTTACCACTTCACCATTAGCTACATTAGCCCCTGTAGCATTAACTTTTGCACCATCCTTAGTTTTGCCGATGGCCATAGTTTTACTACTATCGCCACCACCAAATTTAAGGTTAACACCCATGCGGTATACGCGTTCTTGTGTAGCACGGTCATCATCGCGATGGTTAAAGATATTGTTGATACCGAAATACATCATGGCATTTTTATTGAAACGTTTTTGAATCATTACATTCCAAATGCCAAATGTTTTCTTTTCATACATTTGTTTCTTATAAACGCCTGCATCACCAGACAAGATATCTGGCCAGTAGTTACCACCGTTATTAAGAGTATTACTATCAAGCATATTGATATAGTAATCACCCCAGATGGAGCCATTCCAACCGGATTTAGGGTTATCATAAGTAATGCCAATATCAACTTTGTGCATTGGTTTATCCAATAATTGACGTGGCATGGATGGATCGCTTTTGTTGATAGCGTGTAAATATGTATAACCTAATTTACCAGACCAATATTTGCCAAATTTTTGTTGTACTTCCGCTTGCAGCCCTGTAATTTCAGCTTTACCAATATTTTTAAAGCTGTAAATCATATCCGGGGCACGTTGGTATTTCGCATCACCCTTAAGATATGGTGCAAAGTCCATAAAATCACCAGTGAAGTATACAGACATATAGTTCTTAATACGGTTATGGAATACACCTACGCGTGCATATGTATTTTTATTTTCACCCTCCAAGCTCATGTCGAAATTGACCGATTTTTCTGGTTTCAAATTAGGATTGCCAGCCCAATACCAACCGAGTTTTGCTACCCCAATCCCTACAGGGTTAGAAGCGTACATTTCCCAGTTATACCACAATTCGCCCATACCAGGCTCTGTATAACCGGTACCTACATTGGCTTTAAATCTGCGATGTGTATTACCTTTAACGTTATATGTCATGCCCAAAGATGCAGATACGTTAGAACCAAACAAGCTACTATTGTCGAAGCGCACAATTGGAGACAATGTTAAATTCTTATTAACTTGCCATGTATCAGAAATGTAAGCGTTTATTTTACGAATCGTACCACTACCAGTAGTCAAGCGTTGATCGCGATTACGGTACTCTTCCAAGAAAGCCTTACCATTTAACTTAGGTGCTTTCTTACGCATTTCTGGATCGTTAGACTCACCATATTTAAAATAGTCACCTACGATGTTTGCACGATGTGCCGCCATTTCAGGATTTTCCGATTTCAACCGATTTTCCAAAGCATAATATCGCTTCTTAAATTCATCCGTTACGGGTTGATTATTCGGCGATGTGCTTGACCATTCACTAAGTCTGCTTTCCGATAAACCATAATTCACATAATCATCGTACGTAATGCCCGGCTTTTGTGCCTTTGTTTCAGCCCCATAGTATTCATAATCCATATCCCATTGCGGCATGCCGCCACCGGAATTAATGAATTTATAGTCATGGATGTGAGAGTAAACTTTAATACTATTATCGCCTTTACGTCGCACGAGACGATCAAGGCGGTCTACTAACAAGCTTTTATCGTAATCCCATGGATCAATGTACATCGTACTTGTATTAGGAGAACTCTTTAAGCGACTACCAGAACCTTCTTCACGAGCATAGCTAACACCATAGCTTAGCAAATGATTTTTATTGACTTGCGTATTAGCATTTACTCGAATATCTAATTGACGATGATCGATGTTATCAATATAACGCAACTCATTAGAGCCTTCATAAGCGGAACGACCTGTATAGTTAATGAGCGCTACATCATTTTCTTTAATACGAGAGTAATTAGTTTCTACAGTCCAGTCACTCTTTCCAGCTCTAGAGGACCATTGCAGGTTAGCTGTATTACGATCTGCCGTACGTTTGAAGTGTTGCTGTGGCTCTAAATCGGAGTCGGAGTGCTTAACATCGCGCACAAGGTCTTCCGTGTAACGATTAAGTCGCAATTCTACCTTATTTTTATCATTTGCCTCGTAGGTCGCTACAAGACCGATATCTGCCGCATCACCATAGTAACGAAGTACATTTGGCTTGAAGTTATGTTTTGCATAATCAAAGGCCATCCCAGAGGCACGACGTTTAACAGATGCTAGAACAGGCATAAGATCTCGTTTACTACCTGATAACCCAACCTTTAACTTGCCCATTTGACCAGAATCGGCACGAATGAAGAAGTTTTGGAACGGAAATACATCGCCATCGCTCTTGCGACGCAGGCCTTCAGCATTAAATTGTACGGATGGTTTCTTTTGTGCTTTTTTAGTGATGATATTAACTACACCACCTACTGCATCAGATCCGTATTTAGCACTAGCCGCACCTTGAATAACTTCAATTCTCTCTACGTTCTCTGTACCCAAACGTTGTACTTCATCTGCCGCACCAGAGTACTTATCAAAATCACCTAGCACTGGTTGACCATCTACGAGGATAAGAGTGTGACGCGCTTCTGCACCGCGAATGGACACGCCCACACGCCCCATAGCATCAACTGTTCTAGATACACCTGTTTGCGTAAAAATAATATCTTCAACGGACTTCGCCTGTTTCTTTTCAATCTCTTTCTTGGTAATGATTTGCACTTGCTGTGAGTTCAATTTTGCTTCTTCTTCTGCCCATGTGCCTTTCACATTAACAACATCTGTAGTGACAGTCGCATTATCTGCCCAAACCACTAGAGGTGCGCTAAGCCACAAGGCAACTGCACTAGACAGGATTATGGTACGCTTTGTATGTCCCCACCGGTTCATTATGCCCTCCTAAACTTATAACTAAACATATGTCTTGTATCTCCCACACAAAAATTAAAAAGATACACTTCACCAACATTAATGACATTGAATATCATTCACATTTTAATGTTAGCAAAGTGTATCTTGCATATCTACTCCGAATAGACCAAAAATATACGTTTCGGACAAATCGGATATAAATTTTTAGAATTTATACGTCATTTGGAAACGAGTATAATTCCCAAGTTTAAAGTTTTCAGATCCATATAAGGTATCTCGTTTATTGATCCCTTTTGCATCAAATGTATAGAATGCTTGTAAAAGAAGATCTTTAGTTGGCACATAGCCACCACCAAAGGTAAAGCTCTTAATACCATCTAAGTAACGGTCAGGAACAGCCTCTGTACCATTGCCACCAAAGAAGGAACCATGGGCAAAGTATTTATAGTCTACATAGGCATTCCAAGAACCAGGTTTATTCATATCGGCACGACCAACATCAAAGCGCAATGCCCAGAAATGAGGTACACCACCTACGTCACGGCCCTTGATATCGAATTGAGAGGATCCAGCCTTATGGTCATAATGAGTATTGCCATTCATGAAGCGACCAAAGTCACTACGGTTTTGTCCATAGTCGAAGGAAACACTTACATTATGATTTAATTGATACTTAGCTCCAACGCCAAAAACATTAGCCATATTGTTGAATTCATGCGCTTCTGTAGCATTACCATTCGCCGTATAGAAGCGATAGTCACTACCGCCAAAGGAGCGTAAGTACCACGCAGCTAAGCCAAGTCTAGGTGTTACCATATGTTTAACTTGAACATAGGTAGCCTTTTCAATTGGTGGAATTGTATCCCGCTCCAATACGACACCTATTGAAGGAATAACAGCACCTGTATATTTGCCTAGCGCCTCTCTCGGCAAACGACTGTTGCCGTCCGCTTTTTCAAGCATTCGGGCCAAGCTATTAAAGTACGAAGCTATCATAGAAGGATAATAGGCACTTCCTTTTACGTTAATAAGACCAGACGTGCCGGAGTCGTTAATATCAACGACATTCGCCTTATAAATAGACTTGTCCAGCCCGTCAAAGGCATTATCTTCAAATTTCATCATGTACGGATTATTGCCAAAGCTATAGGTTGCTATATCTTTCGCCTTGGCACGATACGCCTCCACGATAGCCGCCTTATTCTGATTGTACCAATTTGAAATAAACGTTTTTCCACCATTGGAAAGAACAGTGGTATCACTCAACTTCATTTCAAACAATGGGTTTTTCTTATCAAGCCCAATCGTTCCCGGTGCTATTTTCTGAGTGAAAGTACGTTCGTCTTCATACCATTGTTCATCATCTTCATCATAGTATCGCGATTTATAAGAATACGTTACTGACACATCAGGCATCTTAATCGATACAGTCTGTTTAGCCGCATCCACACCATAAGCTTTCACCGCGATCTCCTGCATCCGGCGCAACACATCAAACTGCGCAGCTCGCAATGGTTCCCGTTCTTTCGCCACACGAGCTTCCACATCCGGCAAAGATGCTTCCAACTTTGCCAACTCCGCTTTTAATGGAGCCAGTTGATCCGCGGACATGCCGTCAATAAATTCTTTAGACCAGATATCGGAAGTCATATCGTCGATTTTCTTCTTTAATGTACCTACCTCCGCATCTAAGATGCCTTCCTTATCGCGCAAGGCTTTTAATTGCTGGTAGAAATTAATAGTATTCCCTGCGTTTGGTACGATGAGTTCCTTATTGGCACCGTCCGAATCCATAGTAACACCTAAGAATTCCTCTACCGTTGGAACCCGTTTAAAATGCGTATAAATAGCATGAGTATAAGCACTGTCGCTAATTCCCGTACTATGTTTAAAGGTCCCCACACCGATACGGACTTGAGTATTCTTATTCGTCCAAACACTACGAAGGCCGTCATATTCTTTATTAAACCAATAACCTGTAACGCCCATAGATTCAGTAATACGACCAACACTATGATCCCATTTAGAACCGTGATGTGTTACATCTAGTTCTTCGAGACGTTGATGATTAAAACCTTTAGAGCCTTCTGTTTCATGACTGCTATCTACACCAGCTTGGCCAGAAGCACTACCCACAACACGTACATTCGTATTATCGTTAATACGAGCATCGACACCGACACGTATACGTTGATTCAAGCCATGTTCCTTGCGGTCCGCCAGATTCTTTGCGGCCTCGTCGGATACGTAACTTGTAGCAGTCACCCGCGTAGCAGGACGATCAGATCCAAGATGACTGTCATTACGTACACGATAATCACCTACAAGTTCCATACCTCGTTTTCTGTCTGTATCGAAAGGACGCGTAATAAAATCCTGCAGCATAACCGGAGGTAACGATTCAAACTGCTCCTTCGTAAGTTTCGTTTTACTTTCACCTGAACCGAAACCGAATTTCATATTTAATCCGATACGATATACTCGAGCCGATAAAGCCCGATCATCATCACGATGATTAAAAAGATTATCAATACCGAAATAGATTCGTGAATCCTTATCAATCTTCTTTTGAATCATCAAATTCCATATGCCATAAGTTTTATGTTCATACATATCGGCGGTTTTTCTATTATTCAAATTATATCTGATAACGGAACGATCGGAATTATTAGGATCAATATAAGATACCATATAATTACCGCCACCAGACAAGGAGTTACTATCCAGCATATGAATATAATAATCTCCCCACAGACTACCGCTCCATCCGCTAGCCTTATCCTCAAAATCCACACCGATATCCACTTTATGACGAGGTTTATCCAGTAATTCACGAGGCATATCTTTATCGCTCTTATTAAGCGCTCGTAAATACGTATATCCCAAACGGGCCTTCCAGTGTTTATTCAAAGTTTGTTTAACTTCAAATTGAAGTCCCGTAATTTGGGCCTTGCCGATATTACGGAAACTGTAAATCATATCTGGTGCATGAGCAAATTTCGCCGCTCCATATGTGGTAGATTCATCATACTGAGGATAAAAATCCATCAAATATCCCGTATTGTAAATCGACATATAATTCCGAATATTATTGTGGAATACGGTTACTTTACCATAGGTATTTTTATTTTCCCCTTCCAAAGAGAGGTCGAAATTCATGGATTTCTCTGGTTTAAGGTTCGGATTTCCGACCCAATACCAACCTAATCGGGCTTCACCGCCACCGATTGTGGCATTTGTAATATTTGGGCCATACATTTCCCAGTTATAATACAGCTCGCCCATACCAGGTTCCGTATAACTGGTACCCACATTAGCCTTTAATCTGCGGTGTACATTTCCATGTACATTATGAGTCATACCGAAATTAAACGACCAGTTGGAGCCAAATAAATCACTATGATCCAGTCTTATAATTGGTGATAAAGTAGTATTTTTATTAACCTGCCACGTATCCTGAATAAAGAAATTCTGTTTCTTGATCTCTGCACGTCCTGCGGTCTGTTGATTAACGCGTTTTAAATACTCTTCTTTAAAATAAGCTCCGTTTAATTTCAACTTCGTAGAATCAAAATCCGGTACGGCGCCATAGTAAAAGCTCGGTAAATAGGCATCATAAAGTGCTGGATAATACTTACCGTTTTCATCTTTTCGGCCCTCCTTATTAAAATGATAGTCTTCAATAAATTCTTTATTCTCCGCTAATAAACGTTTAGCAAACTGCTGATATCGCGCATAAGCTTCAGGATTCCGTTTTTTCAGCGTACGCTCCGTCACGGGGCCATCCACAAGCCCCATTACGGCCGCCGAATCAATTCCCGCCTGAGGATCCAAATATTGAAGATATTCTTCGTAAGTAAATTCTGGCAATGTATTTGGCTTACTTTTATCCCCGTTATACCATTCTTTCTCCTTATTCCACTGCTCTACACCAGCGTCGTTTTTTCTGAAAGAATGGTCATAAATTGTGGATGAAGGAACACCGTTTTTTACCGCTAGACTTTTATCGTAATCCCAGGGATCGATATGCCGTTTATAGGTATGAGGCGCATTTTTAAGTCTGCTACCTTCGCCTGTCTCCCGTATAAACCCAATGCCATAAGACAAGAGATGTTTCTTATTGACTTGCGTGTCTGCCCCGAGTGTTACGCTCCATTGACGATGATCTACATTATCCACATAGTTTAATGTATTTTTCCCTTCATAGGTACTGTTCCCATAGTCACTGGTTAATGTTACATCATCTTCTTTGGTCCGCGTATAATTCAGTTCCGCTTTCCACGAACTCTTATTATCCTGACCAGTATACGTCAAATTAAGATTATTCCTGTCTAAATCCCGTTTGTAATGAACCTGAGGTTCCAAATAAGAAGTACTGCGCTTTACATACCGTTCTAAGTCCTCATTATACCGATCGATGCGGATTCCCAAAGACTGCTTATCATTAATATCATATGTAGCGGCCAAACCTATATTAGAATTTGTACCGTAATACCGTAGGGAATTCTTTAAAAAGCCGTGGTCTTCATCATTGGTCATAGCGCTGATACGACGCTGCTCGCTGGCATAAATAGGCATAATGTCACGTTTACTACCGTGAATATTAACTTTTAACTTACCTAATGAGCCAGAATCAGCGCGCATAAAGAAATTGGAAAACGGTACGATATCACCGTCGCCTTTAGTTCTACGACCTTCCGCATTAAACTGAAGGCCAGCGGTCTTACGCGGTTTATTGGTAATAACATTAATAACACCACCGATGGCATCGGATCCGTATTTAGCACTAGCCGCACCTTGGATAATTTCTATGCGTTCCACATTTTCTGTACCGAGACGTTGTAATTCATCACCAGCACCTTGATATTTGGCAAGGTCGCCCATCACAGGCTGTCCGTCCACAAGAATCAAGGTATGACGAGGATCCGCTCCACGGATAGATACACCGACGCGCCCCATCGAATCGACGGTTCTAGATACGCCAGTTTCGGAAAATACAATATCTTCTACGGATTTTGCCTGCTTTTTGACAATATCCTTCTTCGTGATAATCGTCGTCTGCTGAGACTCTTGTTTTGCCTGCTCTTCAGCCCATGTACCGCGAACATGAACCACATCGGTTGTTACAGTCGTATTGTCCGCCATAACCACCGGCATTTGCAACCAGCACGCTACTGCGCAGGATAGTATGACATATCTCCTTGCCCGCACCCAACTCCTATTCATTAAATTTCCTCCACACATATATTTAACCATGCATATAAAAATACACTTTACCACTACAGCCAAATGACATTGAAAATCATTTACAGATTTAATAGTAGCAAAGTGTATTATACATATCTACTCCGAATAGACCAAAAACATACGTTTTGGACAATATTTAATTTTCATAGGCTATCAAACCTAGCCTAAAGCACAAAAATTTTTAGCTAGGATAATATAAGGCCCAAATTATTTAAACCTTACGATAAGCACTTGGCGTTACACCAGTAGCCTCTTTGAATGCACTAGTAAACTTACTACCATTCTCATACCCTACCGCATTAGCGATTTCTAAAATAGACTGATCTGAGTCTTGAAGCAATCGCTTCGCCGCATTAATACGACATTCTTTTAGATATTGATGTATAGTTGTACCAAATACACCTTTAAAACAACGTTTCAGGGTGGATGTAGGAATATCAAACTGTTCAGACAAGGAGTCAATAGTAATACGCTTCATAAACTGTGTCGATACATATTCACTTACAGCTTTTACAATATCTACCTGTTGCTTTCTATAGGTACTTCTCTTTTCAGGATTAGCTGTAGAGATAACAGATAATAATAAAAAAATTTCAATTACTTTTAATTTAAAATAGTGCTCCTTTATTTGATCTGGCACATTATATAAACTGGAAAAAATGTGACGAACTGTTTCCGTTTCTTCCATCATCATACCAAAGTCGGAATGCTCACAAAATCGATTTGCTAATTCGGTTAAATCTATTCGAGAATCACTAACAAGTGCATCTAATACAGGTTGAGCTTTTTCAACATCCACTAGTAATACAATACCTTTAAATAGTTTTGTCGGGAAATAATTTTCATGTTGGTAAGCGGAGCGTGTATGCCAACCTAACGACATATCCCCTGGTCCCATATATAAATACTCACCAGATGTGAACTTGCACTCAATGCGCCCTTCTTCACAGTGATTTATAGCAAACGTCTTGGTATGTGATTTAGCATAAAATTGAATCGTCTCTTGCTTCACATCAAGGAACATCAAATCGATACCGTCAAATATCGTATGTCTTGACATAGATGTTCCAGCATGTGAAACCGCATGATTATGTGGATTCATACTATCACCATATACACAAATACTATAAACATAAATTAATAATATTATATTATAGTATACTTATTGATAGTCATTGTCAACTTCCAATTAGTAATAATTCATTTTAGATTTAAAAACACAAGCTAATTCGTTTTAGTAATATAAAACAATTAAGATTTTCGCTAGGAGTTATTCTAGTGTACTATAAAATAAGCCTCATGAATTAAACTACAAGAATTTAATTCATGAGGCTATATTCAAAACTAAGGATATAAGTTCTTATTTTTTTGTTTTAATAACAAAAGCTAATGCTATGACATGCGCCACCCATATAATGCCCATAACCATTAAAGCAATAGGCATATCTTGACTAAAATAGGCACCAATGGTCATTATGGCACTAACGGATACGAGAATGGACAACTTTGCCCGCAATGACAACGCTTTATCGCGTTCATAAGCAGCAACAGTCTTTTGATATAAACTAGACGCCAAAAACATTTTATGGAGTCGTTCAGATCCACGAGCCAAACAAAATAACGTTAGCATATAAAAAGGGACTGTTGGCAATAGTGGTAGTACGATACCTGCTGTACCAAGGGCAAAACTTATGGCCCCAATAGTCAGGAATACATATCGAACAACTACATTACGATGTTGCTCAGTTGTTTTCATTAATCCTCTTCTACGTAGTTAATAACTTTACCCTTGGTTTTAATAAAGTTAGGAACGATGAGTACTAAAGCAGCAATAGCTACAATGCCATAAATACCAGCCATACCTATCCATTCGTAAGCATTGCCTAATACAAGCCCCATTACGGCAAAGTCCGCATCACCAAAGGTTGTATTTTGGAAGCCTAATTGACCAAGAACTGGCAACGCCAAAGCTGGCAAGAATGTAATAGCCAAACCATTTAGGAAAGCGCCTACTGCTGCACCACGACGGCCACCAGTAGCATTGCCATAAATACCTGCAGTAGCACCACAGAAGAAGTGTGGTACAAGCCCAGGAATAATTAAAACGCCACCTACAGCACCAAGGATAAGCATACCGATAATACCACCGATAAAGGAACTAAGGAAGCCTAATACAACCGCAGTTGGAGCATAGGTGAAAAATACGGCACAATCTACAGCTGGAATTGCATTAGGAATGATTTTTGTAGCAATCCCTTGGAATGCTGGAATCAAATCACCTAAGATCATACGCACACCAGAGTATACGATTGTTACACCAACAGCAAAGTTCATAGCACTCATAACAGCGTATAAATATGGGCTCATATCACCAGATAAAGTGGCTACAAACTCGGAACCTGCCGCAAAAGCCGCAATTAAGTAGAATACAATCATAGTTAATGCTGTAGATAATGTTGAGTCCCGTAAAAAACCCCATTTTTCTGGTATTTCAATATCTTCTGTACTATCTTCAGCTTTCCCAACATATTTGGCAACCCAAGCCGATAAATAGTAGCCTAAACTACCAAAATGGCCAATGGCAATTTCATCACCATCTGTCACTTTAGATGTATAACTTTGACCAATAGCTGGAGAAATAGCAGACCAAGCCCCCATTAAGAAACCACCTACAAGTATGAGTTCCATGCCGGATAAACCAGCTGTACCAAGTACGGCAGACATAAGGCATGCCATAAATAAGCTGTGATGACCTGTTAAGAACACATATTTAAACTTGGTGAAACGTGCAATACATAAGTTCATCAATAAGCCTACAACAAGAATAGACATTGTTTCAACGCCAAGTACCTTTTGTGCAACAGCTACGATAGCTTCATTATTTGGCACTACACCAGTAATATGGAATCCATGTTCAATCATTTTCCCCAAAGGGTCAAGATTGCTAACGATAACACCCGCACCTGCAGCTAACATTAAATACCCGAGAATAGGTTTTAATGTGCCCGTCATTATTTTATGAAACGGACGTTTCAAGGCGATCAAGCCTATACATGACATAATACCAATCAAAAGTGCCGGTTGAGACAGCACATCACGCAAGAACTCTAATACCATTTCCATGGCACTACCTCCTATATAATTGTTACATATTATTGAGCAGCTAGTTTTAATGCTTCAAGAACATCTTCTGTAATCTTCTTTTTATTAATATAGCTACGAACAATAGCAACATTTTTATCGTCAAATTGTTCAGCCAACTCTTTTACAGTTACGATGAGATCTGCCTTACGACCTTGAGCCGCGTTAAAATCGATAGATTCGACTTGTGCATCGATACCATTTTCAGCACAAATTTCTTCAATTTTCATTTTTAACATCAAGCTAGAACCAATACCATTACCACATACAGTTAATACAGAAATCATACTTGCCTCCTTATAAATGTTTATTGCTCGTCTAAATGCTCTGCCAGGAATGCTTGAACATCATCGATACTTTCAAAGTCAACGGCCGCATCTAAGAATTCTTCAGCCTCAAATAAAGTAGCAATATCTGTTAACAATTGAATATGCTCATCTTTATTAGGAGCACATAAAAATAATGCGACAGATACAGGGTCATTATCAGGACTGCCAAAATTCAATGGTTTTTCCAATGTCACCAAAGCCGTTCCTACACGCTTTGCACCATGTTCTGGGCGAGCATGTGGCATAGCAAGACCTGGAGCCAATACGATATATGGGCCCATTTCGCGAACTACTTCAACCATAGCCTCTGTATAAGATGGATCCGTAAAGCCCGCATCAACCATCAGTTGACCACCATGACGAATAACATCCTCCCACGTCTCAGCGGGATAATGAAAGGATACATTATCCTCAGATAATAAATCTTGTATCAAACTAACACCTCCTAAACGTACTTCTGTACATATAGTTCTATTATAGCTATTATAATAAATTTTTCATATATCAAAATAACAATGAACTTATAAAAATGAATAAAGCTAACATAAGATTTTGCTATTTATAATTTAATAAACCCTTATACGTATAATACCTATACAGGTATTAATATTGTATATATATTGAAAATTCTCTATACTTAGATAAGACTTAAACTACCTAAATAAAAAATAGAATAAGGAGATTTTATGCAGACTTCGGTAAAAGTATTTGTACTCTGTCTAATCCTCTGTATTTCATTAGTAACAGCTTTACAGTTTGGCGCTAAATTCATTTCTCTAGACCAAATTATTTCAGCTCTTCTATCTATGATTGATGTAAATGCTACAGCATCTATGACTAATACGATTATTACAGATATCCGCTTACCACGACTTATTTACTCTGTTCTAACAGGTATAGGTCTATCACTTGTAGGTCTATTAATGCAAACTGTCACACGCAATGCCCTCGCAGATCCCTATGTATTAGGTGTTTCTTCTGGCGCAAGCACAGGTGCCGTTTTCGCTATTATCATGGGTGGGCTACCATTCTTAGGTCAGTACAATACGCCTATTTTTGCGGCCCTAGGCGCAGCACTTTCAATTATATTAGTCCTCTTATGTGTTGGTAAAAGCAACAGCCCCGTAAAACTTATCCTCATAGGTATGGGTATGACTGGTGTATTCTCAGCCTTAACGATGATGATTATTTACGGAGCCAAACACGAAGCTCAAGTGCGAAGTGCCATGTTTTGGCTACTTGGCAGCTTTGCGGGCATACAATGGGGTGATTTACCATTAACAGCAATCATCGTAATCTTATTTATGCTATATATCTATATGTTCAATCAAGACCTTGATGTGTTGCTACTCGGTAATCATGAAGCAGCACAAATGGGCCTTTCCGTTAAGCAGTTACAATTAAGCATCGTTATCATATCCTCTGTTGTGATCGCCACACTAGTATCAAAGGTTGGTGTAGTTGGCTTTATCGGCCTTATCATCCCTCACCTTGCTCGGATTATAGGCGGACCTAAACATAAACATACATTACTATTTAGTGCACTCATAGGTAGCATCGTTATGATCTGGTCAGACGTATTATCGAGAGCACTCTACAGTCCAGAAGAAATCCCTATTGGTGTGCTTACATCTTTATTGGGGGCTCCACTCTTCATTTGGATTATCATGAATCGTTATAAACACAATGGTTAGTGTATATCATATCTATAGGAGATACTATGTATCAAATTAATCAGCTGTCTTTTTCTTATGAAACCAAAGAAGTGTTAAAGAATATTTCTGTAACATTTCCTACCAATAAAATAACAGCCATAATTGGACCAAATGGATGTGGTAAGTCTACGCTACTTAGCCATCTATATCGACTTCATCCATCAAAAAACAAAATCACATTAAACGAAAAACCTTTAGAGTCTTATAAAGGTCGCGAGTTTGCTCAATTGGTAGCAGTCTTAACACAATCTAGAGACGCTATGATCGATGATTTTCTCGTAAAAGATATCGTTCTCATGGGCCGGTATCCGTACAAACAACACTTTGGCACCTATAGTTCTGAGGATGTTAAAATTGCAGAGCATTATATGAATGAAGTAGGCATCACCCATTTATCAAATGAAGAAATTCATCATTTATCAGGTGGTGAGAAGCAACGCGTATTCATTGCTAAAGCCTTAACCCAGAAACCTCAAATACTTCTTTTAGATGAACCTACTAATCATTTAGATATGAAGTACAAAGTGGCGCTAATGGAACAATTACGGGCTTTTAAAGGCACTACGATTGTAGTCCTTCACGACTTGAATCTAGCGGCTCAATATTGCGATCATATAGTCATCATGAATAACGGAACTATCCTAAAAGAAGGTTCCCCTACCGAAGTGCTCACACCTGAAATTCTTGAACCAATTTTTGAAGTTCCTTTCAAAACCTCTTGGGATGAAGGGCGCTATCATTTATATTATTAATTAGTAAAGAAAGGACTTACTATGTTTCAGAATTTAAGAAAGTCAAAAAAATTATTATTAATCGCAATGACATGTGCTACATTCGCTATTGCTGGTTGTGGTTCTGATACTACAAAAACTACAGGTGATAACGGGACCTCTGTAACATGGAGTGAAACATTTGACGGTACAAAAACAGACTTTGCCGTAAAATCTGCCCCAACTCATGCAGTGTCCATGTCCCAAGCAACAACGGAAATGATGTTACAATTAGGCCTTGAAGACAAAATGGCTGGGACGGCTTTCAAAGAAGAAGAAATCTACCCACCTTTACAAGCGGCTTACGACAAAGTAAAAGTATTATCTGATAAATGGCCTTCCTATGAAGTATTCATGTCCGTAAAGCCTGACTTTGCTACGGGATGGCCTGATTCTTTCAGCAAACGAGCCATTCCTGCAGATAAAATGATTTCCCAAAAGGTTAATATTTGGATCCCTGAATCCATGTTATCTACTAAGGCTGACCTAGAAACCAACTTCAGCGACATGATTAAATTGGGTGAGATTTTCGGCGTAAAACCTAAAGCTGAAGAATGGGTTTCAGGTCAACGTAAAACATTGGCAGCTATCCAGGATAAACTAAAAGACTTACCTCGTAAACGCATTTTCATTTATGACTCTGAAGACGGTCAACCATTCACAGCATTCGAGGGTTATACTACTAACATCTTAAAACTTATCGGTGCTGATAATGTAATGAGCGGCTTAGGCGTTGATAAAACATGGGCTAAAGGTTCTTGGGAAACAGTAATTGCACAAAACCCTGACTACATTATTATCGCCGACTATGGTAATTCTATTCGCAACGATGATGATTTCCAACAAAAAATTGAAAAGATCAAGGCTAATCCTCAACTTCAAGACATCACAGCTGTAAAAGAAGGTCACTTCATTCGTGTAAAACTTTCCGAAATCACACCTGGGGTACGTACAGTTGATGCTTTAAAACGTTTAGCTGAAGAAATTCACGGCATCAAAGTAGACTAATTTAATATAACAAGATATAGAGTAATATGTAATATGTTTTGTATATTATATATAACGAAGAAGGTCCCAATTCAAATGAATTGGGACCTTTTCGTACTACTTGTATTGCACACAGCATATTGTTTAGAGAGTAAAGATGTGTTGTAGTTGAAAGATTTAGAAATAATGAATTATTGTAAAATAGATTTAAAATGTATTAAATTGTATATGCTGTGACAATGCCTGATTATTTATACTTCTCGACTATATTGTTGCCTATATCGTTTATCATTATTTGCCTTAATAGCCATGATCAATGGCTTTAGCGAAAGAAACTCTTCATCACTGAGTCGAAAGGTTCTACCAATACGTTTAATAGGATTACGTGGGCGCCCGGCACCGCGTCTAGATCCACCCCATGCCATATACATACCTCACTTTTCACTTGAAAAACTCCTTCTACCGATAGTATAACCTCGTATACATAAGTATGCAATAGCCATTCACTTTAAACAACCTCTTAACAGCCTATAAATTAGTAATAAACTTCATTTATTAGTAAAATGCATAATCAACAAAACACATATTTATAAGTATTTTTCCCTATTCAACTTGAATTGTAACATTAATGTTGCCAAATATAGATAAATCTCTTTTATAGAATATAGTATTTACAAACCAGTTTATTTCTATATTTTTAGACTATTTAGATACTATCACGTACACATATAGTAAATAGAATTTTAAAATAGAAAAGCAAATTATTTATAAATATGACAATATAGCAAGAATATTTTGATAAACAAAAAAGACTGCGTTTGCAGTCTTTTTTACTATAATAAAAAGTATATGAATTAGCCAAATAGTAAGTGACCTACTTCATAAGCAATAGCGGCAACGATGCCAGATAATGGAATCGTTACAAACCAAGCCATAACCATAGATCTTGCTACCCCCCAGTTAACGGCTTTAATACGTTTAGAAGAGCCTACACCTAGTAAAGAACCACTTACTACATGTGTAGTACTTACAGGCAAATGTAAGAATGTAGCTGTAAAAATAGTAATCGCCGAGTTTAAATCAGCAGCGAACCCATTAATAGTTTCTAGTTTGAAAATCTTGGTACCCATTGTAGAGATAATTTTCCAACCGCCTACAGCAGTACCCATAGCCATTGCAGTAGCACAACAAAGTTTTACCCAAATCGGTACATCTAATGTATCGATGAAACCACCGCTAAGTAAGGTTAATGTGATTATCCCCATCGCTTTTTGTGCATCATTAGAGCCATGAGAAAATGCCATCATAATTGCTGATACAATTTGCATGGATCTAAATCGATCATTTAAAGCAATTGGAGAAAATCTACCGAAAATAAGCAACAATACTTTCATCACAATATAGCCACCAATCATGGCTACAATCGGAGATAAAATAAGAGACAAAAAGATTTTTAAAATCCCCGCCTCATTCAATGCGTCAAATCCTACAGACCAACCCACAGCACCGATGATACCACCAATCAAAGCATGGGATGAGGAACTTGGGATCCCCCAATACCAAGTTAAAAGATTCCATGTAATGGCACCGATAAGAGCTGCAGAAATAATACCACTATCGATAAGAGATGGCGACATTACTATATCACCACCGATAGTCTTTGCAACACCGGTACTAACCATTGCACCCAAAAAATTGAGAGCAGCGGTCATCATAATTGCCTTTTTAGGCTCAATAGCTCGTGTAGAAACGGATGTGGCAATGGCATTCGCCGTATCATGAAAGCCATTGATATAGTCAAAGGCTAATGCTAAAAATACAACTAGCCATACTAAATAATGAGCATCAAGCATACTTCAATACTACCCGGCGGAATGTACCAACCAAATCTTCGCAGCCATCGATTACATCTTCCATAGCGCTAAGGATTTCCTTCCATTTGATAATTTCAATTGGATCTGTACACTCTGTAAAGAGCTTAGCCATTTCTTCATGATAAATATTATCCGCTTCAGACTCAAGTTTCAATACTTGGTGAACACGCCCCTCTACCTTCACATGATCCTTTTTAAGACTACCCATATAACCAATGGATTTGTTGATATGCTTAACGCATTTAACAACAATTTCACTCATGCGAATAGCACCATCACTTGGTTTGCCAACGTGATACATAACCATTTTATCCATGATTTCTTTGATATTATCCAATGTAGTATCCAGTTGGTCAATCAAAAGCTGAATATCCTCACGATCCATTGGAGTGATAAATGTTTTGCGCAAACGCTCTACAGTTTCATTTACTAATTCATCGGCAGCTTTTTCCTTTGTATCAATTTCAAGAAATGCCTCTTCCTTAGAGATATCCCCCTTAAACACGCGTTCCATCATTTCCGCACTTTCATAAGTTAGTGCAGCATGCTTTTCCAAAATACTGAAAAATTTTTCTTCTTTTCCTTTTAATTTAAAAGCCATGAAGATCCTCCCGAACCAGTATTGATTGCTTCTATAATAACAATTTAATTATAGCATACTACAGATAATTCCTAAACCAATTTACCAATCTCTATATTTTAACCCCTATGCGTATATGGCATATATAGAATCTACATCTGTGAAAACTTTTATTGACCATATTTCCACTATATAAAATAGATAAAAAAGCAGATAGCTGACTAACATATCAACTATCTGCTATATATTTCTTAGCTATCTTTGTGCTTTTTATTAACTAATAACCATCAACTCTTAGCTATTAGCTTCCGCCGCCGCTTTAGCCGCCTCTGCCGCCTTTTTCAAATTAGGTACGGATGTAGGGCATGTAGCAGGCGTACAAGCGCCGTTAGGGCCTAAATCTTCAGAACGATTTACAAAGGTAGTATGTAACATATGATGTGCTTTGTGGCTCATTGGTTTGCCATCAAAGAACTCAGCATACAATTTTTGGATATCTGGATTATCACAAGCAGCTTTTACAGTTACTTCTGCATCGCGAGTATACAAGGATGCAATGCGAGCTTCACGAGCTTTGTCAGCCATCGGTAATTTAACGCGTGGTTGACCACCACCACCGATACAGCCACCACGACAAGCCATTACTTCAATGAAGTCATAATGGATATTTTCTGCACGCATGCGTTCGATGAACTTACGCAAATTACCTGTACCATGAACTGCCGCTACGTGTAATGTTTTATCGCCAATCACTACGTCTGCTTCGCGAGCACCGTCCATGCCGCGAATAGCTTCGAATGGAATCAATGTTTGAGGTGCATCTTCACCTGTCGCCATTTTGTAAGCCGCACGCATAGCCGCTTCCATAACGCCACCAGTGTTACCGAAAATGATACCACCACCAGAAGCTTCACCCATCAATGGATCGAATGCAGAATCTTCAAGATCATCAAAGTTGATTTCTTCTGCGCGCAACCATTTTGCAAGTTCCCGTGTAGTAATACAGTAGTCTGTATCGCGCATTTCTGGTGTATCCCAGTATTCCGCAGAGGAATTCATTTCATCACGACGAATTTCAAATTTCTTAGCTGTACATGGTGTTACTGCAACGGCAACGATTTGTTTTGCATCAAGGCCCATTTTTTCAGCAAAATATGTTTTTTGTGTAGGCGCTTGCATAGCAATCGGGCTCTTAGCCGTAGATAAGTTTGGCAAGAATTCTGGATAGAATGTTTCCGCAAACTTAACCCAAGCAGGACAACAAGATGTGAATTGAGGCAATACTGCATCGCTATTAATAACGCGTTCTAATAACTCAGATGCTTCTTCCATGATAGTCATGTCCGCACCAAAGTTTGTATCAAGAATATAATCGCCACCCAATTTACGAAGAGCAGCCACCATTTTGCCTTCTACAAATGTACCAGCATCAAGACCAAATTCCTCGCCTAAGCCAACACGTACGGCAGGCGCAGTTTGGAAGATGACGATTTTATTAGGGTCAGCAATAGCTGCTTTTACTTCATCAATTTCAGAGCGTTCATTAATAGAATCGAATGGGCAAATAGATGCACATTGACCACAATGAATACAAATTGGATGATCCCCATTTGTTGTTAAATCATAATAATCAAATACACCCATGTCTACAGCACAAGCTTTACGACATAAGGAGCAATTTTTACATTTGGTTAAATCTTGTACTAATGCAATATTTCCGTCTTCAATTGGCACGCGACGGTCTAAAAATTGGTACTTACTCATGAGTTCCTCCTACTTAGGTAACGTTGTTATCGTTAATCGTAGAAATTATACTATACATTGTGAGTTTTATCAATAAACTTACACGTAATTCCTTTGCATAACAGATATTAAAAAATAGCATGATAAAAGGAGTTATAGGCGTTCCTCTAATTCCATCCACCGTTCAGTGAGCGCATCTATTTGAGTCTGTGTTTCTTCTCGTTCCTCCATCAGTGACTGCATTTTTTCATAATCAGTAGCCACTTGGCTTATCATAACATCGAGGCCCTTCACTAAATGTTCTAGCTTAGGCAATTCATCCATAATTTTGGCATACTCCGCTTCTTCTGCTTTATTGAGACCCTTCTTTGGTATTTCTTTGAAAGTATCTGTTTCATCACTAGCTACAACATTATCATTTCCAAGGGTATCTACCCTATTAGATTGATTATCAACAGAGTCATCGCTATCAGCCTCTCCACCTTTTACAGCTCGTACCGCTTTGGAATTAGCCGGTATATTATCATTTGGCATATAGAATGGGCGCTTGCTGCCACTACTTTCATCAAGAGCATCTTTGTAGTCAGAATACGAGCCATGAACGATTTCAATATGCCCATCGCCTGTAAAGACAAACAGTTTATCCACTACGCGGTCTAGGAAGTACCGATCATGGCAAACGGTGATGATGACGCCACTAAAGGAGTCAAGGAAATCCTCTAATACCTCCAATGTTGGAATATCAAGATCATTCGTCGGTTCGTCCAGCAATAATACGTTAGGGGCGCTCATCAACAATTTTAAGAGGTATAAACGACGACGTTCCCCGCCAGAGAGTTTTCGAATCGGTACACCATGTAATTCTGGGGTAAAAAGGAATCGCTCAAGGATTTGTCCTGCGCTCAATGTAGACCCATCACCGAGTACCATATAAGAGTGGTCCTCACGAATATAATCGAGAACGCGCATATCTTCATCAAATTCAGGTAGCTCTTGTTTAAAATGAGCAATGCGAACGGTCTCACCTTTACCAATAGTGCCTCTCGTCGCTTCGTAGGTGCCATCAAGGATATTCATAAAGGTAGATTTACCAACACCATTGGGTCCTACTATACCGATACGATCATGGCGTACCACGTGATAGGTAAAGTCCTTAATCATAGGACGTTCATCAAAATAAAACTCTAAATGCTCAATATCAAAGATGGTTTTTCCTAAACGTGTCTTCAGCGCAATAGGATCCATTTGATCCGGCCGGCGGGTTTTCTCCATATTCTTTAATTTTTCGTAACGGTCAAGACGAGCCTTTTGTTTTGTAGTTCTAGCCAGAGCACCACGACGTACCCATTCGATTTCTCGTTTTAAAAATTGACGTCGTTTTTCTTCCGTAGCAGCTTCACGAGCCTCTCGATCAGCTTTCAAGGCAATAAATTCTTCATAATTGCCATCGTATTGATACATATGACGATTTGATAGCTCTAAAATACCATTACATACGGAATCGAGGAAATATCTATCATGGGTACTGATTAATAATCCTCCTTGACGTACACTCAAATACGACTCTAGCCAATCAATACTATCTTCATCCAAATGGTTAGTCGGCTCATCTAGTAATAAAAGATCACATGGATATAGCAATGCTTGCCCCAATGCAAGACGACGCTTTTGCCCTCCTGATAACATAGCTACCTTTTGCTCCACATCAGGAAAGCCCAATTTAGATAAAATAATGCGCGCCTCTTGCTCTACCTGCCACCCGTCTTGTTGATCCATTTGCTCCAATGCATTCATATAGTTGCGAGATATTTTAGCATCGTCTTTACCAGACTCTTGCATTTGGCGATACTCACGACTAATACGTTCAAAAGCTTTTACCATTTGCAACCGAGGATGATTTCCATCAAGAACGGCCTCAAGCAAAGTAGCTTCCGCATCAAAATCAGGTGTCTGCGCTAAGTAATAAATGCTAGCCTTACCATTACGCTCAATGGTGCCTTTATCAGCTTCCATTTGTCCTGCTAATATTTTTAGAAATGTAGACTTACCCGTTCCATTGATGCCCACAAGACCTAATCGTTTTTCCGTGGTAAAAGTCATACTCACCTCTTTAAACAACAGCCTTGTGCCATATGATTTCTCTATGTTCTGTAAACTAATAACGTTCATATTCCGCTCCTATTTTGTAATTCTGTTATTTATTATACTACACATTACCATTGACAGTAACAGGCGCCCTCAGTAGAATAAACGTAACATATATATTCATGAGGAGGTCCACATGGCGACGGATATGGTTTTAGACTTTTATGAAAGTATCAACTTTGAACTTATCGACATTGATGGGTATGACACATTATTTACTGAGCTCTTAGAGGATGGCACGTATGCAACTGTGTCCGATGATGACGGCTATATGCCAGAGGACTTAGAGACACCAGTCGTATTCAATGTGTACGACGATAACGACTCCTTCCAATGGAGTGTTACCCTTGATGACTCTTACCAATTAAAAGATTTATTGGATGGTGCAGAAAGTACGGATGCTTTCTTAGTCACATTACAAAAACTTCGAAAAGAACATATTGAACAGTATCAATAGAAAAAAGCGATGGCCCTTTAGGTCATCGCTTTTTCTATATTGGTTAGCTAATTGCCTCTTGAGCTTTCACAAGCTCATCTTGTGCACTAGCATCTAAAATTTCAATGAGACTATTTACGATATCAGCAGCCCCATCCACATGCCATTCGCGAGCACGCTCAGACATTTGTTGAAGTCGCGGAGAATTAATTAACAGTGCAGTTACCACATCTTCTAAGTTGTGAATATCGCGAGCCCAACGAGCACACCCCCGTTGCTCTAACAGTTCTGCATTTGCCTCTTCCTGCCCTGGGATAGCATTAAAGAATACCATTGGCAATCCGATTGTAACAGCCTCCATACAGGTCAATGCACCAGGTTTTGTAACGAGCAAAGACGATGATTTCATGAGCTCAGAAATATTGGTAGTATAACCATATACGGTGGTCTTCGTCTTCATAGATTCACTAAGGACAACTAACGATTCGTAAAGAGACGTATTTTGTCCGGCTACAACGGTAATTTCACCAATACCATTTACTTCATCTAGATGTTTTAAAGCCGTCTCAAGAGAGCCTAGACCCAGGCCACCACCCATAACAAGAACTTTCACAGGTTCCTCTAAGCTATACTCTTCAATAGCATCACGAAAAAAAGATCGCCGCACTGGAATGCCAGATACATGAATACGAGATTCATCGATACCTGAAGCTACCATTTCAGGTACCATAGATTCTGTTGCAACATAGTAAACATCAATCTGTGGATAGAGCCAAAACTGATGACTACTAAAATCTGTCATAATAGCCACTAGTGGCACATCTATATGACCTTGACGTTTTAAAATCGATGCCGCCCCACAAGGAAATGGATGTGTAAAGACCATTACATCTGGCTCTTCTTGTTGTACTAGTTTAAGCATGCGGCTTTTAAGTAGGTACGACAATGCGGTTTGCATAATGGTACCTCGTTTTTCCCCTTTCGATACGCGATAAATCATATCATAGAGCATGGGGAATACGTCAATCATCTTGATATAGGTACCCTTAATTAAATGCTCTACAGACATAGTTTCTGTATCAAGAAAATCAACATGGGTAATCGATGCTTGTGGCTCTTTTTCTTTCCAATATTCTTCTATGGCTCTTGCGGCTTGCATATGTCCAGTGCCGATTGAGGCAGACACGATGAGAACCTTCCTTGATGTTTTGTTATTCATAATGCACCCTTTCTCTGTGCATTATACCATAAATAGATAAAAAAAAGAGACCTCGAAAGGTCTCTTTCGCATCCAATATGGATTATTTTTTGCGTTTTTTAGCTTTTGCAGCGTTAACTTGTTCTTTCAAACCTTTACCAGCTTTGAATGCAGGGGATTTGGAAGCTGCAATTGTGATAGTTTTACCGTTTTGTGGGTTACGGCCTTCACGAGCTGCGCGTTCACGAACTTCGAAAGTACCGAAGCCGATAACTTGTACTTTGCCACCAGCTGCCAATTCTTGAGCTACTGTGTCAAATACAGCTTTTACTGCTTTTTCAGCATCTTTTTTAGTTAATTCAGTTTTTTGTGCAACACTTGCGATTAATTCTGTTTTGTTCATGACAGAACCTCCTTAAAATTACAATACCTTAGAAGTGTATAAACCTCTAGGTTACTTTTCCTGCACTTTAGCCTCCTCCCAAAAAGCATCGAGCTCAGCTAATGAAAAGTCTTCCCATGAGCGATCGCTTTGGTTAACACAAGCTTCTACATGTAAAAAACGCTGTCGGAACTTTGTGTTTGTGCGATTTAGTGCATTTTCACCGCTTATTTTATACCATCTGAATAGATTAATCAAGGAAAAAAGCACATCTCCTGCTTCTTTTTCCATATTTTCTCTATCATTTTGGTCAATAGCCTCCTTAAATTCCCCCATTTCTTCGGAAACTTTAGCCCAAACAGGATCAAGCTCATCCCAGTCAAATCCTAGCTTTGCAGCCTTTTCTTGGAGCTTATAAGCCGCCATTAAAGCAGGTAAACTTTTCGATACACCATCCAATACAGAATTTTGAATATTTTTCTTTTCTTGTGCCTTTAATTCATCCCAAGTGTATGATTTTTCATTATTTTCTGGGCTAAAAACACGAGGATGACGACGAATCATTTTTTCAGCGACATCATTAATTACGTCTTGAAGTGTAAAATAACCAGCCTCCTCTGCCAATTGACTGTGAAAGACAACTTGCAATAATACATCACCTAACTCTTCACGAAGATTCGGCATATCTTTATTATCAATGGCATCTACCACTTCGTAAGTTTCCTCTATAAAATAGCGACGTAAAGATTCATGCGTTTGCTTTTGATCCCAAGGACAGCCATTTGGTGCACGCAAAGTTTTCACTACATCGACTAAAGGTTGAATATCAATATTGTTCTTCATATAGCTTTGCTTCCTCCCTATTGCGTCGAGCTTGTAAGCGCTTGCCTATGATTGGGAAATGGTATATATCATCTTTTACGACAGCTTTAGTAAGCCATAACGATAAACCATATACAAAAATAGCCACTACAATTGCTGCAGCCACAGCGCCACCATTACCTAATAAGTCAACAGTGCTCACATAGATGACTTGTGTAGCACCGCCCATGGCCATGGCAGATACTATTATTTTTAATAACTCTAATGTGTTGAGTACCGAACCTACATATCTTTTTACAAAAATATAATTAATAAGCGCTGCAATAGCAAAGTTTAAATTCGTCGCCCAAGCGGCACCATTAATGCCCAACTCAATACTGCCTGTCAATTCATAATCTAAGAATGTCTTCACTAATAAGCCGATAAAAATCGACACCATAGGAATTACTGTCCTTCCTAACCCTTGCAAAACACCTGCAGTAACCTGCTGCCATCCGAGGAACACAATACTCAAGCTAATAACAGCAATAACAGGCCCTGCGTGGGGTGTTGCATATATTAATTGCGATATTGGCGTAGCTAGTACACAGAGACCAATACAGGCTGGAATCGTAAACATATTAGCAATTTTAATCGCCGTTTCCGCTCGTTTCACGATGCGATGTACATCACCTTGAGTATGGGCCTCAGATACGGCTGGCACAAGACTAGCGGCTAAGGACGTAGTTAGAATGATTGGCAACCCAATCAGAGATGTTGCCATCCCCGTTAAATAGCCAAATTGTGTGGTTGCTTCATTGAGATAGTATCCAATATCCATCAATCGTTTTGGGACGATAAATGTATCAATGAGTGATACCATAGGAAGCATAATATTCGCCATAGAAACAGGTATAGCAAGGCTAAACAAGCGTTTAACTACGGTGCCATTACTTTCACAAATAGCATTAGGATTCTGTTGTGAAAGCATCTTCTCTCGAACATTGCGTTGTCGGTAGTAAAAATAAATTAATACCAGTAACCCTGCCAATACGCCTGGGAATGTAGCAAAGGTCGCACCACCTGCCGCCAAATGGAGTCCACGATCAATGAAGTAGTATGCCAAACCTACCATAGAAGACACGCGAAAGATTTGTTCAAATACTTGACTCGTACCAGTAGGCACCATATACTGGAAACCTTGGAAATACCCTCTAAAACAGCTCAGGATGGTCACTACAAAAATGGCTGGAGATAATAACTGAATAGCAATTAAAGCACGTGGATCGGTGATAATATGATTATCTACGAGCCATTGCGCACTACCATATAAGGCCAAACTAAATACCAGCCCTAATATAGCGAGTACCCTTAAAGATACGGAAAATACTTGTTGTACGCCTCGCATATCATCATTAGCAAGTTTCTCTGCAATCATAATAGATATGGCTACAGGAATACCTGCAGCAGAAATACTAACGATAATTTGATAGATTGGATAGGCCATCATATATAGGCCAATTCCTTCACCACCTAAAATCCGTGCAATAAGAACCTTACTAAACGCACCGATGACCTTCACGATAATACCGGCTAAGGTTAAAATCATGGCTCCTTTTAAAAATCGATTCATAGGCCCTCCTTAGTCGGTGACTTGTGGCTAAGAGCCTTTATCACCGCTTCCGTAATGGTCAAAACAGAACCTTTCATGCCATTAAGATTCACATATAATGTGGCTGGCTTGGTGTCCATAAACTTCATTTTTTTCCATAAATCTTCTCGTACAGCTCCCATGTCCCAATCGGCCATTTTAGAATCGTCATACCAATGGATGGTGAGCTGCTTATCTCTACGGACGATACTTTTAATGCCCAGTATGCGCGCTTGCTCTTTAATTTGAGCAATGCGCAACAAACGATCTACTGGATCGGTTGGTGTACCGAAGCGATCAATGAGCTCATCCGTCATATCGTCGAGTTGCTCTTTAGATTTAATATGTAACAATCGTTGGTATACAGAAATCTTACGAGCACTATCTTTGATATACGCATCGTCAATAAACGCATCTACCTCTAAATCGATAGCTGGATCAATGGATACATCTCGCTCAACTTCTTTATTTTGAGCCTTTGCAATCGCCTCTTCTAACATACTCACGTACATGCCAAAGCCGACAGATGCGATATTACCATGTTGCTGTGAACCTAATAGATTACCGGCACCGCGAATCTCTAAATCTCGCATGGCTAACTTAAATCCTGCGCCGAGCTCAGTGAACTCCTCTATGGCTTTCAAACGCTTTTCAGCTGTCTCTGAAAGTATTTTATCTGGACGATACATAAAGTATGCATAAGCACGTCTACGAGAACGGCCTACACGCCCTCGCATTTGGTATAGCTGAGATAAACCTAAACGATCCGCATCATAAATGATGATAGTATTGGCGTTAGGAATATCTAAGCCGGTTTCAATGATACTCGTGGACAAGAGCACATCATAATGACCTTCATAGAAATCGGTCATAATCTCCTCAATTTGACGGCCTGTCATCTGTCCATGAGCAACAGCATAACGCAAGCCAGGCAATGCGGATTCTAATAGTTCTCCCATGTGATTAATGGATGCGACACGGTTATATACGAAATAGACCTGTCCACCTCTTGCAAGTTCTCGTTTGATAGCATCTGCTATGAGATTCATATCGTATTCCACCACATAGGTTTGAACAGGCAATCGCTCCTCTGGCGGAGTATTGATAACAGACATTTCTCGAACGCCAACGAGGGACATATGTAAAGTCCGCGGAATCGGTGTAGCACTCAAAGTGAGTACATCGATATTGCTAGCCCACTCTTTCCACTTTTCTTTCTGTGCTACCCCAAAGCGTTGCTCCTCATCTACTACGAGCATCCCTAAGTCCTTAAAGACAACCTTTTTGTTGAGCAATGAATGGGTCCCAATAAGGACATCTATGGAACCATCCTCTACACCTTTAAGAACTTGCTTTTTCTCTGATGTAGTACGGAATCGATTGAGTACATCTACTTTAACCCCGAATGGAGCAAATCGATTTAAAAAGGTTTGGAAATGTTGCTGTGCTAATACCGTGGTCGGTACAAGTACCGCTACTTGTTTACCGCTCATAACGGCCTTAAAAATGGCACGCATAGCTACTTCCGTTTTACCAAAGCCTACATCACCAGCGAGCAGGCGATCCATAGGAACAGGTCGTTCCATAGATTCTTTAATCTCTGCGGTAGCCTGTAATTGGTCTTCCGTTTCCTCATATGGGAACGCATCTTCAAACTCTTGCTGCCATGGTTGGTCTGGCAAGAATGCAAAACCTTCTGTGATTTCTCGTTGTGCATATATCTCAACGAGTTTATCTGCTAAATCATCAATAGATTTTTTTGCCTTTGTAACAACCTTGCTCCAATCACGACCACCCATCTTATTAATACGTGGCACATCACCTTCGTTGCCAATATATTTTTGCAGTTGATCTAAATTATTAGCTGGTAAGAACAGTTTGTCCGTTCCAGCATAAGCAATCTCAATATAATCGCGGTGAATGCCTTCCGTTTCAATTGTTTTGAGACCAATATACTTGCCGATACCATGCATACTATGTACTACATAGTCACCAGGTGTTAAATCGGTGAAATAATTGATCTCTTGGCCCTTTTTAGGCTTATTTCGAAGCTTGCGCTTTTGTTGTCCGTAAATATTGCCTTCTACGACAACTACGAGATGGCTATTGGGCAATTCAAAACCATCTGTTAATAACCCTTTTAAAATAACGACAGTGTTCGGCTTTGCTATCCATGTATCACTATGAGTAAATGCAATATTTTCCCCTTCAAGGGCACGCTCAATACCTTCTCGTCGTTGCTGATTATTTAATACTAGTACCACTTGGTGATTTAAACGATGCCATTGCTTTATTTCATCTGTTAATAGGGGAATTTGACGCTCAAAGCTCGTCATCGTCTTCCCTTGAATACCAATAGGATTAAATCCTGCAAGTCCGATAGAGCGTTGTTGCATAAATGTGAAAGCCACTTGATTCATAGAATCTACAGTGCGTTGTAGTTCATTCCAATCACAATGATTTTTCCGATGTGTAGGATCTTCCTTAAGGAATTTCTTTAATGCTTCTTGAATACGACCTGGCTCATCATAAATTAGAGTGCCCTCTTTCACATAAGATAATAAAGTACTTTCCGCATCACTTTTACCAAGAAAGAAAGGAGTTACCGTATAGGATTCGATTTGCTCAATAGAACGTTGATTCTCAACGGAGAAGAAACGCAATGTATCGATCTCATCGCCAAAGAATTCAATACGAATCGGATGATCACTATTTACAGGATAAATATCTAAAATATCTCCACGCACAGCAAAATGACCACGTTGTTCCACCTGGTCTACGCGTTCATATCCAATTGTTACAAGCTGTTCAAGGGCTACATCACGTTCAATTGCATCATTCAAAGCAAAATGCAACGATTGTCCCTTTAAGTAATGAGGAGATACAACACACTGTGTAACCTCTTCAGCATTGGCAATTACTACTGCCGGCTCTTGCCACGCCAACAGTGCTAATGCTCGCATCTGCGCACCTTGGTCTTCAAGACTACGAGCCACAGTCGTAAAGTCTACATGATCTGTTGTAGGAAATGATAAGACTGGTACATTAGGCATGAAAAAAGCTAAGTCCCGTTCCCACATCTCCTTATG
This sequence comes from Veillonella parvula, assembly GCA_018382475.1. GTDB lineage: Bacteria > Bacillota > Negativicutes > Veillonellales > Veillonellaceae > Veillonella > Veillonella parvula_F. Next base: position 831,903 of record JAGZPX010000001.1, read on the forward strand.
GTCCTTATCATGGACTACGATGACTACAGGTTTTGTAAGACCTGCAGAAAAAGATTGACTTAAGAGGAAACTCTTTTGAGATCCGCTAAGACCATATATGACTGACTTCCCCTTTCGCTGAAATGCGTTTAGCCCATCCACAAAGGATGGGTTCTGTGAAAGCAGTTTTGTTAATGTATTATCCATACTGCACCATATAGTATTACTATGATTGTATTAATTAAATAGTTCTAACTAATATATTATAACATATAACGTAGTAGTTAAATCTGTACCTATCTTGCTATCAGATTGTATGTGTTTATCGATATAAATATCCAAGTTAATACTTAATTTAGGCAAAAAAAATACACCTCTAAAGGTGCAATAAAGTTGGTGCGGGAGAAGGGACTTGAACCCCCACGCCGTAAGGCGCCAGATCCTAAGTCTGGTGCGTCTGCCAATTCCGCCACTCCCGCGTCTCAACTGAAATAATAATATCATGTATGGAATTCATCGTCAATCATTTTTTTATAAATGACATAAAATTCATACATCGAAAAATATATTCCAAGGAAAATAACTATCTAAACCTTACAATTTACGTAAACCTAAAACAAATTCTAAATCTAAAAACTCTTAACTCTACAATTGTATATATATTAACGCTTAACGCCTCATCTAAACCTTAACGCTACAGGTCTCAATCTAAAAGGTCTTACCGATAATTAATATTTGCAAAATAAAAAGAGACTGACCCAGAATCCGAACTACTAGAACCCTGGGTCAGCCTCTTTTTTAGGATGATGATGAATAAATGCATGCCCTACATTTACCATAAAATATATTAACAGTCATAACATATGTCATGCTGGTAATACCAATAAGGTAATCCACCATGACCATAGCACGACATTTAGGTCGTATAGAACTAAAATCTAAATCAAATATAATGCAATTTAGATCCAATAGAACTAAAAAATCCTTTTTACGGGTACGTAAAAAGGAGCTATTAACTTCTCCTCCCTATCTCTCGTAGGTCAAATGGTGAATGTTGAATAGGCAGTTCTCCTGACTCGGCGTCATCGCTCATCTAGCCTTCCCAGTTTCCCAGTGACTTAATTTAGACTCGCTCGACCATACAGTGGCGGGACCGTGCTGGCATTTAACCAGCTTCTCTATTATGCTTTTCAGCACCTATTCCCAAATATGATATTTTCTATGCCTTTATTCTAACAGTCTACATTCATTTAGTCAATACGGCAGTAGCATATTTATTAATAAAAAAATGCTATATAGGTCTGCCGTATTGTTATAACAAAATATAAAAAGTTTAACGATCTAATCATTAGCTTTATCCAACGCGATTTCTAAATAGCCATCCTGCTATGGACATGCTTATAACGGTTAGGATAATCATAGGAATAAAATTAAACCAAATATCCGTCAATCCTGCACCTTCTAGATAAATCCTGCGCATTGCCTCAACAGAAAACCGCATAGGATTTCCATATGTAAGATATTGCAATATTTTCGGCATATTATGTACAGGTGTGATTAATCCGGACAATAAGGCTAGTGGAAAAAGAAAGACAAAAACATATACGAGAACTTGCTGCATATTTTTTGCAATAGCCGAAATAGATAACCCCAATCCAATGCTACTACTTATAAACGTAAACAACACGGCATACACAAGAAATATATTGCCCCGAAATGGAACTTTAAACCAAAACATGGCTATTAATAACAATACAGTACTTTGAAACAGTCCTATTAACATGGGTGGTATAGACTTTGCAACCAAAATTTGCATAGATGATACGGGCGTTACCAATAATTGATCAAAGGTCCCCTGCTCTCGTTCTCGTGCCACAGATAGCCCCCCCAACATGATAACTTGTGTCATACTGATCAATATAACGAGACCTGTCAAGAAAGTCCAGGAAGACTGCTGATTTTCATTGTACCAGGTACGAGATTCAATCGTGATTCCCTTATGCTCAACACCTAACCAAGTCTGATTGAATTGAGAAATGATTTGCCCCATATAGGCTGTGGCAAGACCTGAAGTCATTGTATTCGTTCCATTTACAATAACAGTAATAGATGCAGGTTGTTTATGCTTTAAGTTTTCTTCAAAATCCTGAGGTATGATAACCGCCATAATAACCTTGTTGGAGTCTATTAATGGTGCGATTATATCCGGAGAGTTCGCAGATTGATACAGTTCAAAAACACCGGATGAATTAATAGTCGATTCTAATGCAGCTGCGGTCTGCGTATGACTTTCATCAATCAATACATAGGGAACCTTGTTGAGATTATAGGTTGCGGCATAACCGAAGAGAAACCCTTGAATAATAACCGGTAACAGTAAGATTATACGAGTTTTCGGATCTTTAAAGGTGGCTAATAGCTCTTTCCATATGATGGAGACAATTTGATTCCAATACAGGCGCCAATTCATTATTCCACCTTCTTCCGCGTAATATAAATTGTCAATATTGTAAAGCAAATAGCAAACCCCGATAATACGGCACTATTTTTAATAATCAAATACCAGTTATTTCCACCTAGGAACAATGATTTCAGTAATTCTAAAAAATATGTAGGAGGTAAAAGCCGTGAAATATATTGAATCACCACAGGTTGTGAATGTGGATCAAATAAAAACCCCGTCAATATCAACGCCGGTAAAAAACTGGTAAGTAACGCCATTTGACAAGCTAAGAACTGTTTCTTCGTAAACGCAGATATAAGTAGTCCCATATTTAAGGAAACAATCAAATACAATGTGGACACGATGCAGATGATCCATAAGGAACCACGCATAGGTACTTCATAAAAGAAATACGAAACACCGAGGCAAAACAACAGCCCCAACATGGCCAATAGATAATAAGGCACTACCTTAGCCAAAATAATTTCAATAGGCTTAACTGGTGTAACGAATAAAGACTCAAAAGTACCACGTTCCCATTCTCTAGCCATAACGACAGCCGTAAGAAAAACGGACACAATCGTCATGATAATCATGATGAGCCCAGGAATCAAAAACCAGGTACTTGTATTTGCCTCATTAAACCACATGCGAGGGTTCATTGTTATATATCCACCACGTAGCATAAACGGAATATTCTTAACGGCCCATAAGTTAATAGCTGAGTTTACATAACTTTCTATGCTCATCGCTACCGAAGTATCGACACCGTAGTAAATCCCCTGCACTTTCCCTTGTCCACGCATAACTTGAGCAGAAAAGTCCTGTGGAATCACCAATATGGCATCTACCTTTCGTTTTTCCATCAATAGTTCCGCCGTTTTTCTATCGCGAACCGCTATAGGTTGAAAGTACTCAGAGCCGTATAAGGAGTCATACACACTCTGGGTCATAGAATCTTGCCGTTCCATAACCACTGCTATCGGCACGTGTTTAACATCCAAAGTAACCCCTGAGCCGATGAGGATAATAAGTAGTATAGGTAGCACAACACCCAACAAAATAGTGCTAGGGTCGCGCAATACTTGTAAGGTCTCCTTGTATACCAATGAGGAAAACCGTCTTATAAATCCGTTCATACGTCATCCTCCTGTTCCCGTTTTTTTAGTATGACGGAGATAAACGCTTCATCCATAGTACAATTCTCATCGCCGGCAATCCGTCTAACTTCATCAGGTGTTCCCAGTACAACGAGTTTTCCTGCATCCTGAATCATAATACGGTCACAATATTCCGATTCATCCATAAAATGAGTCGTAATAATAATCGTTGTTCCTCGCTTTGATAAAGAAGTAATCTGTCGCCAGAAATTACGCCGTGTAAGAGGATCAATACCACTTGTGGGCTCATCCAAAAAAAGAATTTTAGGCTCATGCATTAAGGCAGCCGCCATGGACAAGCGCTGTTTATAGCCTCCAGGCAAATCACCGGCTATCATATCGCGCACATCATTTAGACGAAACTCCTTGATAACAGCTTCTATTCGATCATCCTTTTTTTGACCGTACAAACCATACACACCAGCAAAAAATTCCAGATTCTCCATAACGGACAAATTGCCATACAAAGAAAACTTTTGCGCTACATAGCCAAAATTACTTCTTGCCGCCGTACGAGATTTAACGACATCAACGCCAGCTACACGTAAATCACCGCTCGTTACAGGTAATAATCCACACAACATACGAAATGTCGTCGTCTTGCCGGCTCCGTTTGGTCCAAGCAATCCGAATACTTCTCCGCGCTGCACCGTAAATGATGTATTAGCTACCGCCGTAAAATCACCGAATGTTCTCACCAAATGAGATACAGAAATTTCTATTGGACGCTCAACCATTTCATTTGGGGACAACAAACGCTTTCGTTCTTTCTCTATCGCACTTTCATCCAAATCCATATCGATAGCATCTAAAAGGGAAGTCCTCTGTTTCGAAGTAAACTCATCCTCTTTTAACAGCATCATAAAGGTATCTTCCAAACGGCTTTGAACTGATTGTTCCTCCATACCGTACTCGCTAAGCCAAGGAATCGAAAGCATTTCTTTCGTTTTTATATATCGTACGGTACCAGCCTCCGGAACTGCATCTGCCACGCATTTTCTATCATCCATCAATGCAGCCTGTACATTTCGCATGCTCAATGACTTCGGAATTTTTACCTGAAAGCATCGCCCCTCAGACATTTGAGTCAATTCATTCGGTGTCCCAGTTGCTAAAAACCGCCCCTTATTGAGGACAAAAACATCTTTACAACGCTCCGCCTCGTCTAAGTATGCAGTACTAACAAGTACGCTGATTCCATCTGTACGTACTAACGACTCTAAAATTTCCCATAACTCCCGCCTTGAAAATGGATCGACCCCTACGGTAGGCTCATCAAGCAATAATAACTCTGGAGAACGCACCAAGGTACAGGCTAGGCTAAGCTTTTGCTTCATACCGCCCGACAATTTACCGGCTTGACGCTTCGTAAATTTTGCTAGTCCCGTCATATGCAGTAATTTTTCAAACCGCTCCATTCTCACACTCAAAGGAATTCCGTGTAAATCTGCATAGAGATTCATGTTTTCACTGACCGATAACTCCTCATAAAGACCAAACTTCTGAGGCATATAACTGAGTCTATCTTGAACTGCCTGTGAATGTGCTTTCACATCCATTCCGAGGACATCTAAAGAACCAGCCGTGGCATCCAATAAACCAGCTATCAGACGAATCAAAGTCGTTTTTCCCGCCCCATCTGGACCAACCAACGCAGTTAAACAGCCTTTCCGGATTTTAAAATCCAAATGGTCCAATGCTATTATAGGATCAGCTCCGACAAGGGGGAATTCTTTATATAATTGTGACCCTTCGATTGCATATACATCATTCACTGCACACCTCTATATATCAATGGAAACAGTGGCAGGCATTCCTAAACGGAGACGATTATCAGGATCATCTACATATACCCGCACTTCATATACAAGTGTAGTACGCACATCCTCCGTTTCTACCGATTTAGGTGTAAATTCCGCTACGGAAGAAATATATCCGATTGTTCCGTGAATCGGTTCGTTCTTATATGTATCCGTTGTTACATTTGCATCCATACCGTTATAAATTTTTCCTAAATCCCGTTCGTTCACATATACACGAACCCATTTCTTAGTATTCTCAGCCAATTTAAATACAGGTGTATTCGCTGAAGCCATATCACCGACCTGTAATAATCGGGCCGTTATAACACCGTCTATCGGGGACGTTAATACAGATTGGTTCAGCAAGAACTCCTGACGGGCCAGTTCGCTTTTCATCGCATCCAATTGGGCTTGGGCCTGTGCTATATCTTCCTGTCTTGGCCCTGCGACAGCTAAATTGTATGCTTGCTGAGCCTCATTTAATTTGGCTTCCGATACTTTCACCTTCGCCTGTATATCATCTACAGACTGTCGACTGACGGCCTTACCATTTGAAGCATTATATGATTTTTGTAACTTCTCTGCTTCTTGTTTCGATTGAGCTAACGCAGCTTCTGCAGATGTAACTCTTGCCGATGCTTGACCGATTTCTTCTGGTCTACTGCCGGCCTGCAACTTGGCCACTATAGCTTCCTGTGCTGCAATGCTAGCCTTAGCCTGCTGTACAGTAAGATTCAATTCATCAGAATGTAAATACCCCAAAATCTGCCCTTGGCTCACCACCGCACCTTCATCCACCAAAAGGCTGGCAATCCGGTCACTTCCCCGAAATGCAACATTAACTTCACGCAGATTCACATTGCCTTGCAACACAATATGATGAGAGGCAATGTACGCTTCGTATTGATTATAAGCATAATAACTTACTCCACCCAAAATTATTAGAAAGGCAATCATTATACCTGCGCACTTTTTTCTATTATTCGCCATCCACCCTTTAATGACATCAAGTTTCTCTTTCATAATCATTCCCCGTTTCTCACACTATTTCTTAGCATGCGAGTCCGCCTCTGCCTCCTGATCCATGTCCATGGCTTCCCAACCACCGCCTAAGGATTTGAATAAACGAACGGTATCAGCAAACTCTTGCCCCCGACTCATGATATATTGCCGCCTTGCAGACAATACATTTCTTCGTGCATCAAGAACACTTAAGTAATCGCTAAGACCGGAGTCAAAATTGGTTTGCGCCAAAGATTCCGCTTGCTGTGCAGATTCTACAGCAGATTTCAATTCCTCGGACTTAATATGATCCTGAGATGCATCCGTTACCGCATTTCGAACCTCCCCTACAGCTTTCAAAACAGTCTCTTCGTAAAGTGCCAAATATTCCTGTTCCTTTTCTGTTTGTATCTTTATATTCTTACGAATAGCACCGGCATTGAAAATAGGCATAGTGATAGATGGTCCTATTCCTATCATTTTACCGATAGCCGAAATAAGACCTCCCGATGAAAACGACTCCAAGCCTATACTGCCATTTAGTGAAAACCTAGGCTTAAGGTCAGCCTTTGCAGCCTTGGTTTTCTGTTGTTGCGCCGCAATACGTCGTTCCGCCGCCTGAATATCAGGCCGTTGTCGTAAAGCTTCCGCCGGTATGCCGATAAACATGTGTGGATCCACCGTAGGTAATGAAGTATTTTCCATCAATAACCCGTCAATCTCGCCTGGAACTGTTCCCGTCAATATAGAAAGAGCAGCCATTGTGGAAGCTATATTTTTCTTTAATGAAGGAATCTCCGCTTGAGTCTGAGATAATGCATATGTAGCCTGTTGCACAGGTAATTCATTAATAATACCAGACTGATTATTTATCTTAATCAGTTCCAACGCTTCCTGTTGACGCTTCACATCCTCTTCTGTTATGCGCAATTGCTCCTGTAAAGTTCTTAACGACATATACTGTAATGCGGTTTCCGCGCTCAAAGATACCCAGGTGGAATATAAATCCGCCTGTGATGCTTGTAACGAATTCGATGCAGCACGTGATTTTGCTTTTTGTCTTCCGAATATATCAATTTCCCATCGCGCATCAATTCCCAATTTACCGGTTTCTACATTTCTCGTCATCTTATCAGATATAGGTAAATTCTTTATCGCTTCTCGGTCTGAATCCCATTCACCCTGACCTCTATTAGCCGACCATGAACCGGAAGCATCTAGCCAAGGTAATCGCTGTGCTTCAGCAATACCCAACTGTAACCGTCCTTGTCTAACTCGAGAACGAGCTACCTCTAACTGCCGATTATTTTTGAGGGTCAAATCAATTAATTGATCCAATACGGGATCATTAAAAACCTTCCACCAGTGGGCTAACTCTTCTTCACTGACCGCGTTCCCTTCCACAACCGCATACGGTAAGGGATGTTTTCCCGCTTCTTCTACCCAAGAATGTTCATTCAATTCTTTAGTTGCTTTTTGTTTCTCTGAAAGCTTAGTCTCATCAGCAGCAGTACTCTTTTTCTTCTTTTTTTTGCCATCTTTGTAATACGATGCAATAACAGGACTGCCTTGGTCAGAATCGTCAACAGTTTTTTCAGACTTATGCTGTATTATCGTATTATCTCGACGCGTTTGATTCGTATCTCTATTTGATTGACTAAAGCTGATGCCAGCGCTAGCACTCCAAGCCCCTAATGCTAAACATATATAAACAATTAAAAGTTGTTTTCTATTCGTCTTCATAGCAAACCTCTTTTCATTTCCATATATATCAGTATCATTATATGTTCATCTTATAATATAAAACCATTATGTATCAATAATATGAAGTATCATTTCAATCTAACTTGAGTTTTATCGAACTTTCACATAAAATAAAAATGTATTAATATAATTCAAGTGGAGGCGATTATGTATATCGGTGAAATCATTAAAAGCTATCGCGAACAACATAATATGACAGTTGAAGAATTCGCAAATAAATCGAATCTAAGTCAAGCAGAAATCACCCAATTGGAAGAATTATTTCAAAGTGATAGAACAACACCTTATCCTGTTGCAATGCGACAAATTAAAAGTATAGCTGAAGCCATCGAACAGCCAATCCCCATCATTATGAATCTTATTTCTGCAGATCAAGAAATTGTCGTTAACGTAGTAGCTGAATCAGATCAGCCACATGCGAAATAATAAAACTTAGTTAATTAAATAAAGATCATTAGCTCATAAAAGGACCCTACATAAATATGTAGGGTCCTTTATATACATATAAAAAGCAAAATAAAAAAGCACCACATTACTGTGATGCTTTAATTTGGTGACCCAGAAGGGATTCGAACCCCTGGCCTTTTGATTCGTAGTCAAACGCTCTATCCAGCTGAGCTACTGAGTCATGTACAAGGTACTCACTTATATTAACATAATGATTGCGGCTACGCAAGCATTTTTTAATATTTTTTGAGTAATTTTATGGACATGCGGCCCGAAGACCGCCATCCAAATTTTGGCAGGGGCAGTAGGACTTGAACCCACAACCAACGGTTTTGGAGACCGCTACTCTACCAATTGAGCTATACCCCTATGTTCATCAAGCTTTGCTTGATACTTGATTAGTTTAACAAATATTACATACTCTGTCAAGAAATAAAGGCCTTTTAATCGATAAAATAATAGTGATTATTAAAGGAAAAGAGCCCTTTCTCAAGGGCTCTTATGTCTACCTAACTTTTACCTTTATATATACGGGAGATGGTATATATAATTAGAGAGTTTTGTATATGTATTGTTTTGTTTATACACAGGGAGAGTATTGTTGTGTATTTAAGTGTTGTTTTATGTGTTGTATTGTTTTGTGTTGTTTGTATTATTTGTAAAAGGGACAGGTAAAAGTTATTAGTAGTAGACCTCCATTTCCTTAGTTGATCTCAATCAACTATAGCTAGTATATAGATAATTCGTGAAAACATAGTGAAAGTGATATGAAATATAATCAAAACGAGTAATTTTTGGTACATTTTGGTATATTATTAAATATCAGAAAAATATCTACAAAGCACGTATTTACTAGGTTAAACAGAGATCTATATAAAATAGTGATAATTCTATGCATGAATAGAATATGTAATAAATAGTAATTATTAAAATTTATAATTGAGCCTCCATTAATTATTTAATCTCAATTAATTGAAAAATATGATTAAAAAATAATGAAATAATTAATACAGTAAACCGGTCATCGCTCTAGCATTTCTATCTTCTACATCCCCACTCATCAGATTTTCTAGTAGAAGAAAAGCCATACATAAAAAAGACCCCCCCCTTATGTGTGCCTTCAATCAATCAGCGACTTTCTATCAATCCTCACTGTGGATTTTCCTTCACTGCTTCGCAGTTCGGTAAATCTTACGTTCAGAAGAAGGTGATGTGTGGGCTCCATACGTCGTTTAATCCTAATTACTTTTTGCTTGCCCTACTTGCTTCCTCACTGTGGATTTTCCTTCACCGCTTCGCAGTTCGGTAAATCTTACGTTCGGAAGAAAGTGATGTGTGGGCCCCATACTTCGTTTAATCCTAATTACTTTTCCCTTACCCTACTTGCTTCCTCACTGTGGATTTTCCTTCACTGCTTCGCAGTTCGGTAAATCTTACGTTCGGAAGAAAGTGATGCAGTGAATCTGTCGTCGTTTCACTCCTCCATCTTCTACTGCCCTACTTTTCCCACGCCATCTTATTGATTAATACACATAGACAATACTTCTACAACCTTGGCTGGAGACGGTTCTAGCAGGGTTAGCTAGTCGAAGATGAGCAAAAAGAAAAAGGCCTACCATTCGGTAGACCTTTTTCTTTTCGTTAATCAGCAGCTTCCTATCCTCCCAGGCCGTCTCCAGCCAAGTACTTTCGGCGTTTATGAGCTTAACTACTGTGTTCG
>JAGZPX010000014.1:0-3961 GCA_018382475.1 Veillonella parvula
CTGCGAGCGATTGCCAATGATCCGCAACATGTGCTGCAAGCACTTAACCGTTAGAGGCATGGTTATGCCATACAGAAAGCACCAGCATTCAGAACTCCTATGAAAGCGGCATAGTGCCGCCTGCTCAGGAGTTTTGCTATGACCCGTAATCGTGCTGAACGTCGCCATCATATGGTGCGATTAAAAAAAATCCGCTGTCGTTATCGCACTGCAGGCGATGGAAGCAAAAAAGCATCAGGTATTTGCTTTCGTACTCCCTGTATTTGTTCTTGTTGGATGTGTGGGCATCGACGCAATCATAATGGTCCCCGCGTATCGGAAATTCGTGCAAAAGCACGCTATGCGAATTAAGGGAAAATGATGAACTATTTTAAGGAAGCACATTTTTAGAACTCTTAACAGGAGACTAAAAATGTCCACGTTTAATACGCGTAAAGATAGGGATCGTAATGGTAAAGCGAAGCCGCATAAGCATTCAGGGATCCCAACACTTACAGGTAAATGGCGTCACCCTTCAATGGATTGTTGGGTAAACTACAGTACACCGGGCGATCATGAATGGAAGCGGCTCTATACTACGCTTCGCCGTCGCGCAGATGATCGACGCCAATGTCATCGGGTAATGCAGGGGGATGATCCAGAAGGAATCGTCTGGTTCCCGGACTGTTATCCACAAATTTACTACTACTAACAATTAAAGACCGGTTGGTGCGGCACTGACCGGTCAGTTATGAATGGTAGATTTCACCTTAAACCCTGGTGCGGTAAAGCTGCTGACTTTTTTCGGATACACCATCCGGATGAAGCAAATGAAGACCCAATCAAAAAAATATTCTTGAATATAAAATATTTATAGCACCCATAATTCATCCTTATTATTTGTTGTTTCTTTTCTGTAGATGTGCCCCCGCTTAATTAAAAGTAATAAACCATTTTTGAGTAACAATTGAAATAACTGCAACTGTTACATTATCTTTGGATGCAGTCTCGCAAAAACAAAACGACATGCAAAAATCCGCTTTTTTTAAATGATTTTTCGGCGTAATTTTCGCACATACATTAATGAGTAATATATGTAAGGTGGTGGCAATGGCGATGAATACGGTTTTTCTTCATTTGTCAGAAGAGGCAATTAAACGGCTGAACAAGCTTCGGGGCTGGCGTAAGGTTTCGCGCTCTGCAATTTTACGCGAAGCGGTAGAGCAATATCTGGAGCGTCAGCAATTTCCGGTGCGTAAGGCAAAAAGTGACAGGCAAAGGGGTGAGGTAGTTGGTGTTGAAGAACAGGGTAAGTGGCATGAGGAATGACAAAAAGAGTCGTGCTTATTGACAGCAATGTTTTGTCATTCTGGAACATAAAATCAACATGCCAGATGCCTTTATTCTGGCATCAATCAGATTGAATTTGTGCTCACTAACAGGAAAAATTGAACACAGGGAATGCATAAACTTTATAGATATCGCTCCTGATATCATCCAGGATAATAAACTATCAAAAGCTGTATCTGGACCGGTTTTTACGGAAATCATAAGTGGTAAATTCTTCGTTACATAATATTCTGCTATCGTATTCACTTTTATCGTCATGAGATTTTAGGTAAACATCCTTATGCAACCCATGATTTTTCACAAATAAAACCAGATTAAGATTCGGCTGGTAGTGATTATGTGCTTCATCATAACCAAATAAAAGCTCTTCCCGGCGGCAGAGAAAACAAGCTGTTTTTCCTGGTGCGATTTTTAATTTAATGTGGGGACGTGGGAAATTAGTCCAAAGAGTGCCATCGTCATCACACTGGTTAATGTTAAAGCCATAGGGTGCGAAAGAAGCAACTGACGCAGGGTGTACACTAGTTTTAAGCTAGTTTTTGCGGCGAATCCATTCATTAGCAGACAGAAATTCCCCCGCCATGATGACAGCGGTATGAATATTATCCTTCATCCATTTATCCGCTAATTCTCTGGAATTAAATGTGGGTCGGTTAGCGGTAAATGTAAGCGGAAGCGAGGGTAGAGGAAACGGTACAATATCACCTATATCATCATGCCATATATAGTTTGGCCATTGGTTTCCTGGTTGTAGGTGATAACGCAGGGCTTTTGACCCACCGGTATAAAAATGGGCATCTGCTGGTAATGTAGAACGAACAATTCCCTTACCCTTAACGGCAACTTCTCGCACAAAAAATTCTAAAAATAATACCGGCCAGGGAAGAGTAAGTTTGTTAATCATAGTCGAAATCCTTCATTATTATGCTTATTCAGACAGTATCTTTGAGCTTCTGGAACGTTTATCCATTTCTTTTGGCCATTTAAATAGCCAATTGTTTCTTAAAAAAATAAATGGTTGTGGTTTGTTCTTTGCACCAGACACAGTTTCATAAGCCATATAATTATGGCAATAAAGCCATATTTGGGGGATATAGTTCTTTTGTCTTGCCATTTCTTGTGCACTCCACGGTGCACGGGTTGTATAAACGCGTGTCTGTCGCAGTGCATTTATATCATTTTCTCTATTAACTACCAGATGTAATCCATTGTAAGGCATACTTTTACTGAAATGTCTACTCACCTCCCAACCTTCAACATCTTTCCAGTCATATTCATGAAAAGTGAGTTTTATTTTTCCAAAGAAGACATTGCCTTCAATAATTAAATCTGAAACATAAATTTTTTGTGTTTTTCTGTTAAATCTTATAGGAAGATAATGTGGCGTGAAAAAAGCAATTTTTGCAGCGCCAGGTAATATAAAACAGCCAAGCACAAATGCAAGTAGATACAGAAATAACAAGTCACTATTAAAGCCCATCTCATAAAATGAGAATGCAACAATAGATAATATCGAGATGGAAAGTAGTGAAAGCATAAATCCCAGGAATACATAACCGGCAACCATCCAGAATGGTGAGCGTCTGAACTCCATATAGATATCATTAACTTCGGTATACCACGGCATTTCTGGCGCAGAAAGGTTTTCCCTGGCGTGAATGGGTAGCAGACTTAACTCTAAATTCTTAGAAGTGATGGGCCTACCGCCTACTTCCTTAATTTCTCTGGCAAAAAATTTTTGCATTTCGGTGTAAGAAATTGATTCGCTTTTATTCATTATATCTGTTCCGTTCCCTGACGACTTATCGTTTTTTCCTGGTAGATGACATTAAGCTATTGGATGTGAGAAAGGCAACTTTATAGAGTAAATTCAGAAAGAGTGGAAATTTTCACACGACTGTTTTCACTTCCATTTTTTACTGGTTTTCGTAATAACTGCAACTGTTACATCGTATCTGGAAAACGCCTCGCAAAAATAAAAAGTGATGCGTAAATGCGCTTTCTTTAAAGATTCGACAAGGGTACTTTTCTCTCCATAGATTCAAAATGATATTGGCGAGATATTTATGAACCCTCTGGCAGGTATGGATATGAGCAGAATTTTACTCGATTTATCGAATGAGGTGATTAAGCAACTTGATGATCTTGAGGTGCAGCGTAATCTTCCGCGTGCAGACCTATTACGGGAAGCGGTAGATCAATACCTGGTAAATCAATCGCAAACAGCAAGAACCAGTGTTCCTGGCATCTGGCAAGGGTGTGAGGAAGATGGTGTCGAATACCAGCGTAAGCTGCGCGAGAAATGGTAATGGCAAAAAGATTTGGCTATTTGATATCGATATCCTTATCGATTTTCTCAGCGTGAAAATTGAGGCCAAACAGGCACTGGCGGCATAGCTTGAGGAGGTAACGCGGAATACGAGAGATAGTGTCGTCACACCCTATGAACTGTAATCCGGGCGACCTGCGCCACCCGGAAAACGTCAGAGATTACTCTCCTTCACCCGGAAACAGGAACGGGTTAATGGAACTACGGGCGTAGCCTTCTTGCTCCATTCGCGCGTCCAGTACCAGAGAGGCGAGGTCATCTGCCACGGCTTCAACTTTCGGTTCTTTTTCCTGATAAAGAATC
>JAGZPX010000015.1:0-2862 GCA_018382475.1 Veillonella parvula
TGAACTTTTCTGTTCAAGGCTTCACGGTTATAGGATCAAGCTTCACGAGCAATTAGTATTGGTCAGCTCAACGCCTCACAGCGCTTGCACATCCAACCTATCAACGTCCTGGTCTCGAACGACTCTTCAGGGAGGTCAAAGCCTCCAGGAAGACTTATCTTCAGGCAGGTTTCCCGCTTAGATGCTTTCAGCGGTTATCCTTTCCCCACATAGCTACCCGGCGATGCCACTGGCGTGACAACCGGTACACCAGAGGTGAGTCCACTCCGGTCCTCTCGTACTAGGAGCAGCCCCCGTCAATCTTCCAACGCCCACGGCAGATAGGGACAAAACTGTCTCACGACGTTTTAAACCCAGCTCACGTACCTCTTTAAATGGCGAACAGCCATACCCTTGGGACCGGCTACAGCCCCAGGATGAGATGAGCCGACATCGAGGTGCCAAACACCGCCGTCGATATGAACTCTTGGGCGGTATCAGCCTGTTATCCCCAGAGTACCTTTTATCCGTTGAGCGATGGCCCTTCCATGCAGAGCCACCGGATCACTATGACCTACTTTCGTATCTGCTCGACTTGTCGGTCTCGCAGTCAAGCACGCTTTTGCCATTGCACTATCAGCACGATTTCCGACCGTACCTAGCGTACCTTCGCACTCCTCCGTTACCCTTTAGGAGGAGACCGCCCCAGTCAAACTGCCTGCCATGCACGGTCCCCGAAGCGGATCACGCTCCTAGGTTAGAACCTCAAACAAATCAGGGTGGTATTTCAAGGTTGGCTCCGCTAAGACTGGCGTCCTAGCTTCACTGCCTCCCACCTATCCTACACAGATCGGTTCAAAGTCCAATGCAAAGCTGCAGTAAAGGTTCATGGGGTCTTTCCGTCTAGCCGCGGGGAGATTGCATCATCACAAACATTTCAACTTCACTGAGTCTCAGGAGGAGACAGTGTGGCCATCATTATGCCATTCGTGCAGGTCGGAACTTGCCCGACAAGGAATTTCGCTACCTTAGGACCGTTATAGTTACGGCCGCCGTTTACTGGGACTTCGATCAGGAGCTTGCACCCCATCAATTAATCTTCCAGCACCGGGCAGGCATCACACCCTATACGTCGACTTTCATCTTTGCAGAGTGCTGTGTTTTTAGTAAACAGTTGCAGCCACCGATTCTCTGAGGCCTCTTCATGCTCGGAGTGTTTCTCTCTTCACACTACAAAGGCACACCTTATCCCGAAGTTACGGTGTCAATTTGCCGAGTTCCTTCTCCTGAGTTCTCTCAAGCGCCTGAGCATATTCAGCTCGCCCACCAGTGTCGGTTTGCGGTACGGTCAATTCCAAGCTGATGCTTAGAGGCTTTTCCTGGAAGCCCATTCAGTCACTTCAGTTGATCTCTCAACCTCGATCCTTCGCCTTGGAGATTCGTTGACGGATTTGCCTGTCAACCTCCTACGCTCGTAAACCGGGATGTCCAACACCCGGATGACCTTCAGGACTCCGTCCCCCCTTCGCACTTGAAATCGGTGCTGGAATATTAACCAGCTTCCCATCAGCTACGCTTCTCAGCCTGACCTTAGGGGCCGACTCACCCTGCTCCGATGAACGTAGAGCAGGAAACCTTGGGCTTGCGGCGAGCGGGCTTTTCACCCGCTTTAACGTTACTCATGTCAGCATTCGCACTTCTGATACCTCCAGCGGTCCTCGCAGATCCGCCTTCGCAGGCTTACAGAACGCTCCCCTACCACTCGCATTGCTGCGAATCCGCGGCTTCGGTTATTGACTTAGCCCCGTTACATCTTCCGCGCAGGAAGACTCGATCAGTGAGCTATTACGCTTTCTTTGAAGGATGGCTGCTTCTAAGCCAACTTCCTGACTGTCTTAGCCTTCCCACTTCGTTTTCCACTTAGTCAATATTAGGGACCTTAGCCGGCGGTCTGGGTTGTTTCCCTTTTGAGTCCGGACGTTAGCACCCGGTGCTCTGTCTCCCGTGCTCAGACTTCCAAGTATTCGGAGTTTGCCATGGTTTGGTAAGACGCCATGTCCCCCTAGCCATAACAGTGCTCTACCCCCTGGAGCCATACACGAGGCACTACCTCAATAGTTTTCGGGGAGAACCAGCTATCTCCAGATTTGTTTAGCCTTTCACCCCTATCCACAGCTCATCCGCTAATTTTGCAACACTAGTCGGTTCGGCCCTCCAGTGTGTGTTACCACACCTTCAGCCTGGCCATGGATAGATCATCTGGTTTCGGGTCTACGCCCAACGACTCATATCGCCCTGTTCGGACTCGCTTTCGCTGCGCCTCCCCTACTCGGTTAAGCTTGCCATTGAACGTAAGTCGCTGACCCATTATGCAAAAGGTACGCAGTCACCCTTGCGGGCTCCTACTGTTTGTATGTATGCGGTTTCAGGATCTATTTCACTCCCCTCCCGGGGTTCTTTTCGCCTTTCCTTCACAGTACTGGTTCGCTATCGGTCGATTACGAGTATTTAGCCTTGGAGGATGGTCCCCCCATCTTCGAGCAGGATTTCACGTGTCCCGCTCTACTTCTCGCAAGCTCAGTACCTTGAACCCAATTTCCCGTACGGGGCTGTCACCCTCTGTAGCCGGACTTTCCAGACCGTTCCAGTATCGAATTCAATATCACTTGCAGGCTCTTCCAATTTCGCTCGCCGCTACTTTCAGAATCTCGGTTGATTTCTTTTCCTGCAGCTACTTAGATGTTTCAGTTCGCTGCGTTCGCCTCTTGAAGCTATGTATTCACTTCAAGATACCCTTGCGGGTGAGTTCCCTCATTCGGACATCCGTGGATCAGTGCTCGCTTGCCAGCTCCCCACGGCTTTTCGCAGGCTGCGACGTCCTTC
>JAGZPX010000016.1:0-2244 GCA_018382475.1 Veillonella parvula
ATACATGTACCTTGGTTACTTCTCTTAAATTTAAGAAGTTTATATACGTCAGTTCCTCCATCAGAATCTCTTTTAACTCTGATTTCACTAGCACTTACATATGTTACCTTACCAGCATTTTTAGCCTTTGGTAAAACCCCTGAATCTACAGCAGCTTTAAACTCTATTCCTGTACCTACTATTGGAGCTTGTGGCTTTAATAACGGTACTGCTTGACGTTGCATGTTAGATCCCATTAGTGCTCTTGAAGCATCATCATTTTCAAGGAAAGGTATCATAGCTGTTGCTACAGATACTATTTGTCTAGCTGAAACGTCTATTAAATCAACCTCTTCAGCATTAACTACTAAGATATCAAGCTTGCTTCTAACAGTAACTCTGCTATCAACAAACTTTCTATCTTCACCAATAGGCTCTTTAGCTTGCGCTACAAGATATAGATCTTCTTCATCTGCTGTGAAGTATCTTATTTCATCTGTTATTACTCCATTTACTTTATCAACAACTCTATAAGGTGTTTCAATAAATCCATATTCATTAACCTTAGCATATGTAGCTAAAGAGTTAATAAGACCTATGTTTGGTCCTTCTGGAGTCTCGATTGGACACATTCTACCATAATGTGAATGGTGAACGTCTCTAACTTCGAAACCAGCTCTTTCTCTTGAAAGACCTCCTGGTCCTAAAGCAGATAATCTTCTCTTATGAGTTAATTCTGAAAGCGGATTTGTTTGATCCATGAATTGTGACAATTGAGAGCTACCAAAGAATTCTTTAATAGCAGCTGCAACTGGTCTAATATTTATTAACATTTGAGGAGTTATAGCTTCTTGGTCTTGAATAGTCATTCTTTCCTTAACTACTCTTTCCATTCTTGATAAACCAATTCTAAATTGGTTTTGTAATAATTCTCCAACCGATCTTAATCTTCTATTACCTAGATGATCTATGTCATCTACATACCCAATAGAGTAAGCTAAACCTATTTCATAGCTTATTGTTGCAAAGATATCATCTTTTATTATATGTTTAGGTATAAGCCTAGTTATATTTTTCTTAATTTCTTCTTTAATAGTTTCTTCATCATCGTAATTATCTAGTATTTCTTTTAATGTTGGATAATGAACATATTCTTTGATATTTAAATCTTCAATATCAAATGATATAAACTTATTTATATCAACAAAGTGGTTACCAATTACCCTAACTACTTTATCTTCTACTAGTATATCAACTGAATTGATACCTAAGTTTTGAATTTCTTCAGCAGTAGTTCTGCTAATTTTCTTACCTTGCTCTACCATAATTTCTCCAGTTTCAGGATTAATTATGTCTATAGCTGCAATTTGGTTGACTAATCTTAAATTTAATGCTAACTTTTTATTAAACTTATATCTACCAACTCTTGATAAGTCATATCTTTTTGCATCAAAAAACAGGGAATCTATAAGAGATACAGCGCTATCCACTGTTGGTGGTTCACCTGGTCTTAACCTCTTGTATATTTCCAATAATGCTTCTTCTTTAGTCTTAGTATTATCCTTTTCTATAGTAGCTTTGAATCTTTCATCTTCTCCAAAATACTCTAAAAGCTCTGCATCACTTCCAAAGCCCATAGCTCTAGCTAATATAGATATAGGAAGCTTTCTAGTTTTATCTATTCTTACATAGATAATATCATTAGAATCTGTTTCATATTCTAACCATGCTCCCCTATTTGGAATTACTGTTGATGAGTATAACTTTTTACCTGTTTTATCAACATTAAAATTGTAGTATACTCCTGGTGACCTAACAAGCTGACTTACAATAACTCTTTCTGCACCATTGATGATGAAAGTTCCTTGATCTGTCATTAATGGGAAGTCACCCATAAACACTTCTTGCTCTTTAATTTCTCCAGTTTCATTGTTTTGTAATCTAACTGAAACTTTTAGTGGTGCAGCATAAGTAGAATCTCTTTCCTTGCACTCTTCCACTGAATACTTAATATTATCCATATCTAGCTTATAATCTACAAATTCTAAAACAAGATTACCTGTAAAATTTGTAATAGGATTAATGTCATCAAATACTTCGTGAAGACCTTCCCTTAAAAACCATTGATATGAATCTAACTGTACCTCAATAAGATTTGGCATTTCTGTTACATCTTTAACTTTACCAAAACTCATTCTAGTTCTTTTTCCGACTTGGACAGGATGTACCATGAATTTTCACCCCTTGTATAAAACTAAAATAACC
>JAGZPX010000017.1:0-2217 GCA_018382475.1 Veillonella parvula
GAGAGCTTTTGTGTTCTATATGTGGTAATTTAGGGGTTATAGGACAAAAAGTGTTGCTATTTTAGTCCCAAAGATTGGTAAATAGGCGATCATAATTATGCAAATCACTCCAAACAATAGCATCACCCCAAGTCGGAATAGAAGCTTCTAACCTAGATTGTTCATGTATGGTATGATATATATCAGAAATACTCTTGTTGGTCGGCATAACCTTAAGTATTTCTGCATTAGAAAGCGGGTTTGGTGAGTGCATATAGCACCACCAGAACACCGCTTTTATTCGTCTTTCAATGACATTCCTCTATGATTACGTAACATAGTGCGTAACTGAGCATTTACACCACCTTCTATACGATTATTAGTAGCTGGGCAGGCACATGTTAACGATGCATCTAAATAAGTAAATAAACATCTTTTGTTAATCAATTTAACTAAGGAATTTTCTGCTTTTATAAGTCGTTCATGTTTAGGTCGTATCGTACCATTTTCATCAACTGTTATTTCTGATAGGAATACTCTATGTCGTACTTTCCATGACATAACGTTTTGTACCCACTTTATAGCATGATCTTGCGTGTGTATTGTTAATAAATCCCTTGCAATTCCATATAACTCACAACCAGCAATCGTTTTAGGACGTATTGTTGTATAGCGTTTTACTTGTTGAAATGCATGAAATAAGCATCTTTGTAGTTTGGCTTTCGGCCAAACTTTTTTTAATGCCTTTTGAAAGCCGGTACCACCATCGGATATAACTACTATAGGTGATGAAATACGTCGTAATAAAGCCTCCCAAGCCTTAGAATGCTCATATCTACAAACATACCAGCCTAAGACATGCGTCTCATTACAACAGATTAAAATACAAGCATTTCTAGCTAAATAAATACCATCAACAAATACCACACTACTTGATGATTCAACTTTTGGTGGTAATGGCCAAAGCTCCCAAAACTGTGATGTTTTTCTACGAAATGAACGTCCATCGCCAGCCATATCTAACTGTGTGTGTTTACCAAATAACCAATCCAAAAATATCTGTAAATTATTGTTAGTTTTATTCACTTTATTTGTGAATGAGTAAGAACATTGATTACAATACCAACGTTGAGAACCCGCATTTGTTTTACCATTTCTCTTACAGACGAAACCACAATTAGGGCATCTGACTAGTTTCATAATTATACTCCTTCTAAAAAATATATCTCTTTAGAAAGATAAAACCTCATTTGAGTCAGTAAAATCAAGGAGTTTCAGACTTTTTAGCAACACTTTTTGTCCTATATGTAAAAGTTACTCAAAAAGATAAAATGCCGATGGAGCTA
Source organism: Veillonella parvula (assembly GCA_018382475.1). GTDB lineage: Bacteria > Bacillota > Negativicutes > Veillonellales > Veillonellaceae > Veillonella > Veillonella parvula_F. Next base: position 1,326 of record JAGZPX010000017.1, read on the forward strand.
GTATTTAACTAGTTCCATCGGCATTAATAGCAACACTTTTTGTCCTATAACCCTAATTTAGGCAAATTCAAAGCCTTTTTCTTCTTGTGCTTTGCTGGCGCAAATACTTTCAGTACACGCGGTAATACTTGGATATCTACAGGCATGGATGGACCTTGGTCACCGTCCATATTAGTAGGTAAATCACCGATGTTAGATAATAGTTCGATATGAGCTTTTTTTACGGTTAACGTTGTTGTATAACGGGAGTTATATATAGCACCGCTAATGATGAGTGGTAATACGCTAAGAATATCTAGGATAAAGTATTCTTTGAATATAATGATACGCATATAACCATCGTCTACAGAGGCTTCAGGCATAAAGCGTTCAAAGCTAGATACTACATTGGTAAGCAGTGCTAATACGAGTGGTGATTTACAAATAAAATCATCATTCTCTGTTTGGATGCGATACGTATAGTCCTTTGTTGTGAACAATGCTTGACCTGCTCGTAAGAAGTAGGCAAGAGGGCCTAAAATGCTTTTTTCTTTTGGTGTAACCTCTTCGATTACCTTTGGAATAACACCGGCTGCGATATTATTGCAGAAATATTTATCATTGCACCGGCCAATATCAATAGTACGCGTTTGATTAATATCGATACGTTTGATTGCTTGTATAGGGTTTTGGTGAATGCCAAGAGCACGGGACATATCGTTAACAGTGCCTACAGGGATAAAACCAAAGGTAGATTTGAATCCCCCTTGGGCAATACCGTTCACAGTTTCGTTTACGGTGCCGTCACCGCCCATGCAGAATACAGCATCGAATCCACGTTCGCAAGCATCCTTTGCAAAACGTGTAGCATCGCCTTCACCGGTGGTGAATTTGACCTCGATTGTTTCGAATA
>JAGZPX010000018.1:0-2128 GCA_018382475.1 Veillonella parvula
AAAGGATAAGGATGCATTAAGGCTTATAGCATATAACTTTATTCCAGAAATACAAGAAAAGTTAAAGAGTTTTCATAAGAGTTTTAGGGATCTATGGTATAAGGAATGCAAAGGACAAGGCTTTGAAGTTATAGATATTAGACTTGGTGGAGTTATGGCAAGATGCGATTCTGCTATGTATAGAATAAAAGCTTATCTTAAAGGAAATATTGATAAAATAGAAGAGCTAGAAGAGGAAAGACTTTATTTTTCTGAACATTTTGGAGGCGATGATTGTAAGCTTATATGTTGCAATGAATATCAAAAAATAGCAACACAAAATATTTTAAGTTGGTAATTAGTTTCTATGATACAAAACTCAGAAGTATAATCAATGGATAAAATAATTAAATTGGGGATATTATGATATGAAAAAAATTATTATAAGTATAACCACAATAGTAATTATATGGGCTATATTAATGTCTACTGACTATTATCTGATAAAAACTAATGAAAACCCAATCTTTTCAGTAGAAATTGCTGCTTATAAAGATGGAGGTTCTAAAGAATATTGTGGGTTAGGATATAAAATTATTAAATATGTAAAAATGAATAGTGAAAATGATGATATTTCTACAGAAGTACGTTTAGGACCATTGTTTATGAAGTATTCACCCTAATATACTTAATTAAAAAGTATAAAAGATTAAAGTTTATTTTAGGGGAAATATGATTTTAAATCTTATTAGGAATAATAAGATTTAAAAATATTGCTGTTTAGGCTTTATAAATTTAAGGAGGAGTTTTTGTTATGGATTTAAATATTGTTTTGGCGGTAATTTGTGGAGCAGCTGCATTTGTAGGGGTGTCTTGTGTCGTGTTTCAGATTTATCAGATGACAGTTATAGATGCGACAGCCAGGGGATTAAAGCATCCTAAATTTTGGGGAGTATTTACAATGAGTGGGAATAATTCAAGTGGTTTGCTTATGTATTTAATCGGAAGAAGAAAATATCCTATTGTAAATATGAGTGAAAGTAACTCAAAAGAATTAGAAAAGCGTAAAAAATCGGCAGGTATTGGATTGTTATTTTTGGCTGTTGGCGTAATTGGTATGATATGTACGACCTTAATATGACAGTGAAAAAAATGCAGATGCAGTAAAAGAACTTGAGGGAATCAGCAGGAATTTGTAATTATATTCCATATAGGACAGGAGAAGACACTATGAGCAAAGCAGTTATTTATTATTCATTAACAGGGAATACAAAGGAAGCCGCCAAAGAGATTGCAAGAAAGCTGGGTGCAAAATTATTTGAGATTGATTTGGCAAAGCCGCTTCCGCGAAAACCGGCGGCGAAAATGCTTGTCGGCGGAATGCAGTCCACATTTGGAAGAACACCGAAAATAAAAGGCGTTCCCGATAATATAGATTACTATGATGAAATCATATTGGGAATGCCGATATGGGCGGGCTTACCGGCAGCTCCGGTCAATACCTTTATAAAGAAGTACAGCGTGGCTGATAGAATAAATGCCGTCTTTACATTCAGCGGCGGCGGGGACAATGACAGATGTATTGCACAGTTGTCAAAGAAACTTAAAAATTTAAAAAGTGAAGTTGCCCTCGCAGACCGTCACAGTGATAAGGCAAAGGATAATAAGGAAAAGCTGGAGCAGTTTGTAAAGGATATTAAGTGAGCAGTCTTTCTGAATCAGGGGGATTTTTAAGGCAGTGTGTATTCCCGGATACGTGCTGTACATTCTGGTGTGTGTCTATGGAATAAACGGCGCACGGGTATTGTAAATGTAATAAAAGAAAAAAGGGCGGTACCGTATAGATAAAATGTCTATGCGGTACCGCTTTTATTATACATAAAACGCATACCACCATATGCACAATAGATATTGGACATTCCAGCAAAAAGCTCATCATAATAAAAATGTAAAATTTAAGTAAAAAGCTTGACTTAAAGTGAACTTTAACTATTACACTGGAAAAAAGATGGAGGAGAAGTGTGAATAATCCTTAAATTAAAGATTGTTCATACAGCAGTTTTGTAACGCAGGCATCACAAAACTGTACTTATCGCAGAACTGAATGAATTCAGTTCGAGATTTCTCCGGCATTAAAAATGCCTGCGGA
>JAGZPX010000019.1:0-1834 GCA_018382475.1 Veillonella parvula
TGCCAGCCACTCACCGGCATACGGGAAAGACACCTGCGTTCCGTCTGCCGGAAGTACCGGCAGCGACTGCCACTGACTGCCGGACAGAACAAGTTCCGCCCCGGTTCCGGTCAGTTTCTGAATGGCAGAGGCCAGGTGCGGCGGCAGTACGCCGCCGTGACGGTTGATAAGTAACGTCGCCAGCCGGGGCGTATCCAGCCGCACGTAAATGCTGATCCAGCCCGGATGGTTCGGATTTCGCTGGTCAACATCCGTCTCTTCCGGCCAGCCCTGCGCCAGCAGCAGGTTACGGGCGTGGCGACAAATCAGTGCATTCAGCGTTTCGTTCATGATTCATGGTCTCCCTGAATCGCCGCCCGCAGGCGGCGATAACATCAGTCGTTTTCGCGTGTGTTGTTTTTCAGCAGGGCGCGGGCCTGATTAACCACCGCCAGTCGGCGGGTGACGCATTCCGGGACGACGAGGCCGTTATCACGGGCGGCCCACTCACGTTTCCACAGTGCCTGTTCAGCGGTCTGAATCAGGGACGCCAGCAGTTCAGCAGGGACGGTCACCTGGCGGTTTTCGCTCACGTTGCTGATAATCTCCATCACCGCGGCGGAAGAAATACCGGATTCAGTCCTCTGGTCTTCCGGGATGTCCTCCATGCGCGCCAGGACGGTCCTGATTTCATGATCGGTCAGAGAAATTTCCATACCGTCAGCCAGTGCCTGAATCTCTTCCGGAGACCAGATAACCAGCATCAGCGGCGTGTCTCCCGGATACTTTGCTGCCAGCTCCCGGCAGAGCGTTTCGCATGTTCCGTACATTCTCGTCTCCTTCTCAATCTTTAAAGCACGCATCCAGTTCCAGAATTTCGGTATATGCCTCCATCAGGAGGCGGTTTGCGCGAAACAACGTCTGACGCACCAGACGTTCCGGCAGGGTGTCAGCATTAAAGCTGTACCGCCGCTCCATCTCATTCATGGTTGTACGCAGGTCGCACATGGCATTGGCCACCTCCGCCACTTCGGCGCGAAGTTTTTCGTGTCCGGCATAGTTCATTTACGCAGCCTCCGGCATAAACCAGTCATCATTCGCGGCCCCCTGCTGCATGGCCCGTTGCACGGCGGCAAGGCGTTGCTGCCCGGCACGGTGATACTGCTCAAGCAGCTCGATACCGATATACCGGCGTCCGGACTGGAGGGCGGCGACGCAGGTTGAGCCGCTGCCTGCAAACGGGTCCAGCACAATTGCGTTCGGGTGTGTGAAGCTCTCAATCAGCGGTTGCAGGCTGGTAACGGGCTTTTCCGTCGGGTGATGGCGATTGCCCGAATATTTCCAGCCCAGCACGTCCGGCGGCGGGTTTTGTGGCAGACGTGGACGGCCTTTTGCCAGGATGTAGGCGCATTCGTGGCGATAGCCCACATATGCGGCCTTCGATGTGTAGTTTTTGGTGAAGACCAGGTGACCAACAACGCTGAATCCCGCATTTTTCCAGGCGGCAATAAAGCGATCGACGCGGTTCCAGCCATAGAAGCTCACCATTAACGCGTCTTTTTTCAGCACGCGGTACATCTCATTACAGGCCGGTTGCAGCCATTCATCGGTTTTATCTCCGGCGATGGTGCGCCCGGAACGGTCACGAAAACCGACGAGATATGGCGGGTCAGTTAATATGAAATCAATGGCGTTATCAGGGATACGCGTCATAATATCGATGCAGTTACCAAGAACAAAACGGGACATAATAACGCTCCTTCTCTTACAGAGGGCACCGGGAGGGCACCCCTGTGGTGCCCGTTCCCCGCTGCCTGTGGGCTGTTCACCGCGTCCGGTAACGGGTCAGGCCGAC
>JAGZPX010000020.1:0-1620 GCA_018382475.1 Veillonella parvula
GTCATCCGTGTGTACATAGCTGTGTTCCCGACGAAGTTGAGATTTCTATAGATGTGCGCCATAAAGATGCAGAGAGTTTGCAAAAGGCAGAAAATGTAGTAAAATCTTTGGCAGAACGAACATGGGCAGGGTGTGCCTGTACAATACAGCAGGCGTGGAATCGTGATACGGTATACTGGAATAAAGAATTGGTAGATTATGTTGAGCAGGCAGCAAAAGAAGCTGGAATTAAATATCAGTATATTCATTCAGGAGCTGGACATGATGCGCAGTTTGCGGCATATATGCTTCCGACGACAATGATTTTTGTTCAGTCTAAAGGTGGATTATCCCATTGTGAACAAGAGTATTCTACACCAAAGCATTGCACAGAAGGTGCTACGGTAATGTTAAATGCAGTTTTGAAAGCAGATAAAGAATTTAAAAAATAATGTAAGTTGTATAAAAGAATTTGAAGGGAGAAAACAATGCGTAGAACACAAAATGAAATGAAAAGTATCGAAGAAATCTGTGCGGTATTAGACAAATGTAAGGTTTGCCGCCTTGCAATAAATCACAACGGATATCCGTATCTTGTACCGATGAATTTTGGATATGAAAGAGAAGGCGGAAAAATTTATTTGTATTTTCATGGGGCAAATGCGGGAACAAAAAAAGAACTCATAGAAAAAGACGGCAGGGTTGCTTTTGAAATGGACGTCCATGAGGAAGCAAGGATCAGTTCTGTTGCCTGCAACAGTTACATGGATTATGAAAGTGTCTGCGGTACGGGAAATGCAGCAATTGCTGATGATGCACAAAAGCGGACATATTTGGAAAAAATTATGAGACATTACACAGATATTCCATTTGAAATGCTTGAAAAAGCCATTGAAAAGACAATGGTAATCCGCGTGGAAGTAGTAACGATTACGGGGAAATTCCATAGGACGGGGAAGGGGGAATAATTATAGATTGTTACTGTTTGTCCGGTGTATAAAATAAACTAAAAAATGGAATACTTGAAAGGGCTGTCTGAATATGCTATAATAGCGATAGCTAAAAGGATATAAGTGTCAAATTGACACAGATAGCGCATGAGTACAAAAATCCCCTTAGTAATGGCCGTTACTAAGGGGATTTCTCATTTTATACGGTTGAGTTCCGTTTAGGCTAGTTGTCACGGGTATTTCTGTCTAACCATTTGCAAATAAAGTAACTAACAATAGCTGCCATGACAGAAACATAAAAGGATATAATAGTTTGCATGAGTACACCCCCTTTCTGTTGCCAGATTAGGGTTAGCAACACTTATAGTATAGCAAAATATACTTTACACAAATAGCGATATACAGTCCTCTTTGTTGTGATTTATATTAAAAATAACGGAGTTTTTATGAACCTAAAAAATTACAAGATTTCAACGTTGCCATATATAGAAAATACTAGCAATGAGATAATGGAAAAGTACAATATAAAAGCGCAATATGGAACAGAACCACCTCATGGAGATGCGATATATTCCATTACCATAAAGGGAAAAGCATTGCCATTTTGGATTTATGGTAGGGATGTTACTTTCATAGGTAATAGTATGGTTATGGTTGAGTCTGTAAGATGCAAAACTTGGGATCCCATTGA
>JAGZPX010000021.1:0-1579 GCA_018382475.1 Veillonella parvula
CGATCAGTAGCCGACCTGAGAGGGTGATCGGCCACATTGGAACTGAGACACGGTCCAAACTCCTACGGGAGGCAGCAGTGGGGAATATTGCACAATGGGGGGAACCCTGATGCAGCAACGCCGCGTGAAGGAAGAAGTATTTCGGTATGTAAACTTCTATCGACAGGGAAGAAAGAAATGACGGTACCTGAATAAGAAGCACCGGCTAAATACGTGCCAGCAGCCGCGGTAATACGTATGGTGCAAGCGTTATCCGGATTTACTGGGTGTAAAGGGTGAGTAGGCGGTTATGCAAGTCATATGTGAAATTCTGGGGCTCAACCTCAGAGCTGCATAAGAAACTGTGTAACTAGAGTACAGGAGAGGTAAGCGGAATTCCTAGTGTAGCGGTGAAATGCGTAGATATTAGGAAGAACACCGGTGGCGAAGGCGGCTTACTGGACTGAAACTGACGCTGAGTCACGAAAGCGTGGGGAGCGAACAGGATTAGATACCCTGGTAGTCCACGCCGTAAACGATGAGTGCTAGGTGTTGGGAAGAGATTCTCGGTGCCGCAGCAAACGCAATAAGCACTCCACCTGGGGAGTACGACCGCAAGGTTGAAACTCAAAGGAATTGACGGGGACCCGCACAAGCGGTGGAGCATGTGGTTTAATTCGAAGCAACGCGAAGAACCTTACCTAAACTTGACATCTCGATGACAATCTATGTAAAGTAGACTTCCTTCGGGACATCGAAGACAGGTGGTGCATGGTTGTCGTCAGCTCGTGTCGTGAGATGTTGGGTTAAGTCCCGCAACGAGCGCAACCCCTATTCTTAGTAGCCAGCATTTAAGATGGGCACTCTAGGGAGACTGCCGTGGATAACACGGAGGAAGGTGGGGATGACGTCAAATCATCATGCCCCTTATGTTTAGGGCTACACACGTGCTACAATGGCTGCAACAAAGTGAAGCGAGTCAGTGATGAGGAGCAAAGCACAGAAAAGCAGTCCCAGTTCGGATTGTAGTCTGCAACTCGACTACATGAAGTTGGAATCGCTAGTAATCGCGAATCAGAATGTCGCGGTGAATACGTTCCCGGGTCTTGTACACACCGCCCGTCACACCATGGGAGTTGGAAGCGCCCGAAGCCTGTGACCTAACCTAAGGGGAGGAGCAGTCGAAGGTGAAGCCAGTGACTGGGGTGAAGTCGTAACAAGGTAGCCGTATCGGAAGGTGCGGCTGGATCACCTCCTTTCTAAGGAAAATGGGAAGAAATTCACTTGATTATTTAGTTTTGAGTGTTTAATTAGTATTAAATTTACTTAATACACACTCACATATATTGTACATTGAAAATTAAATAACAAACACAACGCGATATATAGTATATATCGTGAGCCAGACATAAATATTTAAAAGAATTTAAATATTAAGTTTAAAGAGGTAAAACATAAGTAATGAAAATTACTTAAGAAAGTAAAAGTTTTTCCGTTTGTTAAGATATCGAAAGATATAGACAAAGATTTAAACAATATCTCGAAAGAAACGAAATTAGTTTTAGACGAAAGGTCAAGCTAATAAGAGCAAAGGGTGAAT
>JAGZPX010000006.1:0-24468 GCA_018382475.1 Veillonella parvula
GTGATTGCAGCAGTCAAAGTAGTTTTACCATGGTCAACGTGACCGATTGTACCGATGTTAACATGCGGTTTCGTACGTTCAAATTTTTCTTTTGCCATTTTAAATTATCCTCCGAGGAAAATAGTAATTCTATTAATCTAATATGAGATTAACCGTTTTTCTTTGCTTGAATTTCTTCAGCAATTTTCTTAGGAACTTCTTCGTAATGATCGAATGTCATGGAGTAGTTACCACGGCCTTGCGTTTTGGAACGAAGGTCAGTTGCGTAACCGAACATTTCGCTCAATGGAACATATGCTTTGATATGTTGGGAACCATTACGAGCTTCCATGCCGTCCATGCGACCACGACGAGAGTTCAAGTCACCGATAACGTCGCCCATATATTCTTCAGGAACGTCTACTTCTACAGCCATGTATGGTTCAAGCAATGCAGGATCTGCTTTGCGAGCACCTTCTTTGAAGCCCATAGAACCAGCAATTTTGAAGGCCATTTCGTTGGAGTCAACGTCATGGTAGGAACCATCAAATACGATAACTTTAACATCAACCATAGGGTACCCAGCGATAACACCGGATTCCATAGCTTCTTTAACACCGCTTTCAACAGGTCCGATGTATTCACGAGGAATCGCACCACCTACAACCTTGTTTTCAAACTCGAAGCCAGCACCTGGTTCTTGAGGAATCAATTCCAACCAGCAGTGACCATATTGACCACGACCACCAGATTGACGTACGAATTTACCTTCAGCCTTAACAGCTTTACGGATAGTTTCGCGGTATGCTACTTGAGGTTTACCTACGTTACAATCTACTTTGAATTCACGGTTCATACGGTCAACGATGATATCCAAGTGAAGTTCGCCCATACCGGAGATAATAGTTTGACCTGTTTCTTCATCAGTACGAACTTTGAAAGTAGGATCTTCTTCTGCCAAACGAGCAAGAGCTGTACCCATTTTTTCTTGGTCAGCTTTTGTTTTAGGTTCAACAGCAACGGAGATAACTGGTTCAGGGAATTCCATGGACTCAAGGATTACAGGAGATTTTTCATCACACAATGTGTCGCCTGTAGTAGTATCCTTTAAGCCAACCGCCGCAGCGATGTCACCAGAATATACGCGTTCGATTTCTTTACGGGAGTTAGCGTGCATTTGAAGAATACGACCGATACGTTCTTTTTTACCTTTAGTGGAGTTGAAAACGTAGGAGCCAGATTCCAATGTACCGGAGTACACACGGAAGAACGCTAATTTACCAACATAAGGGTCAGCCATGATTTTGAATGCCAATGCGGAGAATGGCTCTTCATCGGAAGAAGGACGAGTTGTTTCTTCTTCAGTACCAGGAACAACACCTTTAATAGGTGGGATGTCGATTGGAGCTGGCATGTAATCGATAACAGCATCCAATAACATTTGTACACCTTTATTTTTATAGGAAGAACCACAAAGAACTGGGAATAATTGGTTAGCAATAACAGCTTTACGCAATGCCGCTTTCAATTCTTCCACAGAAATTTCTTCGCCTTCCAAATATTTCATCATGATATCATCATCTGTTTCAGCGATAGCATCGATCATCATTTCGCGACGAGCTTCTGCTACTTCTTGATATTCAGCAGGGATATCAGTGATTTCATATTCTTTACCGTCATCGGATTTATAAATTTCCGCTTTCATAGTCATCAAGTCAATGATGCCTTCGAAAGTATCTTCAGCACCGATTGGTACTTGGATAGCTACGGAATTTGCACCCAAACGAGCTTTCATCATGTCAACTACGTTGAAGAAGTCAGCACCTACAGTATCCATCTTATTTACATAAGCGATACGAGGTACGCCGTAGTTAGAAGCCTGACGCCATACTGTTTCGGATTGAGGTTCAACGCCACCTTTAGCACTGAACACCGCAACAGAACCGTCAAGTACACGTAGAGAACGTTCTACTTCTACAGTAAAGTCAACGTGACCAGGAGTATCGATGATATTGATACGATGTTCTTTCCATTGACAAGTTGTTGCAGCAGAAGTGATTGTGATACCACGTTCTTGCTCTTGCTCCATCCAGTCCATCGTAGCAGCGCCTTCATGTACTTCGCCGATCTTGTGAACGATACCTGTATAGTAGAGGATACGTTCTGTAGTTGTTGTTTTACCAGCATCGATGTGAGCCATGATACCGATATTACGAGTTTTTGCTAAGGAAAACTCTCTTGCCACAGTTGTCACCTCTTATTACCAACGATAATGAGCAAATGCTTTATTAGCTTCTGCCATTTTATGAGTATCTTCTTTTTTCTTGATTGCAGCGCCTGCATTGTTGAAAGCGTCCATCAATTCGCCTGCCAAACGTTCTTTCATAGTGCGTTCACCACGAAGACGAGCATAATTTACAACCCAACGAATACCGAGGGTTTGACGGCGATCAGCACGAACTTCAACTGGCACTTGATAGTTCGCACCACCGATACGGCGAGCACGTACTTCAAGTACAGGCATAACATTTTTCAATGCTTGATCAAAAACTTCCATTGGGTCTTGACCCATTTTGGAACGAATAATTTCGAATGCATCATATACGATAGTTTCAGCAATGCCTTTTTTACCATCGTACATAACTTTGTTAATGAAACGTGTTACTAATTTGCTGTTGTACACCGGATCTGGAAGTACATCACGTTTCGGAACAGGGCCTTTTCTTGGCATGTTCAATTCCTCCTTTATAATGATGTGTGTTAATTTCGTTTAATGGCTAAAATTATTTTTTAGCTTTTTTCGCGCCGTATTTGGAACGACTTTGCATACGATTTTGTACGCCAGCTGTATCCAATGCACCACGAACGATGTGATAACGCACACCTGGAAGGTCTTTTACACGACCGCCTCTGATAAGTACAACACTGTGTTCTTGTAAATTGTGACCAATGCCTGGGATGTAAGCAGTTACTTCAATAGCGTTTGTCAAACGTACACGGGCAACTTTACGAAGCGCGGAGTTTGGTTTCTTTGGAGTAGCTGTGTACACACGAGTACATACACCACGTTTTTGTGGAGATTCTTGAAGGGCAGGAGCTGTAGATTTTTTAGTCAAGCTCATGCGGCCTTTGCGTACTAGCTGATTAATTGTTGGCATTTGGGCACCTCCTTTCCAAATTTGAGATTTATAATTGATCCGTCATAACAAAGTGTTACATCGGATATTACCGAGATTAACGTAGGACGCCTACAGCGGTGGCCCGCACCTTAATGCGACACGCACGACCGAGATCATCCATGGTGTGTTTGTCATTCACAGGTATTCCCTGTTCTTCACAAGCAATCCGTAAAGGCTGTACCACACGTTCATCACTATCACAACCCAGGAACACGTACTTCACAGCACCTTTAGCAATTTGTTTCAACGTTTGCTTGGCACCGATTGTTTTGTTCACCGACTTCAGATGGGCAATGTCCATTGTACTAATTCTCCTTACGAAATTATGCCCATTAGGCATACCTCGCCTAAAGCACTATGTAAGTATATCAATTACAGCAGTCCATGTCAAACAATTTCCAATGTCACACACCGCTCTACAGCTGCATTTTATGTGTACACTTATCCGTGTGTTCCATTCAATCTTGAATTATAAATGAAGAGTGGTTTTTTATTCATATATCATTATTTTTATGTATAAATAATCATTCTATGCATTTACTATTATTTTTTCTTTTACCAATTATGCAAAATTAATATAAACACCATTTTATTATGATATAAATTAATACAGAACAAATATTTGTATTTATAAGTTACTAAAGAAAGGAGATTATATGATTAAACTCATTAAACGTTATTCAAACTTTAATCCCCCTGTAATTATAGGTAGCTTGTCTATCGTCTTAGGGCTGAGCTTATGTGCCCTTCTGATTCCGCAAATTTCTCAAACGATCCTCCAAGGGGTTCGTGATATTATATTTGAAGATTTCAGCTGGTTTTATGTTTTATCCATAAGTCTCTTCTTTATCTTCAATATCTTTCTTGCACTTAGTTCGCTAGGGGACATCAAACTTGGTAGCGATGATGAAGAAGCGGAATTCTCGTATACCGCCTGGCTCGCCATGTTATTTGCGGCGGGTACCGGTGTAGGTCTCATGTTCTTCGGTACTGCTGAACCGCTCTCACATTATCACTCCGCTGTAGGCTTAGTCGATGGTGCTCCTAGCGCCAAGGAAGCGTTATTCCGCTCCATCTTCCACTGGGGCATCAATGCATGGACGGTATACGGAATTATGGCTTTAGCATTAGCGTATTTTGGTTTTCGCTATAAGTTGCCTTTATCACTACGTTCATGTTTCTATCCGCTGTGGAAGGATAAGATCAATGGCCCACGAGGGCACATTATCGATATCATCGCACTTTGTGTAACTTTATTAGGTATCGTAACCACCTTAGGATTTGGTGCGGCCCAACTAGGTGCAGGGTTCCTATATATTGATATCATCTCCACTAATGACTTTTCCGCCCAAACGGTCATCATTATCATCATTATGTCCATTGCCGTTTTATCAGCCGTTACAGGTATCGATAAGGGCGTCAAACTGCTAAGCGAAGTCAATATATCCGTTGCATTAGTCTTAATGCTCTTTGTTCTCTGCGCCGGTCCCACATTGCTTCTACTAAACTCCATGGTGGAAAACTTCGGCTACTATCTGTCACATATTCTGGGACAAAGCTTCTATACATCTATCTACACGCCGGAAAACCGCCCATGGTTTTTCAGCTGGACCATACTGTTTTGGGCATGGTGGTTATCTTGGGCGCCATTCGTCGGCATGTTCATCGCACGAATCTCAAGAGGTCGCACAATTCGAGAATTCATCTTCGGCGTTCTCATCATTCCCACCGTATTCACCATCGTCTGGTTCACCATCTTCGGCAATACCGCCATTTATATCGATGAAAGCGTGGCAAACGGCGCACTCGGTGCATTAACCGATAAACCGGAACAGCTGCTCTTCGCATTTCTCGAGTATTTACCGTTATCCGGTTTGACCAGTCTCCTATCGATTATCGTATTGGCATTATTTTTCATCACATCTGCCGACTCGGGGATTTACGTATTAAATAATATCGCCGCTTATGACAAAGGCACGCCATCACCGAAATGGCAATGTCCTATGTGGGGTGCCGTGATGGCATTCCTCGCCATCAGCTTGCTCAGCATCGGCGGGCTCAACGTACTACAATCGGTAACGCTCATTCTCGCCTTACCATTTGCAGCCTTGATGGTTATCATGTGCTACAGCTTATGGCAAGGATTATTAACAGATACGCAATACTTTAACACAAAACTTTCAACCACATCCATCTACTGGGACAGCAAGAACTGGAAACAAGGTCTTGCCAAAATACTCAACCAAACGCAATCGGAAGATGTTATTTCCTTTATGAAAACAACAGCATTGCCTGCTATGTATCAGCTCAATAAAGAATTAACCGAAGAGTACGGATTAACTACGAGAATTGACAAACATTTCAATGGTAACGACGCCTCCGTAGAGTTAACCATCGAAAAAGAATCAATGCGCAACTTTACCTATGGCATCAAACTCGTTACGCAAGAGGTATCGGATCATCTCATCGAAGATCCTAACATTCCTCACATTACTGAAAGTACCAACGCAATTCCTATGACATATTTCAGTGACGGACGCGCCGGATACGATGCGCAGTATATGACACGGGAGGATATCATTACCGATATCATTCGTCAGTACGAACGATATCTTACTTTATCGGATGACGTCGGTTATGACATCATGTCTCATGACGCGGAAGAAGCAGCTGAATAGAAACCAATAATACCTATAACAAAAGGGTGCACCTCGCAGGTGCACCCTTTTTATTATGTCGCACAATATCAACTATGCAACAAGTCTATACAGTTAATATAGCTTAACGGCCGGTCCAAAGTAATTAATCTTCAGACATAACCTCTTCCGTAATATCAATGATTTCAGGTGTATTTTTTACAACTTCAATCTTACGGTAACGACTCATGCCTGTACCAGCAGGAATCAACTTACCGATAATTACGTTTTCTTTTAAGCCCAATAATGGATCGATTTTACCCTTGATGGCAGCGTCGGTAAGAACACGTGTTGTTTCTTGGAAGGACGCAGCGGACAAGAAGGAGTCCGTTGCCAAAGCGGCTTTCGTAATACCCAATAGTGTGCGTTTGCCTGTAGCATTTTCACGACCATTGAGGGTAAGACGACGGTTTTCTTCGTCAAAGGTATTAACGTCCACCATATCCCCTGGAAGCATATCCGCATCGCCAGCTGTTTCAATTTTAACTTTATGAAGCATTTGACGAACGATAACTTCGATATGTTTATCGTTAATTTCTACACCTTGGGATTTGTATACTTTTTGTACTTCGTATACGAGATAACGTTGAGTTGCTTCAGTACCCATGACACGCATAATATCATGAGGATTGATGGAGCCTTCTGTCAAACGAGCGCCCAAGGATACCACGTCACCGTCTTTAACGATAATGCGGGAGCCGTAAGGAATGAGGTAATCAAGTTCAATACCATCTTCACCAGTGATAAAGATAGTGTTCGTACCTTTCTTACCTTCATTAGGCACAACACGAACTGTACCTTCGTTTTCGGCAATGATAGCGTTACGTTTTGGTTTACGAGCTTCGAACAATTCTTCGACACGTGGCAAACCTTGTGTAATATCGTCACCTGCGACACCACCAGTATGGAATGTACGCATTGTCAACTGAGTACCAGGTTCACCGATGGATTGTGCCGCAATGATACCTACAGCTTCACCAACTTGAACTTGGTTGCCAGTTCCTAAATCACGACCATAGCACTTGCGGCATACGCCATATGGGCTACGACAAGTCAATACGGAACGGATTTTTACTGTTTCATAGTGTTTTACAACTTCATCAGCTAACGCCTCTGTGATTTCACCATTAAGAGGAACGATAACTTCGCCAGTTTCCTTGTTAACTAATTCTTCAGCTGCAATACGACCTACGATACGGTCTTTTAATGGCTCGATAACACCAGTACCTTCAACGATAGCTTCCACTTCAATACCGTGGATTTCATTGTTCCGTACTTGTACTTCTTTTACATCGGAGTTAAGGATAGCTTCGATGCCTTCTTCAGTAAGACGTGTATCAGCTGGGAAGATTTCTACACCTTCGCTGTCAACGATTGCTTGTACAGTATCCTTGTTCAACATATTTTGAACCATAGTTTCTTTCAATGTTGCACGGATACTATCGTCGCTTTCACCAAGAATAATTTTTTGAACCAAGTTAGTATGATTAATATCGCTATCAGAGCCCAAATGTGCACCGCGCAATGCGATAGATGTAACACCAGCTTCAGCAATATCTGCCAAACATTGTTCATCCAAGATAGTTTCAGCTGGTACAACAAGTTCCCCTGTTTCAGCATTCACAACATCTTTATCTAAAACGCGACCAATGAGTTTATCCTTAAGCAATTCTAATGCTTGACGTGGAGATGTAGCCAAACGAGCACGTTCACGAACGAGATCGATACCTACAACGTCACAATCGTCCTCACGAACGATTACATCTTGAGATACGTCAACAAGACGACGTGTCAAGTAACCAGAGTCAGCTGTACGAAGCGCTGTATCGGCCAAACCTTTACGAGCACCATGAGAGGATGTAAAGTAATCCAATACAGTCAAGCCTTCTTTAAAGTTTGCTTTAATTGGCAAGTCAATGATTCGACCAGATGGATCAGCCATCAAACCACGCATACCAGCAAGCTGACGAATTTGTTGTTTATTACCGCGGGCACCAGAGATAGCCATCATGTAAACAGGGTTAAAGCCGTCTTTATCGCACGCCATATTATCCATCATCGCATCGGTAACATCTTCTGTTGCCTTTGTCCATAATTGGATAGTTTTACGATAACGTTCTTCTTCTGTAATAAGACCACGGCGGTACATACGAGATACTTTTTCTACCTCTTGTTCCGCTGTATCTAACAAACTAGTTTTAACTTCTGGTACTTTAATATCAGCAATGGCTACAGTCATACCTGCGCGACGAGCGAAGGAGTAACCCAAGGACTTGATGCGGTCCAATAATTCTGCTGTTTTTTCATTACCAAACAATTGGAAACATTGATCAACCAATTTACCAACTGTTTTCTTATCCATAACCTTACCTAAAGAGTAAGTGCCATCTTCACGTTTCTCGTATTGCCACAATTCTGGGAATAAAGCATTGTTGAAGATCAAGCGACCTGCTGTTGTTTCTACACGGCCATGATCAGGTAAACGGATATAAAGAATATCTTGCAAACCAATGATATGAGACTCATAGGCAAGCATAACTTCATCATAGGTAGCAAATGTTTTTGCTTTATCACGAGTATCTTCGCGTACAACTGTTAGGTAGTATGTACCTAAGATCATATCTTGAGAAGGTACTGCTACTGGCTTGCCGTCCTTAGTAGACAAAATATTATGACTAGAAAGCATCAATGTACGAGCTTCCGCTTGTGCTTCTACGGACAATGGTAAGTGACACGCCATTTGGTCACCGTCAAAGTCGGCATTGAAAGCTGTACATACTAATGGATGCAATTTGATAGCACGACCTTCCCAAAGGATTGGTTCGAAGGCTTGGATACCAAGTCTATGCAATGTAGGGGCACGGTTCAAGAGAACTGGATGTTCTTTAATTACCTCTTCCAAGGATTCCCACACGCCAGGGCCAATTCTTTCAACTTGGCGTTTAGCAGCCTTGATGTTGGATGCTTGACCGCGTTCTACCAAACGTTTCATAACGAATGGTTTGAACAATTCTAATGCCATTTCTTTTGGCAAACCACATTGGTGCATTTTAAGTTCAGGACCTACTACGATTACGGAACGACCGGAGTAGTCAACACGTTTACCGAGCAAGTTTTGACGGAAACGACCTTGTTTACCTTTAAGCATGTCGGACAAGGATTTCAATGGGCGGTTACCAGGACCTGTAACAGGACGACCGCGACGGCCATTATCAATCAATGCATCAACCGCTTCTTGAAGCATGCGTTTTTCGTTGCGCACGATGATATCAGGAGCACCCAAGTCGAGTAAACGTTTCAAACGGTTGTTACGGTTGATAACACGACGGTATAAATCGTTGAGGTCAGATGTAGCAAAGCGGCCACCATCTAATTGGACCATAGGACGCAATTCAGGTGGGATTACAGGAACGATGTCCATAATCATCCATTCTGGACGGTTCCCAGATTGACGGAATGCTTCTACTACTTCCAAACGACGAACTGCACGGATTTTACGTTGACCACTAGCAGTGTTCAACTCTTCGCGCAATTCGGCATTCAATGCTTCAAGATCAAGTTCTGATAAGAGAGCTTTTACCGCTTCAGCACCCATGTCGATACATGCGAAGAGAACCTCTTCAGCAGCGCCTAACTCATAGCGTTCTTCGCGAGTTAATTCTTCGTATTCCTTATCAGCTTCTGGTATTGTTGCATCATCACGAAGAGCCGCATTATAGCGCTCTTTGCGTTGTGCTTCACGAACAATAGCTAAACGTTCATTACGTTGAGCCACTGTTTCGATTACGACGGATTTACCACCGATAGTATAACCGTCTTCATTAAATTGAGCTTCGTATTCGCGGTATTCTTGCTCGGACAACAATTGACGTTTTGTCAATGGTGTACCAGCTGGATCTACTACGATGTAGGAAGCAAAGTATAATACGCGTTCCAAAGAACGTGGTGATATGTCAAGGATAAGACCCATACGGGATGGGATTCCTTTGAAGTACCAAATGTGAGATACAGGAGTAGCCAATTGAATATGGCCCATACGTTCACGACGTACTTTCGCACGGGTAACCTCTACACCACATTTGTCGCAGACTACGCCCTTATGGCGGATGCGTTTATATTTGCCGCAGTGACATTCCCAGTCCTTTGTTGGTCCAAAAATGCGTTCACAGAATAGACCATCACGTTCTGGCTTCAACGTACGGTAGTTAATTGTTTCAGGTTTCTTAACTTCCCCATGAGACCAGGATAAAATCTGCTCTGGAGAGGCTAAACCGATTCGCATGGAATCGAATTCATTTACGTCTAGCACTACTATCGCTCCCTTCCTTATAGATAGTTTTAGTCTTCATCGTTAGAGGAGTCGCCCATTGGGTACGCCAATTGGCTAAGGATATCATCTTCACCGCCATTATCAGCTGGTAATTCTTCCTCTTCCTCTACTTCTGGTTCTACTACAGTTACTTCATCAGTTTCTACAGCACTGCCTTCCATAACTTCTTCAATACCAGTTTCTACCACCTCATCTTCGTCCTCAAGTTCTTTCATAACAACTTCTTCTTGGTCTTCATTCAAGATTTTTACATCGAGACCGATACTTTGAAGTTCTTTAAGCAATACCTTGAAGGACTCAGGTACACCTGGTTCAGGGATGTTTTCGCCTTTAACGATTTTTTCGTATGCTTTCACACGACCAACAACGTCGTCAGACTTAACAGTTAATAGCTCTTGAAGGGTATAGGCTGCGCCATATGCTTCTAGAGCCCAAACTTCCATTTCCCCGAAACGTTGGCCACCAAACTGAGCTTTACCGCCCAAAGGTTGTTGTGTAACAAGGGAGTACGGACCTGTAGAACGAGCATGGATTTTGTCATCAACCAAATGATGGAGTTTAAGCATGTAAACGTAACCAACAGTAACGCGGTTATCCATCGGTTCACCAGTACGACCATCATATAGAACGGTTTTACCATCATCAGGACGACCTGCAATCGCCAATGTTTCGAATACGTCCTTTTCGTGAGCACCATCAAATACAGGTGTAGCAATATGAATACCTGCTACATCTGGTTTTGGCATGCCATATTTGTCAAAATCATAGCCAAGGCTTTCCAACTCTTTACGAATTTCAACGCGTTTTTCTTCAGCAGAGTGAATGTTGTTAAGAGTATTCTTGACTTTGCTAATTGCCTCTAATTCTTCTACAAGCGCAGGATCCATTTCAGGAGCCTCTTCTTCAGAATCAAAGAATTCTACATGAAGTGCATTGTATTTAGCTTCAATAGCTTTAAGCTCTTGGAAACGAGCTTCGCCACCCATAGCATCCAATTTCTTTTGCGCTGCTGCTTCTACATGTTTTAAAATTTTAGTTTTCAAAGCAATGATTTGCTCATTTTCTTCGAAATGATTTACCGTAACATCTTCTGCAACTTTCGCTTCCAATACTTCAATTTGAGCATAAAGGTCGCGGATTGCATCGATTTGTTCCCAGTAAGATGCATCAGTACGGGCTTCTTTCAACACATTTTGAATATGAAGGTCTGTAGCTTTGATTTTCATACCTAAGCCTTGAACCGCCCAACCCAAGTGAGTTTCAAGAACCTGACCGATATTCATACGAGAAGGTACGCCCAATGGGTTCAATACGATTTGTACTGGAGTACCATCTGGAAGGAATGGCATATCTTCTTTTCTCATAACGCGAGAAACGACACCTTTGTTACCATGACGGCCCGCCATTTTATCGCCTTCATGAATCTTACGTTTTTGAGCGATATATACGCGAACAAGTTTATTTACGCCTGGTTGTAATTCGTCGCCATTTTCACGGGTGAAGACTTTTACATCTACGACTTTACCAGATTCGCCATGAGGCACGCGCAAAGAAGTATCACGAACTTCACGTTCTTTGTCACCAAAAATAGCACGCAACAAACGTTCTTCTGGAGTAAGCTCAGTTTCACCTTTTGGAGTAGCTTTACCTACAAGGATATCGCCAGGATGTACTTCTGCACCAATGCAGATAATACCATCTTCGTCTAAGTTTTTAAGTGTGTCGTCACCTGTATTAGGCAACTCACGAGTAATTTCTTCAGCACCTAATTTGGTATCACGAGCATCACATTCGTATTCTTCAATATGAATGGATGTATAGATATCTTCTTTGCAGAGTTCTTCACTAAGCAAGATAGCATCTTCGTAGTTATAACCTTCCCAAGGCATGAACGCTACAAGAACGTTATAACCTAATGCCAATTCGCCGCCATCTGTAGCAGGACCATCAGCCAGTACTTGGCCTTTTACAACATGGTCCCCACGATTGACGATTGGTTTTTGGTTAAAGCATGTGGATTGGTTAGAACGAAGGAATTTATTCAAATGGTATGTATCAACACGACCATCGCTATCGCGAAGAACGTGGATTTCATTACCCCAACAACGTACAACTTTACCCGCTTCACGCGCCAATACGCAAACACCAGAGTCAGTAGCTGCTGTATATTCCATACCTGTACCAACAAGTGGTGCTTGAGCACGCAAAAGTGGTACCGCTTGACGTTGCATGTTCGCACCCATCAAGGCACGGTTAGCATCGTCATTTTCAAGGAATGGAATCATAGCTGTACCAATAGATACAACTTCTTTTGGACTAACGTCCATATAGTCAACCTTGTCCGGTGTAACTTCCAATACATCATGACCACGACGACAAGCAACATGTTCAGTTGTGAAGTACCCCTCTGCATCAAGCGGAGAGTTTGCTTGGGCAATTGTCATGCCTTCTTCTTCATCAGCGGTCATGTATACTACGCTATCAGATACGCGCACTTTAACAACTTTATCAGCATCCTTGCCTTTACCATACACTTTTTCTACTTTACGGTATGGTGCTTCGATGAAGCCAAATTCGTTTACCTTTGCATAGTTGGACAAGGAGTTAATCAAGCCAATGTTTGGACCTTCTGGAGTTTCAATAGGACACATACGGCCATAGTGAGAATGATGCACGTCACGAACTTCGAAACCTGCACGCTCACGAGACAAGCCGCCAGGGCCAAGGGCAGAAAGACGACGTTTGTGAGTCAATTCCGCCAATGGGTTTGTTTGGTCCATGAACTGAGACAATTGAGAAGAACCAAAGAATTCTTTGATAGCTGCCACTACAGGGCGAATATTGATCAACGCTTGAGGTGTAATGGATTCAGTTTCTTGAATTGTCATGCGCTCACGAACAACACGTTCCATACGAGTTAAACCGATACGGAATTGGTTTTGCAACAATTCGCCTACGCAACGAAGGCGACGGTTACCCAAGTGGTCGATATCATCTGTATGACCTGCACCATCCATAAGGTTGAGCAAGTAAGAAATGTTAGCGATCATGTCTTCACGTGTTACTGTACGGTGATCATATGGTAAGTTGCAGTTATTACAGATAACTTTAGACTCTACACCATCATTATTTACTATGTAGAATTCAGCAAAACCTTCACCATCGAATACATGGCTATTAGCAACGATATCAAGTTGTTCTTCCCCAACTTGTACGCCTGCATCAAGGATAATTTCGCCAGTTTCTGGATCTACAATTGGTTGAGCCAATGTTTGACCCAACATACGTTGGCGCCAGCCAAGTTTTTTGTTCAATTTGTAACGACCAACGCGCGCTAAGTCATAACGGCGTGCATCGAAGAATAAGTTATCGAACAAGTTACGAGCAGACTCTACAGTAGGAGGCTCACCTGGACGTAATTTTTTATAGATTTCAACCAATGCTTCATCAGCAGATTGAGTTGTATCTTTTTCTAATGTACGAACGATGCGTTCATCATATACTGGTAAACCATCTTCATCAGTTTTACCATTCCAGAAGAGGTCTAGAATGCTTTCATTAGTATCCCAACCTAATGCACGTACCAATACAGTAGCTGGTAATTTACGGTTACGGTCAATACGGACAGCTACCACTTCACTAGCATCTGTTTCAAGTTCAATCCATGCACCACGGTTAGGAATAACTGTGGAATCATACAAACGGTTACCCATTGTATCGATTTCTTTATTGTAGTAAACGCCTGGAGAACGTACCAATTGGGATACGATAACACGTTCTGCACCATTGATGATGAAAGTACCTGTATCCGTCATCAATGGGAAATCGCCCATGAATACTTCTTGTTCTTTAATGTCCATATTTTCTGGATCATTATTTACCAAGCGAATATTTACACGAAGTGGTGCTGCGTAAGTAGCATCACGGTTTTTACATTCATTAATATCATACTTAGGTTCACCTAAGCTGAAACCTTCAAAAGAAAGTACTAGATTACCTGAATTGTCTTTAATCGGAGAAATATCGTTGAAAATATTTTGTAAACCACTCTCCAAGAACCACTCATACGATTTACGTTGAATGTCCAATAAATGCGGCATCTTGATAACTTCGTTAATTTTAGCGTACGTATAACGAGTTCGTTTGCCTACCTGTTCAGGTTTGAACATATTTGCTTTCACCCCTATCAAAACACACTGGTCTACCATTTTCTATAACGGCATGAAAAAGACATCTTACAGGTCTCAGTTTTCCTGCTCGGGCAACGTCAAATAAAGCAAGGTCCATTTCATTTTTAAAATAACCTTGCTTCCCATTAACCAAGCACAACCTTGGAAGAAAACCTCATCACTATTTGTGTTATAGTTTTTACATCCAAAAGCAGAAAACGCTACTTTTGCAATATATAATTCTATCAGTATTAAAAAAGACTGTCAACCAAAAGGGTTGACAGTCTTTCATTTTCATGCTTTATTCATGTATCAAAAGAGAACCATAAATTAGTTGCCTTTTTGTTTTAAAAGATTCGCACCAGCGATACCAGGGCGAGTCATTTCTTTAGGAGAAAGAATATGATTAATTTCATCCTCAGTCAATAAACCTTGATCCAAGATGATATCGCGAATAGCTCGACCTGTTTCATACGCTTCTTTCGCCAATGCAGAAGCTGTTTCATAGCCAAGATGTGGCAACAATGCTGTTACGATACCAACGGAACGATTCAACCAGTACTCGCATTGTTCACGGTCTACTTCAAGATCAACAAGCAATTTATCAACGAATGTATTTACACCGTTTTTGAGATAGCAAAGATTATTGAACAAGTTGTATGCCAATACAGGTTCCATAACATTTAACTCGAATTGACCATTTTCTACAGCTAATGTAATAGTAAGGTCATTACCGATAACTTGGTAACACACTTGATTCAATACTTCAGCAATAACAGGATTTACTTTTCCTGGCATGATAGAGGAGCCTGGTTGACGGGCAGGCAATTTTAATTCACCAATGCCACAGCGAGGTCCAGATGCCATTAAGCGAAAATCATTTGCCATCTTAATCAACACAAGTGCAGTTACCTTCAAACCGCTAGAGATATCAGCAAATACGTCTGTATTGTTTGTGGCATCGATTAAGTTCTCCGCGGTGTAGAACGGTTCGCCTACTACTTCACTAAGTTCATAAGCTACATCATGAATATAATTAGGCTCAGCATTAAGGCCTGTACCAACTGCAGTGGCACCCATGTTGATTACATGTGCACCTTCAACGGCAGATTTAATGCGTTTAATACCACGACGAATACCAGATGCATAAGCGCCCATCTCTTGGCCCAATGTAATAGGCACCGCATCTTGTAAATGAGTACGTCCCATTTTTAAAATTTCACTATATTCTTCAGCTTTTTTCTCAAGCTCATCAACAAGACGTTGCAAAGCTTCAAGTAACGGTTTAGATTTCAAAATTGCACAAACTTTAATCGCTGTTGGGAAAGCGTCATTTGTAGATTGTGCCATGTTACAGTGATTGTTAGGGCTTACAATATCATAGCTACCTTTTGGATGACCTAAAATTTCACAAGCACGATTTGCCAACACTTCGTTCATATTCATATTCACAGAAGTGCCAGCACCACCTTGAATTGGATCAACTGGAAATTGGTCAGCAAATTCACCTGCAATAACTTCATCAGCTGCTTGAACAATCGCTTTACCGATAGATACATTGAGACGACCTGTTTTCATATTAGCTAAAGCAGATGCTTTTTTTACCATCGCTAGAGCTTTAATAAAATCTTGGTCTAAATGTTTCCCTGTAATATGGAAGTTTTCTAAGGCACGAATCGTTTGCACACCATAATATAACTCATCCGCTACTTCTAATTCACCTAGGAAATCATGTTCTTTTCTCATAATAGATCCTCTTTCCACTATTTCATATATTAGATGATAGTTTAATGAAACGGTTTTATCTTATGCGCTCATTATAGCATGTATTTTGTATACATAAAAGTTATTTCATGTATTCCGAATAAACAATATTCTATACAATATATTATTTCATAAATAATTATTTTTTTGTAATTATCTCCATATTATCTCCATATTTATAAAGGCTCTGTTTTTATCTTTGATTGGTTTAAATATTACACGCCCTATAGTACAATAATATAAACTATGTAAGTAAGGAGTAACTATGATTAACAATCACATGCTGCGCATAGGTGCGCTCTTTTTATTAACCGTTTTGAGCTACGGCTTTTATAATGCCTATTTGCCAATCACTGATCCGGTGGAGTCCAACTATGTTCTCTCCGCCATCACCATGCTAAAACATAACTCATGGATATCCCCCATGATATACGATCACGTATGGTATGATAAACCACCGCTCACCTATTGGGCACTTATGATTACGTACAAACTATTTGGCATATCTGACTTTACATCTCGTATACCAAATACGCTTGTTGCGGGAGCCAGCGTGGCCCTAATGTACCATATAATTTACCGCATATCTAAAAATACTTTTGCTAGTGTACTCTGTGCTATTCTATTAATGAGTACACTACAGTTTTGGTACATATCTCATGCAATTATAACCGACGGATTTCTACTTCTCTTCACCTTAGCTATATTTGGATATAGCTATTTAGCTTTTACCAATAATGACAAGTCAGCTATGGTGAAAGCTTACATTGCTGCTGCCTTAGCTGTAATTACCAAAGGACCTATAGGCATCATCTTGCCCGGCCTGATATTACTCATTTATGTATGCGCTCGCTATATAGTCCATAGAAAAGATGAAAGTTATCAGCTTTCAAAGGATATTAAATTACTATTTAATCCCTTAGGACTATTAGCCTTTATAGCGATAGCTAGCCCTTGGTATATCGCTATGTATTCCATTCACGGTGAGCAGTTTATTTCCGGATTCTTGGGTCTACACAATGTAGATCGAGCCCTTGTATCTGAGCATCCTAAATTTGATGTATGGTATTACTATCTATTAATTGTGCCCCTTTCACTATTACCATGGACACCTGTAATAGTCTATCATTTAAAAGATCTTAACTGGAAAGATGATTTTGATCTATTAGGTATTATATGGTTTATAGTTATAGTTCTATTCTACTCTCTAGTAGCTACAAAGTATCTAACCTACACATTACCTGCCATTATCCCTTGTATAATATGGGCGGCTGTAAAAATTTGTGAATTAGTTACTGACAAAGAAACCGGTGAATTTACTCAATCATTCAAAAAGTTTAATTATTTAATTACCCTACCACTAGGTATTTACTACATGATTTTTACATTTGCTACAGCCTTTGATAAAAGTCTTGATAGTAAACCGTTAATCGTAGGTTCCTTTATTATAGTATGTATGATTTTAATCGGCCGATACTACATAACATCATTTTTCAAACTAGCAATATATGCTTTAGTTCCACTAATTACGTTGTACTCGGCTATTACAATTACAGTACCACCAATATTGTTTAATCAGTCTGGTTTACAGTTTAGAACCTTCATCGAAGATACATCAAAACCAATATATGTATATGGCAATTACTATACTTCCATTGTATATTACATGGACACTACACCTACCCAAGTTTTCGTAGATACAACTGATGATTCTATATGGACCGAAGGCAAAACATTAATGCCTACCATAACTAAAGAAACATTTTTAAGTAATACATCAAATAATCGCGGTTCCTATGTCATCGTTCCTAAAAAATATGACAAGGATTTCTCTAATGCATTACCGTATCCAAAGGCAAAATTAGTCAACAAAACAAAACTCGCATCAATTTATAAGCTTCAATAAAAAAGGCGTACCCATAGGGTACGCCTTTAATATGGTTAGAATTATTTCAATTCTACGGATGCGCCAGCTTCTTCTAATTGAGCTTTCAAAGCTTCAGCAGCTTCAGCAGCAACGCCTTCTTTTACAGGTGCAGGAGCACCGTCAACGATAGCTTTAGCTTCTTTCAAGCCAAGACCAGTTGCTTCACGAACAACTTTGATTACGTTGATTTTAGATGCGCCAGCATCTTTCAAGATTACGTCGAAGGAATCTTTAGCAGTGCCGCCTTCAGCACCACCAGCAGCTGCTACAGCTACAGGAGCTGCTGCAGTTACGCCAAATTCTTCTTCGATTGCTTTTACAAGATCATTAAGTTCAAGGATTGTTGCTTCTTTCAATTCAGCAACGATGTTTTCAATGTTCAATGCCATTTTAGATTTCCTCCATAAATTAGTTTATAGTGCCAGCCTCAAGCGGCCAACGAATACTTTGCAAAAAATATTATTCTGCAGGTTTTGCTTCTGCAACAGCTTTGACAGCGTATGCAACATTGCGAACAGGAGCTTGCAATACGGAAAGCAACATGGAAAGCATACCTTCGCGATTTGGAAGAGATGCAATTGCTTTAACGCCTGCTGCGTCCATAACTTCGCCTTCAACGATACCAGCTTTAACTGTTACAACTTCTTTTTCAGTTGCTTTGATGAATTGTTCGATTACACGAGCAGGTGCAACAGCATCGTCTTTAGAAGTAGCCAACGCAGTTGGACCTTCTAAATGCTCAGAGAAACCTTCAAGATTCAATTCGTTTGCAGCGATACGAGTCAAAGTATTTTTGATTACTTTGTATTCAACACCTTCAGCCAACATTTTGCGACGAAGATCAGTTGCTTGCGCAACAGTTAAACCAGAGTAACCAATCAATACAGCACCTTTTGCTTCAGAAAGAGTTTCTTTCATTTGAGCAACGATTGCTTTTTTTGATTCAGTGACAGCCATTAGATTACCTCCTTGTAGATTTTTTTGGTGCTCTATGTACTATCTTAGCGTAAAAACGACCCCATCGCACGCGATGAGGTCGTAACTAGTCCTAGGTTGTTCTAGTGTCAGCCTCAGCGGGCGGATTTTCATCCATTATACATACCAGCCGTCTACAGCTAAGAGACATATTTAATTATTGCTCTTTGGAAACAGTGCTCAATTTGAACACATTCAAAGGTACACCAGGGCCCATTGTAGCGGACAAGGTTACAGATTTAATGTATTGACCTTTAGCTGCTACAGGTTTAGCCTTGATAATAGTATCAACGATTGTACGGTAGTTGTCAAGTAATTTTTCTTCATCGAAAGATGCTTTACCGATAGAGCAAGAGATAATACCTGCTTTATCAGTACGGTATTCGATTTTACCAGCTTTGATTTCGTTTACTGCACGAGCAACGTCTGGAGTTACTGTACCAACTTTAGGGTTTGGCATCAAGCCTTTAGGACCCAAAATTTTACCAAGACGGCCAACTTGACCCATCATGTCTGGTGTAGCAACTACTACGTCGAAGTCGCTCCAACCACCTTGGATTTTAGCTACTAACTCTTCAGAACCTACAAAATCTGCACCAGCTTCTTCAGCTGCCTTAATATTGTCGCCTTTTGCGAATACAAGAACGCGTTTAGTTTTGCCAGTACCATGAGGCAATACTACTGCACCACGAACTTGTTGATCAGCGTATTTAGGGTCGACATTCAAGTTGAAAGCAATTTCAACTGTTTCATCGAAATTTGCAGTTGCAGTTTTCTTAACCAACTCAATTGCTTCTACTGGTTCGTAGAATTTACCAGCTTCAATAAGTTTTACTGCTTCAGCGTATTTCTTACCTACTTTTGCCATTATAATATCCTCCTTATGTGGTCAAACGGGAATTCCCTCCCACCGATTTGCGCCTTATGCGCAAGTCGTACGCTTATTAGTCAACGATTTCAATGCCCATGCTGCGAGCAGTACCTTCCACCATGCGCATACCTTGTTCTACGGTATTAGCATTCAAGTCAGGCATTTTCAATTCAGCAATTTCACGAACTTTATCGCGACCTACTTTTGCTACTTTATCACGGTTAGGCACACCAGAACCTTTTGGAATACCTGCAGCTTTTTTCAACAATACTGCAGCTGGTGGAGTCTTAGTGATGAAGTCGAAGCTACGATCTTCATATACGTTAATAACTACTGGAATAATTAAGCCAGCTTGTTTAGCAGTACGTTCGTTGAATTCTTTTGTGAAAGCAACGATGTTAACACCTGCTTGACCTAGTGCAGGACCAACTGGTGGTGCTGGAGTAGCTTTAGCGGCTTCAATTTGTAGTTTTACTTGTTTAACTAATTTCTTAGCCATGGGTAATTAAACCTCCTATGCTTATACTGTGGTGGTAACGGATATATATCCTCCCACTGGCAACCAAAATCGATTGCTCTTTTTAGAGTTATATTATTATATTTATATATTAAAGAGCTTTCTCAACTTGAGAGAACTCTAACTCTACCTCGGTATCTCGATTGAACATTTCTACGCTAAGTTTCAATGTTCCTTTATCAGGGTTAAGTTCGGTAATAACACCTAGTTTATCTTCAAAGGCACCGGACGTAATGCGAACCGTTTCACCAACTTCTACATCAACGTTAATGGTTGGTTTCTTATCCAAGCCCTGAGACTTAAGTATATGTTCTACTTCGGAATCAGAAAGTGGAACTGGTTTTGTAGCAGAGCCAACGAAACCTGTTACACCTGGCGTGTTGCGTACAACATACCAAGAACGGTCATTAACTTCCATTTCCACCAATACATACCCAGGAAATATCTTACGTTTTACTACTTTTTTAACCCCATCTTTTTCATCTATTTCGTCTTCAAGAGGCACCAAAATTCGGCTGATCACATCTTGTAGCCCCATAGATTGAACTTTAAGTTCAAGAGTGGTTTTTACTTTATTTTCGTAGCCTGAATAGGTATGAATTACATACCACTTCTTATCTGCTTCCATGTAATGGCCCCCTTATCCAACAAAGTGCAACAACGTATTAAAAAGTTGGGCAAAGAGTCCATCAAGCACAGAAATAATCAAAGCGATGAATATGGTCACTAAGAATACTACTATTGTGTAATTGATAAGCTCTTTTTTTGTTGGCCAGACTACTTTTTTTAGTTCAGCTTTCACACCGCGGAAGAATTTTCCAAATCCACCACGCTGCTGCACTGCTGAGTTAGACTTTGCCATTGTGTTTCACATCCTCAAATCAACAGGTAATGAATGATAAGAATTATTTTGTTTCACGGTGTAATGTATGTTTACCGCAGAATTTGCAATATTTCATCATTTCAATACGATCAGGATTGTTCTTTTTATTCTTGTTCGTTTGATAGTTGCGTTGTTTGCAATCTGTGCAAGCTAAAGTAATGGCATTACGCATCCGGATACACCTCGCTTTATATTTACTAATCTGTCTCTTGTACTCGAAAACGCTCGACTACATACTAAAAAACTATATCATACGTAGCAAGCGATGTCAAGAAATTAAGCAACTCAAAAAAGCCAGGCACGTATGCCTGACATGGATAGTATAACAGACAATGGCGCCCCTTGTCTACCCAAAGAACGCCATGTCATATTAGCTTATAGTTAGCTTATATATATTATATTTAATATTATAATTACATATTTACTATTATTGCTTCGTTTATTACTGTTTCTTTGTGAAAGTTACTTTCACGATTTGCCAGAAGAAGGCCAATGCCCCCAATATCATGATGGTATCGCCAACCATGCGAAGCCAACGCAAATTTTGTAACAATGGTTGTTGCATAAAGTCTTCACTGCGAGCGAGCCATAAGCCTTGTGTAACACTTGCCCAACTTTGAATCAAGCCAATTGGCAATAGACTGATAAGAACCATTAACGCAAGGCCCCAATTCAATGCCCAGAAACCGAATTTCATCAACTTGTCGTTAAATTCCACTTCAGGTCGAATATAACGAGCGATGAGGAATACAAAGCCTAAACTCAAGAACCCGTATACGCCGAACAACGCCGTATGAGCATGAACAGCTGTCGTATTTAGACCTTGAATATAGAACAAGGAAACCGGCATATTAATTAAGAAGCCGAAGATGCCTGCACCCACCAAGTTCCAGAAGGATACGGCAATGAAGCAGTATACAGGCCATTTTAGTCGATGCATCCAAGGAGCACTATGAAGGCGTGTATAATTTTCAAACGCTTCATATCCCAAGAGTACAAGAGGCACTACTTCCAACGCGGAGAACGATGCCCCTGTGGCCACGATAGTCGATGTAACACCGGTGAAATAAAGATGATGGAATGTACCAGGGATACCGCCGATAAGGTAAATGGCACCGGACGAAATCGCTGCTATGGTACCTGCACGGTAAGATACGAGACCAAGTGTTACGAAAATAAAGGCCATCAACGTAGTAGAGAATACTTCAAAGAATCCTTCTACCCAAAGGTGAATAACCCACCAGCGCCAGTATTCCATGATTGCCAAGTGGCTGTGTTCTCCGTAGAAAAGACCTGGTCCATAGAAAATACCGACCATCACAACGGAGAAAATAAAGGCAGCAATAAGGTTTTTATCCCCTTTATTTTTGAAAGCACCAATGATGCTGCGCACCATGAGTACAAGCCAAAATAGAATGCCGATATATTCAATCCATTGCCATACGCGCCCCAACTCGATAAACTCATATCCTTGGTGACCCAAGTAGAAGTTTAGAGACGCCGGAATCTCATGAGCAACACCTAAATATGTACCTGTAAAGGAACCCACTACCAACACAACGAGTGCCCAGAACAAAATATCCACGCCCAATTTTTGGAACTTAGGATCTTTACCGCCATTAATAATCGGCGCCAAGAATAAACCGGCACTCAAGAATGCCATCGCAATCCAGAACAAGGATGCTTGAATATGCCAAGTACGAGCAATAGAATATGGGAAATACTGCGCCAATGGAATGCCATAGAAAGCCTGTCCTTCTACGGTGTAGTGCGCAATGATACCACCCATACCAAGTTGGAGTAAAAATAATGCCAAAATCGTAAATAAATATTTTCCTAAAGACCGTTGAGATGGTGTGAGATGCAATTTGGAAATTGGATCTTCCGCAGGTGGTGTTAATTCATGTTCATCTTGTTTGCGACCGAATGCCCACATCCATACGACAATACCAATACCACAAAGTAAAATAATAACACTCACAACAGACCAAGCTACGCTTTCCGGTGTTGGATTATGATCTAACAATGGCTCGTGAGGCCAATTGTTGGTGTATGTTGCATCTGTACCAGGGCGTTGAGTCGATGCCATCCACGTAGTCCAGAAGAAGAATCGTGCCATATCAATACGATCTTTTAATTCTGGCAACGTATTGTCTTTCATCGCAAAATGATCGCGTGTTTCGGACAATTTAGGGTTATCACCATACAGTTCAATAAAATATTGTCCGGTTAAATTCATCGCTGTAATACGTTCCGGTGAAAGCACAACAGTTCCATCTTCACGAACAGCACTGTTAAAGTACTCTGCTTTAACTGCTTCTTTAACAGCCGCTTTCTGCACATCACCTAACTGTTCATAAAGAACACCAAAAGCTTCTTGAGACTTGATATCAAGCATTACGGACACTTCTTTGTGCAACCAATCAGCTGTCCAGTCCGGGGCTTGATATGCGCCATGACCTAGTACGGTCCCTACAGATTGACCACCTGTAGATTGCCAAGCCGATTGACCATGTAAGATATCATCCTTAGTGAACAAAACCTGTCCATCTTGAGATACATACGCGGTTGGTACCGGTGGCGCTTGATGATATACATCAGTACCCAAATAGCCAAGAATAGAGAATCCAATAATAAGAACTGCTACTACGGCTATCCAATACTTTTTGTATTCGCCCATCACATTACCTCCTTTTCTATAAAAGCACAAAAAGAGAGCCTATGCTCTCCTCATATATAATATACACTAATTTTATAAATAAAGTTGTATCTAAGGTTACAATATATTAAAATTTCTTCTCAATTTGTATCAATAGTATGATTATCCTTTGAAGCCTGAATACAACGTATATGTCACATTACAAAATCATCATTGTTTCAATATATTAGCGATTCAATTCTATACTCTTAATCATCAATATATACAAAATAAAAGGGACCCATTGGGTCCCTTTTATTGAATCTAAAATTCAATTATATAGCTAATGTATCGATACATTGAGCTATAAACTTGTATTAACCTTCGATTTCTGTTACTACGCCAGCGCCTACTGTATGGCCACCTTCGCGGATCGCGAAACGAAGACCTTCTTCGATAGCGATTGGAGTAATCAATTCGATTTCCATTGTTACGTTATCGCCAGGCATACACATTTCTACACCTTCAGGAAGGTTTACA
>JAGZPX010000022.1:0-1508 GCA_018382475.1 Veillonella parvula
ACAGGCCACCAGCTTTACCGAATATCTGCCAATGAGTGACAGCGAATACGCGCAAAAGCGGGCGCTGAAACCTCTCCTGACCATGCCTTATGATGCCGAGCAAACCTGGCATTTTAGAAAAGTGGGCGTCTGACACGTTACTACAGAGAGAACAAAGAATGACTGCTAATGCTGCACGCGCTGTTAAAGCAACAAGAGAACTGGTCAATGCAGTCCCCTTTCTGGGAGGCAGTGACTCAGAAGATGATTACCGTGAAGCACTGGAACTGGTCGAATATTTGATTGAAGAAGATGATACTAATCCACTTATCGACTTTCTGGCGAGCCGCATTGCAGAATATGAAAACAATAACGAAAAGTTTGCAGAGTTCGACAAAGCCGTTGCAGCAATGCCTGTTGGTGTGGCGTTACTTCGCACGCTGATTGATCAACATAATCTGACCTATGCAGATTTGAAGAACGAAATCGGCTCTAAATCCCTGGTCAGCCAGATTTTATCTGGACAACGTTCCCTGACGATATCCCACATTAAGGCACTTTCAGCCCGATTTGGCGTTAAGCCGGAATGGTTTCTTTGACTGATGGCAGACGCTAAATCGCCTGATGCGCTACGCCTATCGGGCTTTGAAAGGGCGCAGATTCTTAATTTTGCGCGCCCTTGTTTGTCATTCAGGCTGTTGTCTTTACTACTCTTAATTTATCAGTAAGCTCAATCAGATATGCTTTTGCTTTTTCGCGTGCTCGCCCCTCGAAAAGCATTATCCACTCATGTGTGTCGTCGATTGTTTGTAAACGGCCCTGGAGTTTTTTGCTGAAAGTCGACGTGAGCTGATAACCGTCGAGTTGATCAATTTGTTTACTCGATGTGATTTTTTTCCCGGCTGCTTTTTGAATGATAAGTTCAACGAGACCGATAACATTATTATCGTAATTATCGTAGAGAAATTCTTCATCTCCCTGAAATCCGAACAAATCTTCATGCTGGCTTAAGCGTTGAACAATTGACTCGGCATCAAAGGTCGAATCATCTTGCAGTTGTTCCTCTACCCAATTAATCAAATCCAGCCCTTCGTCGCTTTCGAGAGCCTCCATTCCCCATGAACCCATTTTGTATCCTTACCTGTTATTTCAGTCGAAATAGTATTATTCAATAAAGGTTCATCGCTAATCTGCGATGAACCTCAAAATACAATCATATGGATAGCTGACAAAGTGGTCGTTGTTCACGCCGTATCCGGCACGGTTGCTTCCCTTAAATCCTCCCCGTTACTGGCAATTACTTTTTTATACCACCAGAACGACTTGTCGGAAAAAAGTACCCAGATGTGGACTGGCAACGATAAAATATTCATTAGAAAACGGATTCTCTCTGCCTTACTACGATAAATACTGTCATCACATGTCATCGACACTAGTGTCGATGACATCGTTTTTCCTGTAGTACAGAATTTAATTTCCTTAAATAACAGTAAATTAAAAACTGGCATGATTTGTGAATGTATCGGCGC
>JAGZPX010000007.1:0-22874 GCA_018382475.1 Veillonella parvula
TTATCGACTGGTTAAGTAAAGGGTTAATTAAACCAGAAAAACTAATTACCCATACGTTTGATTTCCAGCATGTTGCGGATGCCATTAGTTTATTTGAACAGGATCAAAAACATTGCTGCAAAGTCTTACTCACTTTTTCTGAATAATACCAATAACGGCGAATAAGTAGTACGCATCTTACCTCTTTTTTAGAGATAACCATTATGACAATAGAAAAACACGAAAGAAGCACTAAGGATTTGGTGAAAGCAGCAGTATCGGGATGGCTGGGCACTGCGCTTGAATTTATGGATTTCAAGAGTCATACGTGTCAACTATTTGATAAATATTAAATTAATTTTTCATTGCTTCGTTATGGGGCATGGTTGGGGCAAACTCGCTTAACTGTGTATTTAACAAAGCTACCTGTGCATTATTGTTTTCAGACATCCATTTTCCGTATACCTGAAATACCATTTGCGCATCTGCATGGCCCATCTGGTTTGCTATAAATGCCGGGTTAGCACCAGCTGTCAGCGACCAGCAGGCATAAGTATGTCTCGACTGATATGATTTTCGATGGCGGAGTCCGGCACGTTTTATCGCTGCGTCCCACATCTGCCTTATTGAGTCAACGGTAAAATGGTCTCCATAATTTTTTACTCTCGCTGACACTTCAGGTTGAAAAACAAAGGTGCATTTATGTTTTTCTGTTCTGCCATACTCTCTGAGGTGAACATCAATGATATGCTCTTTGCTCAGTCTCGTTAATGTCATCTGACTCAGGAGAGCGTCGATTGCTGGCTTAATAAGATGAATGACCCGATTGGTTCCCGCCTGTGTTTTTGGTACCGTGAAACGGTCTTTTGCTAAATTTCTCCTGATCATCATTGTTCCATTTTTCAGATCTATGTCCTCCCATCCAAGTGCACACAGCTCACCAGGGCGAACGCCAGTATAAACAGAAACACACCATAAATTTTTGGCTTGCTGATTTCTGCACGCATCGATAAGACGGATGAATTCCTCCCGCGAAAGAGGATCCGGAATGGTTCTTGATTCCTTTAATGGCGAGATCCCCTTAAACGGGTTATCTGCCAGGTAACCGTTATCAACACCAAACTGGAACACGGCGTTAAGATTTGTCATGTAATTATTTACTGTTACAGCCGATCTCCCTGGTTGTGTAACAATATAGTTACTTTTGGGGATCTGGTATCCAGTCAGTAGCTCTTTACGAACCTCCAGTAATTTTTCTTTATTAATCGATGAGGCAAGATTTTTTTCACCGATTATGCTCAGGATATTTTTGATGACGGCACGGTATGTGTTGAGTGATGTTTTGGCAACTTCAGTTTCTTTCAGTGCCAGAAATTTTTCAGCCAGTTCTTTTATGGTTAAATCTTGTCGGGCCTCACCAAATTTTTCCAGATTGCGTGAGGAGGGAAACTGTTTTGCATAGTCGAAAACACCAGTTTTTATTGCGTAACAAACAGAGGCGCGTAGTTCACCTGCAACGCGCCTGTTTTTTGCTGTGTCAGGAACCCCCAGGTTTTCCCTGACTCTTACGCCTTTATAAACAAACCAGATACGTAATTTCCCTCCATGGTTTTCCACGCCTGTCGGATATTTCATTTCAACTTCTCTCATTAGTTAGTGTGGCTTTTAGTCAAGTAAGATGACGTCTTGGTCTTGCTGATGCCTGGCGCTCAATCCAGCGATCAATTTCTTCCAGGTTGTAAAAGCATGGACTGTTATCCCATGGCATACCGTCATGAGCGACATGCTTATATTCCCTTCCTTCCATAAACGATTTTTCCCGGGCCTTTTTTAACGTACCTTTTTTTATTCCTTTCAGCGCAATTAACTGCTCTTCGGATACCCATTTGCCGGGAGAGACAATCATGATTACTTCGCTCATCGATTTCTTTATCTCTTACATCAGACGAGCGCCGGTTGCAGAATACCAGTCACAACCGGCGACAGTTGAACATTAAGAATCAGCCTGACTCGGGATCAGTTTTTGCCAGATAACTGAAACGTATTTTGCCTGGTAACGGGCGTCATCAAGTGCATTATGGCGCTCACCTTCGAATGGAATAGCCGTTCTGGCATCGAAGTCTATGGCTTTCCCCAGCTCAACGATTGTGCGTACATCGCGATCGTTGTAGTAACGCCACGGGCAGGGGATCCCCTGCCGTTCGTATGAACGGCGCAAAATCGTGTTGTCGAAGTTGGCTCCATTTCCCCAGACCTGAACAAAAAATTCACCGGAGTTTTCGTCGATAAATTCCCGCAATTGTAACAGTGCATCATCTAACGGGATTTCATCGGTCATAATGGCAGATTGCGCTTCGCGTGATTGCTTAAGCCACCATTTAATGGTGTCCCGATCAATGACTCCGCCAGCAGTTTCCAGATCGATAGTCTTACTAAATTCCGGTCCCATATCTCCGGTTTGCGGATCGAAAAATATTGCACCTATTGAGATGATCGGGGCATCAGGATTTTTTCCCATGGTTTCAAGGTCGATCATTAGATGGTCACACGTCCTGCTGGTGGATGTGATTTCGTGATGACCGTTCACATTAATTAAGGGATCTGTCGCCTCGCCAGTTTCATTATCGCTATCGTGATGCTGATTGCCGCCAGGGTTCTCCTTGTGTGGATGTTCAGCGCCTTCCATTTCCTCCGGATCATTTTCCTGAACTTCAACCTGATTCTCTTCATTGAATGTTTCCTGGTATGTTGCGTCGCCCATCACCACACCACAATCAGGGCAGTTGCCGCCGCCGGTCTGACCGCAGGCGGTACAGACTTTTTCCGGTTCTTGTTGCTCTTCTGGTTCAGGCTGTTTCGTTTTTGGCTCGTTTTGTAACGCATTTGAGCTGTTTTGTTCCGCTTTCTGGTCGTTCCGTTCCGATTCTTGCTGGTTCTGGTTCACAGAATCGCGGGTTTCAATCCCCTTCACCCATTTCGGATCATTCGGGTCGCTAATCCCTGCAACAAATTCACCACGTGATGCAGCAAGCAACTTATCGGCGTCAGGCTGGTTGATATTGGCTGCCTGCATAATTTTGTTTACTTCGTCAGCGGTGACTTTTACTTGGTTAGCGGAACTCACCTGCGACTGAGCATCCAGCGACTGCGCGTCCTGGCTATGTTCAGTTGTATCCGGTTCCATTGTTTCAGTTGTTGTCCGTTCACCTGCCATTGCGTCAGATGGTTGTGGTTTTTCTTCTGTTTCACGCTCAGTAACCACCTCGAGGTTAATTTCTTCCAGGATATCTTTTTCCGGCGTATGCCGGGCAACTGTGAGAGTTTCCTTGCTGGGGTTCTCGTGATCAGTTTCCGTCAAATAGGCGTTGATATACCCCTGAAGGCGTCCCGGGTAGTGATAAAATTCAGGGTGTGCGCTTCGGATAAGTGCAAAAATAGCGGCGCGGGAATAGTCCAGAATACCCGGGGTTGCACGAAGTGCTGCGGACCATTCTTTGAACGGACTTTCTTTTTTCAGGACGACTTCTTTTGCGCGACGATAAACGCTGCGCGGAATTTCATAAATATTAAAATCCATCGGAAGTGTGGCTGCTGCAATCTCCACATCCAGTGTGTCGAGGGTGTGTACTAAATTCGGATTGCGATCGGTTTTGTTCCCGCCACCGGCATTAGCACCGGAAGCCGTGCGGGTGATACGCGAAACACGATTTCCTTTCATCCACTCTTTTGTTAGCAGACCGCGATCGGTGTAGTCTGCGTCTAGGTATGCTTCGAAAAAAGCAGTCATCGGCCCCAGGCTTGAATTGCCAGGATTAGGGAAAACTTTGTCAGTATCACGCACCAGTTTGTGGAGGTCGCGAATCTCCAGCGGGTCGAGCAGGCTGGTTTTGTGGGAAACAGCCAGGGCAGTAACAGCCGGTAGTTCTTCAGCCCGTGCAATGTGTAATGCCTGGAGTTCGTCGCGTGAAACGTGCGTTACCGGTTTTTTGCTGCCGTGTTGAGCAAGCCAACGAATGGGCAGTTCCTGACCGGAAACAGGCAGAAGCATGCTCTCCTCAATCTCAGTCATGTCTTCGCCGTTGATGTTGGTATTGTCAGTGCTGGCTGGTTTGTCCTGAACTGAGGGGGAAGGGCCGATAAATGTCATTGTGATGCCATCTTTCCCGCCTTTTTCATAGCGGTTGCAGAATTCCGTATCAAACACGCCTTCTGGCGGAAGGTCGTCAACAACGGGCAAATTGACGCGGACGGGTTTTTTAAAGTCGTCTTCATCATAATCGTTGTCATCCATTGCGGTAATGCAGCGGGAGATTGCAACAGATAATTTTTTTGCTGTAGTCCAGTAAAAACCACCTTTAATTCCCAGGCGTTTTCTGACTTTGTCATTTTTTGCTTCGCAATATAGTGCAAATTCTTCTTTATCAGTGCTCATTGATAAACCTCATTACAGATTTAAGGGTGAACAAATCTCTGCCATTGCTGACATATAAGAATGAAACTGGATATTTATTACGGTGCTGTTTTAAAATCCTGCCGGGATTTCGTTATTATTCTGGTAAATAACTTTATCGACCGGATAACAGTTGCCTGGAATTTTCTGTTCGGTTGCTGCTGCCATACATTCCTGCATTGTTCTGTGAACACTGACTGCAATATCAACTGGTTCTCCGGAAACAAGAAAAACCGTCAGAATAAGTGCAAATACTGGATTCATTGTGCATATCCTTTTGGCTGCAGACGTAAACGGGCCAGCATTGAAACAATGCATACTTTATTTAATAGCTCCCGTTCTTGTTTTCTCTTGTTAATGGCATCTTCAGTAAATACTGGGTTACTGATAGTGACACCAATTTCAAAACAACCTTCAGACGTATTAACGTTTGGTAATAACGTTTTCATTATCGCGTCCTCAACAATGAACTTTGTGATGCAGTGCCTGGTGCCTCCAGGTGACGTTAACCAGTTAACAATTAACGCCGGATACAGAGAATCCACCCATAACACTGTTTTTGGTTTTAACTGTTCCGCGTGCGCTCAGCCGCATTCACCGCATCACAAAATTCACTTTAAAAACGGCGGCAGAGCAGTAACGGAGTAAAACTGATACCGCCAAACGTCACCAGAAAATTGATAACAGAGGGCGTTGCAGCGGGGTTGTCACTTAAGCGTATGGTCAACCTGACAACTCGGTGTCCTCAACGGGGAAGGAATAACCCCGCCATACTTACCGCCGCGCCATTTCGCGGGTTGCCACAACCGGAAGCGCACGGTCGAATTAAATTTAACGACACCGTACAGTGAGACGAACTTCGCCGTGCGCTTTCGTGTTGTGTGCCTGCTTTTAACCACGTCAGGCGAGGTGGTATCCTTCTTATTCCGAATAACCAAGAAGGAAATCTATATGACTAAAGAAGAATTTGTCTCTTATATTTTTGATAAAACGGTTGAAATGTATGCCGCTACTTACGGGTCCTGTAATCCTCTGAATAAACCAGAGGGGAAAGATGATTTCGACAAAATTTACCGCTTCTTGGAGGACCGCTATATCAAAAGGTTAGAGGACGCAGGGATCAAATCCCCAGTGAAGTCACCATTGTCCTGAGAACTTGCAGGACGTCATGATCGTAACTTCCATCCAAACCGCGACGGCAAATTGCTTCTCGTATTACCGGAAGCAGTTCGCTGGAAATCTCGGTGCATATTTCACCTGATAATACGCCTGGCTCAAGTGAGAATATTGGTGAACTTACGGTCTTGGTCTCGACAGTTTCAGAGTCAGTGCCAACATTATAAAGCTCAACGAAAGCGGTCTTGATTTTCCGGGCCAGATCTTTTGCTGGCTCGCTTGCAATATCTTTCCCGATTTCTCGCAGCACAGAATGCAATGTATGAGCTGCTGTTTTCTGTACATCAGACGGTAAATCTTTAAATTCCATCGTCAGCCTCATCAGTCAGTGTTTCTGGCTAACCAGCAACGCGCGCCAGATTCGGTTTTAAACGTTTTGCTTTTGGTATATGTCATCGCGGTGAACGTACCGTCCTGGTTGGGGAACACGCCACATACCAGAGATTCGCTGTTGCCAAGATCGATAGTATCCATGCTGACCTCATTTCCCCTTAACGCCGGGGTCGCGGAACTGTTTGCTGAGAACACCGTGCGGTGTGTTGATGGAGGTAATTTAGTTTTCTCATTATTTTTCGTCAAGGTTTTTTGATGAGAAAACTCAAGTATTGGCGCAAGATAAAGCCAATACATTGAAATGTAAGGCTTTAAAATTTTGTGAAGGGATGATTATTGATGCTTGTTGCGTTTGCGAGCCTCTAATAGCTCGGTGAACAGGCGATTAAAATTCTCAACGCGGGCGCGGAGTTCGCTGAGTTGTGCTTGTTGCTCTGATTTAGGAAGTGCGCGATACAAACGCAGCATCTCTAACTCATCTTCCGATAAGTCTAAGGCACTATCGAGTGAAACAGGGGGAGCTGGTGTTTTGTCCTCGTCGCCAAACAGTATCCAGGTTGGTGAACATTGCAATACCTCGGCGAGGCGATGCAAATTTTGCCCGCGCGGGGCTGTATGGTCACTTTCCCATAATGAAATTGATGAGCCAGATACGCCAGCAGCTTTGCTTAAACCGTTTTGACTTAAGCCTACCTGCTTACGTCTTTCTCTAATGCGTTGACCTAAAGTTTTCTCGTTCATATTTAGATATCTTAATAACCCTTGACTTGAGATTCCTTGAGTGATTAGCATTGAGAAAACTCAATATTGGAGGTGCGATGTTTAAATCAGACGTAATTAATTTTTACGGTACGAAAGCCAAAGTAGCGAAAGCTGCTGGCGTTGACCCATCTGCTGTTTCTCAATGGCAAGAGCTGGTTCCTGAAGGTCGCGCGATGCGTCTACAGGAGGCATCTGGCGGCGAGCTTCTGTATGATCCCAAGGTTTATGACGAATATCGTAAGACGAAGCGGGCGGGGCGGTTGAACAATGAAAATCACTCCTGAACAAGCTCGTGAGGCTCTGGATGCCTGGATATGTCGACCAGGAATGACACAGGAGCAGGCGACGATATTAATCACTGAAGCATTCTGGGCTTTGAAAGAGCGCCCGAACATCGATGTTCAGCGTGTCACAGATGAAGGTGGCGCGGTTGATCAGCGAGCGCTTGGCGTTAATCGAGTGAAGATATTCGAACGCTGGAAGGCTATCGACACCAGGGATAAGCGTGAAAAGTTCACGGCGCTAGTGCCTGCAATTATGGAGGCTATCCGGATTAATGATTTCAGGTTGTATCGTGAAATTAGTGACGGAAAAAGCATCACGTACATGATCGCCGGGTTAAACAAAGAATATGGCGATGTGGTGGAGTCCGGACTGCTTTTTGCTGATCCTGCCGTAGTGGATCGTGAAACTGACGAACTTATAGAAAAAGCAATTGCTTTCAAACTTGCGTATCGACAGCAATACCAACAAAAAGCTGGATGGAATTATGAGCCTTCTTTTTGCTGAACGCCCACTGGTTATAAACACACAGCTTGCGATGAAGATTGGCTTAAATGAAGCCATTGTGTTGCAGCAGTTGCATTACTGGTTGAGAGATACCAATTCCGGCATGGAATGTGATGGTGTTCGCTGGATTTACAACACAACGGAACAATGGCTGGAACAGTTCCCATTCTGGTCAGAGTCAACGTTAAAGCGCGCGTTTGCAAGTCTGAAAACGCTGGGACTTTTGCGTTGTGAAAAGCTCAATAAATCAAAGCGCGATATGACCAATTTCTACACGATTAACTATGGGAGCGAGCTTTTAGATGATGGCAAATTGAGCGAATCCATCGGTTCAAAATGCGCCGCTCCATCAGGTCAAAATGACACGATGGAAGAGGTCAAAATGAAACGCTCCATTGGTTCAAAACGACCCAATGTCATCGGGTCAAAATGGCCCGATGATCCTACAGAGAATACAACAGAGAATACAACAGAGATTACTACAGAGAATAAAAACACTTTTCGTCCGGAAGCTTCGCAACCGGACCCGCAGACGGCTGAACAGGATTTTTTAATCCGGCACCCTGGCGCAGTTGTGTTTAGTGCGAAAAAACGCCAGTGGGGTAGCCAGGAGGATCTGGCGTGTGCGCAGTGGATATGGGGGCGGATCGTGGGTCTCTACGAACAGGCCGCCAGTGATGATGGCGAGATCATGCGACCAAAAGAGCCTAACTGGACTGTCTGGGCCAATGATGTGCGCACAATGCGGATGCTGGATGGCAGAAGCCACAGACAAATTTGTGAAATGTTTGGTCGGGTACAGCGGGATCCATTCTGGGTAAAAAACATCATGAGCCCGTCAAAGCTCCGCGAAAAATGGGACGAACTGGTCATCCGCCTGGGGCGTTCACCTGTACAGCGTTGTGTTAATCATATTTCTGAACCGGATACAGAAATTCCGCCTGGTTTCAGAGGATAAGTTTTGATTTCAGGTCATGAGGTAATTTTAAGGGGGACTTGTGGCAAAAGTTTTTACACAAGAAGAGCGGGAAAAAATCAAGGGGCAGGTTGTTGAGCTAGTACGCCGGAGTGGGCGCGAGACGTTACGGCAACTGGAAGCCAAGACAGGTGCGACAAGATATCTGATGAGCGTTCTCGCCAGAGAGCTGGTTGCCAGTGGTGATGTATATAACTCTGGCTACGGGTTATTCCCGTCTGAACAGGCTCGTAAGGACTGGCAAAACGCCCGCAAAAAACTCTCGAGGGCAAAGGTGAAGAAAACATCTGTGGTTGATCCGGACCTTATCTGGTCATTACCTGACGGAGAAATACGTCGTTATGACAGGCACCAAAACATAATTTGCTGTGAGTGCCGGAAGAGCGAAGTTATGCAGCGCATACTGGCATTTTATCAGTGAAATTTTCGTTATTTATAGACGTAACTAGATTAAAGAGCATTAGTTCAGATGTGAATTGACATTTTCACGGCACAGGATTGAGCTAGCGTGGTTGTCTGCTTTGCGTCAAAAGCAGATATTACAAGATTTAGACATCTATTCCCGATAGCCCTGCTCTGATGCTACACTCTGTGCTATTTTCATGACCCCAATAAAAATATTTATGACTATTGCTGATTTCAAACGGCCTAAATTGGAGCTCCCAAACGGGGCAAACAAACTACTACTGCACTCTTGCTGTGCTCCATGTTCCGGTGAAGTGATGGAGGCGCTTCAGGCCTCGGGAATCGACTATACCATCTTTTTCTACAACCCGAACATTCATCCTCAGAAAGAGTATTTAATTCGTAAGGATGAGAATATTCGCTTTGCTGAACAACACGGCGTGCCATTTATTGATGCTGATTACGACACAGACAACTGGTTTGAACGTGCCAAAGGAATGGAATGGGAGCCCGAGAGGGGGATCCGTTGTACCATGTGTTTTGACATGCGTTTTGAGCGGACAGCGCTGTACGCTGCTGAAAATGGTTTCAGTGTGATCAGCAGTTCACTGGGCATTTCACGCTGGAAAAATATGCAGCAGGTTAACGACTGTGGGCGGCGAGCCGTCGCGCATTATCCGGGCATGGTGTACTGGGATTATAACTGGCGCAAGCAGGGCGGCTCGTCCCGCATGATTGAAATCAGCAAGCGCGAAAAATTCTATCAGCAGGAATATTGTGGCTGTGTGTATTCTCTGCGCGATACCAATCTACACCGCAAATCTCAGGGACGCCCTCTTATCAAAATTGGTCAACTCCACTACGATAAAGAAGAGAAGGAGTGATTTTATGGAGCACCTTTCTTATTGATTTCATATTGGCGAGGTAGCGGGAGTTAAGTAAAATTGCTGCGGGTACTTGAGGTTGTCTGTCTCAGGCATCCGCAGAAAAATCAGCAAAATGCTCGTTTTATGCACAATTGTAGGATGGTAATCTGATGCATAATTATTCGAAATAACATAAAATACTAGACGTGTAGGCTGTGGGGTAGTTATGAGAGTAAATAAACTACATTTAGGTGCTAGAGTTTCGCTATTTATAGTGTCATACCTTCCCCTATTCTTTATCATGTGTTTTGTGCAATTGTATACTTATAGAAGCTATTTAAATTGGAAAGGTATAAGTGTTGAATCATTAACTATTTTCTTTAAATACTTTGGCGCGGTCAGTGTCATTGGTGTATTATCATTATTTGGTATTGTAGGATTAACAATTTTTTTAAAAAATATAAAACGTCGATGCGCCACTAGTGGTAGAACTGTAAGAGTTATAGATATTGAAAATAAAAACAATGAATCAATAAGCTATCTTTTTACATATATAATTCCGTTTGTATTTCAGGATCTATCCACTTTAACTAATGTTATACCTATAGCAATATTGTTAACGGTAACGGCTTTAATATATATTAATTCAAGCATGATACTTATAAATCCTACAATAAGTATTAATTATACTTTATATCAAGTTACATATTTGGATTTAGAAAGCGACAAAAAACGCACTGGTATGGTTTTGACTAAATCAAAGTATTTGGAGGAAGATGATCTTCTTGATGTTGAGGACGTGGGCCCAAAACTTTTTTATGCTGAATCCCATAAGGAATGAAAATGTTAAAGCTTGAAGAATTATTAGAGTATGCTGAGCAACTTAAGGATGATGATGCGGCGAAAATATCGTTGTATTTCATTACTAGACATCTTAAAGCGGGTATGAGTAGAACCGCAAGAGTTGTTGATAAATTCGATTTTAAAATCATTAAAGCTCCAATCGCTCCAGATATT
This sequence comes from Veillonella parvula, assembly GCA_018382475.1. Taxonomy (GTDB): domain Bacteria; phylum Bacillota; class Negativicutes; order Veillonellales; family Veillonellaceae; genus Veillonella; species Veillonella parvula_F. The sequence goes on from JAGZPX010000007.1 coordinate 10,754, forward strand.
GCTAAATTTTTTAAGTATACTTTATCAAACCAGATTATTTCTCATGCTTCGAAAGATGATATTGTGATGAAAAAGTATACTGTTATTGATGATGATATTGATAATAAGATTTATGCCTATGCTATGAATAACGCGATATCGTTTTCAAAAGTTATTAATAACGATATAAAGAATGATAAACCAGTTGTACTTACCTCTCTTGCTGAGGTTCAGAATGATTTGTGGGCCTATTGTATTAAAGTCCAAAAGGGGGCTGACGTCACTTATTCTTTCCGAAAAATCAGCAGGGGGAAAGTCACAACAAATGAACCACAAAATATGACTCAGCGCGTATTCGCTTTGTTTGATAAAACAGATAAAGAGTTAAGATCATTTGATGGCAGCGCAGTCAATTTTGATGACAAAATCGATTGTATTTATATAAAAGATCAATTTTATGTATTTCATAAGAAAAGTTTTGAGGCTATTGTAGGCTTGGAGGTTGAGTTTACAGAAGCTGCACAAAAAACATTAAATACAATTAAAGAACTTGATCTTATTGAAGGTTTAGATGTTATTGAACAAGCTATTCTTCATAAGCCATCACTGAGAAAAATTCTCACTCATATCGCTGAGAAAGGTAACCATACGGTTCTGGAAAAGAATGATGTTCAAGCTATGAATGATGTGCTAAAAATGTTTCAGAACGAAGAGTTTAAGACCAATGAGCATGGTAAATTAGTCATAGAAGATGAGAGGCAAGGAAGAAACTTTCTCAAACTGTTAAATGATTATTATAAACAAGGCATGACTACAAAAAAATACTATGGTACGGATAGCGGAAATGTGATTAATCCTATTAAGGCGTAAAGCATATACTATATCTGGAACTGAAATACCAGCCGCCATCAGAAAGAACTGATGGGGCTTACAAATAGTAAGTAAATATAAAATGTTAAGGTATTTTTCATGCAAAAATGAAAATCATTGGCACAAATTAGAAACTAAGTAAATTGCTAATACTAATAACTTATTATTCTACTTACTATTTGCATGGAGTTGTTGTGAATTGCTGGAAAGGTGGGTAATGTTTTTGTAGAATCACGGCGGGTGCTTGAGGCTATCTGCCTCGGGCACGAACACCAAAGGCAGATAGAGAAAAGCCCCAGTTAACATTACGCGTCCTGCAAGACGTTTAACATTAATCTGAGGCTCCCTATGCATGACAACATCAGGTTAGCCTCTTATGTGCCGAAAGGCAAGGAGAAGCAGGCTATGAAGCAGCAAAAGGCGATGTTAATCGCCCTGATCGTCATCTGTTTAACCGTCATAGTGACGGCACTGGTAACGAGGAAAGACCTCTGCGAGGTACGAATCCGAACCGGCCAGACGGAGGTCGCTGTCTTCACAGCTTACGAACCTGAGGAGTAAGAAACCCGGCGAGGGAGAAATCCCTCGCCACCTCTGATGTGGCAGGCATCCTCAACGCACCCGCACTTAACCCGCTTCGGCGGGTTTTTGTTTTTATTTTCAACGCGTTTGAAGTTCTGGACGGTGCCGGAATAGAATCAAAAATACTTAAGTAGCGCGCAGGGATAAGAGGGATGGTCCCTTAAAGGGGAGAGCTAATTATCCGGAAGGATTCTGATGATGAACATCGAAGAACTGCGTAAAATTTTTTGTGAAGATGGCCTCTATGCTGTGTGCGTTGAAAATGGAAATCTTGTTAGTCATTACCGCATTATGTGTTTGCGAAAGAATGGGGCTGCGTTAATTAATTTTGTGGATGGTCGAGTGACAGACGGATTTATCTTGCGCGAAGGTGAGTTTGTCACTTCATTACAGGCACTGAAAGAGATCGGAATAAAAGCAGGCTTTTCAGCTTTTGCAGAAGAATAAACTCATCTACAATCTTGCGCGGGGCTGAACTCCCGCTGAGTAACACCGTGCCACCGGAGAAAACCGATGGCACGCAACGTAAAATATTACAATTCTGATAATTCGCCCGTTCTTGTCTGCACGCACGAGCGGTATTCTCACGCATTCAAGTCTGAATGGTTCCAACACCCTCCATGCACTGAAGAGCAGGCTGAATGGATAATTCAGTGTTACCGCAGGCGCGGATACGAGGTTAAGAAAGCCCTTAGCCTCGACTACCGTCACTGGATAATCTCAGTCAGATTGCCTTACTCCGAACGCCCACCACGTGCGTCCCGCACTTTCCAGCAACGGATCTGGAGGTAACGTGCGGGTATTACTTAGACCTGTTCTGGTGCCTGAGCTTGGGCTGGTGGTCCTTAAGCCGGGCCGTGAATCCATACAGATATTTCATAATCCTCGAGTGCTGGTGGAACCGGAACCAAAAAGCATGCGTAATCTGCCATCCGGAGTCGTTCCTGCCGTTCGCCAGTCGCTGGCGGAAGACAAAACATTGCTGCCGTTTTTTAGTAACGAACGGGTGATTCGTGCTGCTGGCGGTGTTGGCGCATTGTCTGACTGGCTATTACGTCATGTTACATCCTGCCAGTGGCCTAATGGCGATTACCATCACTCTGAAACAGTCATTCACCGTTATGGTACCGGCGCAATGGTGTTGTGTTGGCACTGCGACAACCAACTGCGTGACCAGACATCGGAATCACTGGAGCTGCTTGCTCAACAAAATCTGACAGCATGGGTGATTGACGTCATCCGTCACGCAATAAGCGGTACGCAGGAGCGGGAATTATCTTTGGCTGAATTATCCTGGTGGGCGGTCTGCAATCAGGTGGTGGATGCACTACCTGAGGCTGTATCGCGTCGTTCGCTGGGATTACCAGCGGAAAAAATCTGCTCGGTGTACCGCGAAAGCGACATCGTACCGGGAGAGCAGACCGCCACCAGCATATTGAAACAACGCACAAAAAATCTTGCACCGTTGCCTTACGCCCACCAGCAACAAAAAACACCACAGGAAAAGACGGTGGTAAGCATCACCGTTGATCCAGAGTCTCCGGAATCTTTCATGAAGCTGCCTAAACGTCGCCGCTGGGTTAAGGAGAAATACACACGTTGGGTTAAGACACAGCCGTGTGCTTGCTGCGGTATGCCAGCCGACGATCCGCATCATCTGATTGGTCACGGGCAGGGCGGAATGGGAACAAAAGCACATGATCTCTTTGTGTTGCCTTTGTGCAGAAAGCATCACAACGAGCTGCATACGGATACAGTGGCATTTGAAGAGAAGTATGGCTCCCAACTGGAGCTGATATTTCGTTTTATCGATCGCGCGCTGGCAATTGGCGTACTGGCGTAAGTGGAGAACGAGCATGAACCTTGAAGCCTTACCAAAATATTACTCCCCAAAATCTCCAAAATTGAGCGATGACGCTCCAGCGACAGGCACCGGTTGTTTAACAATTACGGATGTAATGGCAGCGCAGGGGATGGTGCAGTCGAAAGCACCACTTGGGTTGGCCTTATTTCTGGCAAAAGTTGGTGTTCAGGACGCTCAGTTTGCGATTGAAGGCCTGCTAAATTACGCGATGGCACTGGATAACCCGACATTGAACAAATTGAGTGAAGAAATCCGGTTACAGATTATTCCTTACCTCGTGAATTTTGCCTTTGCTGATTACTCCAGGTCTGCGGCAAGTAAGGCTCGCTGTGAGCATTGTTCAGGTACGGGATTTTATAATGTATTGCGCGAAGTGGTGAAACACTACAGACGCGGGGAATCTGTAATCAAGGAAGAATGGGTGAAGGAACTATGTCAGCATTGCCATGGTAAGGGCGAAGTCAGCACAGCGTGCAGAGGGTGTAAGGGTAAAGGGATTGTTCTGGATGAAAAAAGAACCCGGTTTCATGGCGTACCGGTATATAAGATTTGTGGGCGTTGTAATGGAAACCGGTTTAGTCGTTTACCGACCACGCTGGCACGACGTCATGTCCAGAAGCTGGTACCAGACCTGACCGATTATCAGTGGTATAAGGGGTATGCGGACGTCATTGGTAAACTGGTAACAAAGTGCTGGCAGGAAGAAGCATACGCGGAAGCGCAATTGAGGAAGGTGACGAGATAAATGATTTTTGCTGAAGATGGCGACATGATGTTTGCATTTTTCAAAAAACATGGATAAGATTTTCTCAACGATGGGCTTTGTGTATCCGACGTTTAGAAAAAAGTAGAAAACCCGCTTATAAGCGGGTTTTTGTGCTTTAAATGGGGCAATAGAGATATTGAATCTCATCCCGGGATAAACATTGGCAGTTGAAGGTCCACGCGAACCATTTATCCAGCAAAATTCCACGCGTAATCCTGTGGTAATTTCTTCTGCATCTCGAAGATTGAGAGCTGAAACGTGAAGCTGGGCATCGATACGCCATCGGATGGGAATATAAGACCTTTGCTGCTTTTGTAGTCAAAGTTTTTGACAATTCCTGTCATTTTAGGGGACAGAAAAACTCCTTAATACTGATAACCTGGTGCACCATACACACGTTCCTGGAGAAAACTACTTTTTTGATAGGATTGAAGGTGGCTGGATGTCTAAAATAAACATTGCTTCATATGTTCAACTATGAGTTAATGACTGCGTCGGTTTGAAGAACAGACGATATACGAAGTAGTTTACTAAAGCAGTTCTCATTTCAGGTGTTATTCACTTATTCCTTCTTTGAGTCTCTCCAATTAAGTACGAAGTCGTTTCTGTTATGCAAACCATTTATGCCGAAAGGCTCAAGTTAAGGAATGTAGAATGTCAAATAAAATGACTGGTTTAGTAAAATGGTTTAACGCTGATAAAGGTTTCGGCTTTATTTCTCCTGTTGATGGTAGTAAAGATGTGTTTGTGCATTTTTCTGCGATTCAGAATGATAATTATCGAACCTTATTTGAAGGTCAAAAGGTTACCTTCTCTATAGAGAGTGGTGCTAAAGGTCCTGCAGCAGCAAATGTCATCATTACTGATTAAAATTCATCGCTCGTCTGTATACGATAACGAAGAAGGCTGATGCCTGAGTAGAGATACGGACAGAGTAGTGAATATTGGATCTCTTTAATAAAAAGTAAGGAGGTCCAATACATGAAACAATGGCTAGCATATTTGGCAAAATCTTAATCAGGAAAAGTATGCTAACCATTGTGGTGAAGTGCAGGTTTGCTGCATGAATAGTTTCACAGCAGAAGCTAACTGCTGGCATCGCAAAACAAAGTGCGTAAGTGGATGACTCCCACAAAAAGCACCACAATCTCAAACCCGCTCAGGCGGGTTTTTTATTATCTGCTTTAAATATATTATTAAAATATAAAAAATACTTGTTACTAATAAAATCAATCAGGCTACAGCTTTAAGATTTGTCTGGAATACTTTGTTGCAATGAGGGCAGATCAAAAGGGCACCTTTTTGTACTCTTGAAAAACTGTGTTCTGACTCTTGGGTGCAGTTTGGGCAGGAACATTTAACGAGATAATTACGGCGTGATTTTGAGTCTTTACGTTCTGACATAGGCTTTTCCTGTATAAATGGCCGTATACAGTACACTAAATATGAAAACATTTCTCGTATTATTATTTTATATATGACTTTCTTTCAAAATAATTACTCACATTTTTAATGTGTATGTTTCTTTAGCGCCGTTGAGAACAACGTGTGCTGTCAAAACTACCCCGTAGACTCCGATCTTTTTCAAACATATTGCACCATCCGTGTACATCGGGGTGAGGATATGAAATCAATGGATAAGTTAACAACAGGTGTTGCCTATGGCACATCGGCGGGTAATGCTGGTTTCTGGGCATTACAGTTACTCGATAAAGTAACTCCGTCACAGTGGGCTGCAATCGGTGTGCTGGGTAGCCTGGTTTTTGGCCTGCTGACGTATCTGACAAATCTTTATTTCAAGATTAAAGAAGACAGGCGTAAGGCTGCGAGAGGAGAGTAATCCAATGACTCAAGACTATGAACTGGTTGTGAAAGGAGTCCGTAATTTTGAGAATAAAGTTACGGTAACTGTAGCCTTACAGGACAAGGAACGCTTTGACGGTGAAATTTTTGACCTGGATGTCGCCATGGACCGTGTTGAAGGAGCTGCGCTGGAGTTTTATGAGGCAGCAGCCAGAAGGAGCGTCCGGCAAGTCTTCCTGGAAGTAGCAGAAAAATTGTCAGAAAAAGTTGAGTCTTATCTGCAGCATCAGTACTCCTTTAAGATTGAAAATCCTGCCAATAAGCACGAGCGTCCTCATCATAAATATATATGAACACAAAAATCAGATACGGCCTGTCGGCTGCCGTTCTGGCGCTGATTGGTGCTGGCGCATCTGCTCCTCAGATACTTGACCAGTTTCTGGACGAAAAAGAAGGTAACCACACAATGGCATACCGCGATGGTTCTGGCATATGGACCATCTGTCGGGGTGCCACAGTGGTGGATGGAAAAACCGTTTTTCCCAATATGAAACTGTCGAAGGAAAAATGCGACCAGGTCAACGCCATTGAGCGTGATAAGGCGCTGGCATGGGTGGAGCGCAATATTAAAGTACCACTGACCGAACCACAAAAAGCGGGTATCGCGTCATTTTGTCCCTATAACATTGGCCCCGGTAAGTGTTTCCCGTCGACGTTTTATAAGCGGCTGAATGCTGGTGATCGTAAAGGTGCATGCGAAGCGATTCGCTGGTGGATTAAGGATGGCGGACGCGATTGCCGCATTCGTTCAAATAACTGTTACGGTCAGGTTATTCGTCGTGACCAGGAGAGCGCATTAACCTGCTGGGGGATAGAACAGTGAATCAGATATTCATGGTGATTTTTCTCGTGTTGTCAGGATTTATCGTCGGAAATGTCTGGAGCGACAGAGGATGGCAAAAAAAATGGGCGGAACGTGATGCTGCCGCATTATCACAAGAGGTAAATGCTCAATTTGCTGCTCGAATAATTGAACAGGGGCGAACTATAGCCCGTGATGAGGCTGTTAAAGATGCACAACAGAAATCTGCTGAAATTTCTGCCAGGGCTGCTTATCTGTCTGATAGTGTTAACCAGTTGCGTGCCGAAGCAAAAAAATATGCCATACGCCTTGACGCAGCGAAGCATACCGCAGATCTTGCCGCTGCCGTCAGAGGCAAAACAACCAAAACCGCCGAAGGAATGCTCACCAACATGCTCGGAGATATTGCAGCAGAAGCTCAGCTTTATGCTGAAATTGCTGACGAACGCTACATCGCAGGAGTGACTTGTCAACAGATCTATGAATCTTTAAGAGATAAAAAGCATCAAATGTAGGGTAATATTAAATCGGAACATTTACATCGCGGAATGTAAAATTTAAATAAAAAGGACTCTTCCATGAGCCAAAATTCCTGAAATCTTAAGGGTAAGATAAAAGGTCTTAATCAGAATGACACGTTTTATTAATAAATAAAGCTATTCTTTCATTGCTGTGTTTTTCTTTACAAAAGTAATCCTTGCTATGGGTGGTTAATCATGCGTTAATGGTGTTCTGGTTTGTTACAAATTTATCTGAAGCAGTCATTGTTATAATTTTATTATTTGTACCTCTTGAGATTTCCTTGTTGGTTTTTCTCTCTGATATTTTTTTTCGGACCATTCTGCCCAAGGGCTAATTTCTTCAAAAGGTAATAATTATGTCTAACAAAATGACTGGTTTAGTGAAATGGTTTAACCCTGAAAAAGGTTTTGGTTTCATCACGCCGAAAGATGGCAGCAAAGATGTGTTTGTCCATTTCTCAGCAATTCAGAGCAACGATTTCAAAACATTAACTGAGAATCAGGAAGTTGAATTTGGTATTGAGAACGGACCTAAAGGTCCTGCCGCTGTTCATGTAGTGGCGCTTTGAGGTAGACAATATTACAAACCATATTCACTTTAGATGCCCGTGTTGTCATGGTTCCCAGTATAGAACATCATCTTTTGATGTTTCTGACATGAATCCTTTCGGGGCAAAATGTATCTTTTGTAAATCAATGATGATTACATTTGATAATATTTCACAATACTTAAATGCCAGCCGTCTGTCGTTGGATTTAAAAAAGTGAAAATGAAGGCTCCTTCGGGAGCTTTTTTGCTTGGTATCTATTCGATGGATACTCACATACTACGGTAACATCATGAAAAAAATCATAGTTTTTTTTAACTCTGAACCAGCAGTGGTAGTGCCAGCGATGACTGGAGTTAACACCATCATGCGTGAATATCCAAATGGCGAAAAAACACACCTTACTGTAATGGCCGCAGGGTTTCCATCTCTGACCGGAGATCATAAAGTCATTTATGTAGCCGCGGATCGACATGTTACTTCAGAAGAAATTCTGGAAGCAGCAATAAGGCTCTTGAGTTGATTTGATGCTATTGTATTGATAATTCAGGAAAATTCTCTTTGTCTGTTTGTGTAAAATTTAGACTATCGTATGTTGATTATTGCGATGTTTCATCTTATCTTTTACACGTTTGCACCATATAATCGACTTACTGTGTAACTGGAAAGTCATAACAGACTAAAAGAGGAAATGATGAATATTGAAAACTTAAAAACAAAAGCAGAAGCAGATATTTCTGAATATATAACAAAAAAAATTATTGAACTTAAGAAAAAGACCGGGAAAGAAGTTACCAGTATTCAGTTTACCGCACGGGAAAAAATGACGGGTCTTGAAAGCTATGATGTCAAGATTAATTTAATCTGATGTATTCAATAATAAAATTTATCCATAAACCTCGTTTTTACGGGGTTTTGTTATATTTGAATGGTTCCGAATATCTAAATCACAATTGTTGATGGTTTTTATTAAACCAATGCAGTCCGGCTCAGGAGTGAGAGAAGCCGGACGTTATGGTTTAGCGTGGTAAGATCTGTGTAGTTTTCTGGATGCTTTCAGTAAATAGTAATGAGTTATCAAAGGCATAGTAATATCTTTGGTGTTCCTGGATATTTGTAACCCATCGGAAAACTCCTGCTTTAGCAAGATTTTCCCTGTATTGTTGAAATGTGATTTCTTTTGATTTCAGCTTATTATAGGAGGTCTCTATAAGATGTTTGTTTCTGGAGAATTTAACATTTACAACCTTTTTGAGTCCTTTTACTAACACTATGTTGTCGTTTTCTAACACAATGTGAATATTATCTGTGGCTAAATAGTAAATATAAAGTGAGACATTGTGACGTTTTAGCTCAGAATAAAATAATTCACAGTTTAAATCTTTACGCACTTGATCGAATATTTCTTTAAAAATGGCAGCCTGAGCCATTGGTAAACCTTCCATGTGATACGATGGCGCGTAGTTAGCATTATCGTGTTTATTGTTTTAATCTGGTCTGACCTCTTTGTGTTTTGTTGATGATTTATGTCAAATATTAAGCCTGTTTTTGATGAATAGTGTTGATTGCGTAACAAAATTGAGCCTTGCTGGCATCCAGGAGGGATATGCAACCGACAGATGTATGTAAGGTCGATGTACTCAAACTTTCATACTTTTCCTCTTTTATGCAGTAAGATTTGAAGTAATATTTTAACCGCTAGATGACGAGCAAACGCATGGAGCGACAAAATGAATAAAGAACAATCTGCTGATGAACTCTCGTTGGATCTGATTCGTGTAAAAAATATGCTTAATAGCACCATTTCTATGAGTTACCCGGATGTTGTAATTGCATGTATAGAACATCAGGTGTCTCTGGAAGCATTCAGGGCAATTGAGGCAGCGTTGGTGAAGCACGATAAGAATTCGAAGGATTATTCCCTGGTGGTTGACTGAGCACCATAACTGCTAATCATTCAAACTATTTCACCTGTGACAGAGTCAATATCGCATTCTGTCACTGTCAGGCTAATACAGAGCTGCAATTCAACTACTGCAATGTCCTCGTAATTAGGTGAATTTACAATATCGTCCTGTTCGGATGCCGGTTGCATTGCTGAAGATGAGGCATTTATGGTTCGCATATTTTCCCCTCATGCTCGTCAGTCCTGTGCGTAGGAAGAAACAGGACACTCACACTAATTTGTGTGGGCATGCTGTGATGTCCTTCTGAATTATTCCTATGCCATTATGTAAAGCGCTGTATCAGATGCTCATCACGGCTGTCAGGCTGTCGGGTCCTCCCGGTGGGGGCCCCTGCCACGGGGCGGGAGCGTCGCGGAAAAAGGCTAGTTTTTGCATTTCCATGGCGGCGGCAGCATGTTCGGTAATTTATTGATAATTAAAAGTTATTTCTCTTTTCACCTGTACAATATTTTTTTCTCCCTGTCATTAGATCAGTTTGCAATTAATTGAAATATATAAATAAATATGATTTTCACCTGCCAGATGGAGTTGCTTATGTCAAATGTGAGCGGGATCGGTGATGCTTATTACTGGAGTGTTTTTAAAATCGCTGAGGCCTTTGGGCTTCACCGGGACACAGTAAAAAAACGGCTCCTCGCGGCCAACACTCCTGTGGCTGCGACTATCAGGGGGAACCCCGTTTACGCCCTGCAGCATGTCGGGCCAGCCCTGTTTAGTGTGAAGCATGAGGCAGCAGACTCTGTTCATGATCCATCCCGTATGGAGCCGAAAGAGAGAAAGGACTGGTACCAATCTGAAAATGAAAGGATCAAGCTGGAAAAGGAGCAGCGAAAACTCATCCCCGTTGATGAAGTAGTCATCGTCTATTCGTCCATGAGAAAGGCTGTCGTCCAGGTTCTGGAGACAATTCCGGATGTTCTTGAACGCGATTGCGCCCTGACTCCTCAGGCCGTCGGCGTTGTACAGCAGGCCATTGATGACCTGCGATACACTCTTCAGGAAAAATCCTACGAGGCTTGTGCTGCTGAATTAATTCCTGATGAGGAAGGAGAGAGTCTCTAGGAGGAATAATGGGTTTTTCATCAGCCCGAAATTTGGGAAGGGACATATCGGCAGGATTTTCCCCACCACGTCGCATGCCGATTTCGGAGGCTGTTAAAAAATTCATGCGTGTTCCCAAGGGGGCTGGTAACTCGGTGCCATGGGATCCTGAACTGACACCCTACATCATTGAGCCCATGAACTGCCTGGCATCGCGTGAATACGATGCGGTGATTTTTGTTGGTCCTGCGCGAACAGGGAAGACCATTGGTCTGATCGATGGATGGATTGTCTATACCATCGTTTGCGATCCTTCGGACATGCTCGTTGTGCAGATGACCGAAGATAAGGCCCGCGAGCATTCTAAAAAGCGCCTCGACAGAACGTTCAGAAGCAGTGCGGCGGTAAAGAAAAGAATGAGTCCACGTCGTAACGACAATAATGTCCATGATAAGACGTTCAGGGATGGCTCGTTCCTTAAAATTGGTTGGCCCTCGGTCAACATTATGTCGTCGTCGGATTACCGGTTTGTCGCCTTAACCGATTACGACCGTTTTCCGGAGAATATCGACAGCGAGGGTGATGGTTTCTCCCTGGCCTCAAAACGTACCACCACATTTATGTCCGCCGGGATGACTCTGGTGGAGAGCTCGCCGGGACGTGACATCTGCGACAGCAAATGGCGACGTAAGTCGCCTCATGAAGCGCCACCGACGACTGGTATTCTTTCCCTTTACAATCGTGGTGACCGCCGCCGCTGGTACTGGTCATGTCCGCACTGCGGTGAATATTTTCAGCCAGCCATGGATGCCATGACCGGCTACCGTAATGAACCGGATCCCTTTAAAGCCAGTGAGGCGGCGTATCTACTTTGCCCGCACTGCAGCGGCATTATCACTGCGGAGAAAAAGCGTGAGCTCAATAGTGCAGGAGTCTGGTTGCGTGAAGGTCAGGTCATTGATCGTAACGGCAACGTTTCCGGTGAACCGCGCCGCTCCCGTATCGCCAGTTTCTGGATGGAAGGGCCAGCTGCTGCGTATCAGACCTGGGCGCAACTGGTTTACAAATTACTGACTGCAGAACAGGAGTATGAAGCGACAGGAAGCGAAGAAACACTCAGGGCGGTTATCAACACCGACTGGGGATTGCCTTATCTTCCTCGTGCCAGCATGGAGCAACGAAAAAGTGAACTGCTTGAGCAGCGGGCAGAGCCAGTTCCTTCCCGCAGTGTGCCGGATGGCGTTAATTTCCTTGTGGCGACAGTGGATGTGCAGGCGGGACGTCATCGCCGTTTTGTGGTTCAGGTAACGGGCTATGG
>JAGZPX010000023.1:0-1450 GCA_018382475.1 Veillonella parvula
ATTCATACCATTGGCGAGAATCAGTTGTGCCCCCTGCGCACGTTTAATATCGCCAGGGGTAGGCTGATACTCATGAATTTCTGCACCAGGCTTGGTTATGGATGAGACTTCTGCAGCATCTCCCGCCACGTTTTTGGCCATATCCGCGATGATGGTAAATGTTGTAATGACCTTAAATTTTTCAGTTGCACTTGCCTGAAATGCGATCGAGCAGGTGAGTGCGAGGCCCCCCAAGAGCATGGTTACTTTTTTTATTGAGCGCATAATTTAGTACCTATAGTGAGCAAAATTAGAACAAACATAGCAACGGCTATGTTTTATAGCATAACCTATACAGAATGAAAATGATTATCATTAACATCTTTGAGGCCCAAAACAGGGATTAGTTTGTTTCCTGCTGGATGAAAGGACTCTTGGGATAGCACATGCCGCACGAAGAGCAGCATTACATGATGTTTTGTCGAATGAGCTACGAATCCTGATAGAAATACGAAACAAGCTAGCACATGGACAATGGATCTATCCCTTCAATAATGAAGGAAATACTGTGGACCCTGATAAATATAAATTAATCAATAAAGAAAACTTGCAGTCACTCCAATTCAAATATTCATTAGCACAGCATTTAGTTGACGCTGTACATGATTTGGTTGTAAGTCCTACGACATTCGAACGAGATTTCGAAAGCCATTTTTAAAAATTATATCAAGTACGAACAAACTTAGTGACAAAAGACTACGAAAAATATAAAACAATTTTAGTATTAAGTAGAGAGAAATTTCGTTCTGCTAGGACGCAGCAATAGGTTCATGAGATTCTCTGATACTTGTTACCTTAGTAAGCCTTAAATTTTTAAAAATTCTTTTACGTCCACTCCTCGCTCATAACAGGCATTAACTACATTTATCTTCATTGGCTATGCAAGTCGTAATAAAAGGTGGGACAAAACTGAGACACATAAGCTCTCACAAAGGTCTGCAAGGCCTCACATGTATTGAGATGTTAATAAAATGTAGACTTGTAATTTTGATATAAATGGTAGATAAAACCTTTCCCCAAAATAAAAACGAACGTCAATGAAATCAAATGGTTGAATAAAGTTGATTTTGGCTAATAAAAAAACAATAAAATAATTTTTATTATTAAATATCAATGGCTTAAACTTAATGTTTTTATATACTGCTGCGCCATATGGGTTGGACTGAAGCGGCTGACCTGATTGTTAAAGGTATGGAAGGCGCAATCAACGCCAAGACCGTAACCTATGACTTCGAACGTCTGATGGAGGGCGCTAAACTGCTGAAATGTTCAGAGTTTGGTGACGCGATCATCAAGAATATGTAATCTCTATATGTGTTAAATATTGAAACGGGCGTATAACACGCCCGTTGTTTTTATAAATATGTTAACCGTTATAAAATAACGTATCAAAAGTCAAGTGAACACATTT
>JAGZPX010000008.1:0-20184 GCA_018382475.1 Veillonella parvula
CAGCGGGCAGCTCGTTGTACTGAATCGGGACGAACTGGTGATCCCGATTCAGGCCTATGCATACCGGATGAATACCCGCATGAATCCAGTTGCCGAACGATTCTGGCGTGAACTGCGCGAGCTGGAGATTGTGCTTAGCTGACATTATTCTGCAAAACATGGAATTTTGACATTAACGCCGGATGGAGATTAATCCATCCGGCAAACGCATTTATTATCTTGAATAACTCAGGCCTTTGCTTCGTTGAAGCGCAGTAAACGGAAACCTGTAGAAGCATAGATCAACGCAAATATCATCGAGCAGAAACAGAATACACAGTACGGCAAGTAACTAAACGTCGGCACGCCTAGTGTTGTCGCCATATACAATCCGGCAGCTGACCACGGAATAATTGGCGCGCTCATGGTGCCAAAATCTTCCAGCGTTCGGGCTAAGACTAACGGTGATAAATTAAGATCTTCGAATTTCTTCATCATCAATTCAGATATAACAATCTTATTCAAACCATCAGAACCGGTAAGTAAGTTAATGATGATCGCTAAAACACCGCTTGCCAGAATAGCGCCAAAGGCACTTTTTATTTTGTTTGCCGCACTTTGTAATGTGACATCCATCATTCCTGTTCCCGTCAGGATGCCAGCAAACATCATGGCGCAGATAATAAATGACAGGAATCCGCCCTGGTTATTAAGACCACCTTGTTCAAGCAGTTCTTTCACAGAAGGTAACAGCATCGTTGAATCAGTGATCATCGTCAGACGGAAACCACTCATTGTGGCCTTAATACCTTCTGCCAGCGGGAAACCTTGATACAGCCATCCAACCAATACGGCCACGAACGCACTGCTTAATAATGCCGGTACTGTAGGCAAACGCAAAAAGGTAAAGCACAGAACAATAAGCATAGGCAGTAGCGGTAACAGACCAAACTTATATAACTCTTTGAGCTGTACCAGCATCTGCATGCTTTCTGGTGAAATAGAGCCCGTAGAAGTATGAATCATTCCCAGCCAGGTAAAAAACAGCAGGCTAATAATCGTTGATGGGATGGTCGTCCAGAGTAAATATTTAATCAGATCATAAAGTTTAGTTTTGGTTACCGCTGAAGTCAGGTTGGTGGTATCACTTAACGGTGAAAGTTTGTCACCAAAATAAGCCCCGGTAACAATGGCTGCCGCCAGAATTGGAAGATCGGCATGTAAGCCGGAACCGATGCCCATTAATGCAACACCAATAGAAGCGACAGATCCCCATGATGCCCCGGAAACATAGGACAATACTGCGTTCAGAAAAAACGCTATGGCATAAAGCCATGCGGGCGCAACCAGTAACATACCGTAATAAACCAGCATCGGCAGTGTACCTGCATAGCTCCATGTCGCGACCATAAAGCCAACGAAAATAACGATAAGTACCGGTGCCATCACCGCCGAAATCTTATCGATAATAAACCCCTGGATTTCATCCCAGGTATATTTCAGCTTAGCCATTGCAATAATGCAGGAAAACGCCGCTGAAATTAATAAACAGACGCTGGCAGGCCAGCCCATAACACCGATGCCAACAACCAACACGATCATCATAAAAATGATCGGTGTAAGCGCGACATAAAAACTGGGTTTTTCTCTCATAACTTTATTCCCTGTTAAAAGACTTTTACGCCATTTTGCTGTAAGCGTTCCTGTACCGTCTGAATATCTACCTGTGAAACGGTAGTGTTATTTTTAATGGCAATAGCAGCGGCAGTCCCTGCACCTTCTCCAGTGACAATACAACACCCCATATTACGGATTGTCGCATAGGCGAAATTATCTGCATCGATTGCCCGTCCGCAAACCAACAGGTTTTCAACTTGCTGCGGAATCATTACGCCATAAGGGATTTGAAAATAGTTCGCTTCAAGAGGTAATTTAAGATGACCATTTCCATCTATAAACTCAGGGAATACCCCTATTGAATCCGCATGACGTCCCTCATTACAAATATCATTTTCCGTAAGCTGAGCTCTCCCAATAATATGTCTTGATTCTCTTGTTCCCACCGTCATACCGAAATTTTTTAATTGTGCCTGTTCAAATCCTGGCTGGAATTGACGCAACGCTTCTATCGCCTGCATGGCTTGTTTGCGGCCCTCTATTTCGGCACGCGTCAGGTCAAAAACATCTGTACAATCAACGGCAGGGATGCTGACAACGTTCAAGTAATTCGCATCACCATACTCGGTGACCGTACTCCAGGAACCACCTAACGTCACATCTTCAGGAATAATCCCTGCCGATTTTCCTTTCGCAAAGACTTTGCCCAGATAAGGGCTAAACATATCGCGACAAGATTCATGAACATCATAAGACCAATTTTTATTTTCTTCATCCGCCCCCCAGTCTCCATATTTAGGTTGCGTGCTCTTAATATTTTGCATGAACGCGTTTTTATTTATATTTGCGCAACTAAAAACGGTTGTCATACACATTAGCTCTTCGCGTTCACGCTTAATAAATGGTGCTCCGGCAAACCATGCAATATCAGCATCGCCAGTACAGTCAATAATGACATTTGCCAAAATAGCCTGACGACCAGATTTACTCTCTGTTATTACGCCGAGTAAATTATTGCCCTGCTTGATAACATCAACGGCGGTAATGTGTAGTACGCGGCGCACACCTGCCTGTTCAAGCATTGCATCCGCAACCAGTTTGAAACGCTCGGCGTTAATAGCCTGACTATTCGATTGCGGCTCAGGGCTGGACGCCCCCATTGATTTTGCCGTTTCTTCTATTTCGCGTGCCAGTCCACCTGACTCTACCGTATTTTCATGACGCCACCAGGCAATTGACTCGACGCCAGCCGTTGTCATCATTCCGCCAAAACAACCGAAACGTTCAATCAGCATAGTAGCTGCGCCTTCACGAGCGGCACTCATTGCTGCGGCAATACCCGATGGACCACCACCAACAACTAACACTTCCGTGGTTGCCAGTACAGGTATATTACGAGCGGGTTCCAGATAAAATTCCATACTTTATCTCCGTATTCAATAATTGAGTAAAACAATCCCCCGCGCTTATATAAGCGCGTTGATATTTTTAATTATTAACAAGCAACATCATGCTAATACAGACATACAAGGAGATCATCTCTCTTTGCCTGTTTTTTATTATTTCAGGAGTGTAAACACATTTTCCGTCTCCCTGGCTAATCACCACATTGGCATTTATGGAGCACATCACAATATTTCAATACCATTAAAGCACTGCACCAAAATGAAACACTGCGACATTAAAATTATTTCAATTTGAAAAGCATCAATCTGCATGCTCAACATTTGGATAGAGATTATAGATTTTAAGTTTGCGCCATAATGTTGTACGACCAATTTTTAATACTTCAGCTGCTTTAGTTAGATTCCATTCGCAGACACGACATGTATGCTCAATAGCTTGCATCTCCAATTCTGCCAGTGAAGTAAGATGAGGGATATCATCGTCGCCACTACTGTTATTTTGTCGGATATCCAGAGGAATATTCTCTAACCCGAGGACAAGTCGATTGCAGTTAATAAATACCTTCTCCATTCGATTTTTGAACTCGGAGATGTTCCCAGGCCAACGGTACTCAAGCAGAACTGAATTTGCGTCAGGCGTGATTGTCATTTTTTTTCGAGTGCGCTCCTGATACTTATCAATAATATCGTCAATCATTTGCTTGAGATCTTCACGACGTTTGCGCAATGGCGGAATTTCAATTTCATTCATGGAGATCTCATAATATAGCTGTCGGCTAAAAGCCCCTTGTTGCACGTACTCACGTAAAGAACTACTGGTACATGTAATCAGGCGAAAGCGTACGGGGATCAAACGATGGCTGTCTGAGCGAGTAACAAGCCCCGTTTTCAATACTTTCAATAAAACACTCTGAACTTCCCCTGATAGATATTCGACTTTATCCAGATATAAGGTGCCATTATGAGCCAGTTCAAATTTCGATGGCGAAGGGCCAACATCAGAGCCAAGAAGTTCGTGTAAGATATTTTCTGGTGATAGCATCTGACAATCTACAGAAATAAATGGCCCATCACGTTGCTCGCTCTCATTATGTATTGCCATCGCCAAACTCAATTTTCCCACACCTTCTTCGCCATTGATCAAAATAGGAGAGATGGATTTAATTGCCCGGCGAGCGATAAGTAATACCTGCTTCATACCACCTGAAGCCGCATGTAAACTGTCAAAGGTAAAATTTGCTTTAGTGCTTATTTGCTGTTGGGCTATTTTCCTGATTTTGTCTAATGGATGAAGAAAAAGCAAAAACGAACCATCGCTTAACGGGCGAAGGGTAACCATAAGTTCAATAAATTCGCCACGGCATTCGAGGACAATTTGCTTTTGCGATAGTTTGTTTCGTTGTGTAATTGCCTCATTCAAAATCGGCGGAAATACGAATCCTTTTCGGATGTTCTGACCAATTAAACTTTCTTTATCAATATTCAATAGTGTTTGTGCTTGAGAATTAACCATCGTAATTAAAGAATGACTATTCCAACAAATAAAACCGTCATCCATACATTCAATCACAGCATTATGCTGGCAAAGTACTTTGTTTATTAACTTTTGTTCATTCTCAATATAGATATAATTAGCGATTTCTGTTGCACATGAATATGATGTTTTTAATTTAACAAGCTCGGCGGTGGTTTCAATTATACATACAATGTATCCATGGATATTACCATAATAATCAATGACCGGAGCAGCGCTCATCGCATAACAATGTAGCTGTTCACTAAAATGTTCTGCTCCTTCCAGTTGTGTATATAAATTTGTTTCCCGACAAAGACTATATACATTGGTTCCAATGCCATCTTCGGCCCATGACATACCAGATTCAATTCCTAACTCTCGCAATTGACTGGAATAATCGCCTGCTGCATTCAACGATAGAACCCAGCCGTGTGGGTCAATGATCAAAAATGCCAACCGGTCGTCACCAGCCAGGGTGAAATGGTCTTCAACAACTCTTTGTGAAATTCTAATAAACTCTTCGTTACGAGAAAAAATCGTCTGCAATGTTTGCCCGGAAGCTTTGACAGGCGTGTTCCAGTGGCGAGGGTCACAATGCTTGAGACATTTTTGCCATGACCTCAGCATCACATGATTAGTCGAATTTGTCGCGACCCAACCATGCTTAACAAACATTTTCCATTTATTTTTTAGATCATTATGATACGACTCTTTATTCATTATAATAATATCCATTCAAGTCATTTTCAGAACTTGTATCAGAATGCTATGCCAGTAAGCTTGATCAAACGCAATAATATCTAGCCTGGATCATTACAAAAACAGACCTTATCAACAATGTAATCACACATACATTAGAAATAATAACCGTTAAAGCAATAAAAAACGAATGATACATTAGATAAATTTTAAAACTGCCAACAACATCTGAAATCTTTGCGTTTGATATTTATAATTATTCAAACTGAAACAACACAGGCATACGAGTTGTTTCACTGTGAAACAGTGCAGCGAAATTTGTTCTGCCCTTTTATTTCCTCAAAGATATTTCATCGTTAAATTCCAAAATTGACTGACTATTCAACTCAGCGTAAATATCAGGAGAAATAATGTATGGCGAGGATGCGTGCAATCGAAGCTGCAGTAGAAATACTGAAAAAAGAAGGCATTAGCGTTGCTTTTGGTGTACCCGGCGCAGCAATAAACCCACTCTATGCCGCGATGAAAAAATCAGGCGGTATTGATCATATTCTGGCCCGTCATGTTGAGGGCGCCTCGCATATGGCTGAAGGTTACACCCGCAGTCAGAATGGCAATATTGGCGTGTGTATTGGCACATCAGGCCCTGCGGGCACTGATATGATTACCGGGCTGTATTCTGCCTCTGCGGATTCCATTCCTATTCTCTGCATTACTGGTCAAGCTCCCGTAGGAAAACTTCATAAAGAAGATTTCCAGGCCGTCGATATTGAGGCTATCGCCACGCCAGTAACCAAAATGGCTCGCACAATTCTCGAAGCGGGTCAGTTGCCGGGGATATTCCAGAAAGCCTTCTGGGAAATGCGTTCAGGCCGCCCTGGCCCGGTTCTTTTAGATCTCCCTTTTGATGTTCAGATGACCGAAATTGAGTTTGATATCGATCTCTATCAGCCACTAACCCCCTGGCAACCTCAGGCAACACGGGCCCAGGCAGTACGCGCATTAGAAATGCTAAATGACGCCGAAAAGCCCGTCATCATCGCTGGCGGTGGCATTATTAACGCCGAAGCGAGTGAATTGTTGTGTGAGTTTGTCGAGTTAACTGGCGTTCCCGTCATTCAAACCTTACGCGGTTGGGGCGCATTATCAGATGATCATCCCCTAATGATTGGTCGCATGGGATGTCAGGCGGGTCATCGCTATGGTAACGCCAGTTATCTGGCCTCCGATTTTGTTTTTGGTATCGGTAACCGTTGGGCAAACCGTCATACCGGAGCCATTGAGACCTACACCGAAGGCCGCAAATTCATTCATGTTGATATCGAACCTGCACAAATTGGCCGGATATTTGCGCCGGATCTGGGCATTGTTTCTGATGCTGAAAGCGCCTTAACGCTATTTATTCAGGTCGCCCGTGATATGAAGTCACGTGGAGAACTGAAAGACCGCAGTCGCTGGATTGCCGAATGTGCCGAGCGTAAACGCACAATGCTTCGTCGTTCAGACTTTGACTGCAATCCAATTAAACCGCAACGCGTGTATCACGAAATGAATAAGGTTTTCGGACCGGAGACACGCTATATTTCGACAATTGGTCTGGCGCAAATCGCCGCAAACCAATTTTTACATGTTTACCGCCCACGCCACTGGATTAATGCCTGTCAGGCTGGGCCGCTAGGCTGGACAATGCCCGCAGCACTGGGCGCGGTAAAAGCTGATCCATCTGTTCCCGTTGTGGCAATATCCGGTGATTACGATTTTCAATTCTTGATTGAAGAATTAGCCGTCGGCGCACAATTTAATCTTCCGTATATCCATATTTTACTTAACAACGCTTATCTTGGTTTGATTCGTCAATCACAACGTGCATTTGATATTGATTATTGCGTTCAACTGTCATTTGAAAATATTAATGCTCCAGAAATTAATGGTTATGGCGTTGATCATAAAGCTGTGGTTGAAGGATTAGGATGTAAAGCGATTCGCGTATTCGCATCACAGGATATTGCGCCTGCACTGCAAGAAGCCCAGCGTTTGCGTGACGAATTTCACGTACCTGTTGTTGTGGAAATTATTACTGAACGCGTGACTAATATCGCTATGGGACCTGACATTAATAAAGTCACAGAATTTGAAGAAATTCTCGATTTATAAGGAAACAGGATTATGGCAAAGTTTGCAGCAAATTTATCTATGCTCTTTACCGAGTATCCATTTATTGAACGTTTTGCACAGGCAAGTCACGCAGGATTCCACGGCGTTGAGTATCTTTTCCCCTATGACTTTTCCGCAGATGAGTTGGTTTCGCAACTACATCAACATAATCTGACGCAGGTTCTGTTTAATCTTCCTGCGGGTAACTGGCAAGAGGGTGAACGGGGTATTGCATGTCATCCTGGTCGGGCAAAAGAATTTCAGAAGGGCGTTTCCAGGGCAATAGAGTATGCATTGGCCCTTAATTGTTCACAAGTTAATTGCCTTGCAGGAAAACATCCAGGTGGTTATTCGCATGAACAATGTCATGAAACACTGGTCGAAAATTTGCGCTATGCAGTAGATAAATTGGCTTCTCATGGCATAAAGTTAGTTCTGGAAGCCATTAATACAAAAGATATTCCCGGTTTTTTTGTTAACAACACCAGACAAGCTCTCAATATTATTCATGATGTAAATCATCCTGATTTTCGCTATCAATACGATATTTATCATATGCAAATCATGGAAGGGAATATTGCTACAACAATCAAAAACAACCTGAATAACATTGGACATATTCAATTAGCCGATAACCCTGGGCGTCATGAACCAGGGACGGGAGAAATCAATTACCCGTGGTTGTTAAATTATATAGACCAGATTGGTTATCAGGGATGGATTGGTTGCGAATATATTCCATCTACGACAACGACTGAAAGTCTACGCTGGCTAAAAAACGAGACTCAATTTTAATCCCTGAGGTATTTATCATGAATATTGGATTTATCGGCACCGGCATAATGGGTAAGCCGATGGCTTATAATTTACAACAAGCCGGACATACTCTTTATTTTTCAGCGCATTTTGAACCTGCACCGCAAGAGCTTATTGGTGAACGTGGCATTGTTTGCTCTACACCGCGTGAAGTCGCGCAGGAGTGTGAGGTCATCATCACCATGCTCCCTGATACCCCACATGTTGAGGATGTTCTTTTCCATCCCAACTATGGCGTAATACACGGTTTAAGCCACGGGAAAATTGTGATTGATATGAGTTCAATTTCCCCGGTTGCCACCAAAGCATTTGCACAACGTATTATCGCGGGAGGCGCGGAATATATCGATGCGCCCGTCTCTGGCGGTGAAGTTGGCGCGAAAGCCGGGACGCTTTCCATTATGGTTGGCGGATGTGAAGAGGTTTATTTACAGATCAAACCGATTCTGGAATTGATGGGTAAAAATATCACTCTGGTCGGTAACGTCGGTGATGGTCAAACGTGCAAAGTCGCTAACCAAATTATTGTTGCACTGAATATTGAAGCAGTGGCTGAAGCCCTGCTTTTTGCCAGTAAATCAGGTGCCGATCCCGCCCGCGTACGTGAAGCGCTGATGGGAGGGTTTGCCTCCTCTCGCGTGCTGGAAGTTCATGGCGAACGGATGATTAAAGGAACATTCGAACCCGGTTTTCGTATTAGTCTGCATCAAAAAGATCTGAATCTGGCACTGGAGAATGCTCGCCTGTTGAATACCCCTCTTCCTAACACGGCTATGACGCAACAATTATTTAGCGCCTGCGCCGCGCTCGGTGGTCAAGAGTGGGATCATTCTGCGTTAATTCGGGCGCTTGAAACACAAGCCAATTTCACTATCCGTAAATAATGAATTAAGGGAACCACCGGTTCCCTTCGTTCACTCGTTGCCCTGCCCCATTCCCCTATTTTGAGAGACCTGCTATGAAGATAGTTATCTCCCCCGACTCCTTTAAAGAATGCCTTCCTGCATGGAAAGTCGCCGAAGCGCTGGCAATCGGCTGGCGCAAGGTCCTGCCTGGCAGCCAACTGGTGTGTTTGCCCGTGGCTGACGGCGGCGAAGGCACGCTCGAAACACTCATTCATGCGACTGACGGTACGTTTTACACTAAAACAGTCACCGGACCGCTTGGCGAATCAATACATGCGCAATACGGTATTTTAGGCAACCAAACCACCGCAGTGATAGAACTGGCACAAGCTTCAGGGCTGGAACTGGTTTCTCCTGTCCAGCGTTCTCCCCTTTATACGACGTCGTTTGGCACTGGCGAACTTATTCTCGCCGCCCTGGAACACAATATTGATACCGTTATTCTATGCCTGGGTGGCAGTGCTACAAATGATGGCGGTATTGGGTTGATGTCGGCACTTGGCGCATCGTTTACAGACGCCGAAGGGCTATCAGTCTCCGTTAATGGGATGGGGCTGGCGGCAATTCACCACATTGACTTACAGCACCTCGATCCACGATTGAAAAATGTGAAATTTATTGCAGCCTGTGATGTCACCAACCCACTAACCGGCGATAACGGCGCGACCCGGGTTTTTGCTCAACAAAAAGGGGCCAGTGCTGACGACCTTGAGCAACTGGAACAGGGAATGAAAAACTATGCCCGTTGCATCTACCGTTGTTGTGGTAAAGAAGTCGATACGATACCCGGCTCCGGGGCGGCTGGCGGCGTTGGCGCGGCCTTGATGGCTTTTCTCGATGCTCGCTTACAACCGGGTATTTCGCTCGTGCTGGAAGCGATTCAATATACCCAACATTTAAAATACGCAGCATTGGCCATTGTCGGTGAAGGGAAATTAGATAGTCAGAGCCTGAATGGCAAAGCGCCCGTAGGCGCAGCCAAAGTTGCCCAGATGATGGGCGTTCCGGTTATCGCAATTGCCGGGTATATCGATGATCAACTTGATCTGAATGAGTTACGCCAGTGTGGAATAGAAGCCTGTTTTTCCGTCGTCAACGGTCCTTGTGATTTACCCACCGCGCTGAGTCAGGGAGAAAGTAATTTAATTCGTCTTGGGGAAAATCTGGCGGGATATTTTCGTGCGATCCTGAGTTAATTCCCGTTCGGTAAAATGCCCGATAATGCAAATTACCGGGCATTCCTGAACATCATTATTCATCTCTCGCGTTTTTCTCTTCAGCCGCAAGCTGTGTCAAAAAACTCTTCAATAAAATAAACACCACGCCGCAAAGCGGTAGTCCAGCCAGAATAGACACCGTTTGTAGCGGTTGCAGACTTTGCGCATCAAGAAGATAGAGTGTGATGGCGACGATTCCAGTCATAATCAACCAAAATGCCACGTTCCAGAATGCCGGTTCACTCTCACTATCTGCCCGTTTTTGCGTCGCAAAACCGAGGGCATAACCCACAGTACAGTGTCCGGTAATATATGAAATTAATGCTATAGCCCCAAAAGCAACCAAAAACACCTGACTTGCGGGTAGCTGCTCCAGTAAACGAGAAACGACAACGCCTCGCCCTTGTTCGTTAAGTATGGGAACAAAATCGATGACATGAGTTGTCTGCAACGATAAGCCGAAATTAGCCAGTACCATGTAAAAAACCATGCATCCCAATGAACCTGCCAGAGTTCCACATACAATCAATTGCCGGATCGTCCTTCCTTTTGAAATACGGGCGATAAATAAACCGAATGGGATGGCATACACGACCCACCATGAAAAATAAAATACGGTCCACATCTGTGGAAATCCGCTACGACCAATAGCATCGGTACTTAAACTCATCGCTACAAAATTTTGCAGCATCAGGCCGAGACCATCAATTGATTGATTAAGTATAAATGCCGTTGGTCCACAAATCAGTATTGCCAGTAGCATCAAAATGTCAGCACGAATATTCCAGTTACTGGCCCATGCCACACCTTTTTTAAGTCCAAAAAAGAGAATGAATAATGGCACTAGCGTCCAGATAAAAATAACCATGACATTGATAAACTGCCCGGCAGGATCCAGATGGAACACATGGCAAAATACGGCAGAAATCATCGGCGTTCCCAGCGCCAGCGACGTTACCGCGCCGCCGAGCAAACCAAACATATAGAAAAAGTTTACACAATGTCCGCAAAAACCATCAGCATGCGTCCCCAGGCATCCACGACATAAATCACTGACCTTTAATGAGTTCGTTTTCTTAACATGCATAAACCAACCAATAGGAACGGCGCAAATCAAATACCATGCCCATGCGGACGGCCCCCAATGGAACATGCCATAAGCAGAGGCCCAACGAGCAGCCTGAGCGCTTCCTGCTGTTGCGCCAAAAGGCGGTTGCTGAATGATCCAAATCCACTCTACAGAGGCCAGATATAACAAGCTGCCCCCCGTTCCAGAAGTAAAAATAAGTCCAAGCCAGGTTAACAAGCTGAAGTCAGGTTTTTCTCCCGACTGACCTAACAAGATATCGCCATAACGTGAGAAGGCCAGCCACAGACAACAAAGTACAACCAGAAAAGTCATGACCAGAAAAATTCCACCCATTTCCCAGGTTAAAAAATGATGTATTTTATTTATATACTGACTGGTATCTTGCGGATATATCGTCAAGCACAGAATGATTACCGCAATAAATAACATTGCTGGGATAAACACATTCAGTTCAATCAAAGAAAAGCGTTTTTTTAAATATTGCATTTCAGTCTCCTGAATGTTTTCATTCAATGATGACGAATATTTCGCCGTTCCTTTTTCAGGTGTTGCAATTGTCGGGAAAGGCGTAAAGAAAAAAAGGCGCAAATAAGTGAAAGAGCCGCAATACAATACAGAGCTAAACCACGCTGATGCTGTTGCAGCATGAACAGGAATATCCCCAAAAAGAGGCCGCAGAGAACTGTGGTTATCCAGTAATTGGCACTTAAGTGCTCAAGGTCATCATCCCTCATGGTCTTTCTCCTGCAAGGCGCATACATGCTTTCAGCTCTCTGCGCCTTGTTGTTATGCCAGACGTACGCCCTGCTGTTGCAGCGTGTTTTGCAAATCAGGGATAGCAACCTGACGCACGGTGCAATTTTGCTGTAGCGAAACCACGGCGGCAGTACCTGCGGCCTCACCGGTAACGGCACAACACATCATGTTACGCATAGAAGTATGTGCAACTACGCCTGCGGAAATACAGCGACCGGCGACCAAAAGGTTCTCCACTTTTTGCGGCACCAGACAACCATAAGGGATCTGAAAGAAACGCCCGGTCGTTGGCAAAATGAGATAACCGGAACCATCAATAAATTCCGGGAAAATCCCTACACTGTCCGAACAACGCCCCTGATTAAGGACGTAATCATCAGCAATACGTATTTCCCCCTCAATAAGCCGTGATTCACGCGTCCCCAGCGTGGCACCAAAATTGCGTAACCGTACATTTTCAAAGCCCGGAACATAGTGGCGTAGTGCGTCAATTGCCCATAATGCTTGCTGCCTTCCAGCAATCTCAGCTTTGGTTAAATCGAAGACATCGGTACAGTCAAAACCAAAGGCGTACACCATATTCATCTGGAAAGCCTCACCGCTTTCAGAAAAGGTCGACCAGGTTCCGGCAATCGCCTGGGCGTCACCTGGAATCACACCATCCTGTTGCGCGCGGGTAAAAATATCCTCCATATACGGGCTAAACATCGGATCTTCTTTACCCGTGGTTTGAATCGTCCAGTTTTTGCCCCAATCCGCGTAGGTCGGCTTAAGTTCTTCCGCAACAAAACGGTTAAAGCGTGCCACATCAACACCTGCGCAACTGAACATCACGGTGACGCCCATCAGTTGGTCCTTGCTCCGTTTCGTCCAGGGCGCTCCTGCACGAGCGACAATATCAGCATCCCCCGTGCAATCGACGATTCTTTTCGCCAGAATTGCCCCTCGACCTGATTTATTCTCGACGATAACACCGCATAACGTATCCCCGTCCTTGATCACGTCCACAACCCAGGAGTGATATAACGGCTCAACGCCAGATTCCGTAATCATCTGATCGGCGACAACTTTAAATCCTTCAGTATCTATAACTTCGCTAATTGACTGAGGTTCTGGTCGTGTGAAACCCAGCGCTCGTGCGCGGCCTTCATACTCACGACAGATCCCTTCACAATCTTCCGTCCCCGGATGACGATACCAGGCAAAACTTTCTACCCCGACCTGCGTCAATACGCCGCCTAGCGACCCGTAGCGCTCAACAATCATGGTTCTGGCACCTAACCGCCCTGCCGCAATGGCAGCGGATAATCCTGCCGGACCGCCCCCGATAACCAGAACGTCCGTTTGTGCAATGACTGGCGTTTGCCGTGCACTTTCATTAATCATGTCCACCATTGGTTCCCCCGTCAGATTCAGGATGCGCAATCCGCATTGTTTTCAGTGATTTCATTGACTTGATTTTTACTTTTACGATTCACACGCTGGAGGACCAGTGCGGCGATAAGGCCGATGAATGCGCAAACCAACATGAACAGGAAAACATCCTGATAACCGGCAATACCCGGTTTGCGGTCGACCATATTGCCCACCATCGTGTAGCAGTAGATTTCCGGGAAATAGGTCAGTAAAGAGATCAGACCCGCAGCAGTCCCTGTGACTTTTGCCGGGATCCGAACCTCATCAATAATTGAGAAGAACACGGCATTCGCAGAGTAAATAAACACGCCCAACGCAACCATATTCGCCAGCGCAATCGTGACGTAGCGCGACTCACCGGGCAGGAAGAAATAAACGGTAGTAAAGACAATCATGCCGATAAAGGCGTAAATCATAAAACGCGTGCGTGACGCACAGCGGTCGGCCAGTTGTCCGCCAATTAATCCCCCCATCGCAAATAACACATAGGCGCGAAGAATACTGGCAACTGCCACTTCCGATTCGCCCATATGCAGGATCTGCGTCAGATACGGCGTGACCATGCCAAAGCCGATATAAATTGACCACATACAAAAGGTCACAACACCTGCCAGCCAAACCGTCGGCATTTTCAGCACGAATGCCATATCTGCCAGACGGAAATTCGCTTTATCTTCGCAGTGTGTTTCATCCTGACAAACAAACCAGGCTAAAACACCGGCCAGAATAGTCACTACGGAATAAAAAATAATTGTCGCCCGTAAACCATCAACACCTTCGCCAAATTTGGCAAATACCGGCACGGAAAGAAATCCCAGTACAATGGAGGTTAATCCCTTACCCAGAAACCAGTAACCGTATAAGCGTCCTTGTTCTTCGCTGGTTCCCAGGGTACGAATAATTCGCACACACACGGCCCAAAACGTAAATACGGTTGTAACAGCCCAAAGTGCATGTAACAAACAGATCATGGTATACGAGGGGAAGGTCGCATAATAAAAACCGCTTATCCCGGTGGAAATTAATGAAAAGGTCATTAATTTACGTGCAGAAAATCTATCGGCAGCCCAGCCGCCAGGTAGATATAATAAAAAGTTCACCAATCCATAGGCTGTCATTAGAAAACCAAGTTCAGCATTAGTCGCTCCTGTAGCCTGCTGCATCGCGTCGTAATAGGTTTCCCGTAAATAAGGCAATTTATATATTGCACTTCCGGCAATACCACATAACGCCAGCGTGATCCAACGTTTCCAGTTACTGGTCATATTTATTCCCGAATGAAGTATTTAAAATGACACCAACGGCCTGCTTTGCACAGGCCGTATTATTTTTTAAAGTCCCAAATGATGTGCAGTTAAAATTGCGCAAAGAACGTCCTGCGCTGTTACTACGAATGGCATATTATGGATAGTTTCCCCTTCAGCAGTCGCGGCTTCAGCCACTGCCCGTAATTTATCTTTATTAATTTCCTTCACGCCTAACATATGAAGATTTGTCGGCAAGCCAACGCTATGGCAGAAATTGAGTACGGTTTCAATTTCCTCCTGTGGTGCGTTTTCCAGTACGAGCTGTACCAGGACGCCAAATGCCACTTTTTCACCGTGGTAGCAATGATGGCATTCCTCCAGTTGCGTCATGCCGTTATGAATGGCATGAGCTGCCGCCAGGCCGCTACTTTCAAATCCAATGCCGCTAAGATAGGTATTAGCTTCGATAATATTCTCTACCGCTTTGGTACTAACACCTTGTTCAACCGCGACTTTTGCCTTATAGCCATCTTCCAGTAGCGTGGTATAACAGAGTCGGGCAATAGCCAGTGCCGCCAGTGTCGACGCCCCACCTGCCATTGTGGCTTTTCCTGACGCCTGATTGGCTCTCGCCTCAAACCAGGTTGACAATGCATCTCCCATACCGGCCACCAGCAGACGCACTGGCGCGGCTGAAATGACGCCAGTATCCATAATCACCATATCCGGGTTTTTCGGGAAAAACAGATATTCGCTAAACTGGCCTTCCGGGGTGTAAATTACTGCCAGAGAACTGGTTGGCGCATCTGTGGAAGCAATTGTCGGCACCACCACCACCGGAATTTTTTGGTAATACGCTACGGCTTTTGCCGTATCCAACGTTTTACCGCCGCCAATACCAATAACGACATTATATTTACGCTGATTAAATTTCTCACGAATTCGAGAAATTTCATTTTGCGAGCATTCACCGCAAAAAACATCAAAATCCGCAATAATGTTTTCTCTTGCAAAGCTCTGGCTTACTCTGTCACCAACCAGACCGGTCACAAATTCATCTGCAATAATTAATGGTTCTGTTCCCAAACTCGCCGCATACGTAGCAATATTATCCAGAGAACCATTTCCCTGGATATATTTAGCCGGACTTATAATAATCTTATCCATATCATTCCTCGCGTAACTTGTTTTGCTTCACTGTTAACCTACTCGTTGCATCCAGTGGCGGCAAACATTTCATTCGCGAAAAATTATGTTTTATGATCGCGCTGTAAAAAACATCATCTGCAGATGATAATAAAAAACACTTTTCATGCCTTAATCACAATATATCAATATCCACGCTGGTCCCATTTCATTTTGGAACAACACAATGAATTAACTGTTTCATTATGAATCTTATTATCGTGCGATTTGTTTTATTGCGGCTGGAGAATTAATCTCGAAAGCATATTTAGCGCGATTTACGTAATTTATCAGAACAGGAATGACTATGAAGAAATTAATTAACCAGATTGATTCTGTTGTCACAGAACAAATGGAAGGACTCATCGCCACCTGGCCACACCTGCAGGCAAATTACGCGCCCCGATATGTGTGGTGCAAACAAACCGATAATGCAGTGGCGCTGATTTCAGGCGGCGGCTCAGGCCATGAACCACTGCATGCAGGTTTTGTCGGTATGGGAATGTTAACCGGTGCATGTCCTGGTGAAATCTTCACATCGCCCACGCCAGATCAAATGATCGAATGTGCCAAAGCGGTTGATAATGGTTCTGGCGTTCTGTTTTTCATCAAAAATTACACTGGCGATATTCTGAATTTCGAAACGGCAGTCGAGATGTTACACGAAGAAGGCATCACCGTTGGGACCGTCATTATTGATGATGATGTAGCGGTAAAAGATAGCCTGTATACAGCCGGACGTCGCGGTGTTGCGGGTACAGTTTTTGTTGAAAAGATTGTCGGTGCGGCTGCACTTCAGGGATATAACCTGGGGCAGTGCGAGCAACTTGGCAAAGATGTTAACAATGCCACACGTTCTTTTGGCATCGCACTGTCAGCCTGTACGGTTCCCGCCGCGGGAAAACCCTCATTTGAACTGGCTGATAATGAAATCGAATTTGGTGTCGGGATCCACGGTGAACCCGGCATTGAACGCCGCACTTTGCAAGATCTGAACACTTTAATCGACAGCGTGATAGCGCAATTACTGGATAATACCCCCTGGCGACGCACATTACGCCATTGGGATCGCCATGCGGGGGGATGGATTGACGCATCATCAATGAATGAGTCATTCGATCAAAATGCCGAATATATTGTGTTAATTAACGGACTTGGCAGCACGCCTGAATCAGAGTTATATGGTGTAGCCAGGGTATTTATGTGCGCCGCACTGCGCCAGGGAATTAAAATTAGCCGCCAGTTGGTCGGTAATTATTGTACATCATTAGATATGGCCGGATTTTCCATTAGCCTGCTGAAATGTACCCCAGAGTTTTTGCAACTTTGGGATGCCCCGGTCAATACGCCAGCGCTTCGTTGGGGATGTTAATAAGGACATTATATGAAAATTCAAAACAAACATGTTATTGCCTGGCTGGAGAGTTGTGCTGCACATCTCACTGAACAACAAGATTTTCTAACCGCACTTGACAGAGATATTGGTGATGCCGACCACGGCCTCAATATGAATCGTGGTTTCAGTGCCGTGAAAGCGACGTTGCCCGACATTGAACGTCAGCATATTGGCAATATCCTTAAAAATACTGGCATGAAACTACTTTCCAGCGTTGGCGGTGCCAGTGGTCCTCTTTACGGCACATTATTTATTCGCTCTTCTGCGGCAGTGGGAGCCAGAACAGAATTAACTCTGGAAGAGTGGCTGGCGTGTCTGGAAGAAGGGATTGCAGGCGTTATCGCACGAGGAAAAGCAGAACAAGGGGATAAAACACTGTGTGATGTCTGGGTTCCAGTCCTCCAAGAAGCCAAAAAGAACCTGCAAGCCGGAATGTCGCCTTCCCTTCTGCTGAATACGATGGTGCAAGATGCGGCAACAGCCGTCGATAACACCATCAATATGCAGGCGAAAAAAGGACGTGCCAGTTATCTCGGCGCTCGCAGTGTGGGCCATCAGGATCCAGGCGCGACCTCCTCCTGGCTGATGATTAAGGCTATGCAGGAAGGATTCGCGGGATAAATTATGGTTGCCATTGTTATTGTTTCTCATAGTCTACGTCTCGCCCAGGGGATTGAGGAATTAGCACTACAGATGTCTGGAGGGGACGTTCCTCTGGCCATTGCTGCAGGTATTGATGATCCGCAAAATCCGATTGGCACTGATGCTATTGCCATTATGTCTGCGATTGAATCGGTCTGGTCACCGGATGGCGTTCTGGTACTCATGGATATGGGCAGTGCGCTGCTTAGTACCGAGATGGCGCTGGAGCTGCTTTCTGAAGAGCAAAGAAGTGCAATTTATCTGCTCGCCGCCCCTGTAGTGGAAGGTGCCATGTCAGCGGTAACGTCTGCCGCAGCGGGGCTTTCGGTGACGGAGATTATCGCTGAAGTGGATCTTGCGCTGTGCGCTAAACAGCAGCAGCTCATGCCATCCCCGCCTGCAGGCGAGGTTATTCCAGCAATATCACCAGTCAATCATTCCGGTGAATGGCAAACTTTTTGCTGGACGATATGTAATCCCCACGGCATTCATGCTCGTCCGGCAGCCAGCATCCTGAAAGTATCAGCACAATATTCGGCAAACATTATCGTTATCAAAGGCGATAAACGCGCCAGCACCCGCAGTCTCAACGAACTGGCAATGCTGGGCGTCCGCTGTGGCGATGAAATCATCTTCCAGGCCGAAGGCACCGATGCCAGTGACGCTCTCAAGGCAATTGAAACGTTGGCGAAAAATCATTTTGGTGAAGCTCATCTGCTCGCTTCTTCAGAGATTCCGCTAACGGAAACGCCGGTGGTCAGCGCCCCTGTCGATGGCGCAATATCAGGCTTGTCAGTACAAAATGGTATCGCTATTGGTCCTGTTAAATGGTTTACCTGCGAACGACCAGAAATTACGCAGCGCACCGTCGATTCTCCGCAAGAAGAGCTG
Organism: Veillonella parvula; assembly: GCA_018382475.1. GTDB lineage: Bacteria > Bacillota > Negativicutes > Veillonellales > Veillonellaceae > Veillonella > Veillonella parvula_F. The sequence goes on from JAGZPX010000008.1 coordinate 18,933, forward strand.
TCGCGAATCGAGTCTGCTATCGACATTGTTGTTTGTGAACTTGCCGATAAAGCGGCAGGCCCTGAAGGCGATATTTTTGCCGCCCATAAAATGATGCTTGAAGATCCAGAGATTAACCGGCAATTACAGCAACGTCTGGCAAAGGGCAAACAGGCGGAATTCGCATGGTTAGAAGTCATGCAGGCATTAGCAGAGCAATATTGTCAGGCGGAAACACTGTATTTACGTGAACGCGAGGCAGATATCCGTGACCTTACACGTCAGGTACTGAACCAGCTTTGCGGGGTAAGTGAACAACACTTTATCACTACCGCGCCCTGCATTTTGTTAGCCAACGATCTGTTGCCATCACAGATAACCAGCCTGAATAAAGCACACATTCTTGGCATTTGTCTTCATAATGGCGGAACAACTTCACATACAGCGATCCTTGCCAGAGCAATGGGTATTCCTGCCATTGTGAAGGCAGCTATTACCCCGCAAAACGTCCGCGATAACGACACGGTCATTCTTGATGGTGAAACAGGCCGTTTGTGGCTACAGCCGGATGAGGTCACCCGCCTGGATTTACTGCAACGCGCCGAAGCATGGCGGCAACAAAGGGATCGTCAGTTAGCTGATGCCATGCTGCCCGCTGTCACGCAAGGTGGGCGTAAAATCAGCGTGCTGGCGAATATTGGTGATCTGCAAGACATTGATGCCGCACTGTCTCACGGCGCTGAGGGCGTTGGCTTGCTGCGTACCGAGTTTTTATTCCACGATTCTGCGACATTACCTGATGAGGAAGAGCAGTTCCGTGTGTATTGTTCTGTCGCCCGAGTTTTTGGCGACAAACCAGTCACGATCCGGACTCTGGACATTGGTGGTGATAAACCGCTACCTTCATACCCTTTACCCACAGAGGACAACCCCTTCCTGGGACTTCGAGGTATCCGGTTGTGTCTGGCGCATCCACAAATATTTATTCCTCAATTGCGCGCACTTATCAGGGCCGGGAAAGAATACCCAACGTTGCAAATTATGCTGCCGATGGTTTCAACGCTCGAGGAGGTCAGGGCCGTCAAAACATTGATACATGCTCAGGCAAAACTGCTGGGACTTACTGCAGAAAATCTTCCGGCGCTGGGAATTATGATTGAGGTTCCTGCTGCAGTCATGATTGCAGAAAAATTAGCCAGTGAAGTCGATTTCTTTTCCATCGGCACCAACGATCTGACGCAATATATTATGGCGGCAGACAGAGGAAATAGCA
>JAGZPX010000024.1:0-1313 GCA_018382475.1 Veillonella parvula
GGGGAGGGGCTTTTTGTACCTATAGGTATGGGGGCGCCCAGGCGCATGGTTAGGGGCTGCGGAGGGGGCTCTAGAGGGCATTCTGCGAGGGTTTGAGTGGTTTCTTCTGTGTTTATAAGGTTTTTTGGAAGTTTTTTAAAGATTGTTTAGCACCCCTGAAACGTACTGACTAGGTATTTTGGTGTTTGGGCGGGTGTTTGGGGCTCTTTCAATACTCATTTTGTGTTCTACTTCACCCTTTTTCGGGTTGCATGGGTGTTTGGGGGTCTGTATAGTTGTATGAGTCGCCGCGGCGAGGAGGAAAAAACGAAGAGTTTTCTTCGGTGTTTCTCCTAGTCAGGAGCGGTTTGACTGGCTTTCAATTGTATAGTGTTTTGGTTTCTTGCTTGAAGGAATTTCGGGTTGCCGGTTGGTGATGGTGGAAGGGTTTAGGAAAGAAACTTTGTGGTGTGAATCACGGAAATCGGATTTGCATGGCAAACAAAACGCTGGTATAGTTGGTTGAGTTGCCGCGGGAACGCGGTAATGATGATAAAGAGAATGACCGTTCAATGGTGAGACTTCTTGTACGAGTAGTTGAGGTGTTGAATCGGTGTGTTGCTTGAGAACTCAATAGTGTGCTTTGTTCAATAAAATCACCACATAAATGGTGATGGAAACTGAAACTAATACCAAATATTTATTTATTTGATAATCATCAAATGGTTTCAAATTTAGTCAGCTTGAGTCGCACACCCCCGTGTGTGATTCGCTGTTTGAGATCAGGTTATCGAACTTTTCTATTTTTTCAACGGAGAGTTTGATTCTGGCTCAGGACGAACGCTGGCGGCGTGCTTAACACATGCAAGTCGAACGATGAAGCCTAGCTTGCTAGGTGGATTAGTGGCGAACGGGTGAGTAATACGTGAGTAACCTACCTTTAACTCTGGGATAAGCCTGGGAAACTGGGTCTAATACCGGATACGACCAATCTCCGCATGGGGTGTTGGTGGAAAGCGTTATGTAGTGGTTATAGATGGGCTCACGGCCTATCAGCTTGTTGGTGAGGTAATGGCTCACCAAGGCGACGACGGGTAGCCGGCCTGAGAGGGTGACCGGCCACACTGGGACTGAGACACGGCCCAGACTCCTACGGGAGGCAGCAGTGGGGAATATTGCACAATGGGCGCAAGCCTGATGCAGCGACGCCGCGTGAGGGATGGAGGCCTTCGGGGTGTAAACCTCTTTTATCGGGGAGCAAGCGTGAGTGAGTTTACCCGTTGAATAAGCACCGGCTAACTACGTGCCAGCAGCCGCGGTAATACGTAGGGTGC
>JAGZPX010000025.1:0-1289 GCA_018382475.1 Veillonella parvula
CACTGGGTGAGTTCACCGAAACTGAAGCAGGGGTGTATCAGTCTGTCTTTACTACCGGAACGCAGTCAGGTGAGGCAACGATTACTGTTAGCGTTGATGACATGAGCAAAACTGTCACTGCAGAACTGCGGGCCACGATGATGGATGTGTCGAAGTCTACCCTGAGCGTGAATGAACTCTCAGGAGACGTGGTTGCTGATGGTCAGCAATCCCACACGCTGACGCTTACTGCGGTGGATACTGATGGTAACTCGGTGACGGGAGAAGCCAGCCGCCTGCGACTTGTTCCGCAAGACACTAATGGTGTAACCGTTGGTGCCATTTCGGAAATAAAACCAGGGGTTTACAGCGCCACGGTTTCTTCGACCCGTGCCGGAAACGTTGTTGTGCGTGCCTTCAGCGAGCAGTATCAGCTGGGCACGTTACAACAAACGCTGAAGTTTGTTGCCGGGCCGCTTGATGCAGCACATTCGTCCATCACACTGAATCCTGATAAACCGGTGGTTGGCGGTACAGTTACGGCAATCTGGACGGCAAAAGATGCCTATGACAACCCTGTGACCAGCCTCACGCCGGAAGCGCCGTCATTATCGGGCGCAGCTGCTGCTGGTTCTACGGCATCAGGCTGGAAGGATAATGGCGACGGGACCTGGACTGCGCAGATTTCTCTCGGCACTACGGCGGGTAAATTAGAGGTTATGCCGAAGCTCAATGGGCAGGACGCGGCAGCGAATGCGGCTAAAGTGACCGTGGTGGCTGATGCGTTATCTTCAGGCCAGTCGACAGTGTCTGTAGCCGCAGATCGCGTAAAAGCAGGCGAAAGCACAACCGTGACGCTTATTGCAAAAGATGCACATGGCAACGCTATCAGTGGTCTTTCCCTGTCGGCAAGTCTGACGGGTGCTGCGTCTGAAGGGGCGACTGTTTCTAGTTGGACCGAAAAAGGTGACGGTTCCTATGTTGCTACGTTAACTACAGGCGGAAAGACGGGGGAGCTTCTCGTCATGCCGCTATTCAACGGCCAGCCAGCAGCCACCGAAGCCGCGCAGCTGACTGTTATTGCCGGAGAGATGTCATCAGCGAATTCTACGCTTGTTGCGGACAATAAAACTCCAACGGTTAAAACGACGACGGAACTTACCTTCACCGCGAAGGATGCGTATGGGAACCCTGTTAGTGGCCTGAAGCTCGATGCACCAGTGTTTAGTGGTGCCGCCAGCACGGGGAGTGAGCGTCCTTCAGCAGGAAACTGGACAGAGAAAGGTAATGGGGTCTACGTGTCGACCTTA
>JAGZPX010000009.1:0-18466 GCA_018382475.1 Veillonella parvula
CGCATTCCAGCAACACAGCCTCATTCGGGTTAATGTCTGCATGAATTAATTCATCAAGATGTTGCCAGCGCTCCACTGTGCGCCAGTGCTCCGGGCGGCCTTGCCGATGATGTTCTATCCGTGCAGCCATCTCATCATCAAGGATTTGCGAGGTAGCGATATACAGAACCTGTGAAGAGTCCCCAATAAGCGCCTCTGCGTGGCGACTCTTCCCGCTCCGTGCGCCCCCCGTCACCAAAATCATCATACCGACTCCTGATTCAATTGTATGATGGTATTCATTGAACAGAACAATGGATCCCCCACCGTTGCTGACCGCAAAACATTTACGCGATTAATACTGCGCGTAATATAATTAAAAATCCAGCATTCTCAATCCATTACGAAAGAAGATGGCATTGCGGAATAGCCAGACTTCCTCGTGTTAACGTCCGACAAAATGCGTCATTGACAGCGGTTTCTCTGGCATGACAGATTTCATTCAGATAATGGATTAATGCTACAGCCCCACCAGCCGGACCATTCAGCAAACGGGCATTGTGTTCTGTAATCAAAATTACCGTCGTTCCCTCAGAATGAGCGAGCCATTCTGGTACGGATATCTCGCTTTCAGCTGCTATCAATAGCAGCACTGAATAATCGCTATACGCATCTGATAACGATTGCACAGGCCCACCGTCAAAAGGCTGGAAATCTTGCTGCCAGTCCTCACCAACAAAACAGGTTATTGGCAATATTTCCGCCAGATGTTTCGCCAGATCCACATCTCCAGATAAGAGGCAAAAAAGAGCTATCGATTCGGGTTTTATCGTTTTCATGCCCCTCGCCCTCCACTTAATTTCCTGTAATGGCGGTCTGGTTGATAAGCCATGAAGCAAGATTGCCACACCTTAAGTGCAGCCCTGGTGCCTGTCGGCACTGCGATGAAAGAACTAAATGATGCCGCCATACCCTGATCCTTTCAGGGTGGTAGGGGTATAAAGACGCGCCTGTACTCTACCAGACGCTTCCGGGCAACCCACTTCCCACCGAAGTTGTTGGTATTGACTGACTGGCTGGTCTTCTGGCTTAGCGTCATCCTCTCCCGACCTTCCCAATCTCGCGATCAGTGGCATTTTCGGGTTTGTCAGCATTACAGCAGCGGGGGCTGCGAGGGATTTTCACCCTCTTCCCAGGCACAAATGTGCCACACCTGTCAGCGTATGTTATGAGCTGATTTCACTTTTCCCATAACAGGTAAATAACGTTAATTATTCATTCCAGAGTTTATTTAAACCGTCCTCTTTTTTTGGAGCATTTACTCTATACCGTTTCCATCGCCGCATTATCACTCACTTGCTGTCGATACACCTGCGGCGTAACCTGATAAGTCTGACGGAAAACTTTGCAAAAATAACTTGTTTGCGAAAAACCTAAATTACGCGCAATGCTGGCGATGCTCCAGTCACTATGGCACAGTAACTCACGAGCGCTGGCCATCCGTTGTTGGTTTACCCACGCATTAAACCCGATTCCATGGTATTTCTTAAATAACTTACTGAAATAATAAGGGCTTAGATAAACGTGCGAGGCGACATCTTCCAGACGCAAATCGTCTGATAAATGCGCATCAATATAACGTAAAGCTTTTTTCATTTTATTGTCGTGGGGACCAGGCGCACGAGTCTGGCGCAACGAATCTGACTGAGATTTGTTCTCTTTAATAACCACAAAATTGAGTTGTTTTTTTAGGCAATTTTCTACAATCAACTTCAACAAATCAGCAGAGGCCATAACTCTTGAGTAATCCATCTCAGGGACTTTGCGAAATTCATTAAGTAATTCGGGATCTGCCTGCCAGCAATCATCGACATTCAGAATATCGACCAAATCGACATCATCATTACGCAGACGAACTTGCCCGCACAATACAAAACCAACTAAATGTCCGGCGATTACCAGTGGAATAGAGAAATCGGTTAATCCGGCATGACAGCGATAAATACAAGGCTGATCGGATTTAGAGGCTTCCAGCCCCCCACAACGATCGCTCATGCGACATCGAGTGCTCAGCTGAGGGTGTTGCCGCATCATCTGACAAAATGGAGTGAAGTTAAACAGCTCGGAAATTTCATCGCCGTGAATATTGACCACGACAACCGCAAGGCTGGTCGCCTGCGCAAAATCCTGCGCGATTTTATTAATGAGTTCTGAATTAAGTGTCGCCGCAGAAATCATGATAAAACCTCCCAGTTAATTTATTGTTATAGCAAAACAATTGTTTTACATTTAATCTTCACATCATCCTTGATGATTTACTGACGAGAAGCACAAAGGACAATAACAAAAGCCTCCGTGAAGCGGGAGACTTTTTAATAAGTTCGGAAAGCAGATCACAAACAGTAAAAAAATAAACGTTTATAACTGCCAGATTATTTCGTTATTCGCTGATTTCTTTAGGCGTTACACTATTGACAGGTAAATTCTTTGCAATGAGATAGCGATAAATCGCCGCACCAACACATGCCCCAATGATCGGTGCAATAATGGGTACAATGAAATAAGGAATATTGCGTCCACCAGTCATCGCAATTTCCCCCCAACCCGCAAGCCAGGTGAAAATTTTAGGTCCAAAATCACGCGCTGGATTCATGGCAAAACCGGTTAATGGTCCGGTAGAAGCACCAATAACAGCAACCAGAATACCAATGAGTAAAGGCGCAAGCGGTCCTTTGGGTACGCCATTACCGTCATCGGTCAACGCCATAATCAACCCCATTAACATGGACGTTATGACCACTTCGACCAACGCAGCTTGCCATACATTAATCGCCGCTGCTGGATAAGTACTGAAGATACTGGCGAGTTGTAAACTTTCTGCGCTACCACGCACTATATTGTGAGCAGATTCAAAATCGGTAAACAAACTGCTGTAGAGAGAATATGCCAGAACCGCACCACCAAAGGCACCCGCTAATTGCGCCACACAAAATGGCAGCACTTTACGGGCTGGGAAAGAGGCAAACAGCCACAGAGCAATGGTAACTGCCGGGTTGAGATGAGCGCCGGAAATACCTGCCGTAAGGTAAACAGCAAGCGAAATCCCTAATCCCCAAATGATACAAATTTCCCACAGTCCCAGACTTGCCCCGGCAACCTTCAGGGCGCACAAACAACCAATGCCAAAAAAGAGGAACAGTCCGGTGCCCAAAAACTCGGCAACGCATTGCGCCTTGAGTGAATCATTCATAGTGACACCTTCTTTACGGAGTTTTTCTTTATCAGCCAACTATGCGCTGATTGTTGTGTATACCGAGCGCAACTATAAAAAATTGCTCTGCAGAAAATATTGCCAACATGCATGACAGACTCGTGTAAAAATCGTGCTAACATAACAAATTATTGTCATTGCCGAATCATGCAACACAGCGTTAATCAGTGTTGAAAGTAATAATTCCCACCAAACTTTTACAGTAAAAAATTGCCATCATGACATAATAAAATTGAAACAAATATCACAGTTCCTTCCTCGAACCAAACTCAACGAAATATTACTCGCGATTAAACTCACTAGACAACGCAATTAATTCACATTGAAATATCCACAAAATAACCAATAAATTAATAACATACAGTTCATAAAAGCAATTTTATTATATTTGTTCTCTATTAATTTTTCTCATTAGCCGATTAAGTCAGCCATTCTTTTTCCTCGCTTTTTTTTATAGTCATATCGTCAAAAAAATCCAGGCGAGGTCTTTATGCAACAAGAAGCGTTAGGAATGGTAGAAACCAAAGGCTTAACTGCCGCCATAGAGGCCGCAGATGCCATGGTGAAGTCGGCAAATGTTTTGCTGGTCGGCTACGAAAAAATAGGTTCCGGGCTGGTGACCGTCATCGTTCGTGGTGATGTCGGGGCGGTAAAAGCGGCAACAGACGCGGGTGCCGCAGCTGCGCGTAACGTCGGCGAAGTAAAAGCCGTACACGTTATTCCCCGCCCACATACCGATGTCGAAAAAATCTTACCAAAGGGAATTAACCCATGAGCAGCAATGAACTGGTCGAACAGATCATGGCGCAGGTCATCGCTCGCGTAGCGACGCCAGAGCATGAGGTTCTCCCGAAAACCACTCATCAAATACGAGAGACGGCTATGGCAGAAAAAAGCTGCACATTAACAGAATTTGTTGGCACCGCTATTGGCGACACTGTAGGTCTGGTCATTGCGAACGTTGATAGCGCCCTGTTGGACGCGATGAAACTTGAAAAACGCTATCGTTCCATTGGCATTCTGGGGGCGCGTATTGGCGCAGGGCCACACATTATGGCCGCTGATGAAGCGGTAAAAGCCACCAACACTGAAGTTATTAGCATTGAACTTCCTCGCGATACTAAAGGCGGTGCCGGACACGGCTCATTGATCCTCTTAGGTGGCAACGATGTTTCCGACGTGAAACGCGGTATTGAAGTTGCCCTGAAAGAACTCGATCGGACCTTTGGTGATGTCTATGCCAACGAAGCCGGGCATCTTGAACTGCAATACACCGCCCGCGCCAGCTATGCACTGGAAAAAGCGTTTGGCGCTCCACTGGGACGGGCTTGCGGCGTTATTGTCGGCGCTCCGGCTGCGGTGGGTGTTCTAATGGCCGACACCGCGCTGAAGTCCGCCAATGTGGATGTCGTGGCATACAGCTCCCCCGCTCAAGGCACCAGCTACAGCAACGAAGTCATTCTGATTATCTCGGGTGACTCCGGCGCAGTCCGCCAGGCGGTCATCTCCGCACGCGAAATCGGTAAAACCGTGCTTTCGACTCTCGGCGATACACCGAAAAACGATCGCCCTTCCTACATCTGAATTCTCTGAGGCAGATTTATGAGATCGAAAAGATTTGAAGCACTGGCAAAACGCCCGGTCAACCAGGACGGTTTCGTTAAAGAGTGGATTGAAGAAGGCTTCATTGCGATGGAAAGCCCGAACGATCCTAAACCGTCAATCAAAATTGTTAACGGCGTCGTTACCGAACTGGATGGAAAACCCGACAGTCAGTTTGACCTGATCGACCACTTTATCGCCCGCTACGGCATCAATCTCGCGCGCGCAGAGGAAGTCATCGCGATGGATTCGGTAAAACTTGCCAATATGTTGTGCGATCCAAATGTCAAACGTAGCGATATCGTTCCCCTTACCACAGCAATGACGCCTGCAAAAATCGTCGAAGTGGTTTCGCAGATGAACGTGGTAGAGATGATGATGGCGATGCAGAAAATGCGCGCCCGTCGAACACCATCACAACAGGCTCACGTCACCAACATCAAAGATAACCCGGTACAAATTGCCGCCGACGCAGCTGAAGGCGCATGGCGCGGGTTTGATGAACAGGAAACCACCGTTGCCGTTGCTCGCTATGCACCGTTCAACGCCATCGCCCTGCTGGTCGGCTCACAGGTGGGACGTCCGGGCGTCTTGACCCAGTGTTCACTGGAAGAAGCCACCGAACTGAAACTCGGTATGTTAGGCCACACCTGTTACGCCGAAACAATTTCTGTCTATGGTACAGAACCTGTTTTCACCGATGGCGATGATACCCCGTGGTCAAAAGGATTTCTCGCGTCATCCTATGCTTCTCGCGGCTTAAAAATGCGCTTTACTTCCGGCTCCGGCTCTGAAGTACAGATGGGTTACGCGGAAGGCAAATCAATGCTTTATCTCGAGGCTCGATGCATTTACATCACCAAAGCCGCAGGCGTTCAGGGTCTGCAGAATGGTTCGGTAAGCTGCATCGGTGTTCCATCAGCTGTGCCATCAGGCATCCGCGCAGTATTAGCGGAAAACTTAATTTGCTCATCGCTGGATCTGGAATGCGCCTCCAGTAATGACCAGACCTTTACCCACTCGGATATGCGCCGTACCGCACGTTTCCTGATGCAATTTCTGCCAGGTACCGACTTTATCTCTTCCGGTTTTTCCGCTGTGCCGAACTACGACAACATGTTTGCTGGTTCAAACGAAGATGCTGAAGACTTCGATGATTACAACGTCATTCAGCGTGACCTGAAGGTTGATGGCGGGCTGCGACCAGTACGCGAAGAAGATGTTATCGCAATCCGCAATAAAGCCGCTCGCGCTTTACAGGCTGTCTTTGCCGGTATGGGACTACCGCCAATTACCGATGAAGAAGTCGAAGCGGCGACCTATGCCCACGGTTCGAAAGATATGCCTGAGCGCAATATTGTGGAAGACATCAAGTTCGCCCAGGAGATTATCAATAAAAACCGTAACAGCCTGGAAGTGGTGAAAGCCCTGGCGCAAGGCGGTTTTACCGATGTCGCCCAGGACATGCTCAACATGCAAAAAGCAAAACTGACCGGCGATTATCTCCATACCTCAGCCATCATCGTCGATGACGGACAAGTGCTCTCAGCGGTCAATGACATCAATGATTACGCCGGACCAGCTACAGGTTACCGCCTGCAAGGGGAACGCTGGGAAGAGATCAAAAATATTCCCGGTGCACTTGATCCCAACGAAATTGACTAAGGGTGAGAAATGGAAATTAACGAAAAATTACTGCGTCAGATTATCGAAGACGTGCTGGCAGAAATGCAAACCAGCGACAAGTCCGTTTCATTTCGCGCACCTGTCTCTGCAACTGTCTCTTCAGTGCCAGATACCGAAAATTTTCTGACCGAAATTGGCGAAGCCCAACAAGGCACTCAGCAAGATGAAGTCATTATTGCTGTAGGCCCGGCGTTCGGCCTGGCGCAAACCGTCAATATCATCGGTATTCCGCATAAAAACATTTTGCGCGAAGTGATTGCCGGTATCGAAGAAGAAGGCATTAAAGCCCGTGTGATTCGCTGCTTTAAATCGTCCGATGTCGCATTCGTAGCAGTCGAAGGAGATCGTCTTAGTGGTTCAGGTATTGCTATCGGTATTCAGTCGAAAGGCACAACGGTTATCCACCAGCAGGGACTTCCTCCCTTGTCTAACCTGGAACTTTTCCCACAAGCGCCTTTGTTGACGCTGGATACTTATCGTCAGATTGGCAAAAACGCCGCGCGTTATGCGAAACGCGAGTCTCCACAACCGGTGCCGACCCTCAACGATCAAATGGCGCGGCCGAAATACCAGGCCAAATCTGCCATTTTGCATATTAAAGAGACGAAGTACGTGGTCACTGGCAAAAAACCGCAAGAACTGCGCGTGACGTTTTAACAAAGGAAACCTTCATGAATACCGATGCAATTGAGTCGATGGTCAGGGACGTGTTGAACCGCATGAACAGTTTACAGGATGCAGCTCCTGTTTCTGCGGTCCCCAGCGCGTCAATACAGAACGCCAAAGTGACGGATTACCCGCTGGCAAATAAACATCCGGAATGGGTTAAAACAGCAACCAATAAAACGCTCGACGATTTCACTCTGGAAAATGTGCTAAGCGATAACGTCACCGCCCAGGATATGCGCATTACCCCTGAAACATTGCGTATTCAGGCCGCGATTGCCAGAGATGCTGGTCGTGATCGCCTGGCGATGAATTTTGAACGCGCCGCTGAGCTTACCTCAGTACCGGATGATCGCATCCTCGAAATCTACAATGCGTTACGCCCTTATCGTTCGACTAAGCAAGAACTTATTGCCATTGCTGACGATCTTGAACGGCGTTATCAGGCCCAAATTTGTGCTGCATTTGTCCGTGAAGCTGCGGAACTTTATGTCGAGCGCAAAAAACTGAAAGGCGACGATTAAGGACGAACTATGCGATATATAGCAGGCATTGATATCGGCAACTCATCAACAGAGGTTGCGCTGGCAACGCTCAGTGCAACTGGAGAGTTGTCGTTCGTGAGTAGCGCCCTGGCGGAAACCACCGGAATTAAAGGTACGTTGCGTAACGTCCATGGTATTCAGGAGGCGCTCGCACAGGCAACGAAAAAAGTCGGCATCAATGTTAGCGATATTTCGCTTATTCGTATCAACGAAGCAACTCCGGTCATTGGTGATGTGGCGATGGAAACCATCACTGAAACTATCATCACCGAATCAACCATGATCGGTCACAACCCGAAAACTCCGGGCGGAGTGGGGCTGGGCGTAGGGCTCACCATCACTCCGCAAGAGTTATTAACATGCCCGGCGGACACACCCTACATTCTGGTGGTGTCATCGGCATTTGATTTTGCCGATATCGCAACGATGATAAACGCCTCCGTACGAGCCGGATATCAGCTGACTGGCGTTATTCTGCAACGCGACGATGGCGTACTGGTCAATAACCGCCTGGAAATTCCTCTCCCTATTGTTGATGAAGTCCTCTACATCGATCGTATTCCGCTCGGCATGCTGGCTGCAATTGAAGTTGCCGTTCCCGGGAAAGTTATCGAAACCCTGTCTAACCCGTATGGGATTGCCACCGTTTTCGCCCTCAATGCTGAAGAGACTAAAAATATTGTTCCTGTCGCGCGGGCGCTAATCGGCAACCGTTCAGCAGTGGTAGTGAAAACGCCTTCTGGCGACGTTAAAGCCCGTTCGATACCCGCCGGGAATATCGAACTGCTTTCTGCCGGGCGCACAACGCGGGTTGATGTAGCTGCTGGTGCCGATGCCATTATGAAAGCGGTCGGTGAGTGCCCAAAACTGGAAAACGTGACGGGAGAACCTGGCACCAACATCGGCGGAATGCTGGAACATGTTCGCCAGACTATGGCTGAACTGACCAACAAACCCAGCAACGAAATTTTTATTCAGGATTTGCTGGCGATAGATACCTCTGTCCCCGTCAGCGTAACCGGTGGCCTGGCAGGTGAATTTTCACTGGAACAGGCTGTGGGTATTGCCTCTATGGTGAAATCCGACCGTCTGCAAATGGCGATGATCGCCAGTGAAATTAAGCAAAAACTGCATGTTGATGTTCAGGTCGGAGGCGCAGAAGCAGAAGCCGCCATTCAGGGAGCCTTGACTACCCCTGGAACGACACGTCCACTGGCAATTCTGGACTTAGGTGCAGGCTCTACCGATGCCTCCATCATCAATCAGAAAGGGGAAATAGTTGCCACTCACCTTGCGGGAGCGGGCGACATGGTAACGATGATTATCGCTCGTGAGCTGGGCTTAAATGATCGTTATCTGGCAGAAGAAATCAAAAAGTACCCGTTGGCAAAAGTAGAAAGCCTGTTCCACTTACGCCATGAAGATGGCAGCGTTCAGTTCTTCCCTACTCCCCTATCCCCTCATGTATTTGCCCGCGTTTGTGTGGTGAAACCTGACGAACTGGTGCCTATTCCCGGTGATTTGACGCTGGAAAAAGTACGCGCTGTCCGTCGCAGTGCGAAAGAGCGTGTCTTCGTAACTAATGCCCTGCGTGCGCTGCGTCAGGTAAGCCCTGCCGGAAATATTCGCGACATTCCGTTCGTCGTTCTGGTGGGTGGTTCTTCGCTGGATTTCGAAGTACCGCAATTGGTCACCGACGCGCTGGCACATTATCGACTGGTCGCCGGGCGGGGGAATATCCGTGGTAGCGAAGGTCCGCGCAATGCGGTAGCTACTGGGCTCCTCATCGCCTGGCACAAGGAGTCGATTCATGGAAAGTAAAGAGCGTGCACCAGCCATCGTTGTCATGGAGATCGGTGACTGTATCACTACATGGGATGAAGTGCTTCTTGGCATTGAAGAGGAAGGTATTCCCTTTCGCATTCAACACATTCCGTCAGGTGAAGTTATCGATAGCGCCTGGCTGGCTGCTCGTCAATCTCCCCTGTTGGTTGGCATTGCCTGCGATCAGGAAAAACTGATTGTGCATTACAAAAACTTACCGGCATCAGCGCCACTGTTTACGCTGATGTATCAACAAGATAACCATGCCAGGCGCAGCATCGGCACTAACGCTGCCCGCCTGGTAAAAGGGATTCCCTTCCGGGAACTCCACTCATAATCCACAGGAGAAACGCAGTATGAACAACGCACTAGGACTGGTTGAAACAAAAGGGTTAGTTGGCGCAATTGAAGCTGCAGATGCCATGGTTAAATCCGCCAACGTGCAGCTGGTTGGCTATGAAAAGATTGGTTCGGGTCTGATTACGGTGATGGTCCGTGGCGATGTTGGCGCAGTAAAAGCCGCCGTTGATGCAGGAAGCGCCGCCGCAAGCGCCGTTGGCGAAGTGAAATCCTGCCATGTCATCCCGCGCCCACACAGTGATGTTGAGGCTATTTTACCTAAATCAGCATAACCCCATTCGCTAAGGAGCACAGCGTGAAGCAATCACTGGGATTACTTGAAGTCAGTGGTCTGGCACTCGCCATCAGTTGCGCAGATGCTATGGCAAAAGCCGCGTCCATCACGCTGGTTGGCCTTGAGAAGACCAATGGCTCAGGCTGGACGCTCATCAAAATCACCGGTGACGTCGCCTCGGTTAATGCGGCGATCGCGACGGGAGCCAGTTTCGCCGGGCAGCGAAATGGCCTCGTCGCACACAAAGTGATTGCCCGTCCGGGAGACGGCATTCTGCCCCACACAACTGAAGCATTGACTGTGACGGTTGAAACAAGCGAAACACCAGCAACAACCGTCATCTCAGAGATTATCAGTTGTAATTTGTGTCTTGACCCGGCATGTCAGCGGCAAAAAGGTGAGCCCCGCTCACTTTGCCTGCACGCCAATAAGCGAGGGGAGTAACAGTGGATAAACAAACCTTGCAGGAAACAGTGAGCCAGATTCTGGATGAGATGCGCGAGCGCCCTATCCCTCTGGGTGTTTCCAGTCGTCATATTCATCTTTCAACAGTGGATTATTTGCGTCTTTTTCCTGAACAACCGATTAGCGAGAAAAAGCCGTTAATGCAACCTGGCCAATTCGCTGCTGAACAGGTTGTTACGCTGGAGGGACCAAAAGGTAAATTGCACAACGTTCGCTTGTTGGGGCCGCTACGCAATGCAAGCCAGGTGGAAATTTCCCGGACGGACGCCAGAACGTTAGGGATCACCGCCCCGCTACGCATGTCAGGCGATCTCAGCGGCACTCCAGGGATTCGTTTGATAAGCCCATTTGCGGAACTGGAGATCACATCTGGCGTCATTGTCGCGCAACGGCATATTCATATGTCTCCGCTGGATGCCCTGATTTATGGCGTTACGCATGGCGATAAAGTGGCGGTTGCCATTAAAGGTGATGAGCGACGACTGATATTCGAAAACGTCGCTGTTCGCGTCTCTCCGGATATGCGTCTTGAAATGCATATTGATACCGATGAAGCCAACGCCGCAGGGGCTGATAGCCCTGACGTTTTTGCCACACTGGTGTCAGTGCCATGAATAACATGCTGATGCAACGTATTGTTGACGAAGTGGTTTTTCGCCTTAAACAACGTGCGGGAAAAACACTCGTGCTGACTGTTTTTCAACTGCGAGACGCCAGCGTTCAAGAGATAGTTCATCAGTATGCATCATTACAAATCCGATATGTCGATCTGCCGCTGCTACGACAACTTGCGGGGAACGAAACGTCAGATCGAGCAGCAATTCAGATACACGAAGCGTTAGCCTGGGGATTGCACATTCAATTGTCGTTGCAGCGTCATTTCCTGAACGCCATTGAATTGAAGACTCTCGCCCGTCTACCGCTAAGCTGGTGCGACGAGCAAGGGCAACCGATCTACCTTCATCGTGATCGACTTTTAAGTTATGCCGATATTGCACAGTTAAGCTCGGGAATACTGGTGTTACAGCGAAAATGTTGTGTGACCGCACTGGCTCGTGACGCGGCAATTACCCGAAATATTCAGTTAATCAGGCAGGAGTAACCTATGCATCTGGCTCGAGTCACTGGCGCGGTAGTATCCACGCAAAAATCACCTTCTCTGATCGGGAAAAAACTGCTGCTGGTTCGCCGGGTCAGTGCTGACGGCGAACTGCCTCTCACGCCATTAACCGGCGACGAAGTTGCCGTTGATTCAGTCGGCGCAGGCGTTGGTGAGTTGGTACTCCTCAGCAGTGGTTCCAGCGCCAGACATGTGTTTTCCGGCCCTAACGAAGCCATCGACCTGGCAGTGGTCGGCATTGTCGATACGCTTTCGCGCTAAGGAGCTGAAAGATGGCAATTTATACCCGAACAGGTGATTCAGGAAGTACGTCTTTATTTACCGGACAGCGCGTCAGCAAAACTCATCTACGTGTCGAAACCTATGGCACGCTGGATGAACTGAACGCGACACTCAGTCTGTGTTATTGCGCCACCGCCATCGAAAGCCATCGCATCTTACTGGAAGCCATTCAACAACAGATATTTTGGTTTAGCGCCGAACTCGCCAGTGAAAGCGAACAGCCGTCAGCGCAGCAGCGTTACATCGGTACGGAAGAAATTGCCGCGCTGGAAAACGCGATCGATAGCGCAATGAACGCCGTCCCCCCGGTTCACTGCTTCATTCTGCCTGGTCGATGTGAAGCCGCAAGCCGCATGCATTTCGCCCGCACGGTGGCTCGACGGGCTGAAAGACGTCTGGTTGAACTGACAACGGAAACCACCGTCCGGAATGTTTTGCTGCACTATATCAACCGACTTTCCGATTGCCTGTATGCCCTCGCCCGCGTGGAGGACAACGTTGCTCATCAAAACCTGATGATTCAGGAAATCACAAAACGTTATCACGAAGCCAACCACACACCAGCATTGAAGGAACGCACAATGCCGCTCACTTTTCAGGATCTTCACCAGCTCATTCGTAGTGCGGCAATGCGCGCAGATGAACTGCATATTCCCGTTGTCATCAGCATTGTTGATGCCAACGGAACAGAAAGTGTTACCTGGCGGATGCCTGATGCCCTGTTGGTCAGCAGTGAACTGGCACCGAAAAAAGCCTGGACCGCCGTGGCGATGAAAACGGCAACCCACAAACTTGCTGATACCGTGCAACCCGGCGCGCCGCTTTACGGGCTCGAAAGCCATATGCAAGGCAAAGTCGTCACTTTTGGTGGCGGCTTCCCCCTCTGGCGTGACGGAAAATTGCTTGGCGGGCTTGGCATCAGCGGCGGTAGCGTTGAACAAGACATGGATATTGCCCAAAGCGCAATGGCGGCAATTAACGTGGGAGTAAACCAATGAATAACTCTGAATTAGAAACACTGATCCGCAATATTCTGCGTGAACAACTTGTCCCCGCTACACCACGAATGCAAAGAAACGCTATTTTCCAGACTGTTGATGAAGCGGTCTGCGCAGCACACCAGGCCTTTTTACGCTTTCAACAGTGCCCGCTTAAAACCCGTAGCGCCATTATCAGCGCCATTCGCGAAGAATTAATGCCCCGCCTTACCGAACTGGCAGAAGAAAGCGCCAAAGAAACGGGGATGGGAAATAAAGAAGATAAGTACCTAAAAAACAAAGCGGCACTCGATAATACGCCAGGAATTGAAGATTTAACCACCACTGCACTAACCGGTGATGGTGGCATGGTTTTGTTTGAATACTCCCCGTTTGGGATTATTGGCTCGGTCACGCCAAGCACCAACCCCACGGAAACCATCATTAACAACAGCATCAGCATGCTGGCAGCAGGTAATAGCGTCTACTTCAGTCCACACCCGGGAGCCAAATACGTTTCGTTAAAACTGATTACCACAATCGAAGACATCGCGTTTCGCTGTAGTGGCATTCATAACCTGATCGTTACCGTATCTGAACCGACCTTTGCTGCCACCGAACAGATGATGGCGCACCCTAAAGTCAGCGTTCTGGCGATTACCGGCGGCCCGGGGATCGTCGCCATGGGAATGAAAAGTGGCAAGAAAGTGATTGGTGCCGGAGCGGGTAACCCACCCTGCATTGTCGATGAAACGGCGGATATTGTGAAAGCCGCCGAGGACATCATCAACGGCGCTTCATTTGATTACAACCTACCGTGTATCGCTGAAAAAAGCCTGATTGTCGTGGCGTCAGTGGCAGATTATTTAATTCAACAGATGCAAAGCTTTGGCGCACTTCTTCTTAACCATGAACAAACGGAGAAATTGCGTGCAATTTGCCTGCCAGACGGTAGCGCCAACAAAAAACTGGTTGGGAAAAGCCCATCAGCCTTGCTGGAAGCAGCGGGCCTCCCTTTGCCCGCAAAAGCGCCGCGCCTACTGATTGCTGTTGTTGACGCCGATGATAGTTGGGTTACGTGTGAACAACTGATGCCAATGCTGCCCATTGTGAAGGTCAACGATTTTGACAGCGCTCTCGCCCTGGCGTTGAAAGTGGAAGACGGCTTGCACCACACGGCAATTATGCACTCGCAGAACGTCTCACGGCTCAACCTTGCCGCGCGCGTTATGCAAACCTCAATCTTTGTCAAAAACGGCCCCTCCTGGGCGGGTATTGGCGTCGGCGGCGAAGGCTTTACGACCTTTACCATTGCAACACCGACCGGAGAGGGTACAACGTCAGCACGGACTTTTGCCCGCTCACGACGCTGCGTGTTAACCAGCGGCTTTTCCATTCGCTAGAGAAACGGAAATGAAAACTTTTTCACTGCAGACGCGTTTATACAGCGGAACGGGAAGTCTCAACATACTGAGCCGTTTCACGAATAGGCACATCTGGATTATTTGCGACGTCTTTCTGGCACACTCACCACTCATTGACACGTTGCATCAGGCGCTGCCCGACAGTAATCGTCTCAGTATTTTTAGCGAAATAACGCCCGACCCAACTATCCAGACCGTGGTGAAAGGCATTGCGCAAATGCAGACTTTACGCCCGGATGTGGTTATCGGTTTTGGCGGCGGTTCTGCCCTGGACGCCGCAAAAGCGATTGTCTGGTTTGGTCGCCAGTGTGGCATTGAAATTGAAACCTGCGTAGCCATTCCTACCACCAGCGGTACCGGTTCCGAAGTGACCAGTGCTTGTGTCATCAGCGATCCTGAGAAAGGGATTAAATATCCCCTTTTCGATAATGCACTTTATCCGGATATCGCGATCCTTGATCCATCTTTGGTCGTCAGCGTGCCACCGGCGATAACGGCCAATACCGGGATGGATGTTTTAACCCATGCGCTTGAAGCTTATGTTTCTCCCCGCGCCAGCGACTTCACGGATGCACTGGTCGAAAAAGCCGTGCAAATTGTTTTTCAATACCTGCCCACTGCAGTGAAGAAAGGCGATTGTCTTGCCACCCGTGGCAAAATGCATAATGCATCGACGCTTGCAGGAATAGCCTTTAGCCAGGCCGGACTCGGTTTAAACCATGCAATTGCTCATCAACTCGGCGGACAGTTTCATCTGCCGCACGGACTGGCGAATGCGCTCCTGCTCACGGCGGTTATCCGCTTTAATGCTGGCGATCCGCGCGCAGCCAAACGCTACGCCCGGCTGGCGAAAACGTGCCATTTATGCCCGGACAACGCCAATGACACCGCCAGCCTGAATGCACTTATTCAACATATTGAACAGCTTAAAACAACCTGTACGCTGCCGACTCTTACCAATGCGCTGAAAGAAAAAAAAGCAGAATGGTCAGTTCGCATACCAGATATGGTTCAGGCGGCACTGGCGGATGCAACGTTGTGTACCAACCCGCGTGCGGCTGATGCCTCCGCGATTGCAGAACTGCTCGAGGAGTTGTTATGAACGTCGAGTTAACCTCCTGCGACGACCAGACCATCCGCGAGCGAGTACAAGCAGCAGGTGTCGTGGGTGCTGGCGGGGCAGGTTTTCCAACCCATATTAAGCTACAAGCGCGTGTTGACACGTTCCTGGTGAATGCGGCGGAATGCGAACCAATGTTGAAAGTGGATCAACAGTTAATGGTGCAGCAAGCCAGCCGCCTGCTTCGCGGTGTTCACTATGCTATGAAAGCCACCGGGGCCAGTAGCGGAATCATCGCGCTGAAAGAGAAATATCAACGGGCAATAAACGCACTCACACCACTGTTACCACCGGATATCCGCCTGCATATTTTGCCCGATGTTTACCCCGCAGGAGACGAAGTGCTGACCATCTGGATGGCAACTGGTCGCCGCGTTCCACCCGCTGCATTACCCGTTAGCGTCGGTGTGGTGGTCAATAATGTTCAAACCGTACTTAATATTGCCAGAGCCGTCGAGCAACAGTATCCAGTGACGCGCCGCACACTCACTATTAATGGTGCAGTGGCGAAACCAATAACGGTAACCGTCCCCATCGGCATGTCTTTACGTGAAGTCCTGGCGCTGGCGGGCGGCGCAACAATAGATGCTCCTGGTTTTATCAATGGCGGGCCGATGATGGGAAGTTTGATCACATCGCTCGACACCCCCGTCAGCAAAACCACTGGCGGATTGCTGGTTTTACCCAACTCTCATTCACTGATCCAACGTCGAATGCAGAATGACCGCAGCGTACTTGCCGTCGCGAAAACTGTTTGTGAGCAATGCCGCTTGTGTACCGATCTCTGCCCACGTCATTTAGTCGGTCACGAACTGGCCCCCCATTTATTAGTACGTGCGGTTAACTACCAACAGCTCGCTACGCCACAACTGTTACTGACGGCGCTCACCTGTTCGGAGTGCAACGTCTGCGCCAGCGTCGCCTGTCCGGTAGGAATTTCACCAATGCGCATAAACCGCCTGCTTAAGCAGGAATTACGCGCACAAAATCTCCGCTACGAAGGTGCCTTAAATCCTGCGGATCCCATGGCAAATTATCGACTGATTCCCGTAAAACGGCTGGTAACCAGACTGGGCCTAATCCCGTGGTATCAGGATGCGCCATTGTCTGAACAGGTGCCTCAGCCCGAAAAAGTGACGTTATTGTTACGCCAGCACATCGGTGCCAGCGCAATTGCGTGTGTACAAAAAGGCGATCGCGTCGTTCATGGGCAATGTGTAGGTCAAATTCCACACGGCACATTAGGTGCCCCGATTCATGCCAGTATTGATGGCATGGTCAGCGATGTGACAGAAAACGCGATTACGCTTGTGAGAGGTTAACGATGTCGAAAGCGGTAGGTATTTTAGAACTTAGCAGTATCGCGAAAGGGATGGAAACCGGCGACGCCATGCTGAAAAGCGCAAACGTTGAGTTACTGGTCAGCAAAACGCTATGCCCCGGAAAATTTCTGCTGATGCTCGGTGGCGATGTGGGTGCGGTGCAACAGGCCATCAACAGCGGTGCTTCCCTTGCTGGTGAAATGCTGGTCGACAGTCTTGTCCTGCCGAATATTCATCCCAGTCTCCTTTCTGCAATCAGCGGACTGAACCATGTTGAGCAGCACCGGGCTGTCGGCGTAGTCGAAACCTGGAGTGTCGCTGCCTGCATTGACGCTGCCGATTGTGCTGTCAAAGCTGCGAATGTCATTCTCGTTCGCGTGCATATGGCTTTTGGCATTGGCGGAAAATGCTACATGGTGGTTGCTGGCGATATTTCAGATGTTAATAACGCGGTCTCTGTCGCCAGCGAGCGTGCGGGAGAAAAAGGTTTGTTGGTCTATCGGTCGGTGATTGCCCGTCCACATGAAGCCATGTGGCGTCAGATGGTGGAGGGATAATGACAACTCAGCACACAACTGAACGGATGATTCAGGAATATGTCCCTGGTAAGCAGGTCACGCTGGCACATGTCATCGCCAATCCTGGGAAGGATCTGTTTAAGAAATTGGGTTTACCAGACACCGTTTCTGCTATTGGCATTCTGACGATTACCCCCAGCGAAGCATCTATCATCGCATGCGATATCGCCACAAAATCAGGCGCTGTAGAGATCGGTTTTCTTGATCGTTTTACCGGTGCCGTAGTGCTGACTGGTGATGTTTCTGCTATTGAATATGCACTTAGCCAGGTTACCCGTACGCTGGGTGAAATGATGCGCTTTACCACCTGCCCCATTACGCGGACCTGACGTTATGCAACGTATGATGCTTATCGGCCCCAGCCAGTGCGGAAAAACGTCACTCACGCAATGTCTGCGTGGCGAAAATATCCATTATCAGAAAACGCAGGCAATCGTCTGGTCCCCGACCACCATTGATACACCAGGCGAATACCTCGAAAACCGCAGCCTTTACAGTGCATTGTTGGTCAGTGCCTGCGAAGCAGACATTATCGCACTGGTACTTAATGCGGACGCACCGTGGTCACCTTTTTCGCCAGGCTTTACCTCGTCAATGAATCGCCCGGTCATTGGAGTAGTAACCAAAGCAGATTTAGCCAGTATGGAACAAATATCTTTGGTGAAATGTTGGTTACGGGAAGCTGGAGCGCACAACGTGTTAGTAACCAGTGCGGTTAATAACAATGGAGTTACAGAACTTTTTGCCTTGCTGCATACAGAAGAAGGCTGTCGCTAATTTCGATAGGTTCTCAGATGAGAATGATGACGGTGATAACAGATAAGAATCAATGAGCAATGAGGGTTGCCGGGCAACCCTCATTGAATAAAACAGGAATTACTTCGCTTCGCCGTTTTTCATTTCGCCCATAGCTTTCAGCTTTTTGGAGATATCGCGGCGTTCTTTGGAGAGCTCGGCATTTTTGATGATGT
>JAGZPX010000004.1:0-136369 GCA_018382475.1 Veillonella parvula
TGAATTATGGTTGGTTTTGACTATGTCAAAACCCGCACTCTGGCATATGTTCAATCATATGATTGATTACCTATCATTGTTCAGTTTTCAAAGATCTGTACCAGTCTACACACTCTTTCTTCGAAGTGTTTCATCAACTGGCGACTTGATTATTCTATCAAGTCCAGCTCATTCCGTCAAGTGCTTTTTTTAACTTCTAAGAAGTTTTTCATACTTATCATTTGAGCTGTGTCCTAATGACTTGTATAAGTATAGCATAAATATAATAAACGTCAATATATAAAAATGTTATCTCAAAAATTTCATCTTGCTTTCATTATTTTTATTGCATCCTATACATAATATCTCATTAGAAGCCATTTTAACTTGTTTAATATTTATTTACCCAATTTTTACCTTAAACAACTATAGTTCTAAAGGAGTATATCTTTTTACCCATATATGATACAAAGCAAGCGCTATCACCATAACCAATGCAGTGAACATATATAAATATTGATAGCCCCACGCACTAGCTAATACTGCAAGTATAACTGATCCAGCGCCAACACTTATATCTAATGCTAAAAAATATGTTGCTGTTGATACACCCGCACGCTCAATAGGAGCTGATTGTATAGCCAGCGCTTGAAATGCAGGTTGTGCTGCACCATAGCCTAACCCCAACAACGGAGCGGTGAATAGAATAGCTAATGGGGTTATAGCTAATCCCAATACAAATAAGCCTAGTATAAATAATCCTAATCCTGTATAGATAATAATTTTTGAACCATATCGAGCATATACTTTTCCTACTATAGGTCGACTAATAATAATCATCAACGCAAAAATAGCAAAGAAAGCACTTCCCCATATTCCTGCCCCCATGCTATTAAGTTCTATGGGTATAAAAACTAAAACACCAGAATAAGTAAAACCAATAAATAAGCCCATTAAAGCCCAAGGTAAACTTTTATTTTCTATAAACTGGGAAATATGCCAACCTTTATATTTTGATTGTTTAGGTAATGCTAACTCCTTTGATAGGGGAATAATATTACTTAAGACCATAGCCAATCCAGTCATAACCGTTAAAAATATGTACAATGCCATACTACCGTATGACGATAAAGCATATAGGCCGATAGCAGGTCCTAATACCATTGCTATATTTGAAAAGATAGCAAACATATTAACTCCCTCACCTTTTCAACTAGGAGGTAATACTAATACTGCTAGAGTAGCCATTACAGTTGTTCCAAGGGCAAACACAACACCATGTAACCCACGTAGTACGAAAACAGCCTCTAAGGATGTAGTAAAATTAAATAATCCCATAATAATGAAAAACAAGGCTGTTGATATTAATAGAACAATACGCTTATTAAAACCATCTATTAATCGTCCTGCAAAAATCCTACATAAAATTGTACCAATTTGGAAATATGTCATCGCTAAACCCGCATCAAGATCACTGCCAGCCAGCTCAGACGTTATTACAATTGGCAATGCCGCTACGAGAACATATTGAGTCATATATAAAATACCACTACTAATACCATAATTAGTAAAAGCAGGGCTCCATAATCTATTTGAATCCATATTTGTATCTCCTTTTGTATCGTGTCACCTAGCCATTTTACGCCTCTATCTTATAGAATTCAAGAACAAGCCTTTTTAAATTTTATATAGTTAAAAATGACTGTTATCTGTAAAATACCTATACCATTTTACATAATAAAAGATAGCAAAATAAAAGAACCTCTCTAAAAATAAATCTAGAGAGGTTCTTATACTTTAATCATTAACACAATAATAATAATTTATAACTTATTATTGATTACGTACGTCATTTTTATTACGGCTCTTCCACATAACCCACAAGGATGTAGCTACACAGATAGAGGAGTACGCACCACTAGCAAAACCGATGATCATGCAAAGGGCAAAGTTCTTTGTAGTGTCCCCACCGAATAGATAAAGGGATACACAAGCAAACATAACGGTAGCCAATGTATAGAAACTGCGGTGAATACTTTGTGTAATAGACGCATTCGCCAAATCTGCAAATGTATCAGAACGTTTATGTGTATGCGTATTTTCACGAACACGGTCAAAGATAACTACAGATTCATTCATGGAGTAACCTACAACCGTAAGAATGGCAGCTAAGAAGGATGCATCAATTTCTAGTTGGAAATAAGAGAAAACACCAAGAACCATAATCAAGTCATGGAAAATGGCAACTAACGCAGAAATGGCAACCTTATATTCAAAACGATAAGAAATATATAGAGCTAATGCTGCAAATGCTATAACAAGATTCAATAACGCATGTTCTGTAACTTCAGAACCAATTACAGCTCCTACAGTTTCAATACGTTTAACTGTATTATTACCAATAGATTTAGTCAAAGAATCAACAACAGCGGCACTTTCACTAGACTCGAGATTACGTGTACGAATCATTACGTCTTCGCCCGCTGTATCACCAGTAGTATCACCGGAAAGCTGAATTTGTGCATTTTCAAGATTATATTCTTTTAGAACGTCACGAACTTGACTAACCTCTACAGGTTGATCAAATACAACTTCAACAATCGTACCACCAGTATAATCAATACCAAAGTTAAACCCTTTAGTAAATATGGAAATTAAGCTGATTATAACGAGTGTGGAGGAAATAGCAAACCACCAACGATGATGTTTAATTACGTCTAATGTCATTTGCGTTTACCTCCTTTCAACGATTTTGGTGCAAATGCGTCAGCACTTGTGCTTGGAGAAATATTCGCACCAAACCAGAATGGATGGTTCGTAAAGTTACAGTCAATAAGTAAGCGCAATAAGAAATGGCTCACAGTAATCGCTGTGAACATACTTACCACAACACCTACGCCTAAGCTGATAGCAAAGCCTTTTACCGGACCAGAACCTAAGATTGTCAAGATACCAGCCGTAATAATAACGGATACGTTCGCATCTGTAATTGTTGCTAAAGCACGACTGAAACCGGCTTCCATAGCTACACGCATGGACTTACCAGAGAACACCTCTTCTTTAAAACGTTCAAAGATAAGAATATTCGCATCTACAGCAACACCCATAGATAAGATAATACCCGCGATACCTGGTAATGTCATAGTCGCATTAAAGCCTTTGCCTAATACGAGCAATAAGAGCATAACATATACAAGTAAGGCAATATTAGCTACGATACCAGAAAAACGATATAAAATAACCAAGAAAATCATGATCATTGCAATACCAGCACTGAAGGCTACAACAGATTTATCCTTGGAGTCTTGACCCAAAGAAGGACCAACTGTACGCACTTCTAATACATTAATTTTAACAGGTAATGCACCGGAACGTAATAAAATAGCTAAGTCTTTAGCTTCTTCTAAACTTTGACTACCAGAGATAGTGGCTTTACCACCTGTAATTGCTTGTTGTACTACAGGATTAGTCAATTCTTTACCATCCAATGTAATGGCAATACGACGACCAATATTTTTAGATGTTAAATCAGCAAACTTCTTAGCCCCTTCATCACTTAATTCAATAGCAACGAGTGGTTGTTTATTTTGACCTAACTCTTCTTTCGCATCTTTTAAGTCATCACCAGTCATAACGGTTTGACCTTGGTCGTTTTTAAATTCCAAGACCGCTGTTTTACCGATACGTTTAATCGCTTCGTCAGGATCTTTTACACCTGGCAATTCAATGATAATACGACGAGCACCTTCACGTTGTACCAATGGTTCAGATAAACCCATTTCATTAATACGACGTTCTAAGATTTGCTTCGCCCGTTCCACTGCATCATTGTCAGCTGTACCAGTCGCAGAGTCCTCTGCTTCCAATACGATATGCGTACCACCTTGCAAGTCTAGGCCTTGTTTCAAAGAGCCTGCTAATGGTTGAATAAAATACGCAAATAATCCAATGATGGCAGCAATGACTACTAAAAACTTGATAATAGCTTTACCGTTCAAAATAGTTGCTCCCTTCTGCTATACACAATGTATAATGCCTTGCTCTGTCACAATTTTACTCATTCGTTGGTCTAATGCTTCCATTGGGATTGGTGTCTCCCATAATTGTATAGTCCAACATACGCCCATAAATGTACTTGGTGAAAGTTCCTTGAGAAATCGATCATAATACCCATTCCCCATTCCCATACGACCACCTTGACGGTCAAAGCCAGCACCAGGCACTAAAATCAAATCCAAGTCACACGGATCAATAATATCGTATGGCTCAGCGGGAATACGTATATTTAACACACCCCGAGTGATAGATTCTAGAGACTTAAGACGAACTGCAATCATAGTCGTCTTATCAGTACATACTGGAACGTATACAGATTTACCATGTTCTAAAGCATGACGAATCACATCGTCTAAATTGGCCTCTTTAGGCATCGCCAAATAGGCCATAATGTTTTTTGCCGATATATACTCAGGACTATTAACGATTTGATTCGTCAACATCGGCGTCCACGACCTACAATCAGCAACGGATAAAGCAGCGCGCTGAGACTTACACGCCTGGCGCACTGCTTCCTTTGTATTCATTATTTTTCTTCCTTGTTTTTCTTAGACAGTACGTTAGCAACTGCTGTACGAGCAAATGTTAATTCAACTTTTTCAGATACCTGTACCTTGACTTTTTCATCATCAAGTTCAACAATTTCGCCATAAATACCACCAATAGTAACGATTTTTTGGCCTTTTTTTAAGCTACCTAACAAGCTAGCACGCTCTTTTTGTTGTTTCTTTTGTGGACGCCACAATAAAAAGTAAAAAATTACTACCATTAACAAAATAGGCCAGCTAGTTTGCAAGATTTGTTGAATATCTCCCATGTTATCCTCCTAGGTTAATAAATATGTATTTCTTTTCTAGTATAGCCACCTAATATAAATTTGACTAGACTTAATTACTATTTTTTAAAGCTATCCCAAAATTGCATTCTAAATTGAGGGAACCGATCTTCTAAGATAGCTTGTCTCATTTGACGCATAAACTCTAATAAGAAATAGAGATTATGATACGTTACAAGGCGTAATGCCAAAATCTCTTCTGCCTTATATAAGTGACGAATATATGCACGGGAATAATTTTTACATGTATAACATTGGCAACCTTCTTCTAAAGGACCCCAATCATGAGCAAATTGAGCATTTCGAATATTAAGGCGACCATTCCAGGTCATGGCCATCCCATTTCGAGCAACACGAGTTGGATATACACAATCAAACATATCAACTCCACGTGCTACACCTTCTACCAGACAATCTGCGGTGCCAACACCCATCAAATAACGAGCCTTGTTAGTTGGCAATAATGGCGTAGTATATTCTAAGATTTCATTCATTAAATTATGAGGTTCCCCAACGGATAAACCGCCGATGCTATAACCTTCAAAATCCATAGCTACAAGTTCTTCCACACTTTGTTTGCGCAAGTCTTTGTACATGCCACCTTGAACGATACCAAACATGCCTTGGCGGTCATGAGCTTTACGAGCCTCTTGGCAACGATGCGCCCAACGCGTGGTACGCGCCGTAGAGCGTTTCGCATAATCATGATCCGCGGGATACGGAATACATTCGTCAAAAGCCATCGCAATATCAGAACCTAATTGTTCTTGTACCTTTGTAGCCACTTCAGGAGATAGAAACTGTTTTGATCCATCAATGTGGGATCTAAATGTAACACCATCCTCAGTAATTTTGCGCATATCGCCTAAACTAAATACTTGGAATCCACCACTATCAGTAAGAATCGCTTGATCCCAATTCATAAATTTATGTAAGCCCCCAGCCTCTTCTATAAGCTCCGGCCTTGGGCGAAGAAATAAATGATAGGTATTACTCAAAATAACTTGAGAACCCATAGCCTTTAGTTCTTCTGGTGTCATAGTTTTAACTGTCGCTTGCGTGCCTACAGGCATAAACATCGGTGTTTGGAAGGTACCATGTGGCGTATGCAATAAACCTGCCCGTGCCCCCGTATGAGGACATGTCTTTTGTAATTCATAAGTAATACTCGGCATAGTCCCTCCTAACGTATAAACATAGCATCGCCGAAGCTAAAGAAACGATAACGTTCACGTACAGCTTCTTCGTAGGCCGCCAAACAGTGTTCACGACTAGCTAGTGCACTAATCAACATTAACAATGTAGATTGAGGCAAGTGAAAATTCGTTACCAACGCATCAATCATCTTAAATTTATAGCCAGGATAGATAAAAATTTGAGTCCAACCACTCATACCTTGTAATACACCATCATCATTCGTAGCAGACTCAAGAGTACGCACCGATGTAGTACCTACGGCAATGATACGAGACCCTTTTTGTTTGGCTGCATTGATTCGATTCGCCGTATCTTGAGGTACAACAAAGAACTCACTATGCATTTCGTGGTCTTCAATAGTCTCTGCCGATACAGGTCTAAAGGTGCCAAGTCCAACATGTAAGGTTACAAACTCAAGCTCTACACCTTTAGCTTTAATCTTTTCTAAGAGGTCAGGTGTAAAGTGAAGTCCTGCAGTTGGTGCCGCAGCAGAGCCTTTCTCCTTAGCATATACCGTTTGATAACGGTCTTTATCTTCTAACTTTTCATGAATGTATGGAGGTAATGGCATTTCACCAATTTCTTGAATCACATCATCAAACACACCGTTGCATGTGAACTGAATGATACGGCCTCCAAAATTTGTTTTATCTATAATAACTCCACTTAGGCGGTCATCAAACTCTATAACTTGCCCGATAGGACATTTTTTCCCCGGTTTAACAAGGCATTTCCATCGATTTTCACCACATGGTGTGAGTAGAAGTACCTCCACCTTGCCACCAGAACCTTGACGATGTCCATATAATCTCGCAGGGATAACCTTCGTATTATTAAATACAAGCACATCTCCTTCATGGAGTTCTTCTAGCAAATCATAAAAATGCCCTTTATGTTTAACTTCACCACTTACCTTATCTAAGGTTAAAAGCCGTGCTGTATCACGAGGTTCTACAGGATGCTGAGCAATCAGTTCCTCTGGCAATTCATAATCAAAATCTGTAACTTTCATCGTAATCCTTATTAGTACATTTTCTTCAATGTAATGCCACTATAGTAGTGACGCAAAATAGTTTGGTAATAATTTATATCTCCAGGATTAGCACGCTTTGCCATTTCCGCAGCGCCCCATTGAGACATACCAAGGCCATGACCCCAACCGTGGCCTTTAATATAAACAGTATCATTCTTGCCAGTAAAGCTATGATATGCCTTTCCCGTGCCTTTAGCAGGGTTGTGATTTACATAGAAATCAAATAGTGTAGATTTTAAACCTAAAATACTACGCAATGCATCGCCATCTACAGTAGTTTTTCCAGAGGTACCTATGAAAGTAGCACTCTTTATACGACCTGATACACCGCGGTCCGATGTTTGTTGCCCAGGCTTACCAAGAGGAGTCAACTGAATGCTCTTCAATTTACCTACCCCTTTACTTGCCGCATTAAGTTTACTTTCAAGAGCTTGACGAGAGGTAGTAACAGTCCAATTCGATGTAGATGTACCAGTACTAAAGTCTTTTACCCCTTTCAAGTATGGCACATCACTTCCCCAAACATTTACACTATCCTCTGTATAGCCACCGCCATCAGAATGGAATAAGGCATTAATAGGACGTTGATCATAAAGCATAACTACGCCTTTAGTTTTATTTACTGCATTTGTGGTAGCTTGAGATTCACCACTCACACCACTATAAACTTGATGATCCGTGGAATTACTCACATCGTAGAATTTACCTTTATTTTGTTCCATCGTATGAAGAGCATAAGTACGAGCTGCTACGGCTTGTGCCTCTAATGCAGCAGCCGGCCAAGACGGTACTACCTCTTGTGGGACAACACCATACAGGTAATCCTCAAGGGGCACAGAATTAATGACCATCATGGTTCCATTATTGGCACGTAATGTTAAACCGCCACGATAACCTTTACCTTCGAACAAGAATGGTGCATCACCATTCGCAGGCTTCAATGTAACCACACTATCAATAGCCTTTCCATTTACAGCAATCTTGCCGCCGCGAACGCCAATAGATGTACCACGATTAGCACTGATTGTGCTAACTTGACCATTACCGCTGTTCAATACAACCATATTAGCTGTAGATGTAACAGTAGCATCGGAGCTACGACTACCTAGTAGAACACGTACATTTGGCATGTTTTCTTTACGTTCTGTAGCAGGCGTCACTACGGAGCCCACTTTGTTGCGAGTAATAACTGCTGTATTGGCTTGAATGCTATTCACATCCGTTGTTTTTACTACCTTTTTAGTAGCTGTTTTTTCAGTAGCTCTTTTTTGTGCTACAGGTTTATCACCAGTAACTGCAGGTTTAGTAGCTGGCTTTGCAGTAGCAGAAGCCGCAGGTTTTGTAGCCGTTGTAGCTTTACCTGTAGCAGCTGATTTCGTAGCTGTTGCATTAGTACTAGATTTCGCAGTACTAGTTGATTTTGTTGCACTAACTGGTTTAGCCATCGTTACCGGCTTTGTAGCTGTAGCAGGCTTTGCTACATTAACCGGTTTTGCACTAGGTTTAACCACCGTAGATGTAGCAGTTGACTTAGAAACCGTTTTAGTTGTTGCGACCGGCTTTGCAACTGGTTTAGTAGCAAGTGGACGAAAACTAGATTTCTTCGTCGTATTTACTTTCGATACAGTTGTATTAGATACTGTTGATTTTGGCGTTGGCTTTTTCGTTACCACTGCACTTTTATTTTGCAGCGTCGCTCCATGTGCTACAGAAGCACCGCCAATGTTTACACCTAAAAATAAAGTGGCCATTATCATCAATTGTAATCGTTTCGTTTTCATTGTTATTTCCCTGTCTGTGAAATACCTAAATGCTCATAGGCCAATTTAGTAGCCACCCTCCCACGCGGTGTACGTCCTAAAAATCCTAATTGCATCAAATATGGTTCATACACATCTTCGATGGTATCTCTCTCTTCGCTGATAGCCGCCGCAATGGTATCAATCCCTACAGGGCCGCCATCATATTTTTCAATAATACATTCCAACACACGTCGATCAATTCGATCAAGTCCCATTTTGTCTACATATAAACGTTGTAATGCTTCATCTGCAATTTCTTGAGTGATAACCCCATCACCAATGACTTGTGCAAAATCGCGTACCCGTTTAAGCAGACGGTTTGCGATACGCGGTGTTCCTCGTGAACGACGTGCAATTTCGCTTGCCCCAGTCGACACAATACCAATATTAAGTATTTCTGCGGCTCGAGTCACAATAAATTCTAACTCTGGTTGTTTATAATATTCCAACCGATTAATAATACCAAATCGGTCCCGTAACGGTGCCGCCAAAGCACCCGCTCGAGTCGTGGCACCTACCAATGTAAATTTTGGCAAGTCAATGCGCACAGTTCGAGCACTTGGACCCTTACCGATGATAATATCAATAGCATAATCTTCCATAGCAGAGTACAACACTTCCTCTACACTACGAGACAAGCGATGAATTTCATCAATAAATAATACATCATGGTCGTCCAAATTTGTTAATATTGCAGCTAAGTCACCAGACTTTTCAATAGCAGGACCAGAAGTTATACGAAAATTAACACCCAATTCATTTGCAATTATCCCTGCTAATGTTGTCTTGCCAAGACCTGGAGGCCCATAAAGTAGCACGTGATCCAATGCTTCCCCACGCTGTTTTGCAGCTTGAATATACACATTTAGATTGCCTTTAGCCTCTTCTTGACCTACATACTCATTAAAAAGCTTAGGCCGAAGGCTATATTGCCATATATCCTCTTCGTGCTCGCCATTGCCGACAAGGCGTACTTCTTCATTCATCCTTATCGTCCTTTCCCAAGCTCAATTAAGCTGACTTTTATCAACTCAGATACATCACGCTTACCATCATCTAAAGACTCTACAATATCTGCTACATCCCGTTCCAAGTATCCTAAGGATACGAGGGCTTCAATGGCTTCTCCTGCAGCACCGTTTGCAGCAACACCAACAGGCTGAATAGTCGCAGGTGATTCCGCAGAAATATGTGTCATCTTAGCGATTTTATCCTTTAACTCTAAAACAAGTCGCTCCGCAGACTTCTTACCAATACCAGGTAACTTTGTTAATTGCTGTACCTGTCCATTGATAATCGCTAATTTGAAAGCCTCAGGTGTCATGCCTGACAAGATGCCAAGCCCCACCTTGGGCCCGATACCAGAAACAGAAATGAGGAGTATAAACAACTCATATTCTTCTTCCGTCCAAAAGCCATAAAGTTGCATTGCATCTTCTCGTACATTAAGATACGTGAATAGCGTCGCCTCATGGCCCTCTGTCAGCTGTTGACGCGTAGTGGTCGGCACATATACGCGATACCCTACGCCATGTACATCAACATAGCACGATTCTTTAAAAAGATGTGTTACGATACCTCGCACATACCCTATCATTATACCAACCTCTTTAATCGATCATTGTGAGAACTATGAGCCGTACAGATAGCAACAGCTAATGCATCTGCCGTATCATCAGGCTTAATTTTCTCACGAATCCCCAAAATATTCATCGTCATATAAATGACCTGATTCTTATCAGCTTTACCATAACCTGTGACAGCTTGTTTAATTTGTAATGGTGTATATTCATAAATAGGAATCCGTTGTTGTTCAGCAGCCAATAAAATAACACCACGTGCTTGCCCTACCTTAATGGCTGTTGTTACATTACGGTTAAAAAATAATTCCTCCACACCGAACTTATCAGGCCTATATTCCTCCAATAAATCACTAAGATCATTAAATAGAATTTCCAGTCGCTGTGAATCAGTCAATTCCTTAGGAGTTGTAATAGCCCCATAGGCTACTGGTGTTAGTTTGCTACCCTTCACGTCAATAATGCCATATCCGCATATAGCCGTGCCTGGGTCAATTCCTATAATGCGCACCCCAACCCCCTTAGTTTAAAAATGAGATAAGCTACCGCCTACCTCCATTACATAATCTATTTTATTATAGCATAATTTCACATCGAAGTTCATGAATTTCCCTATGAATTATACATGAGACATATTAATTTTCTTAACTTTAATAAATATCCGAGTTTAATTTCAATAGAAAAGGAGCACCCCATAGAGTGCCCCCTTTATTATTATTCTTCTTCATCGTCCGGCAAAATACCATTATGATATACGTTTTGTACATCATCAAGATCATCCAATACGTCAAGCATTTTCTGCATTTTCACAGCATCATCACCAGTCAACTCAATCGTTGTATCTGGAATCATCGTGATTTTAGCTACTACAGTTTCGATACCCGCATCAGCAAGCGCTGCTTCTACCGCATCAAAATCCTCTGGTGTTGTATAAATTTCAAATACATCATCTTCAGCCTTAAGGTCTTCTGCTCCAGCTTCAAGAGCTAGCATAGTTACCTCATCTTCATCATGACCTTCTTTATCGATAACAAATACGCCTTTAGATTTGAACATCCAGCCTACACAGCCGCTTTCACCAAGGTTACCACCTTGTTTAGAGAATGCATGGCGCACGTCTGCAGCAGCACGATTACGATTATCGGTCATCACCTCAACAGTAACGGCAACACCGGCAGGACCATAACCTTCGTATACGATTTCTTCATATGCATTCATGTCCGTAGCACCGATACCTTTGTCGATAGCACGTTGAATGTTATCCTTAGGGATATTATTTTCACGAGCTTTTTGCAAAGCCAATTTCAAACGCATATTACCAGTTGGATCTGCACCACCCATGCGTGCTGCAACGGTAATTTCACGACCGATTTTTGTAGCCAATTTAGCTTTTAATGCATCGGTTTTACCTTTTTTATGTTTAATATTTGCCCATTTAGAATGTCCTGACATAGACGCCTCCTATTTATTCCACCATGCTTCGCCCCGCAGCCGATCTAAGATGATTGATACGGCACTACGCACGGATAAATGATTGTATTCACCATGGCCATATATAGGTTCTAAAATATAGTCAAAGCTTTCCATCGTTTCTTTTGTCATACCATAACCGGTACCAAATAATACTAACACAGGGCGCCCCTCATTTTCAAGATGTTCACGCATCCGTGCATAGGAAATCGTATTATCATAGGTGCGAGCATCTGTTGTAGCTACTATAGGTTTTATACCTTCTATGTCTTCAATTGTTCGCACCGCTACCGCAATTGAGTTTACCAATTCCACGCCGGTGAAAGCATCCTTGCGATCTGGATTGTAAGTAGAGCCAAATCCAGATTTCCAATGTTCCATAATCGTACTTACCAACTCACGTTGAGCTGGAATATTATGAATGACAAAATATTTAGACACATCATAGGTAATAGATGCTCGTGCAATATCATGTATATCATAATTTGTAATAGCCGTCGTAATGACCTCTTTATGTTTATTCATAATAGGATAATGAACAAGTCCAATATATAAATTAGCCAAAGCCTAAAATCTCCAAAAAAATAAATGATACTTAACTGATAAGATAATCAGTATAAACGACTAGTAATCTTTCAGATTAAGATACTAAAACTAAAATTAAAATAACAACGTAAAATTATTCCACTAAGAGTGGCACAAAATAAGCTTCAGTACCGGCAATTTCTTCTGGAGAAAAACGACAACCGACTGCAGAAGCTTGATCTCCAAGCATAAAACAAGATAATGTCAAACAGCCTTCTTTAGTACCGCTATCTACGGTATGAGTAAAGTGTTTCTGCTTGATGAACTCCTGATACATAACCTTTTGGCTGTCCCGACAAACTATATCATCATAGTTATCTACAAATTTTTCCATGTATAGTTCAGCTTGATCTCCACACTTTTGAACAACCTGAATATTTCGTCCTTCACGACCCCAAATTTCTTTTTGTATATAACGACCAT
Organism: Veillonella parvula; assembly: GCA_018382475.1. Lineage (GTDB taxonomy): Bacteria > Bacillota > Negativicutes > Veillonellales > Veillonellaceae > Veillonella > Veillonella parvula_F. The sequence continues at coordinate 12,961 of JAGZPX010000004.1, forward strand.
CATCCAGCTCAAAGAAGTCGGATTCAAAGTAAGATGGTGTCAAATAACGCTCAATAATATCACGTTCAGGTGCTGTAAAAAATTGATTTGTTAAGTATAAAGCATACACTAATGACATGAATGATTTATTCTGTAATATAATCGCTTCTGGCGGATTAAATAAGTTAAATTTGCCTTCGTTATATAGCTCTAAAAACATTTCGCCTAAAGGCTCTCCATCAGATGTAGTTTCATCAACTAAGAGCTCCATCGGATGTAACCGGTACAGATTCATCGCATGATTACCGTCAGGTAATAGAATCCCTTCATCATCGATAACCATATCATAAAAGGATAAAAATCGTACATCTGCTTCAGGACAGGCTGATTTCATACGATTCTTAAGAAACTGTGTAGTGCCAAAATCTTCTAAATAGTCATGAAAACAAGAAAATACAAAGGGCTCAGTTTCATTATCAGTTATCATCTTATGATTTTTATAAGATGCACTATGTTTTTTACAAAACGTCACTCGATAGATACGACGTAAAAAAGTATCTAATTCATAACAAGCTTCTGCATTAGGATTGACTTTATCAAAAAAGCGAGCGGCTACTCCATTGGCATAATAGCTTTCAATTAGAAAACAAGGTGTATCCGCATTGATTTCTACCATACGCAATCGCCCTTTGTTATCGAGAACAAAATCAAACCGAGATAACCACGTAGGCAATCCTAACGGATTTCCACGATGTAAAAAGGGAATCAAATTTTCCGGCATATCCATATTGAGAGCAAACTCATCAGGAGCCTGCTGAAAAACCTTAGCAGCTTTACAAAATATTTGATATAACATACGCGATGCATGTCGTATTTCATCATAAAACTCAGCTGAAAAAAGCTGTGCAGAAAGAGCTGGGTATCGATCAGCATAGCCCTCATACTCTACAAAAGGCAATATATTCGTATCAAGTTCATCTATATACGATTTCATAGTATCACCCTCCATTATGAACTGCTAGAACGTACACCAGCACTACCAAAACCAGATTTTTGACCTATGGAGGATGCTTTACTACTTCTACGCTTTTCATAGTCTACATAGGTTCTTCGCCCCACAGAACTATGTACATTCGAACCTGTTGCTGTATATACATACGGTTCCTCATACGGTTTTAACGGTGCCGCCACGCGATAGGTCATAGTTTTGGCATCCATTCGAGCTTGAGGAGCACTAAATCCATGAAATGCATAATACCCTGCAGCAATACTTGGTAAAAGTCCCGCTAGTCCCGCATCCCATACTAAATTTCCACTAGTATCACGGTGAAAGGTAACAGATCGATTGTCATCATATAAAGCTGTTTCTTTACCATCTCCATGGTTTAATAAAGAATAGCGATTACCTTGATTATCCTTCAATCGGGCCTCCCCTTCATTTGCTTCGGGATAGATTTTATCACATACAGCATAAGCGATGTCATTCCAGTATGAAGACACACCAACGATGCCCGCCACAGCGACAAAGGCTCCCATTATGTATACAGTTTTCTTACTTGGCTTATACATAGGACACTCCCTTAGTGCACAGCGCCACTAACAACGAGAGCAAGGCCTACAAAGATGCCAAAGACGAGGACACCCGCTGCTGTATTACCACGCATAATCTCTTCAGATAAATTATATTTCCGATGCCATAAATTAATAAACATATAGCCAGTTACGAATAATACAATACCAAGAATGGCATATATAATACTCGCCACTACACCATGTAATAATGAAGTATCAGCTGTAGCCACTACAGGAGACATGATAACAGCACGCAAAATCTCACCAATACCAATAAATGAACCTGCTGACAGCCAGGCTACAGCACAGTTACCACGTTTAATTTCTTCACTAAATTTGCCAGGTACAAAGAAATCGATAACAGTATTGGCTGTTAACATTAGGAAAATCCCAAAACAAGCATAAAAAATCGTCAATAATACATCAGGAATATAAATCATGATAAAACCTCCTAAGATTGTCTCTTTATTTTCATAGTTAACGATTGGATGGACTAGCCACATCATGGTTATATGTATTAAAGAATTTGTCGCGTCCCCCACTATCTCGTTGACGTACCATATAGGCATAGGAATCAAGCACATGGGACTTTCGCATAGTGCCATTAATGAGATCTAGTTCCTCTGTTGTCAACTTGCTTGGTTCGCACACCTTAACACGAGTTTGCCCATCTACGTTAGAAATAATATAGGCAGACTTAGCATCATAGAATACAATGACTTCACGACCCTCTTGTAGATCATCACCTTCATTCCTAATGTTTCCGTCTAAAGATTCGATTAAATCTAAGGCTGTACTCACAGGATCTAAACTAGAAGTATATACATACTCAGTATCTGAATCCGTCTTCGTATAATATACGGATGCATCATGCATATGTTCTTTTGCGGTGTATGGAAGTCCAAATGTACCACGTACGTCATGCCAAGAAATATCACCATCCCAACTAATAAGGCACATTAAAAATAATGCACCGCAACCAATAGCACTAGCAACGCTTTCTAGGTGTTTTTTCAGACGTTGATTACGTTTCTTTTTACTAATAGCATTAGCTTCTGCATCATTACAGAGACGAATGTTCATCAAAGGCACACGCGCCCCTTCGGCAAACATTTTCTCGCCTTTGAACCAATTTTCTTCAAAGTATACGCTAGCTCCGCCTTCACAAGGCAATTGATATTCCTTATAACCTGCCCGATCACCCACAGAGGCGCCACTATCACCATCAACTGCTACAACCTTTTCTAAGCCGATTTGATGTAACGTAAAGCCCTTTGGGGCCCGTTTGCGATAGGATGTTCTAGATACAGTACACCACTCATTATCACTATATTCAATAGTGACCCATATTTTATCTGTTCCCTCTACAGCCTCAAGACCATATTCATGCCAATAATCACCTGGAGACTTTTGCATAGACGGCTTAGCTTTATAGGACTGTTCCTGATCCGCTTTTGGAATGATTTCCATATATTTAATTTTTTCAGTAATTACATATCGACTGCCCTGAACCTCTAGGACATCATAACAATTAAACTCCATAAATAACCTCGCTCAAATAGGCAAAAATACACTATCTTGCACTATTTCCGCTCCAAAACGGGATTTAATGAAATTAGCTTTAAGTTAACCTATTCGTTCGTGAATAGTCTCATCCTTCACCTTTATATCTTTTAGACTCTTCTTCAACAATCTCTTTTAATAGATTAACTTCTTCTTTTGATAATGGACGTTCTAATAAGTCTGGACGCAATAATCGTGTTCGTTTTAAAGCCTCCCTTTGACGCCATGCGGCAATATTTTTATGATGACCACTGCGCAATACATCTGGAACAGCCCACCCCCTAAATTCTGGAGGCTTTGTATATTGCGGGCACTCCAAAAGAGACTCATAAAAAGAGTCCTCTTGTGCCCCACTGGCCGCACCTAAGACACCAGGTATCATGCGAGCCACTGCATCAGTAACTACCATAGCTGGCAACTCACCACCGGTCAATACATAATCACCAATAGAAATCGTTTCATCTACAAGATGTTTCTCTACGCGATAATCTACACCTTCATAATGACCACAAATAAGGACCACTTGATCATAGCTAGCCAATTCACGAGCCTTCTCCTGTGTGAAAGGCTGTCCTGTAGGTCCCATAAAGATAATACGACGTCGTATACTTTCATTAGGATTACCAATAAGACTCATTTCATCACACATCTCATCTGTGATATAAATATCATTAATATCACTATCATATTGAGCAATAACGGATTCTACGGCTTCAAAAATAGGAGGTGCCATCATAAGCATACCAGCCCCACCACCATATGGTGTATCATCTACTTGGCCATGCTTATTATGGCTAAAATCTCGAGGATTCGTTACACCCACAGATAGACGTTCTGTCTCAATAGCTCGTTTTATGATGGAATGATTAAAAAACGCATCAAAAAAATCTGGAAATAAAGATACAATATCAATACGCATAAACCGTCCCCTGTACTTATTAACTCACATTAACCCATTAGTATTATCTATATATAGCTATATTATATAACTTTTACGCTAATATACCTATATGTAGATAAAACAAAACCGCCCAAAGGATTATATCCATTCAGGCGGATCTACGATCATCAATTTATTTTCCACATCGATGTCTTTAACGACCTCTTCAATGGCTGCAAATAATTGATCTGGTTCCCCATCTTTGGAGACCACATATACATCATTAGCACCAGGTTGTAATACATCAGTAACTGTGCCAAGCACGTTACCCATAGTATCTTGTACCTCAAGACCAATGATATCAAAAATATAGTAACGACCTTCTGGCAATTCCACTAAATCTTCACGACGAACTTGAATTGCTTTCTTACTGAATAGTTCAGCCGTATTGCGATCAGGAATTTCCTTAAAAGATGCTAAAACAAATTGCTTGTGAAATCGTGCGGATGCAACGTGGTATTCTTTACCATCGATGTAACAGGCATCCATATGCATAAACCGTTCTGGAAAATCGGTTTGAGGCATAATACGAAGATCACCCCGCACACCGTGCGGGGCGATGATAACACCTATTGTGATGAAATCGTTATGCTTCATTATTGACGAAACGCAACGATCTTACCGTCTTCTAATAGGATTTCAGCGCCCATCAAGGCATCCAAATTATCCCCGATTTTAACGGTAACTGTTTGCTCTAATGTACCTTGAGGAATTTCAGTTCCTAAAGACAACTCCTTAGCATCCTTCAATTTAGCTGTTACTTCTTCTTTGAAAGCCAAGCGTTTATTTTTTTCTTCGTCGATTTGTTGACGAATAGCAGTAAGACTTGTAGCATCAACTTTAGCTGCATCAGCCAAAATACGTTGGGCTTGAAACTCAATTGCTTCCAAATCTTTATTTACCATATCAAGGCGAGTTTCAAGATCGGATACAATTTTCGCTTTCAAGTCGTCTGTTACTTTTGCTTTTACTGCTACAGGGACACGTAATGTCATTTCTTCCATTGGAATACTCCCTTTTAGACAATATCAACAGATATCTTTTTGTTCTCTTTAATAGCCGCCGCTTTCACCACAGAGCGAATCGCTTTAGCAATTCTACCTTGCTTTCCGATGACTTTACCCATATCCTCTGGGGCTACATGAAGTTCGTAAACTTCCACATTCCCCTTTTGGACCATGGTAACAGAAACGGCATCAGGCTGCTTCACTAATGATTTCGCAATTAATGAAATTAATTCTATCATCACAGTATGCCTCTCTATTAATTACTTTTTAGCGTCTGCAAATTTTTGCATAACGCCTTGTTTTTTGAACAAGGAGCGAACAGTGTCAGTAGGCTGAGCACCTTTAGCTAACCAAGCCAAAGCTTTTTCTTCGTCTACATTAACGATAGCTGGTTGTTTAGTAGCATCATATTGACCAATTGTGTCAACAGGACGACCTTCACGTGGAGCACGTGCGTCAGCAACTACGATACGGTAGAAAGGAGCTTTTTTAGCACCTAAACGAGTCAAACGAATTTTTAACATTGTGAAATTCACCTCCTTATACTGATGTGGATGGACAAGTTCAGCGCCCCTGCCCATGTATTACATAAACGGCAATTTAGGCATTCCAGGGAAACCGCCCTTACCGCCACGTAAACCTTGCATGCGCTTCATCATCTTCCGCGCTTCTTCAAATTGTTTCAACAAGCGATTTACATCTTGAACCTGTGTACCAGAACCTAATGCAATACGCTTGCGGCGAGAACCATTAAGAATACTTGGATTTTCTCGCTCTGCCGCCGTCATGGATGTAATGATAGCCTCAATACGACGCACCTCTTTACTATTCAAATCAAGGTCCTTTAATTGGTCCTTAATTTGCCCCATACCTGGCAACATGCCAATAATATTTTGTAATGGCCCTAACTTTCTCACCTGGTTCATCTGTTTTAAGAAGTCATCCAAAGTGAAATTGTTTTTAGCCATTTTCTTTGCCATTTCACGAGCTTCTTCTTCATCGATGGCACCTTGAACATTTTCAATCAACGTTTTAAAGTCGCCCAAATCTAGGATACGAGAAGCCATGCGATCTGGATAGAATACATCGAAACCATCCATTTTTTCGCTCACACCAGTGAACTTGATTGGCAAGCCTGTTACAGCTTTGATAGATAATGCAGCACCACCGCGTGCATCACCATCAAGTTTAGTAAGGATAACACCATCAACACCTAATTTTTCATTAAATGTTTGCGCTGTTGTTACCGCATCTTGACCGATCATAGAATCTACAACGAGTAGAATTTCATGAGGTCGAACAGCAGCTTTGATATTGGACAACTCATCCATGAGGACTTCATCAATTGCCAAACGACCTGCTGTATCGATAATAACAACATCTTTCAACATATGCGTGCTTTGCTCTACGGCACGACGCGCAATATCTACTGGATTTGCACCAGGTGTTTCATCCGAAAATACTGGAATATCAATTTGCTTACCTACAACTTGCAACTGAGTAATCGCAGCTGGACGATATACGTCGGCAGCGACAAGCATCGGACGTTTACCTTGTTTGCGTAAGTATACAGCTAGTTTACCAGCTGTTGTGGTTTTACCAGCACCTTGCAAACCAACGAGCATAATAATTGTTGGTGGCTTGCTAGAAATCATGATACGACTTTGTGTACCACCTAAGAGAGCCGTTAACTCATCATTTACGATTTTAATAACCGTTTGAGCTGGATTCAAGGAACCGAACACCTCTTCACCGAGGGCCTTTTCCTTAATGGACTTAACAAAGTCCTTCGCTACCATAAAATTAACGTCCGCTTCTAATAGAGCCGTACGTACCTGACGCAACGCAAGATTGACATCATCTTCTGTAATTTTGCCCTTCCCCTTTAAGGATTGAAAGGCTTCTTGCAGTTTTTCTGACAAGCTATCAAATGCCATAATATCCCTCCATTTGCGCCAATACTTGTTGCACCTTAGTTTCGGACAACACCTCTTTAGGCAATGTTGCTTTCAACTGTGAAAGCAAGCCTTCCCGTTGTTCATATTGTGCCACCAAGTGCAATTTTGATTCGTAATCATTTAAAATGTGTCGAGCACGCTGTAAATTATCGTGTACAGCCTGTCGTGATACGCCTAATTCCTCAGCAATCTCGCCAAGGGACATATCATCTTCGTGGTGAAGTTGTAAGGACATGCGTTGCTTGTCCGTCAACAATGGCCCATAGAAATCTAAGAGCAAACTTATGAGCACTCGTTCTTCCATTTCGCCACCTCCATCACTGTCAAGTCATATTACTTTACATATACTACCGTACATAAAGAAATGTGTCAAGTAGAAATACTTAACACACTTAATTTATTGATATAATCACAGATATACAAGCTATCTCATCCCCTTTAACAAAAAACCAATAAACTAATTGACTACCTTAACATAATCATTCTAGACAAATTTAATTCATAATCAATGCTAATTAATTCTAATTTCTACTTTTATATTTATAATAATATGCTATAATATCAATATCTAATATTTTCAATATAAAAGATAGGAGGTATTGTATGAATACCAAACAATATGACATTATCGTCTTAGGTTTCGGCAAAGCTGGTAAAACCTTAGCCGCAAAATTTGGCTCTATGGGCAAATCTGTAGCCATGATTGAAGAAAATCCTCTAATGTACGGTGGTACATGTATTAATATCGCATGTATCCCTACTAAGACGATGATCATTGCCGCATCAAAAGGCTTATCATACGATCAAGTATTAAACCAACGTGAAGTTGTTACATCTCGCTTACGCAATAAAAACTTCGGTATGTTAGATACAAATGAACATGTCGATGTCTATACTGGGCATGGTGCATTTATTAGCAATAAAGAAATCGCCGTTACCGCTGGCGAGGATAAGATTATATTATCTGCTGACACTATCGTTATAAACACTGGTGCTGTAGCGATTAAACCTAATATTTCTGGCATTGATACGGCTATAGGTTTCTATAATAGTACAGAAATTCAACAATTACCTACTCAACCTAGTACATTAGGTGTTATCGGCGCTGGTCCTATCGGTCTTGAATTTGCCAGCCTATATGCAAAACTTGGTGCTAAGGTAACTGTATTCAACATCGAATCTAGCATCTTAAAACGCGAAGAACCTATCGTTCAAGAACTAGCTAACGAGTACTTAACTGAACAAGGCATTACCATTCTTAATAATGTAACATTAGAATCTGTATCCAATGATGGAGACAAACCAGTTATCACCGCTAATAATCAAAACTACACTTTTGATGCTGTTCTATACGCTACAGGTCGCAAAGCCAATACGGCTAATATTGGTTTAGAACATACGGACATCGCTACTAACGAACGCGGTGCTATTGTAGTTAATGATACTTGTGAAAGCTCCGTCCCTGGTGTATACGCAGTCGGTGATGTAAACGGTGGTCCTCAATTCACATATATATCTCTTGATGACTTCCGTATCGTATTTGGCGCACTTACTGGTAACAGCCAGTATACCTTAAAAGATCGTAAAAATATTCCTTATACTACCTTCTTAACACCTCCACTTTCTCGTGTAGGTCTTACAGAAGAAGATGCAATCAACCAAGGATATACGGTTAAAACGAAAGAAATGCTCGTAGCTACCATGCCTAGAGCACATGTAAACGACTATTTAAAAGGCGCCTTTAAAATTGTTGTGGATGCGGATAACGACTTAATCCTGGGCGCTACACTCTATTCCCAAGGCGCAGAAGAATTGATTAACTTAATTAAAATGGCTATGGATAATAACATTCCATATACATATTTCAAAAATCAAATCTTCACACACCCTACAATGGCAGAAAACTTAAACGACCTTTGTAATTTCTAATAATTTAATAGCTAATACAATCACTAATTATAAAATAATAACCTAACCAAAAAGCCTTTAGACGCTAAACTAATTTAGCAACTAAAGGCTTTTGTATTTATCGATATGATAGTTTATTTATCAATGTATCAGATTATTATAGCTTTTTTAGCAGTGCCTAACTAAAACATGCTAAGACATTGTAGCAATTAATTTTTAGTAAACAATCTGCGCACTATCGTTTGTAATTTAGGGGTTAATACAATAGCAACCACAATTCCTGCGGCACTTGTAATCAAAGAGTATTGAATTTTACTAGCCGCCACGACCGCACTTTCAAGAACGAACCACCACGCAAGGAAGTAGCCAAAAGCGGTCCAAACAGCACCAATAATAAGGGCTACTAAAATACGACCAAAGGATGCAGTTGGTTTTGTAATAGAGGGTGGCAAATAGCCTGCAGTCATACCACCTACGATAAGTCCTGCAATTCCTTTAATAAAGAAAGAGAATACGATGTACTGTGTATGACCACCAAAGAGATCAAATAGTGCAGATCCAATTGCCGCACCCAAGCCTCCATATAATCCACCAAAAAGTATAGATGTTGTAAAGAGTGCAGCCGATCCTAAATGAACCATAGCGCCACCTGGTATTTCAATGCGAATTGTAGTAGCCACTGCACATAACGCGGCAATAAAACCAATATAGACAATGTCTCGAGTACTTAATTTCATAATCATGAACCTCTCTTTTAAATCAATCACTATATTCAGTATAACAAATCATAAGCCGTCTAAAAACACCATTATCGTAGGAATTAAATATCCATTTCACGTCTCAATACAAGATATAAATATATACTTAACTATATGTCTGTAGATATAATAAAGCACCTATACCTCTGTATAGGTGCTTTATAGTATTCAATTATATGTATAATCTTAAATTTTAGCTCGTTTCAAACGAAGTGAATTACTTACAACTGTAACAGAGCTAAATGCCATCGCCGTGCCAGCAATCATAGGGTTTAACGCACCGATAGCGGCCAAAGGAATGCCAATACAGTTAAAGATCAATGCCCAGAATAGGTTTTGCTTAATGTTTGTCATTGTTTTACGACTGAGTCGTACAGCTTGTACCAGTGTATGCAAATCATTACGTACGAGGACGATATCGGCTGCTTCTACCGCAATATCTGTACCACTGCCAATAGCAAAGCCAATATCTGCCGTAACAAGAGCAGGAGCATCATTGATACCGTCACCAACCATCCCCACTACAAGGCCCTTATCTTGCAATTCTTTTACCTTGCTAGCCTTATCCTGAGGCAATACTTCAGCTATAACATGGGCGATACCCGCCTGTTTAGCAATATATTGAGCAGTTCGACGATTATCACCAGTAAGCATCCATACATCAATACCTTGAGCATGTAACTCTTTTACAACCTCAATAGTTTCTGGACGTAATTCGTCTTCTACAGCCCACATAGCACTAATAACGCCATCTATAGCCAGAACAGATACGGAGGCGCCTTGTTCTTCAAATTGTAAAATATCTTCTTGAACCGCCGTTAAATCATAACCTAGTTCGTTCATCCAACGACTGTGCCCAAGTTGTACGGATACGCCTTGGTAGGCACCTTGTAACCCTTTACCTGGTACATCGGTGAAACTTTCAAGTTCAACAGCTTTACCTTTGTAGCCCTGATCTTCACCGTAGTAAACCATAGCCTTTGCAATCGGATGAGATGTGCCACTTTCAAGAGCCATCATAATAGACATATTCGTACTTTCATCACCATTGTAATTTTTAAAAGCCGTCACATCCAATACACCCTGTGTAAGGGTACCGGTTTTATCCATAACAATGGCATCGAGCTTACCCGCCTTTTCAAGATATTCTGCACTCTTGATGAGCACGCCGTGTTCCGCACCAAGTCCAGACCCAACCATGATAGATGTTGGTGTAGCAAGGCCAAGCGCACAAGGACATGCGATAACAAGTACCGCTGTTGCGTTAATGAGAGCAACGTTAATAGAATCTCCCATAATGAAGTACCATACGAGACCTGTCAAAACAGCAAGTCCAATAACAGTCGGTACGAAATATTGAGCCACGATATCTGCAATACGTTGAATACTAGCCTTAGAGGTTTGTGCCTCTTCGACAACCTTGATGATTTGAGATAACATCGTATCGGAACCGATACGCTTTGCTTCCATGGTAAAAGCACCACTTAGATTTATAGTAGCACCAATAACTTCAGAGCCAACTTGCTTTTCAACTGGTAAGCTTTCACCGGTCAGCATAGCCTCGTCTACTGTGGAATACCCCTCAGTAATTGTACCATCAACAGGGATTTTTTCGCCTGCACGAACTTGTAAAATATCACCCGCTACCACCTTAGATGTAGGGATATCAATAAATTCTCCATCACGCAACACATGAGCCGTTGCAGGTTGTAAAGCAATTAATTTTTGAAGTGCTTCAGAGGTACGCCCTTTTGCAATTTCTTCTAAGAGTTTACCAAGAAGGATAAACGTAATAAGCCACGCAGAGGTTTCAAAGTAAATTCCATGAGGTCCTAGTTCGGGGTGGAACTGCCAATTATAAATACTAAATAGATACGCTACGGTTGTGCCCATTACTACAAGCACATCCATCGTAAGCGCTCCATTTTTCACTGCACTCCAGGCACTCTTATAGAACATGAGACCAGGACCGAACTGAGCAATAGTAGCAAGAACAAACTCTACCCATACAGGCAATGCCTGAATACCAAATCGATGTAACGTCATATTAATCATCATCGGTACTGCCATACAAGCGGCTATAATAAGGCGTGTAATATGAGGTTTTAAGTTAACCTTTTCTATTTCTTGCTTTGTTTCGTCTGCTTCTGCAGCACCAAAGCCGATATTGGTAATGGCATCGATAATCTGTTGTGAATCTACAGTAGCTCCGTCTTTATATTCAACGCTCCCCTTCCGAGTTAAGAGATTAACCTTAACAGATTCTACGCCATCAACTTTAGAAACAACGTTTTCAACACGTTTTACACAGGCTGCACAGTGCATACCCGTAATATCAAATTCTTGTTTTTTTAAGCTCATATTCACAGGCCTTTCTACTCTATCGATACATATATCTTATTTTACAACTTACTATATTATTACAAATCCGTACTATATTTTGTATTTATGTACTTAAATATACGCCTAAACATCTATCTATAAAAATACTATATACCCTATTGTAAATAAAATAGCCATAAACAAGTTCACTAAGAATGTTTCAATATATTCTAAAACTTCAATATATGAACATATTACATGAGTAACTACTCATATATCTATATTTAATAATAACATAAATTCTCATTACGTCAATATCCTACTAAATATAGGGGGTTATTTCTTTTTTATAAGGGAATTAACCGCTTTTACCTATACATAGCCTTCATAAATAGATTATAATAAAGTGATGATGAATAAACATAAAATTTGATTCCAAAGGAGGTGAATATATGTCTGAATCAATAAGCCCTACGGTGGAATTTACTTCGGTAGCAAAAGAATTTCGCCATGAATATGTTGTTGAAAAATCACGGTTTATAACAACTGTATATCCTTGTAAGACTGAAGAGGACGCTCAAACCTTTATAAGCCGTATCAATAAAGAATTCTGGGATGCACGTCATAACTGCACAGCCTATGCATTAGGTCCACAGCAAGAACAGCAACGATCTTCTGATAATGGAGAACCATCGGGCACAGCAGGTAAACCAATGCTAGAAGTACTCAAAAAGACTGGTATTACCAATGTAGCCGTCGTCGTAACACGTTATTTTGGAGGCATTAAATTGGGCGCTGGAGGCTTGATTCGGGCCTATTCACACTCCGTTGCGGAAACATTACGTCTTGCGCCTAAAGAACTACATACAACACGAACTCGGCTACAAGCAAAGATTGACTACTCACTGTTTGGAGCAGTAGAAAGATATGTACAGGACGAAAAATTACATTACGAAGCAAGCTTTGGTGAATATGTAGACATAACAATCCTAATACCACCTACTGATGTAGAGCGCATACAAAAAGAGCTCCAAGACATAAGTCATGGAGCTGCAGCTTGCACGGTATTAGATTCTATTGAAGTGGTACTACCTCTAGATAAACAATCTAGTCAGTAGATTCCAAGTTTTAATTGCCGCTATTAACTAAACCGGCTATGCCTTGACCAAGTTCACGACGTTTGTCTGTAGTCATTGGATAAGGCCATACTCGTTCTAATTGTTTTTTCCGGCTAATTTTATTACGAGCCGTCATTAATCTACGTGCTTCCCAATTACGAATTGCTCGACTTAATGTTCTTTTTACCACGCCCATAGTAGTACCTACTTTCTTAACTGTTGTTATATATCAAAATTTGTGATGAGTATAGAAAGATAATTTAAAACTTAATTTACTTTCTATTACTTTGTTGAATTTAGTATATATAGCATTTTATTAAATGTGAAATGACCGTTACTTAGTTCGTTATAATTTTTATTTATCTTATTTTGTGTATAATAGGGAGATTCTATGGATACATCTTACTACCACAATTTTATTACCCTTGTTCAAACGGGCAATATGACACAGGCCGCAGAGATTCTTCATATTACACAACCAGCGTTAAGTAAGCAGTTGAAATATTTAGAGGCTGAATTTGGGGCTCAATTAATCAACATTAAACGCGGCCAACGAGGCTCAAACTTGCAATTAACAGATGCTGGTAAAATCTTCTACGAAAAAGCGCAACAACTCTGCTCTATTGAAGAATCTACATATAATGCTGTACAACAATTGAACTCACGCATTGAAGGTACTTTACGCATTGCGACGTCTGCATCTCGTTCAACGCCAATCGTACAGCAATATTTACCAGCTTTTTCCATGAAATATCCATCTGTCCATTTTGAAATTTATGAAGGACTTATGACAAATGTAGTGACCCAACTCATCAATGGTAGCGCCGAATTAGGTATCGCCAATATTCAAATGGTAGATATCGATAAATTCGATATTCTGCTTACCCAAGAAGAGCATTTATACGCTATTTTCCGCCGTGATGTATTCTGGACAGATCGTGAACATGATACCATCACGTGGGAAGACATAAAAAAATGTCCTCTATCCCTTTCTGGTGGCTCCGTCCGAATGATTATGCAGTCTAGCTTAACAGATATGGAGCAACTTAATGCAATAGCTATAACTACAACAAAAAGCTCAGCTATTGAGTGGGCCTCTTCTGGTCGTACAGTTTCTTTAGTCCCAATGGACGCCAAGGAACTCATCAATCATCGCAAAATGGCCCGCATTAAATTGCCAGAATTCTCGGGGGATTTCAAAAAAGCTTTTATCACGCTTAAAGGCCATGCACTTTCCCCAGTAGCACAACAATTTATTGACTTCTACAAAGCATATGTATAATCATAATTATACATATTATTACCATACTATGACATTAACAGTCTATATAATTGGCATCTATGTAATTATAGACCTCAATTCAATACATAAGAAAAGACCTAGTACTGAATGTGCTAGGTCTTTTTGTATCATATCCTATATAACGACAATTCTTATGGTTGTTTAAGTTTGTCGTACATATAATGCTGTTTGTTATACGTGATGAACAGCACCTACAATATCAGTGATGCTGTTAAGATTATATTGTTCTACATATTCGCTCATTTCACGGGCAATACGTGAAATTGCTGTTGGATCTACCATCGTAGCTGTACCAACTTGAACGGCTTGCGCCCCTGCCATCATAAATTCGATAGCATCTGTGCCAGTCATGATACCACCAAGTCCAATAATAGGAATAGTTACCCCTTTATAAACTTGGTGCACCATGCGAAGAGCCACGGGCTTTACGGCTGGGCCAGATAATCCACCGTAAGTATTACCCAATACAGGCTTGCGATGGTAAATATCTATAGCCATGCCCAACAACGTATTAATTAAACTTACCCCATTACCACCGCCTGCTTCAACAGCTTTTGCGATTTCTACAATGTCTGTAACATTTGGTGAAAGCTTAACGATAACAGGTTTATCCGTTACCTTACGAACCGCTTTTGTTACCTGTTCTACTACCTTTGGATCTATACCAAAAGCCATGCCTTCACATTCTACATTTGGGCAAGATACATTAACTTCAAGGCCTGCAATACCATCTACAGATAGTGTCTCTGCCATCCACGCAAATTCCTCTACCGTACCAGCAGACATATTCGCTAGCAATGGTACATCATATTTCTCAAGATCCGGTAGAATTTTCCTAACAAAATGTTCAGCCCCAGGATTTTCAAGGCCAATGCAGTTCAATACGCCAGATGGTGTTTCTGCAATGCGAGTGCCAGGATTACCATGACGACCTTTAGGTGTTAAGCCTTTTACAGAAATAGCACCTACTTCATTACTAAGGTCTAAATAACCAGCATACTCAGGGCCATTACCAAAGGTGCCAGATGCAGCAATAATAGGATTTTTCATCTTAATTCCGCAGTAATCAATAGCAAGCTTTGGATTTGGCGTAACAGTGTTATTTAAATCGCGTTCACGCATTAAAAGAACACCTCCTCAGCTGGGAATACAGGACCATCCTTACAAACCTTATAACGTTTGCCACCGGCACCATCACAAGCGCAACCTAAGCAACCGCCCGTACCACATCCCATGCGCTCTTCTAAAGATACTTGGCATGGCACATGGAGTTCTTTAGCCACTTGTGCTACGCCTTTCATCATAGGCATAGGACCACAAGTCATAACAGAAGTAAACGAATTAGCATTAATTAGGTCAGGCATGATTGCTGTAGGGAAGCCTTTTGTACCTACGCTACCATCATCAGTAGTGATGTGGACTTGAACAGGCGTATCTTTAAATAAATCAGCCCAGAAGGTTTCGCTTTCATTTCTAAAACCAAGAATAACTTGTGCTTCTTCACCTTTTTGCAAATGGGATGCGATACATAGCATCGGTGCAATACCAACGCCACCGCCAACGAGAAGCATATTCTTAGATGTTACAAATGGTTCTCCCAAAGGACCTAAGCAATCTAGAGTATCGCCAGGAACGAGACGTGTCATAATTTCAGTCCCCTTGCCTACAACGCGATACAAAAGGGTAATCGTACCCTTTCGGGCATCAAATCCAGCATAGCTAATAGGACGGCGCAATAATGGCGCCGTAGAGTCCGCTACGCGAACATTACAAAACTGTCCTATCTTTGCTTCTGCTGCCTGTTTTGGTGCGTGAATATCCATAATCCACACATCAGAGCCTATTTGCTCATTGCGAACGACTTCGCCCTGTTCTACATAGCCACTCATGGTTTTACTCCAATTCAAAATCTTGTAATGCTTCTACAGTGTAGTTCGCATCATCTTTACGATTCGCCACAACACGCAATACTTCCCGTGCTGTATCGAGACTTGTTAAGCATGGTGTACCCATTTCTACAGCGAGACGACGCAATTGGAATCCTTCGCGTTCAGGTCGTTTCCCTGCAGTCAATGTATTAAGTACAAGATCGACTTTGTCTTGACGAATGTGGTCAGCACAGTTATCATCACCTTCAGAGATTTTGTTAACTACCTTGCAGTCAACGCCATGTTCTTTGAAGTATTTACCAGTACCACCAGTTGCTTCAATATGATAGCCCAAATCAATAAAGCCTTTTGCTAATTGACTAGCCTCCTCTTTATCGCGGTCTGCTACAGTCATGAGGATTGTACCATCCTCAGGAATACGCATATTCGCACCATTAATAGCTTTAAATAATGCTTCAGAATACGTGCGACCAATACCCATAACTTCACCAGTAGACTTCATTTCAGGTCCAAGAGCAATTTCTACAAGGCCCATTTTAGAGAAGGAGAATACAGGTGCTTTTACAGCTACATATGGTTTATTAGGTACAAGACCATGTGGTAAGCCTAAGTCTTTTAAGCTTTCACCAAGAGCAATGCGTGTTGCACATTCTACCATATTGATACCTGTAACCTTAGATATGAATGGTACAGTACGGCTAGAACGAGGGTTAACTTCGATAACGTTAAGTTCACCATCAGCCACGATATATTGAATATTAAGTACACCTTTAACATTAAGGCCTACTGCAATACGACGTGTATAATCAACGATTTGATCAATCAATTCTTGGCTCAAATGTTGAGCTGGATAAACGGCCATGGAGTCACCAGAGTGAACACCGGCGCGTTCGATTTGTTCCATAATACCAGGGATACATACATCGGTACCATCGGAAATAGCGTCAACCTCTACCTCCATACCAACCATGTAACGGTCGATAAGAACAGGATGCTCCTTAGATGCTACTACGGCTTCCTTCATGTATACATCAAGCTCTTTATCGTTGTATACGATTTCCATCGCACGACCGCCCAATACATAAGAAGGGCGAACGATTAATGGGTATTTCAACTTTTTAGCTGCTTCTTGTGCTTCTTCATCAGAGGTTACCAGAGCACCTACTGGGCGAGGAATACCAAGTTTCGCCAACAATTCATCAAAGCGTTCACGGTCTTCCGCCATATCGATGCTATCTACGGATGTACCGAGGATTTTGACGCCACGTTCTGCCAATGGGCCTGCCAAATTGATAGCCGTTTGACCACCAAATTGAGCAATGACGCCCGCTGGCTGTTCTTTATCGATGATTTCCATAACATCGTCCACAGTCAATGGCTCAAAGTATAAAGAGTCAGAAATATCAAAGTCTGTAGACACTGTTTCTGGGTTGTTATTAATCATAATAGATTGATAACCCGCTTTACGAAGGGCCCATGAGGAATGTACGGAGCAGTAATCGAACTCTACGCCTTGACCAATACGAATCGGGCCAGAACCAAGTACCACTACGGATTTTTCGCCTAGTGGTTTAACTTCGTCTTCTTGTGCATAAGCACTGTAATAGTACGGTGTTTTAGATTCAAATTCAGCCGCACATGTATCTACGTATTTATATGTTGGAAGAATATTCCATTCTTTACGTTTTGCACGAACATCTTCTACAGTTGTATTAGCATAACGAGCGATAACAGAATCAGTGAAGGAATAACGTTTTGCTTTGCGCAATACATCCTCTGTTAAACCTTGCTCAGCCAATGCTTTTTCCACAGTAACAATGTTTTTAATTTTTTCAATAAAGAATGTATCAATTTTTGTAATATAGTGGATTTTTTCTACACTGATTCCCTTGCGAAGTGCTTCTGCTACAACATAGATACGTTCATCATCTACTAAATGTAAACGTTCGATCAATTGTTCCATAGACTCATGAGCGATTTTCTTAAGCTCAATATGGTCTAAACCAATTTCCAAGGAACGAATTGCTTTAAGTAAGGAGCCTTCCAAAGAACGGTCAATAGCCATAACTTCGCCAGTGGCTTTCATTTGTGTGCCCAAGGTACGATCTGCCAAGTTGAATTTTTCAAAAGGCCAGCGTGGGAACTTAGTTACTACATAGTCAAGAGTCGGCTCAAAGCATGCTTTAGTTTCACCGGTTACAGCATTTGTAATTTGATCCAATGTCATGCCTACTGCAATTTTTGCTGCTACCTTCGCAATTGGGTACCCAGTTGCTTTAGATGCCAATGCAGAGGAACGAGATACGCGAGGGTTTACTTCGATAACAATATATTCGTTGCTATTTGGATTCAAAGCGTATTGTACGTTACAACCGCCTTCGATTTTTAAATAACGGATAATCTCTACAGATGCGGTACGCAGCATTTGGTATTGAATATCGTTCAAGGTTTGGCTTGGTGCCACAACGATAGAATCCCCAGTATGCACACCAACAGGGTCAATATTTTCCATATTACATACGATGATGCAGTTATCTGCACTATCGCGCATTACTTCGTATTCAATCTCTTTCCAGCCTGCAACGGAACGTTCTGCTAGAATTTGGTGAATTGGTGAAAGTTTCAAACCACGACGTGTGATTTCATACATTTCATCTTCATTATGGGCAATACCTCCACCAGTACCGCCTAATGTGTATGCAGGACGGATGATAATAGGATACCCAATACGATTAGCAAAGGCTACTGCTTCTTCAAGATCGTTAAAGATATCGGATTCAGGAACCGGTTGGTTGATTTCCTTCATCGCTTCTTTGAAAAGCTCACGGTCTTCCGCTTGTTTAATGGCTTCAAGAGTTGTACCAAGAAGTTTTACACCATATTCTTCTAATACGCCAGCTTCAGACAATTGTACCGCCATATTAAGACCTACTTGACCACCTAATGTAGCCAACAAGCCCCAAGGGCGTTCTTTTTTTATAACTTCTGTTACGAATTCAAGACTAATCGGTTCTACATATACGCGGTCTGCAATATCTGTATCAGTCATAATAGTAGCAGGGTTGGAGTTAACCAATACTACTTTATAACCCTCTTCTCGAAGGGAACGGCATGCTTGTGTACCAGCATAATCAAACTCTGCAGCTTGACCGATAATAATTGGACCAGAACCAATTACAAGTACTTTTTTTGCTTCTGAGGTCATATTATTTTCCCTTTCTCATTAAGTCTTCAAATTCGTCAAATAAATATAGGTTATCAGTAGGTCCTGGGGATGCTTCTGGATGGTATTGTACGGAGAAGATTGGCAATTCTTTATGACGCATACCTTCTACGGTACCATCATTTACACTACGATGTGTAATTTCTACGAAATCTGGCAAAGAAGTATCATCTACCGCATAACCATGGTTTTGAGATGTAATATATACCCGACCAGTACGTAAATCTTGTACAGGATGGTTAGAACCACGGTGACCAAATTTCAATTTGAATGTGGTACCACCATAAGCTTGTGCCAATACTTGATGCCCCATACAGATGCCAAAGATTGGTTTCTTACCAAACATTTTCTTTACTTCTTCTACTGCATAGCCAAGATCTTGAGGGTCTCCAGGGCCATTAGATAAAAAAATACCATCTGGATTTGCTGCCAACACATCTTCAGCCTTAGCATCTGCAGGAAATACAGTAAGACGACAGCCTGCAGCTTCTAGAGATCGAAGGATATTTTCCTTTACACCATAATCCATTACCGCTACGTGGAATTCAGCATTTTTATCGCCACGCATACCTTGCCATTTTGTAGTTACACGCATAACTTGATCTGTTGGCAAGTCTTGTTTAAACAATTTTTGAATATCCTCCATAGGGTAATCAGAGCATACGAGTACGCCCTTCATTACACCATGGTTACGAAGAACACGTGTAATCGCACGTATATCTACATCATAAAGGCAAGGGATGCCGTGCAAACGAAGATACTCACTAAATAACCCCTCATTTTGCCAGTTAGATGGAAAGTCACACAGTTCACCTACAATAAAACCTTTACAATATGGTTTAGGACCTTGAGTAATAGAATTTAAAGTACCATAATTACCAATTAAAGGATAGGTTAATGTAATAATTTGATCCGCATAGGATGGATCAGTCAAGATTTCTTGATACCCTGTCATACCTGTGTTAAATACAACTTCGCCTACCGTTGGGGCGCCACCTAATAAGGAACCTTCAAACACGGAACCATCTTCAAGAACTAACTTGCCTTTCATTATAAGACTAC
The DNA here is from genome assembly GCA_018382475.1 of Veillonella parvula. Classification (GTDB taxonomy): domain Bacteria; phylum Bacillota; class Negativicutes; order Veillonellales; family Veillonellaceae; genus Veillonella; species Veillonella parvula_F. Next base: position 33,563 of record JAGZPX010000004.1, read on the forward strand.
GCCCTCCTTCATAACAATTTTGCCATCAACTACTGTGAGTTTAGCTTTACCTGTAACAGTCATACCATCAAATGGGCTAACTTTACCTTTTGTATAGAATTTATTTCGATCTACTGTCCATTCTTCAGTCGTGGAGAATACGGTAATATCTGCTGGCTTGCCAACTTCAAGAACACCTGCATCAAGGTGCATCAACTCAGCTGGTCGAGTACTCATATAGTACACAACTTGATCGATGCTTAGTTTATCAGGACCATATGCATTAGTAATAACCGCCGCCAAAGATGTTTCGAGGCCACTGAAACCATTTGGTGCACAGCAGAATTCATGGTCTTTTTCTTCATATGCATGTGGTGCATGGTCTGTAATAATCGCATCGATTGTACCATCTTTCAAGCCTTCTAATAATGCTTGACGATGATCTTCAGAGCGAATTGGAGGAGCCATTTTGAATGCTGGGTTATATTCGCGTAGGTATTCATCTGTGAAAGATAAATGTTGGCTTGTAACTTCACATGTTACATTAAGGCCTTTAGCCTTCGCACGGCGCACCATATCTACAGTATTTTTACTACTTACGTGGGCGATATGGATATGACCACCTGTCATTTCAGATAACAAGATATCACGAGCAACAGCCAAATCTTCAGCTACTGCAGGACGACCAATAACACCTAATTCATAAGAAACAATACCTTCATGCATATGGCCATTTTTAGTCAATGTAATATCTTCTGCATGGTCGATAACCATTTTATTAAACATGGAGGAGTATTCTAAGGCACGACGCATAAATGCAGCATTTTCTACATAGTGACCATCATCGGAGAATGCTACTACACCAGCTTCTGCCATATCGCCCATTTCAGCAAGTTCCTTACCTTCTAGGCCTTTTGATACAGCGCCAATAAATTCTACTTTCACAACGCCAGTGAGTTCAGCCTGTTTTTGTAAACCTCTTACAAGTGCAGCATTATCTACAACTGGGTTAGTATTAGCCATAGTGACAACACGTGTGAAACCACCTGCAGCAGCCGCTTGTGTACCAGAGTGGAAATCTTCTTTAGCTTCTTGGCCTGGTTCGCGCAAATGTGTGTGAATATCGATAAGACCAGGTGCTACGATAAGCCCTGTTGCATCATAAACTTCAGCACCTTCAGCACTCAAGTTTTGACCGATGGCTGCAATTTTACCATCTTTTACGAGAACATCTGCTACTTCGTTTTGTTTTTTTGCCGGATTAACTACCGTACCATTTTTAATAAGCAAGCTCACTACCGTCACCTCCAATAATAGTTAAGTACAATACAGCCATACGTACAGCTACGCCATTACGTACCTGTTCTTGAATTACGGATTGATCAGAATATGCTACATCTGGTGCAATTTCAAGGCCGCGGTTCATAGGACCTGGATGCATTACCATTACATCATCTTTAGCTAATTTTAATACATCATTGTTAATACCAAAGATACGAGCATATTCTCTATTTGTAGGATACAATGCAGAATGAATGCGTTCTAATTGAATGCGAAGTACGTTAACTACATCTGCATCAGCCACTGCTTCACGAATATCATGGTGTACGGTAACACCTAATTTTTCAAATTCTGGATATACCATTGTACGAGGACCAGCTAGATGTACATCAGCCCCCATTTTTGTAAGGCCATAAATGTTGGAGCGTGCCACGCGACTATGCATTATATCGCCAAGGATAACCACCTTTAATCCTTCAATAGATTCCTTTTTCTCTAAGATAGAATACATGTCTAGTAATGCTTGTGTTGGATGCTCATGAGCGCCATCACCTGCGTTAATGATAATCGGATCTACGGCTTTCGTAGCGTATAAAGGTGCACCTTCTGCGCTGTGCCGCATTACGATAGCATCTGTACCCATGTAGGACATAGTTAATAATGTATCGCGGAAACTTTCACCTTTACCCATGGAAGATCCACTAGGAGAAAGATTGATTACGTCAGCCCCTAAGTATTTGCCGGCTAACTCAAAGGAACTACGGGTACGAGTACTTGGTTCCATAAAAAGGTTGATAATGGATTTCCCCTTTAATAGTGGAACCTTCTTGTCATCAGAAAGAACGATTTTCTTCATTTTCTTTGCCACATCTAAAATCAATTTGATTTCTTCAGGTGACACATTTTGCAAACCCAATAAATCTTTGCCTTTTAGGCTAACTTGTCCCATGATTTCCTCCTAACTCACGTAACAAAAAAGACCTTTTGCCCAGGGCAAAAGGTCAAATAGTTTGCACAAAGAAGCCCCTATGGGCACTTCAACTATATTCCTTTCTCAGCCTCTCTGGACTAAATTAAAAGGTATTGTATTATGCAATGGTCTCTCGTACCATATATGCATTTCTTTATTTATTGTACTGAATCCACCTTTGAAAGTCAATGTAAAACACAAAATTCATATGGATTTTAAAAAGAGGACAAGCATATAAAATTGCTTGTCCTCTCTATATTTAAACAGCTATTAATCCACTTCTATATCTTAAACTTTAATCTAAAATTTTTTTTAGAAATTAAGGGTCTTAACCTAATGGATATAATCTTGGTGGGTTTTCTTCATCATTTTGCTGTTCATTTTGTGGAGTATATGGCATTTGATCTTGTTGCGGCTCATTCGCTACAGGATCTATCTGCACATATTGCTGATTTGGCGACAATTGAGGTTGACGTTGCTCACGACGACGTGTATTTTGAGATGCAGTCGGTCTAGGTTTTGTCAACTCATCAATGGATACAGCATTTGGAATAGTTACATTTGATGTATCCCCATGAATATCATCAAGTTCACTGAAGGAAGGAGTCCTCTTAGATGCTTGAGCAGCCTTACGTTCGGCTTCAAGTTGTTGACGGGCAAGTTCTGCACGACGACGAGCGCTCTCTTGTTGATCTCGGACACGTTGAATAGCTTCAGCACGCTCTTTTGCTTTACGCTCGATTTCAGCTTGAGCCAACGCTTGTTGACGAGCAGCTTCAGCTTTACGTTCTGCCTCTAGTTGCGCTTTATATCGTTCCTCAGCAAGGCGTCGTGCCTCGGCTGCTTGACGTTCTGCTTCAGCTCGTTCTGCAGCAAGTCGCTCTTGCTCTGCCTTACGAGCTTCCGCCGCTATGCGAGCCGCCTCTGCTTTACGAGCCTCTTCGGCACGTCTTGCTTCTTCTATGCGACGAGCTTCTTCAGCACGGCGCGCTGCTTCAAGACGTTCCTGTTCAGCTCTACGTTGTGCCTCAAGTCTAGCTGCTTCTGCTTTTCGAGCTTCTTCTGCTCTACGTGCTTCTGCTTCTAAACGAGCTTGTTCAGCTTTACGCGCCGCTTCAATTCTCGCAGCTTCAGCTTTGAGTGCTTCCTCTGCTCGTTTTGCTTCTGCTGCTTTACGAGCTTCTTCGGCACGTCTTGCTTCCAATGCTTCCTGCTCAGCTTTACGTTGTGCTTCTAAACGAGCTCTAGCCTCAGCAGCCAAGCGTTCCTCTTCGGCCTTTTTGGCCTCTAAAGCAGCTTTTTCTGCTGCTCTTTGCGCTTCAAAGCGTGCCTTAGCTTCGGCCGCTTTTCTTTCTTCCTCCGCTTTGCGTGCGGCCTCAATACGAGCAGCTTCAATTCTACTTTCTTCTTCAAGACGTTTTGCTTCCGCTGCTAGTCGAGCTTCTTCTGCTTTACGAGCTGCCTCTAGCCGATCTGCTTCCGCTTTTCTCGCTGCCTCGATACGTGCCATTTCAGCTTTACGAGCCGCTTCCGCCTTGCGAGCTTCCTCTGCTTTACGCTCTGCTTCGGCTTTTTCAGCCATCTTGCGCTCAATTTCAGCATGTTTGGCCTCTGCAGCCTTTCGCAACATTTCGGCTTTTTCTGCAGCTAGTCGAGCCTCTTCAGCTTTTTTACGAGCTAATGCTTCTTTCTCATCTTTTGCCTTTTTAAGTTGTGCTTCTTTTTTTACATCTGCTACAGCTTTATCGCTCAACTTTTTAGTTTCTTCATGAGCAATTGTTTCTGCCCGCTTAGCTGGACTTTCAATAGTAGATTTTTTAGTATCTACTGCTCCTTTATCTCCATCTTTACCACCTACAGGGCCTACAGGTATTTGTGTGCCTCCTTGAGTTGGATGCCCTAAAATGTCTTTAACATCTTTCGGCACATTAACAGCAATAGTTTGATGTTTTTGTGGATTTGCAAGAGATTCAGGAATTAACAAGAAACGAATTGGCAAATTCGATGCACCGGCTGGCATAAAGTTTAATGTTAATAAATCGCCCGCATTATAATTCCCTAATAGACGACTATCTAATATAGTACCTTCCCCTAATGCGGAAATACCATCTTCACCACCAATGTGATAAGTTCGTGTATCGGTCTGTCCCCGTCTAGCACCTTGTTGATGCAATGCTTTTACCGTAAAGGAACCAGAATAAGGTCCCCCAAGAGGGTTAAAATACAGTCTAAACGGTTCATTCCCCTTTGTAGGAATTTTTAACGTATACGATACGCCATAGTTACCACGGTCACGAACAAATGCTTTATTTTGCATTTCGTCTACACCATTGATAAACGTATCTTCGCGGTCATTACCAATTTCTACAAAGGCACCACCTAAAGCGGTATCGAATGGTGTAGTAACCTCCATATTACGTTTAGCACCAGTATAAGTACCGCGTAATTGTATTTCATCAATAGGAAGGTTTTTCACCCAATGTGACGCATCTACAGGGTCCATCCCCATAGGCAGCATCATAACACGCGCAAATATAGGCCCTTCTGTTTTAATATCTACAATACCCGTAAATAATGCATCTCGATTTACCGGTGTATTTTCTAAGTCACTAAAGATTAATTGGCGCCCTTGTGGTGGAATGCTAAGAGAATATAATGGTCTTGCATCTGGGCTTTCATTAAGAGGCTGCTCCAAATCCTTCCGAGACAAATCACGACCTGCTGCAAAATAGTCAGGTGTAGCTACAGATTTTAATTGTCTCATGACATGTACTGAAGTTGGATAAGCCGTTTGGTTTTCTAAGACGATAGCAATCTTGTGAGGTAGATCCATTTCATTTACATGATAGAAATAGATACGCCCATTGCCATTAATTGTACCTGCACTTAACGTACCTCCTACAGGTCCTACATATTCAGGACTATCCGATAGGAGCAATGTATCCGTTTGAGACACCAAAGATGGTGGTAACGGAGAAAACTGAAAATATCCAATTGATTGTAAATCTATATCACGAGCTTCTACATGGCCTGTAAGGGCAGCCATGGCAGCCATAGCCGCAGCTACACAATATCTTGATTTATAGGAAAACATATATTATTACCTCTATATTTCTTCGAGCCCCAACGGGTCATACGTAAGTGCTAATGCTTCAATCTTCTTTAGTCGATGGCCAATTCCAGATTTAGATAGTTCCCCCTCCATCAACTCTTCAAGCTCTTTTAAACTCGCTTCAGGATTCTCCCACCGAAGTCTTGCAACGACGCGCAACTTTTCAGGTAATTCTTCAATACCGATTTCTCTATCAATAATACGGATTGCTTTTACCTGACGAACTGCTGCATCCACAACCTTCTGTAAATTTGCCGTCTCACAGTTGACTTGACGATTTATTTGATTCCGTACAGTTTTCATAATCCGCACGTTTTCAAATTCCATAAGAGCCGATTGAGCTCCCATGATTTGCAAACAGTTTGTTACTGCGTCCCCTTCTTTAAGATATACTACATACTCTTCCTTCCGCTCCGTTAAGCCCGCATGAATGTGAAAGAGCCGTAATACATGGATAATTTCCCTCGCAAAGGTCTCGTTTCCCGTCATAAACTCAAGATGATAATCACTTTGTGGTTTATTGACAGAGCCTCCCCCTAAAAAAGCTCCCCTTAAAAAGGCCCGTCGCGCTTCCATTGATTTGAGCCAACTGCGAGGAATTTGTTCGCTCACAGGCCATAAAGCAAGATCCTCTAGAGCCTGTCTACCCTCTACAGAGGGTTCTACAGATAGCGTATACATATTTTTTTTACGCAAGTTTAAACCTTGTCGTACTAAAACATTTGTAGGTAATTCGTATTGCTTTTTCAAAATACCAAGCAAACGACGAGCTACTGCATTATTAGCCGTAGCCAAACGAATGCCGACGGCACCTTTCATCCCCAAAATGATAGATCCGCCCATACGCAATAAGCAAGACGCTTCAATTTTCATGGCCACATCCGCATCACTAGAGGCTTCATATTGGCATAATTCATTTTTTACATCTTCTGCAAATGACATGGGCATCCCTTCTCATTAATGATCATCTCGTTGAAGATAATACTCTAAGATATGCGGTTCAGTATTAGATTGCATAGCATGAATAATATCCATAATAACTTTACCTAACCGTTCAGGATCATGAACAGCTGGTTTTTGAGGGTTAATTAAGGTAGCTCGTATAGTGCGGATTCCTTTAGCTTGTAACTTTTTAGTATCTAATACCAATGGTTCAGATCCTACAGCACTATATTGTTCAACCATTTGAATTGGCAACGGACCATCATTGGCAAGAACAGTATCTATAATTCCTTCTCCGCCATGAGCAATTAAAGCCTCTACATGGTCATTTAATGTGTAGCCTGTGGTTTCACCCGGTTGTGTCATAACATTAGCAATATAAATTTTATTAGCCTTACTGGCACGTACATGAGAGGCCAACTTATCAGTTAGTAAATTTGGGATAATGCTTGTATATAAACTACCAGGACCTAAAATAATCACATCCGCTTCATCAATGGCACGTAATGCAGCCCCCTCTGGCTTAGGCAATGCTGGATCACTATAGATATGACGAATTCGTTTGCCCGAGTGTGGTATATTACTTTCACCTTCTACAATAGTGCCATCTGTCATCTCTGCACGCAATTTAATGAACTCTGTAGAGGAAGGAATTACACGACCACGGACACGCAACAATTTACTAGCCGCTTCAAGAGCTTCTTCAATATCGCCATCGTAAACTTGAGCTAGCGCAGTAATAAAGAGATTACCAAAGCTATGCCCAGAAAGCTCATTTTCGCCTTCGAAGCGGTAACGGAATAAGTTCTCCATTACCCCTTCTTGTTCAGCTAGTGATACTAAACAATTTCGCAAATCGCCAGGTGCTATCATTTGAAAGTCTTCTCGCAAGCGGCCAGAAGAACCTCCATCATCAGCAACTGTTACAATCGCAGATAGATTTGATGTATGTGATTTCAAACCACGCAATAAATTTGATAAGCCCGTACCCCCACCGATTACTACAATTTTAGGGCCCTTATCGAGTCGGATATTTTGAAAGATAATATCTGATACCTTGCTGTCAGGATTAGGTAGTACCGCACGAATAATCGTTTTTATAACTTTACTTGTACCGATGAGCATTAATACAGCACCAATCGATAATACTACAGCCCCTACAGCAATGAGTACATTATAATTGTAAAAGCCCGTCATATTATAAGAAAAGGCAAGTACAATATCTTCAAGAACCGCAAGCCATTGATAGTTAAACATCAAGGAAATGCCAATAATTAAAAGACCTACACCACAACTAAATAGGGCAAGCCAACGTTTTATATTTAGACCCGGAATTAGCCACCGGAACCATCCTTTTCGCAACATAATCCCCCCTATCTAGTTATCAAGTGTTATAATTTCATGAGGATTATAATCTTCTTCTACATTATTTTTCATCATATCTCTATGTTCAACAGTGACACGATATCCTTTTTCTAATAAATGGGAATATAGAGCCTCTGCCATAGCTACAGATCTATGCATACCACCTGTACAGCCTACTGCCACAATAAATTGAGATTTTCCTTCTTGTTCATAATTTGGCACAAGAAAATCCATAGTATCAAAGTAACGTCTTTTAAATTCCTCTGTTACTTCAAAGGAATGAATATATTCATTTACTGCTTTTACACGACCTGTTTTATGACGAAACTCGGGAATATAAAATGGATTTGGTAGAAAACGAACATCCCATACCATATCTGCATCGAGAGGAATACCATATTTAAAACCAAAGCTCACTACAGTAATAGCCATACCATGAGCTTCATCAACTTGAGCAAAGCGCGTTTTTAAATACTCTTTCAAGCTGGCTGTTTTCATATTAGTGGTATCAATAATAAAATCTGCTTTATGGCGCACAGAGTTAAGAATTTGGCGTTCCTTCTTTAGCCCTGTTGTAATCAGCCCATTAGGAGCCAATGGATGACTTCGTCGGCTTTCCTTATATCGACGAATCAAAGTCTCATCTGTAGCATCCATAAATACAATTTCAAAATCTACCTTCATATCTTTTAATGTATCTAAAGATGAAGAAAGAGCTTCAAAAAATTCGCCACCCCGAATATCTACAACAAGAGCAACGCGATTGGTCCGTTCTCCACCTTGTCGGCAAATTTCACTTAATTTAGGAATCAGCACAGGGGGAATATTATCAATACATAAATACCCCATATCTTCTAAAGCTTGCAATACTTGAGTTTTGCCGGCACCTGACATACCTGTAACTATTAACAAACGAAATGCTTCCATAGTTTTACTCCATTATAAAAGATTATCTTCAATCCAATGGGCTACTCCATCGTCATTATGATGGCCACAAATTGTATGAGCCACAGATTTAACATGATCTGTAGCATTATCAACAGCTACAGAGTAACCTGTTTTACGTAGCATAGAAATATCATTTTCTGCATTACCAAAAGAAATAATATGTTCTAAACTAATATGATTATCTAAAGCTAGTTGTGTCAAAGCACGCCCCTTTGACACATTAGGGGCAATGATTTCTAAAAAATCTTTCTGGCTACGAACTAGAGTCACCAAATCACCAACTCTAGGAGTTAAAATTTCAATAATTCGGTCAATTCCTTCTACTGTATCTATAGCAATTAACTTATTCGGTTCAGAGTTTAAACTATATAACGTATCACCTAAAAATTCTGCCGTAGCACCAGTCTGTTTTTCATAGAGAGCGGACTGCCACGTCTTATGATGGCATAATAAATGATCATCCACATACGATTGTATATGCCAATCATATTGTTTTGCTAATTCATAGATACGACGTACTGCTACAATAGGAACAGTCTGTTCAAATAGCTTATATCCTGTTTCTAATTCTTGAATGAGACCACCAGAAAATAAAATCAGCGGCACATTACCAAGCTTTAACGCCTGACCAATGGGCTTAGCCGTTTGGTACATACGCCCCGTAGCAATCGTAATAGCAACACCCTTTTGCTGCAACCGATGTAATACATCTACTGTATAGTCAGATATAGAATTATCGCTACGCACCAAAGTTTCATCACAATCGATGGCAATCATTTTGATATGAGAAAAAGAAGGATTCATGTTCGCCGCCTTTATAGAAATTTTAAATACTCTTTATTATACCATTAATAGTGGCACTATAGATAGAAATAAGCAGTAATAAGCCTAATAATGATAAGAAAGTTTACTCATGAAACTTTCATTAAATGCAAAATCCTCTATTATCGACAAATCATTCTATATTAATTGATTAGACAGCATTAATAAAACACTATAATAAAAAGCCTCATATTATTTTATATTAAACACAAAAAGAGACTCCCGAAGGAGTCTCTTTCGTATGAGTAACTATCAAATTAGAATTTGTAGTTAAGGTCTGCACGGTAGAAGTCAGCTTTATCATTACCGTTTTGATCTTTCCAATCAAAACCGTAGTTAGCTGTTAAGCCTACGTTGTTTTGCAATACATAGTCAACAGTTGCCATCCAACCTTTAGCATCTGTAGTGTAGATGTGGTTGTAAGTAGTATCAATGATAGGAGCATTTTCTTTTGCGTTGAAGTATTGACCTTTTACGCCCCAAGTACCTTGTTTTTTGATGTCGTAGTTACCATAACCTACGCCTGCTGTCCAAGCTTGAGATTCTTCAAGGCTAGAAGCTTTCAACCATTCGCCACCAACCCAAATTTTATCGAAGTTAGCATCAGCATTGAAACCATATACGTTTCTAACATCATCATCTTGGTTAATACGGTCATAGAAACCACCAACCATAGCATGTTTACCAACTTTACCATTAACATTTACGATAAGATCAGTAACATTTTCCTCTTTAGTCAAGCCAGCTGCATCGCCAGATACCATGTAACCATAAGCTACTTGTGCATTAACTTTGTCATTACCAGCATTGAATTGAGCACCATCAAAAGTACCATCAAATGCTAAGCCACCACCAACAACTTGACCGAAACGGCCAGCTTTCAAGGATACGCGTTCACCGAATTTATGGTTAACATATGCGCGATCGATTGTAGCATTTGCGTTACCTTCAGTAGTGGAGTTACCCAATTCGAAGTTACCAGAAGTCAAACGAACTACTGCATCAGTGCGATCATTTACTTTTGCGTTGAATTGTACACGTGCACGAGCGTCGAATTTGGATTTAGCATGTTCAGCATCTTTATAACGAAGACGAGCATCACCAGTAACTTTTACGTTACCAACGCGGTCTTCCAAGCGAGCTACACGAACGCCCAAGTTGTTCAATTCGTTAGAGAATTCATCAGCCAAACGGTTGATCATAGCTTGTTGTTCTGCGTTAGCGCGGTCTTGGTTAGCCATAGCTTTAGCTACCATTTGAGCCATTTCATAACGAGTGATGTTGTTTTGGCCTTTGAAAGTACCATCAGGATAACCGTTAACGATACCAGCGTTTGCCAATTGAGAAACTGCTTGGTATGCCCAAGAATCTGGAGTTACGTCGGAGAATGGGTTAGCTGCGAAAGCTGTAGTTACACCCAATACTGCTGTTGCTGCAAAGATTGCTGCCAATTGTTTTTTCATAGTTGAATTCCTTCTTTCTGAAAAAAATAGAAAATAAAATGTTACAAGTCATAACATTCACATTCTACTCGTTCTTCAGATTAAGAATGTATAGGAGTGTCCACGTTTCCTCACCATACTCTACATCGAAGATCTTCGTTTCATGTATGTATCATGACCTGTACGGTGATAGTATCACAACCTTTTTTCTATGTAAAGCCTTAACACCTATATTCAGCCTTATTACTGAATACTCTCTATTTTAAAAATTTCATGAATGCAGTAAAAATCTAACTTCATGAACATTTTTTCATTTTATAGTTTTATACAAAAGAAATTTTTTATCAGATTTAAAAGACTAACATTATATTAATAAAACTAATTATATTAACATTCATTTATTAATATAAAAAATAAAATTATAAACTATATTATCATTATATTTATTTGCTAAAAAAGAATATCCTACTTACTCTCTATGTTAAATTGATAATACTCTAGGATGTTCACCGTGTATATTAATCTTCAAACTACAAAAAAGAGACTCCCGAAGGAGTCTCTTTCATATGATTAACTATCAAATTAGAATTTGTAGTTAAGGTCAGCACGGTAGAAGTTATCTAATTTATCACCGTTTTGTTCTTTCCAGTTGAAGCCGTAGTTAGCGGACAAGCCTACGTTGTTTTGTAAAGCGTAGTCAATGGAAGCCATCCAACCTTTAGCATCTGTAGTATACAAGTGGTTATAAGTTGTATCTACGATTGGAGCATTTTCTTTTGCATTGAAGTATTGACCATAAACACCCCAAGTACCTTGTTTTTTGATGTCGTAGTTACCAAAACCAAGACCTGCAGTCCAAGCTTGAGATTTGTCTACATGGGAATCTCTCAACCATTCGCCACCAACCCAAACTTTGTCGAAGTTAGCATCAACGTTGAAACCGTATACATTTTTGTAATCATTATCAGAATCTTGGTTTACGCGATCATAGAAACCACCAACCATAGTGTGTTTACCTACTTTACCAGTTAAGCCAAGGTAAGTGTTAGTTACGTTTTGTTCTTTAGTCAAGCCAGCTGCTTCGCCGGATACCATGTAACCGTAAGCTGCTTGAGCCATAATTTTGTCGTTACCAACGTTCAATTGAGCACCATCAAAAGTACCATCAAATGCTAAACCGCCACCGATAACTTGGTTAAAACGACCAGCTTTCAAGGATACGCGTTCGCCAAATTTGTGGTTAACATATGCGCGGTCGATTTGAGCGTCTGCATTACCACCAGTAGTGGAGTTACCCAATTCGAAGTTACCAGAAGTCAAACGAACTACAGCATCTGTACGATCGTTAACTTTTGCATTGAATTGTACACGTGCACGAGCATCGAATTTGGATTTACCATCTTCAGTGTCACGGTAACGAAGACGAGCATCACCAGTAACTTTTACGTTACCAACGCGGTCTTCCAAGCGAGCTACACGAACACCCAAGTTGTTCAATTCGTTGGAGAATTCATCAGCCAAACGGTTAATCATAGCTTGTTGTTCAGCGTTAGCGCGGTCTTGGTTAGCCATAGCTTTAGCTACCATTTGAGCCATTTCGTAACGAGTGATGTTATTTTGGCCTTTGAAAGTACCATCTGGGTAACCATTGATAACACCAGCGTTAGCCAATTGAGAAACTGCTTGGTATGCCCAAGAATCTGGAGTTACGTCGGAGAATGGGTTAGCTGCGAATGCAGTAGTTACACCCAATACTGCTGTTGCTGCAAAGATTGCTGCGAATTGTTTTTTCATAGTTGAATTCCTTCTTTCTGAAAAAAATAGAAAATAAAATGTTACAAGTCATAACATTCACATTCTACTCAGTTCTTCAGATTAAGAATCTTTGGGAGTGTCCACGTTTCCTCGCCACATTCTGCATCGAAGTTCTTCGTTTCATGTGTTTGCTACTTCTCGTACGGTGATATTAGCACAACCACTTTTTCGTGTAAACCCTTTTTTCTCAATTGTGTTCTCATTATCTTGTTTTTATAACTTAAAATGCTTGCTAAGTTAGATTTTATCTAGTTTTATAGGATATAATTTTTTTCATAAAAAAATTTAATTTTATATCCCTTTCTATTAATTGAGAATTTTTATTATATTTTTCATTAAGTTAAACTTATTAATATATATATAATTAATAAGAAATTTATCTCTCTATACAGAAAGATTTTATAAATATATCCTACAATATAAGGGATATAATTCTTGATAACCACTAAATTATTCGATTACTTTTAATATTATGTATTTATAAAACATTTTACTATATATATACTATTATATATAAAATAATTCATAATACTTTTATGCAACAAAAAAAAGACTTCCGAAGAAGTCTTTTTTTGTTTGTGAGGAAATTAGAATTTGTAATTTAATTCTGCACGATAGAAATCGGAAAGATCATTACCGCTTTGGTCTTTAGAGTTGAAACCATAACCTGCGGATAAACCTACGTTATCTTGTACTGCGTAGTCTACGCTAGCCATGTAACCTTTGTAACCATTAGATGTATTTGTTAAATCATATGCTTGATCCCAAGTGGAACTTACGATTGGTGCATTAGCTTTTTGGTTGAAGTATTGACCTTTCACATCCCATGTACCTTTTTTAGCGATGTCGTAGTTACCATAGCCAAGACCTGCTGTCCAAGCTTGAGAATTATCTACGTTAGAAGCTTTCAACCATTCACCGCCAGCCCACAATTTATTTTTACGGAAGTCCGCATTGAAACCGTAAACATCTTGTTTATCAGAGTTAACTGTTACACCATTATGGTTCAAGTTACCGCTAGATAATCTGGAGTAGAAACCACCAACGGAGGATTCTTTACCAACTTTACCTTTTAAGCCTACATAGGATACAGATGGGTTATCAGATTTGGAGTTGCCATCAGCAGCACCATCAATCATATAACCATACGCACCTTGTACTTGAACTTTATCATTACCTACGTTCAATTGTGCACCATCAAATGTATCATCGTACATCAAACCGCCACCAATTGTTTGTTGGAAACGACCAGCTTTAGCAGATACGTTGCTACCAAACTTGTGATCTACGTAAGCACGATCGATTGTTGCTTGAGAACCTTTAGTAGAGTCACCAAATTCGTAATTACCTTTTACACGAACAACTGCTTGTGTTTTATCATTTACATTAGCATTGAATTGTACACGTGCACGGCCGTCAGTTAAAGATTTACTATTAGCTTTGTAAACACCTTTGTCTTCAGAACCTTGATAACGGATACGAGCATCACCAGTTACCTTTACATTACCTACACGGTCTTCTAAGCGAGATACTCGAACGCCGAGGTTGTTCAACTCATTAGAGAACTCATCTGCCAAGCGGTTAATCATAGCTTGTTGTTCAGCGTTAGCACGATCTTGGTTAGCCATAGCTTTAGCTACCATTTGAGCCATTTCATAACGAGTGATATTGTTTTGGCCTTTGAAAGTGCCATCTGGATAACCATTAACGATACCAGCTTGTGCTAATTGGGATACTGCTTGGTATGCCCAACTATCTGGAGTTACATCGGAGAATGGATTTGCAGCAAATGCTGTTGTTACACCTAACACTGCTGTTGCTGCTAACATTGTTGCGAATTGTTTTTTCATAATGAATTCCTTCTTTCTTATAAATAAGAATTTATATTTGCAGAAGACGTTCACTACATAAGTAGTATCACTATGAAAGATGTATTAGGAGTGTCCATGTTTCCTCAACTAAATTATCTATCTTAGCTCCACTTCTTTGTAGCGTAGCCTTTCTGTTGATGTGAATATACCACCACCCCAAAACTTTGTAAAGCATTTTACACAACTAAATTTTATGAAATTTCTTTCATGAATAAAAATTATACCAAAAACATAGATTATTACTGCATTTTTGAAAATTTAATTTTACAAAATTTCATTTTATAGTCTAAAAAAATAGATAATTTTATTATCTACATCCATAAAATCAATAATTATTACTTATTAAATGTAAATCTTTTAATAACTATAACTAATTTATATGTTTGAATTATTTATTTTCTATAAGATTGATAAGTGATATATTTAAGTTCGACCTAGCCGTCTTATTAAATTTTATTTAGTATACATTTCACAAGATACAACATAACTTAATCCTTCTTAACTTATAAAAAGCCTATCTACGATGAAATTTATCGTAGATAGGCTTTCACGATTATTAAATTGCGTAAGAAACAAATCCTAGAATATGATCAACAGGAACTGGGCCGATAAAACGACTATCACTAGAGTGATTGCGATTATCCCCCATTACAAATACATGACCTTCAGGAACTGTTACAGGTGTAGACCGAGTATAATTCATTTTTGTATCTTTTGTATATGGTTCTTGTAATTTTTCTCCATTACGCCATACATAACCATCTTTAAACTCTAGTACATCACCAGGTCTACCTATTACACGTTTTACCCATACATCATTTGTTTGAGCGGATTTATTAAAAACAGATGCATAGTTCATCAGTGGTTCTTTTACATCATCCACCCATGTACGAACACGATTAACACGACTATCAATAATAACGATTTGTCCATATTCGGGCATATCATTCATAATATGATGCCATTTGGTAACAATCAAATATTGTCCATTATGTAATGTATCATCCATTGATTCCCCAGACACTCTAGTAGGTTGAATCAAGAAAATATGAATTACCATAGCAATGATTAATGCCAATGCAATAGCATAAATCCAATCTAATATTTCTTTTACTATTGTATTACCTAACTTATTACTCATAGTTTCCTCTTAATGACCACCTTTCGTAAATCTCCCACCAAAGACATCATGTACGTCTTGGATCGTAATAAATGCTGTAGGATCTACTTCATAAACGGTATCCTTTAATCTTGTAATTTCTAGCCGCGTTACCACAGAATACAATACATGTTTCGGTTGTTTTAAATACCCGCCTTCTCCGTACATAATAGTAACACCACGATTAAGATTAGCATTTAATGCATCGGCAATAATCTTGGAATTATCTGCATCGGTAATAATCATAACCCCTTTAGATTCTTCAAGGCCAGTTATGGTCACATCAATCATCTTATAAGCAATAAAATAAGCGATTAAGGAATACATGGCACTATTCCAACTATATACAAAGCCCGCTGCTCCAAGAATAACTAAATTCATGGCCATTACAATTTCGCCTACAGAAAAGGTGGACCGTTTATCAAAGATAATAGCTACAATTTCAGAGCCATCTAATGAGCCACCATTACGAATAATAAGACCTACCCCAATACCTAAGATTATACCACCAAAGATAGATCCTAAGAATGGATCTGTCGTAATCGGTGTAAAATCATGAGCAAAGTTAGAAAATATAGCCATCCAGACAATGGAGAACAATGTAGATAAGGTAAAGCCTTTACCGATTGCTCTATAGCCTAAATACAAGAATGGTAAATTGATAAGTACTACGAAAATACTAAAAGATATACCAGATAGTTCCGCAGCCATCAATGAAATACCAACTACACCACCATCGATGATGCTGTTGGGTACTAAAAATAAATCTAAGCCCACCGTATAGATGAAGGCCCCTAAAATCATCATTACACAACGCATAATAAGGTTTGACCAGTTACGCGTTGAAGTTTCATTCGTCATGATTATCTCCTTTTCCGTATAACTGCTCCATAGCATGTAATCTTTTCTCTTCTAACTCACTTGAACTCA
The DNA here is from genome assembly GCA_018382475.1 of Veillonella parvula. Taxonomy (GTDB): domain Bacteria; phylum Bacillota; class Negativicutes; order Veillonellales; family Veillonellaceae; genus Veillonella; species Veillonella parvula_F. The sequence continues at coordinate 50,199 of JAGZPX010000004.1, forward strand.
TAGTTTCTTCTTTGATTGCCGCTTCGTTCTGAGCTAATTGCTTCGTATAGCGTAAGCCAATAACGAGAGCCGTCAAATCATCTACAGGTTCTGGTGGAAATTGCATAGATGTAGGAATAATCTTACGCCACCCTGTAGGAGGATTATATTGCCAATATAATTTACGGGCTTCCTCTGTACTATGAGATTCATCGATTAAACTAGTTGTAATCTTGTGATTGCGTCCAATTTGTTGAAGAGAAGGATACAAATGTTTATGATTTGTACCATTTCCACAAACGATATGAACGATACCATAATATTCAGTTAAAACACGCTCAATATCTTCATTGAAGGTATTTGAAGAAATAATTTTACGGCATATCATCTCACCGGAAGGTGAGACTATAGCTATACCAGTTTTCTCATTTCCTGGATCTACTGCTAAAATATATGTATTTTCAGTCATTTGATTATCCCCTTTATAAGTACAGTAGTTATATTTTAACATAAAAAGAAGGTCTTATGTTAAAAATTACATAAGACCTTCTTTTGTAATGTATGAAACCAACATACCTTCATCATATTAATTAGTTTGTATTTTTGCCTTATCATTAAAATCTGGCATTTGAGTAATACGCAACTTGAGATGAACAGGACCAGATGAATATGTATCGCCATCACTATAAGCTTCCACATGAACCTTACCACGCATAGTGCTTATTCTCTTAATGGCTGTAAACAAATCATCACCAGGTATCGTTCCAATATCACCTGATAAGGAATCAGGAATAATCCCCTTTGCCTTAGCACGCTCATTAACTTGTTTCAAGAATTGAAGCATAGAAGATTGAGCATTAGTGCCTCCATCAATTACTGTAGAGTGAATTACCTCTCCATTTTTATAGATAAATTGCTGTGGATATACTTGAATAACGGCAACTGCAGGTTCACCTGAAATAATATTTCCTGCAGCCACAACTTGAACCACCATAGGGGTTTTGGAATTGATTAACTTTTGAGTAGCTACCTCAACATTTTGTCGATCTACATACACAACAGATTGACCATTATCCTCTATGCCTAATCGGCGCAAAACAAGTTTATTTGTATCATCGATAATATGTTTAATAGCATTATTACTATCTTCTTCACTTAGACCAGGTCGTACAACAGCTTGTGCTAATAGCTGATCTACTTGGAAGAGAATGGTTCCTTCCCGTAAATGAATGATGCCATTCTGCAATTGTTCTTGTGTATTTTGTAGATTCTTAATATGCGCTTCCATCTTAGCACGTGTTGCTTCAAGCTCAGCTACCTTTTGAGACACCTCTGCATAAGAGGCTTGTAAAGATGCCAATTCGGCTTCTGTTGCGTCTTTAGCAGCTTGTGCACTCGCCAATTCAGCTTTTGTAGCCTCTACTTCACGGCGAATTTGTTCGATCTCAGCCATCCGTTCTTCAAGCTCTTGTTTATTTTGTTCTAACAAAGCCTGCCCACGAATCAGTTCTTGCGTCTTTGCAGCAACCTCATTATTCAGCTGCTTTATATCAGCTCGCAACTGATCCATACCGAACAATGCGGTTCGCACACTTTGAGACGTAAAGGTTAATACCCCAACTGTAGCTGCTGCAACCAAAAGGCCTGTCACAATAGTAACTATAATAGATGTGTGCTTAGGTCGTAATCCAAAGAGGGACATACGACGTTTACCAATTTTAGTGCCTAGCTTATCCCCCATGTAAGCAATGAGACCACCCATAAGAGCGATAATTATTAAGATTTTGACACCTACTAACATCATGTCCCTCCTTTCTCCTAAGAATACAATCTGTTATTTCGATACGCGCCAATTCAAATACAACCCTGCAATAATACCTAATGTATCCGGTATTAATGCAGCTAATACGGTTGGCAATGCTCCACCTTTCCCTAAGGCACCAGCAAAGGTCATCACCCCATAATAAATAAAGATGATAAGAATACTAATACCAAAGCCGATAGATGAACTAGAACGTTGTTTTTGAAGGCCTAAAGGTGCACCTACAAGAGCAAATACAAAACTTGCCAACGGAATTGTAAAACGTTGGTACATTTCCATTTCAAGTTTATTAGCATTAGTATAAGCAGCCTTATAAGCTCTGATTTGATGACGTAACTCCTTAATCGTTAATTCCTCAGGTTTACGTTGATCTTGTTGAATATCTTTTGGGGCAGACTTAATCGGCAAGGATTGCTCCTTAAATTTCATGGTACGTTCAACACCATTACCAGCTGATAGATCATAGATGATACCATTCTGCATCACCCAATATTGACCATTCCAGATAGCTGTATCAGCATTTTCAACTTGTTGTAACTTGCCGCCCTCCCCAAATTGTTGAACCGTAATCATGGACAACTGTTTGGTTTCAGCATCATAGCTCTTAGCATACAGCAATGTGCCTAGCTCGTCACCATTCATCGTTTTTAACACAATATGATTTTGTGTTTGAGGTGATGCATTTTTCATAATTTGTTCGCGCACAATCGTTTGATACATATGATTTGTACGAGGTACAACAAATTCATTAAATGCTACTGCCCCAATGGAAATGATGAGGGCAATAATATATACAGGCATGGCCAAGCGTAAAAAGCTTAGACCTCCAGCACGCATAACAACGATTTCACTAGTGCTACTCAAACGACTAAAAGTCATAAGAGAAGCCAATAGTACTGACATTGGGAATGTTAAAATAACAATACTTGGTAAAGCCAAGACAAATGCTTGCATAACAAGCAACAATGGTGCTCCATATTCAGTAATATATTGAGCAATCCTAAACAATGTGCCTGTACCAATAAAAATACTAGTAAAAGCAAAAACCCCAAATAGGAATGGGCCTACAAAAGCTTTTAAAATATATTTATCTAATAATCGCATAGCCCCTCCTATAATTTAAAGTTATCCCCTAAATAATGTTCACGAGCGATTGGATCATTCGCAATTTCATCAGGAGTACCCTCTAGGAGGATTTTACCATTACTCAAAATATAAGCCTTATCTACAATCCCCAATGTTTCGCGAACATTATGGTCTGTAATCAAGATACCAATACCTCGGTTCTTAACGTGTAAGATAATTTGCTGAATATCAGCAACCGCAATTGGATCGACACCTGCAAAAGGTTCATCAAGAAGGATGAAATTAGGTTCTAAGGCGAGGCAACGCGCAATTTCTACACGGCGTCGTTCACCACCAGATAATTGCATCCCCATACGGTCACGGACATGTCCAATATGAAATTCTTCAATCAATGATTCCACGATAGCTTCAATCTCATCAGATTTTTTTGCCGTAATCTGTAGCATGGCACGAATATTGTCCTCTACAGACATGGAACGAAAGATTGATGCCTCTTGCGGTAAGTATCCAATCCCTTCAGCCGCCCGCTTATACATAGGAATATTTGTTATATCCTTGCCATCAACGGTAATGATACCAGAACTTGGTCTTTCAATGCCTACAATCATATAAAATGACGTAGTTTTACCGGCCCCATTAGGCCCTAATAGACCTACAACTTGGCCTTTATCAACGCGTAGACTTACACCATCTACCACATTGCGTCCGCTAAAGGTTTTAACTAAGTTTTTGGTTTCTATATACATATATTATCCTTATTTATTCGGAACAATGACGAGTGTACTACGTCCACCTAATGTTTCAGCAGAATCATCAGCTAAACGAATTTTCAGTTCCGGTGCATTCAGTACATTACCATTTTGAACGGCATGCGCAGAACCCGATAAGAGTACCACTCCATCATTTTGGTTTGGCGTTTGTGTATATGTAGCTCGGTCAGCAGAACCAGACACGTTTCGTTCAGGATTAGAGAAGGTAACATTACCTTGCGCTACAGCACGAACTTCCTTCATCCATCCTTCTACCTTATCACCGGTTAAGGTTGTCCCTTCAGCAATCAAACGGGCATTGCCTGTAACAAGACCGTATTCAGAGTCAGTACTATACTCAACACTGTCGCCAAAGATTTGGCGATCAGCACGTTGTAAATGAACGCTACCATTAGCAGTGAATTTATTATTATTGTAACTGTGAACCGCTTGAGCAGACATGGCCATATCAGAACCAATCATAGATACACCACCATCAAGATTTGCTTCTTGAGTTTTTGTATTGTACCAACCCTTGGCACCAGTCATAGTTTTATCCGCTTGGGTAATAACAACATTACCTGTTGCATCTGCACGACCTGAATTGCCATCATAAGACAATGTATCAGCGCTGATAGTCAACGGATCATTTGCAGCCCAAACTGTAACAGATGCGGTCATGAGTACAGCTAATATAGCCATACCAATCTGTTTTTTCTTATTCATCATATTTCCTCTCAATTACTTCTTTGTTAATTTCGCATGTCCAATGGCTTTAATAATTTTTAAAGACATATTGCCCTCAAGCTTGTCACCTGTGAGGGTTACATCCTTACTGTTATAAGTGAAAGCCGTTTTAGATGTCAATGTTTTCGTTTTGTTATCAAAATGAAGGGCCTCAGTTTTAAATTCTGCACCTTCCGTATTGGTAGCAGTAACGCCTTGATCAATATCAAGAGAGTTTCGATCACCCGTCAGTACAGCATGAGGAGCTGTAATCGTAGTAGTCACATCATCTTGATAGAACAGACCTTTCAAATTGGTCAGAACGATAGCTTTTGTACGCGGGTCATATTCAATCTTCTCAGCCGATAATGCCCATACTAACTTGCCATCCTTTTCCTCTTGCAAGTCCGCACCTTGGAAATTAACGAGTTGTCCACTTTGATTTTGAGTGGAATTAGCCTCATTAGAGTCTTTCATAATAAATACAATAAGACCGATTAGAGCTAATACTATAGCGACCACAATGGCAATTAACTTTTTATTGTTTTTCATGCGCTCTCTCCCGTATAGCTATCTTCTTATCGTAATCAATAATTTGATCCATCTTAGTCATCCAACGATGTTGGAACCAAAGCCACTCATCTGGATGTTCACGAATAAATTCTTCCGTAACACGTACACAGGCTTCAGTTAGACGATACATATCAACATCTTCATCGCCAGTTTCCTCATAATGTAATGCCGGCAAGATATGAACGATATGTCCTCCTTCAGGCTTACGAGATGCAAAAATAGGTACTACAGGAGAGCCAAATTTCTTTGCAAATGTTGCTGGTCCCATAACAGCTGATGAATCTTGTCCCAAAAACGGAACTGGTAAACCATTTATATATCCATCTTGGTCAGCTAAGAATCCAAGAAGTTTTTTCTTTTTTAAAGCCTTAGCAGCAGAAACGATTTCGTTGCCACCACTAGCAAATACGTCAAGCCCCACCATCTCACGATATTCATTCATAAGGCGTGTGAATTGAGCATTAGGTTGTTTCTTAACAATTGTAGTGGAAGGATATCCATGAGCCGCCATAGCAGCCCCCATCCATTCCCAGTTGCCTACATGGCCGGTAAGAACGATAACTCCCTTATCTTCAGCAATGGCCTTTTCTAAATGTTCAACACCACGCATCTCTATGTGTTTATTGATAAAGGATTTCGTCAGGTTTGGCATGTATAATACTTCCATAACACTGCGACCAAGATTTTTGAACAACTTATTGATTAATTGTTCCGCCTCTTGATCGTTCATGTTCATGCCAATTTTAATATTATTTATGCCTCTAAGCTTTTGCTTCTTCGCTATTAGCCCATATACAGGACCTAAACAAGCGCCTATGAGCAAAATGAGCTTGTATGGTAGTCGACAAACAAGCCAACTAATGCCTTTAACTAAATGGTATTGCCATTCGTTATTCATTCTGCCCACCTCCTTTATTGTCCATGAGCATGGGCCTCTCGCGCATAATCTGCAACAACAGAATCCCATAAACCTTGATTCTTCAGGATATATTCTACAGCCTCTCTAACAGCACCATGTCCACCATTGACGGTAGAAATAAATTTAGCTATTGATTTAACCTCTAATACCGCATTATTTGGTGCCATCGGCAAACCTACGAGTTGAAGAGCTCCTAAATCATTAAGATCATCCCCCATGTAAGCAACCGAATCTAAGTCGATTTGATATTTTTTACAAAGAGTTCTTAATGCTTCAGTTTTATTAGCATACCCCATAAGAAGTTCATCAAAGTGTAACTCTTTCGCACGATGCTCTACCATAGGAGATATGCGAGCCGTAATAATTGCTAACTTTATCCCTGATTTACGAGCCGCAGTCAAGCCTAAACCATCTTTTACAGAAAAGGCTTTGAGCTCTTCTCCAGTCGATGTATAAAATAGAGTTCCATCTGATAAAACTCCATCAACATCAAGAACAATCCATTGAATATTCATTATACAATGCCTCTACGCAATAAATCCGTAATGTGAACAATGCCAAGACATACATTATTAGTATCAACCACAGGTAATACGGTGATAGGGCGAGGTTGATTTTTCTCCATCAAATGAAGCGCTTCTGCGGCCAATTTATCCTTTGTAATCGTACGCGGCATAGACGTCATCATATCCTCTACGGGCCATTCTAAAAAATTGCTGCCAGAATCAAGTCCACGACGCACATCACCATCAGTCACTAGGCCTAACAAATGTCCTTCTTCATCAATAACATTTGTAGCACCTAACCCTTTTTCTGTCATTACAAAGAGTGCATCACGAACGGTAGCCCCTTTAAATACTGTTGGATTATCCTCGCCACCATGCATGATATTTTCTACAGTCAACAATAATTTGCGACCTAAGGAACCTCCTGGATGGAATACAGCAAAGTTTTCTGGAGTAAAATGATGGCGTTCCAATAAACATACTGCTAACGCATCACCTAGTGCTAGGGCAACAGTAGTACTTGTAGTAGGTGCTAAACCCAATGGACAAGCTTCTCGTTCTACCTCTGCCAACAATACAATATCAGAATTTTTTGCTAATGTAGACTCTGGTTTCCCTACAACACAGATTAATTTAGCCCCTATGCGGCGCAGAGACGGCAAAATACTAATGATTTCTCCTGTTTCACCACTATTAGAAAAGGCTAACACTACATCATCTTCAGTAATCATACCAAGATCACCATGCACGCCTTCACCAGGATGCATAAAAAGTGCCGGTGTCCCTGTACTAGCCAAGGTAGCCGCAATTTTACGACCAATATGACCAGATTTTCCCATTCCTGTACATACTACACGGCCCTTACAAGCCAAAATCATATTTACAGCATTTACAAAATTGTGATCCAAACGAGAACTTAATTCTTCAATAGCACGAGCTTCCTCATGAAGCACCTGTGCCGCTTGTTCTAAAATAGTCACAAATACCGCCCCTAACCTTTTACGATTTTATCAATAGCTACTAAATCACGAAGCACATCTTCGAATTGATCTAAATACAACATATTAGGACCATCAGACAATGCTTCCTCAGGATTATCGTGCACTTCAAAGAATAGCCCATCTACACCACTAGCCACAGCCGCACGTGCCAAATTTGGTACAAATTCACGGTTACCACTAGATTTAGTCCCTGCACCACCTGGTAATTGAACGCTATGAGTAGCATCAAAAATTACTGGATAGTCGAAAGAACGCATAATTGGGAAGGATCTCATGTCAACTACGAGGTTGTTATAACCAAAGCTAAAACCACGTTCGGTAAGCATAAGATTTTCATTACCTGTTTCTTTCATTTTATTAAGAACATTTTCCATGTCCTTAGGAGCCATGAATTGACCTTTTTTAACATTTACGCATTTACCAGTTTTAGCAGCACCGTAAACAAGATCAGTTTGACGGCATAAAAAAGCTGGAATTTGTAGAATATCTAATACTTCAGCTGCAGGTTCAATTTGCTCGATAGAGTGAATGTCACTGACAACGGGCACATTGAGTTCCTTCTTAATAGAAGCAAGCATTTTTAACCCTTCCTCAAGACCTGGTCCACGGAAGGAACTAAAGCTAGAGCGATTAGCTTTATCAAAGGAAGCTTTAAAGATATAGGGAACACCTAAACGTTCGCATATCTCTTTTGCTCGTTTACCGATAGCTAATGTGCGGTCATAGTCCTCAATAACACATGGACCTGCAAGGACAAATAAACCCTTGCCGCCACCCACAGTAATATCTTTAATTTGAACTGTTTTCATTTATTTCTCCTCTTGCTCGTAAATTGCATTAACACGAGCTAAGTCTTCAGGTGTATCAACACCGATAAATCGTTTATTTGTCAAAATAACACGAATTGTATAACCGTTCTCTAGAGCACGTAATTGTTCTAGAGATTCTGTTTGCTCCGCCGGAGTTGGCTCCATCTTAGCGTAGTTTAATAAAAACTCTCTACGATATGCATAGATGCCAATATGTTTTAGTGGCGGACGCACAAAATCATGGCGAGGATATGGGATTAAAGATCTAGAAAAATACATCGCATCATTACGATTATTTAAAATGACCTTTACCGCTGATGGCTCCTCGTACTCTTCCTCTAATAAAGGAGTAGCTACTGTGGCCATCTGCAAGTTTGGATCTTCCTCAAATAGACGTGCCAAATCATCAATAAGATTTGGATCAATCATCGGTTCATCACCTTGGACATTGATAACAACATCCAAGTCTGTATAATGACTCGCAACCTCTGCTAATCGATCCGTCCCTGTAGGATGATTAGGATCTGTCATCATAACAGTTCCCCCAAACTGTTGTACTGCAGAATATACGCGGTTATCATCAGTGGCTACAATTGTACATACTGTCTTTGTAGCTTGTGATACCCTTGCATAAACCCGTTCAATCATAGGTTTACCTGCAATATCAGCTAATGGTTTGCCCGGTAATCTTGTAGAACCATAACGCGCAGGAATAACACATCCAAACTTCACGATAAAACCCCATTTCTGTTATTCGTGTATCTTATTATTATACACTAAATCTCTAAATTTTCTATGAATTCTTGTTTTCCAGAAACAAATTCAATTCCTATAGATAGCACCAGAATCGGTATTTTCAAGTCTTCAATTGCATGCAACTGACTTAACTTAACTGCATCCTTTTCTGTAATGCAAATAGCATCAGCTTGATGAGCAAATGCTTGTTTCCAAATCTCAACTACATCATCATTTGAAAAGTCATGATGATCTCCAAATGGCAAGGTATGAACAACGTTATACCCTACATCAGTTAACGTTTGTGTAAAGGATTGAGGGTTTCCAATTCCACTCACAGCCATAATGCGTTGTTCCTTGTAAGCATCTACAGAAGCCCCAACAGAACCATTAGCCCACTCATCTAAGGTGTACATAAATTGCGGCTTATGTGTTGTTTCATAGACAGGTATATTGGGAATCATCTGAGTTAATCGCTTTCGAATGCCGGATACAATACCTGGTGCTACTTGATCAACCTTAGTAAGAACGATAATATCCGCACGCTGTAAACCACTAAGGGGTTCACGTAATAGTCCCCGTGGCAATACATGTTCATAGCCAAACGGATTGGATGCATCGATTAGTACAATATCAATATCTCTTGCTAGTGCACGATGTTGAAAGCCATCATCCATAATAAGACAATCGGCACCTAGCTCATTAATAGCGATTTCTGCAGATTTGGAACGTTCACGTCCAATGATTACATTAGATTTTTGTAAAACCTTAGCCAGTAACCAAGCCTCATCACCACTGATAGATGGCTCTACAAGCATTGTTCCATCTTTAGAAATAATAATATTTTTGTTATTATCTTCTGCACGGTATCCACGACTAAGAACAGTAGGATGAAGGCCCTTCTGAGTAAGCACATCACAAATAAATCGCACCATCGGTGTTTTTCCAGTACCACCAGCCGTAATGTTGCCAACGCTGATTACAGGCACTGTAACTTTCGTAACGCCTTTACCCTCATCAAATCGAGCATTGCGTATTGATACAGCTTTCTCATAACCTTTACTCAAAAGGCCTAAACTGGAGCGAGCTATATCACCTAATACGGATTGATCTTCACCACTAACGATGGATTTGAATAATGCTTCCCCACTCATAGGTGACGCCTCCTATTATGTAATACAGTAAACTAATCTACAAATTTAGTCTTACTACGGAATAATTTGATGTTTCTCAAATAGCAAACGTAACTCTTGTGTATTACGCCGCGTAGCACCACGATTTTCTTTAATGATATCCAGGCAGTTTTGCCCCATCTTTTTAGCCAAGTCTCTATCCTTACATAAACGCAAGACCATAGCGGTTAACTCTTTTCCATTCTTCACTTGCTCACAAGCATTTCGAGAGTTTAATAAGGCGAAAATTTCTTTAAAGTTAAACATATGAGGCCCAACCAAAATTGGCTTACCATGTGCAGCTGGTTCCAAAATATTATGGCCTCCAGTTTTAACAAGGGAACCACCAACAAAGATAATATCGCCTAAGCTATACAGTCGGCCAAGTTCACCAATGGTATCTAAAACGACAACGGGAATACCTTCATGAACAGGCTCCTTCATATCGCTACGACAAATAGCACTCAATTCATAACGCTTTGCAATATTTTGCACATCATGACCGCGATAAATTTCACGAGGCGCAATCAATAAACGAGCTTGTGGATACTCTTTCAATACTTGCTTGAAGGTTTCAAAAATAGCCTCTTCTTCACCTTTGTGAGTACTACCTGCAATAATGATAGGATGATTATTCCCAAAGCCAAATTCATCGAGAAGAGCTTGTTTTTCTTCATATGATACGGTGGCATATGTTTGATCGTATTTCATATTACCTGTTACGGTAATATCAGGTGTATGAGCACCTAAACTTTCAATATACGCCGCATCAAATTTGGACTGCATGCAGAAACGCTCAATAGAACGTAACATTTCACGCGTAAAAGCACTGATATACTTATAACGTTTCATACTGCGATCTGAAATGCGTCCATTAACCATCATAACTGGAATATTTTCCGATTCGGCGATACGCAAGAAGTTTGGCCAGATTTCAGTTTCTACAAGTAAAATAGTAATCGGCTTAATAATATGTAAAATTTTACGAGTTAAATATGGTAAATCAAGGGGAAAGAAAATAATTCCTTCTGCTTCAGGAATGATACGATGAGCCATAGCATGACCAGTAGCAGTAACTACAGACACAACTACAACAGCTTCTGGAAACTCCTTTTTGACTTCTTTTACCAATGGACTGGTAGCCACAATTTCCCCTACAGAAGCGGCGTGAATCCAAATAGCACGACGCCCTTCAATTTTCTTTAATAGTGAAGCTGGCATATAGCCTGCACTCTGTTTGATACGCTCATAAAATCCATCTTCAAAGGCAAGTCGGTATAAAATAACCGGAATCAAGCCAATCCAATAGAATATGAGCAATACGTTATATATCCAGTACATGGTTATCCTTTATTGGAGAATTGAACGGAATAAAGATGGTTGTACAATCCGCCGTCAATAGCTAATAGCTCTTGGTGAGTCCCCTGCTCTACCAAGCGGCCTTGATTGAGTACAACAATTTGATGAGCATTTTGAACAGTGCTCAATCGATGGGCAATAACAAATGCCGTACGCCCTTTCATAAGGCGATCTAACGCCTCTTGTACAAGTTTTTCACTCTCCGTATCTAAAGCAGATGTAGCTTCATCTAGAATTAAAATACGAGGGTCTTTTAAAATAGCGCGTGCGATGGCAACGCGTTGACGTTGTCCACCAGATAATGAACTGCCTCGTTCGCCTACAATTGTATCGAGACCATCAGGCATCTTCTCAACGAACTCAAGTACGTTAGCCGCTTTAGCCGCTTCATACACGTCTTCATCAGTAGCATCTAAACGGCCATACAAGATATTCTCTTTAATTGTAGCATTGAATAATACGGTTTCCTGTGGTACAAGACCAATTTGTTCACGCAAGGATTTAAAAGTAACATCTTTTATATCGTAACCATCAATTGTAATAGAACCACCTGTTACATCATAGAAACGTGGTAATAAGTTAGCGAGAGTTGTCTTACCTGCACCAGATGGACCAACGAGGGCCACACTTTCACCAGCCTTAACAGACAAGGTAAAATGTTCTAAGGCAGCCTTTTCTCCATCATAGGAGAAAGAAACATCATTAAACTCCACATTGCCGGTAATAGCAGGCAATGTAATAGCATCAGGTTTCTCCACAACATCTGTTTTAGTATCTAAAATTTCAAATACACGATCAGCAGCAGCCAACGCCTTTTGAATATTACCATATACTTGACTCAAACGTTTTACAGGATTTGACAAGTTAATAGCATAAATCAAGAAGGCAATCAAAGAACCTGCAGTAATAGCACCTGTTACTACGGAGTAACCACCGTACCAAAGGATGACCGCTACAGCGATTGCCGCAGAAAACTCAACCATTGGGCTTAACAAACTAGTCAATTTAGTAGCTTTGATAACCGCTTTAAAATTGCGATCATTTTCATCTTCAAAGCGCTTACGCTCAAAATCTTCACGAGCAAAGGATTTTACAACGCGAACTGCACTAATTACCTCTTGTAAAAGTGCCGTAATATCAGCTACACGCCCTTGGACATCATGCCCTGCCACGCGAAGCTTCTTACCAAAAACATTGATAATCACTAAAACTACGGGAACCGTAATAAAAGTAACTAACGTCAATTTCCAGTCAATGAGAAGCATGGACACCAAGGAACCGATAAGTGTTACAGATTCAGTGATAAAAGAAATCAAATTATCTACCACGGCCGTTTGCAATGCAGCTACGTCATTTGTAAGATTACTCATGATAACGCCCGTCTTACGACGATCGAAATAGGATAAGCTTAATTTTTGTAGATGATTAAAAATAGCCTCACGTACATCGATAATCACGCGCTGTCCGATGTAGGACATGTTATAAGTTTGACCATAGGTAGCAAAGCCACGAATTAGGAAAATGAGTATAATAGCACCTACAATAAGGTTCAACATAAACATATTCTTTTCATCTAATACTTGGTCTACTACATTCTTAATTAGCCAAGGTACTACCAAATAGGCAGCAGCAGCGACAATCATGCAGAATACTGCAAAAAGCATTCGCTTATAATAAGGCTTTACAAAGTATAAGAGCCTAGAATAACTATTCATTACATTTCTCCTTACCGAGATTATATACAAGATGTGCTACCCGTTTTACTGCACCCGGCTCACCTAATTTATGACGTACTTCGCGCAATTCACTGCGCATAGCTTCATTTTTGTCTACATCGCTGAGCAATGGTTCTACCAAAGACACAATTGCGTCTGGAGTGACAGCATCTTGTAATAATTCGGGAATGACTTCTTTACCCGCTACAATATTAGGCAAGCCCACATGTGTTACATTCACAACCATCTTACCAATACCATACGTAATTGGAGATACACGATACAATAATACCGTTGGCAATTCCATCATCGCCGTTTCTAATGTAGCCGTTCCTGATGCAGCAAGGCACACATCACAAATCTGCATCAAGTCATATGTATGGTCTTCCGTAATCGTAACAGGCACCTTATGAACATCGATAAACTCTTCTAGCTCACTTCGATCAATTGTATGTGCTCGAGGCAAGAAGAATTGAATATCTTCATGCTTCGCCATCAATTGCTCACCACTTTTTAACATCGTATCAAGTAAGGATAAAACCTCTTGTTTACGACTGCCAGGCATGAGCAATATCTTTTTAGCCTCTTTGCGAGCCCCAAAGTATGCTTCGGCCACATCCTTAGTCATCGTAGGATGTACGATGTCGAGTAAAGGATGCCCTACAAAATCTACATTACATTTATACTTGCGATATGCTTCAGCTTCAAATGGAAAGATAGATGCTACCTTAGTTACATACTTACGGATTGTATTACCTCGACTACTATGCCATGCCCAAATCGTTGGAGCAATATAATACAAAACAGGAATCCCCAGTTCATGAGCCACCGCAGCTAATTTCATATTAAAACCTGGGTAATCTACACAAACGAGAATATCTGGTTTCTCCTTCATCATGACGCGTTTCAAATACGTGCGCAACTTAAAGAATTTTGGCAATGATTTCACAATCTCTACAATACCAATGACACCAAGATTCTTAATATCATACACGATACGAACACCAGCACGCTCCATCAAGGTGCCACCCATACCAAACATTTCTACAGAAGGATCTATTTCTCTCAATGCATTGGCTACACTTGCCGCATGAGTATCGCCGGAAGCTTCACCGGCGGAAAACATGACTTTCATTATGCATCCTTTCTGGAATTTACAAATTCTTGGTCAACAGCACAGATAACAATACCATGACGATCTGCCATATCAAGCACATCTTGTTGTTGTACGAAAATAGTCTTTTCCGCTTCTACAGCTAGTACCTTACAACCACTATCAATCATAGACATGAGCGTTTTTATACCTACTGCCGGCACATCAAAGCGTACATCTTGATTTGGTTTTTCTGTTTTAACAACAATCGCATCTCCGCGCCCCAGTTCTCCACCTCTCAAGATACACTTGTCAGTCCCTTCAATGGCTTCAATTGCCATGACCGCCTTATGTTTAACAACAACGGTTTGACCAATATCAAGGGCCCCCATTTGTTTAGCTAGTTCAAAACCAAAACAAATGTCAGCCCATTGCTCATCTGTAGGTTGTGCTTTTGAAAGCACTCCTACCTTTGGCATAAATGGTTTCAAGTATGCTGTTTGATCTAATACTTTAAAGCCTTCTCGTTCGATTTCATCAACGATGGCAAGCATAATCGTATCATCTTTACGATTTTTAAGACGCTTTAAAACACCTAATGTTTTTAAATCAGGAAACGTAAGACCTTTAAAAAGAATCTCTTTAGTAACTTTCCCAAGCATGGTTAACTCTTCAACCTCTTCTTTTTTCAAGGTTTTGAAGATTTTACCTAGTTTAGCAACACCAATATCGTAGAAAGCATCAGCCTCAGCCTTTAGAGCCGGGTCTATATCAGGTACCACACCGATAACAACCACCTCGTGGCCCAATACATGAGCGGCACGCATGAATTCTACAGGCAAAACACCTATGCCCGCAATTAATCCTACCTTTGCCAAGACTATACCTCCTAGATGGCCTCACGGCCTATATATCAATTAGTAATTTCAAGTTCCCTATGAAAAGGCCTAAAAATAGACATAATCATATACAATATATTGTACTATAAATAGCTACTTTTTACCATTAAAAAGCCATGGTTTATGCCCTTTTCTTCATCATTTTATTATAATTCCCTTATTCCTTTTAAGCACTAAAAAATCTACGATTATATCTATCAAAACTTTTCTATAAATATAAAAATATAATGTAAATTATCATTGATATAAAACTCAACTAGTAATAATGCACACAAAAAGACCTCGTACATTGTACGAGGTCCTCATAATTAGTCGCGACGAGTACGCATAATTCCCCTATCCGCATTGCGTAGGAAGCGTAATAAATTTTCAATTTCTACGGAAGAATCCAATTGTAATTCCATTTCTTCAATCGCCTTAGATAAGCTGAATCCAGAACGATAAATAATACGGAATGCCTGTTTCAAATCACGTCGTACATCTTCGGAAATCCCTGCACGAGATAGGCCTACAGAGTTTAGACCGATAACACGTGCCGGTTGACCATCAGCAATTACGTAAGGTGGGATATCTTGTACCACCTTAGCCATCCCGCCAACCATTGCATTACGACCGATTTTAACAAATTGATGAATACCTGCAAGGCCACCAATAACAACGCGATCTTCAACGATAGCGTGCCCTGCAAGACCAGCACAATTACTCATTATTACATTATTACCAACGATACAGTTATGAGCCACATGTGTACAGGCTTGAAGTAAACAATTATTGCCTACACGTGTTTCTTCACCTTCACCAGTAGCGCGGCTAATAGTTACGAATTCACGAATAACCGTTTCATCGCCAATATTACAATAGCTTTTTTCGCCTTTAAATTTTAAATCTTGCGGTTCCAACCCAATAGATGCGTTAGGATAAATTTCACAACGCTTACCAATGGTTGTCCAACCACCAATTACAACATGTGCACCGATTTGTGTGCCATCGCCAATCTCGACATGTTCGCCGATAACAGCGCCAGGACCTACGATTACATCTTTGCCCAATTTAGCATTTGGATGGACTATGGCTGTACTATGGATGTTGGATTTCGCATTTTCCATGCCTACAACTATCACTACAATCACTCCTCATTCTATTATACAAGGGCAAACATGTATTCACCGCTAGCGCACAATTTGTCGCCAACATAGGCACGGCCTTCAACCTTGCCCATTTTACCTTTAATTTTAACAATATCTACCTCCATGCGAACTTGATCGCCAGGTTTTACAGGATGGCGGAAACGCACTTTATCAATACCTGTAAACATAGGAGTAAGACCACGATTTTCCTCAGGGTATAATAATGCAATACCACCGACTTGAGCAATAGCTTCAGTCAATAATACACCTGGCATAACTGGGTTCCCTGGAAAGTGACCTTGGAAGAACAATTCGTTGAATGTAGCATTTTTAATACCCACAGCACGTTTCATAGGTTCTAACTCAACAATGCGATCAACCAAAAGCATTGGGTAACGATGAGGTAAAATTTCTAAAATATCTTCGTGATTAAGAATCATGGCTGTGTCTCCCTTATTTCTTCCATTATACTGCGAGCCAATCTTGAATTTAATTCATGACTCGATTTCAAAGCAATTACATGGCCTTCAATCGGTCCTAACAAGAATAAATCCCCTATAACATCTAATGCTTTATGGCGAACTAATTCATCCTCAAAGCGTGGTATAGATAGACATTTCTCATCATCATAGACTAATGCATTATCTAGGCTACCGCCTTTTGCAAGCCCCATGGCCTGTAATTGTTCCAATTCCTTCATAAATCCGATAGTCCTAGCCGGTCCAATGTGTGCTTTGAAATACTCAGGCGATACTTCAAAATCACATTGTTGCGTACCAAGTAACGGATGGCTGTTAATTGATGTAAAAGTCATGCGATAGCCATCATATGGCAAAATCACAATAAAACGATCCCCATCATAAACAGCATGAGATCGAGTCACTTTGTATATATGACGCGATGCTATTTGTTCTTCAATGCCAGCCTCTTCAATAAGATTGACAAAAATAGCACTACTACCATCACCTACAGGAGGTTCTGGAGAATCCATTTCAATATAACAGTTATCAATATTCATAGCACTGAACGCTGCCATCACATGTTCAACAGTAAATACCTTTGCTTCACCATTTTCCAGCGTGGTAGCGCGCATAGTGTTCGTCACATTATCAATGTGTGCTCGCACAGAAGGATGCCCTTCAATGTCCGTGCGGACAAACACAATTCCTGTATCTTCAGGTGCAGGCTTAAAAACCATATATACTGGTTCACCGCTATGAAGGCCAATCCCTTGATATGAAACAGCCTTTTTTATTGTTTGTTGTGGCTTACTCATAAGAATGTCCTTTCATAATCCGAATTCACGTTTACTATACACCAATATGTATTATACCCTATTTGCATAGGCGTTACAAGAAATTTACCATATATTACGCTAATTGGAAAGACTATTCTTAGTCTTTAAAATTTTAATAGACTATTTTTAAACACTAAGTTATAAGTTATAAAATAAAAAGAGATTTCATCCATGCTAGTAGGAATCAGTTTCATCTTGAAGATTCCACAATCGCATAAACAAAATCTCTTTAAAATTATTAACTATTGAAAAACATCAGGTGGTGTATCTATTTGTTCACCATAAAAACGACGAGTCCATTTCCAACGGTTATGAAGCCAGAACCAATCTTCAGGATATCGCCGAATATAATCTTCAATAAACTCATTTAGACGAGTTGTTGTTACCGCTATATCACGCTTTTTATCATCTGTACGTTCCACATAAATTGGTGGATGTGCTTCAATCTCATGTTTCTCAGAAAACGGACTATAATGTATGGTTACAAAAATAATAGGCACATCTTGCATACGAGCCAGTACAGCTGGCCCAGCAGCCGTCAATGTTTCATAGCCAAAGAAGGGTGCAAGAACGCCATCATCACCAGGGTCCTGATCCATAATAAGGCCTAAAAATGCACCTTTTTTTAGTTCATTAATCATTTCACGAACACCTGTTTTATAGGTCACATGTTGATGCATAATCCGACGATATTCATTGATAAACTTATCGGCATCACCATTCTGTTTCATAGCCACAGAAATCAGCGGATATCCTTCAGAAGCAAGAACGCCACCTAAAAGTTCCCAGTTACCACTATGAACAGCAGCTAAAATTGCACCTCGACCATTTTCTAAGGCATCATCTAAGTACTCTCGATTAATAAACTCCACCATATCTTTGTATGCGCCATCTTTAATTTCAGGATAGCGCAATACATCAATAATCATACGGCCAAAGCGTGTAGTACTAGCTTTCGCAATACGTCGAGCTTCTTTAGGATCATCTGTAATATTACAGAATAAAATTTGGCCTATCGCCAGGCGCTTGCGTTTAGGTGGCACCACTAACCACACAATTTCACCAAGCAATGTACCAATAGCATATTGCAAACCTTTAGGTAATAAGCAAATAAAGGCACTAAAGATTTTCATAAACCTATACATGGATTATTAGCTCTCCTTAAGCTGTGCTTTCAAAGCGTCAATTTCTTTTTGTAATTGTTTTACAGTTTTCACCATTTCTGGCAAACGATTCTCGTAAGCAGCCAATTTCAACCACTCTTTATGAGGTCTCATTGGATACCCAGCCATAACAGAATTAGAAGGCACATTGCCAGTAATTCCTGTTTTACCTGCAAATTGTACATTATCTCCAATTGTAATATGACCTGTACAGCCTGTTTGTCCTGCAAAGATTACATGGTTACCACATTTTGTACTACCTGCAATCCCAACCTGTGCGATTAAGAAACAATCTTCTCCAATCTCAACATTGTGGCCAAGGTGAACAAGATTGTCAATTTTGGTACCGCGGCGTACCAAGGTAGATCCCATTGTAGCATTGTCGATAGTAGTGCAAGAGCCAATTTCTACATCATCTTCAAGAATAACATTGCCTACTTGAGGAATATGCGTATGAATACCATTTTCTGTGGCAAAACCAAAACCTTCACCACCGATAACTGCTTTAGCACGCAATACAACGCGTTTACCCAAAATACAGTTCTCATGTACGATAGCACCCGCATAGATGTCAGAATCTTCCCCAATTCGTACATTATGACCAATATATACATAAGGTCGAATCGTTACATTATCACCGATAACAGCATTATCATTAATAACACAATAGGCACCAATAGCTACATTTTTACCAAGTGTAACATTCTTGCCAATAATAGCAGTACTATGCACTTCACGGGGAACTACAACAGGTGGATGGAATACTTCTAGCACTTGGGCAAATGCAGATTTTGCATTATCAACTACGATTTGCGCCATCGGTGCATTTTTTACTTCTGATTCAACGATAACAGCACCCGCTTGGCATAACGCAATATGTTCAACATATTCACCAATTGCAAAAGTTATGGATTGTTTTACCGCTTGTTCAAAGCTACGTGTCTCAGTAATGACAATAGACTCATCCCCTATAAGTTGACCGCCTACTAAATTTGCGAGTTCCTGTAAAGTTTTTTCCAAGGCAAACTCCTCCCCCGTGGTAATCTTCAATTATTGTGCAGCTTCAGTTGTACTTGTTGCAGCTTGATCTGCTTGTTGTGCATTTTGCTGAGCATCTTGTTGCTCTTGGGCTTTAGCTGCATTTTCAACTTCTTTGATTTGGTCGTCAGAAGCTTTACCCATTTTTGTAATCAAATCCTCAGTTACATCAGAGCCACCGCCAACAACAGCGCCTTTCTCAATAATAACATCAAGTTTTTTCTCTTTCACAAGTTCATTGATTTTTTGTTCTTGATATTGACGATATTCTTGCGCTTTTGCATTCGCAAAGGCATTTAATTCTTGATTCGCTTGATTAAATACATTTTGTTTAGATGCTTCATCGGCAGCAGCAATTTTAGCATCTAATTCCGCTTTTTTAGCATTGATTTCTTTAGTAATTTCAATACCTTTTTCAGTACTGTTTGCCACTTTCACGCTATCAACATAACCAACATTATTAGAACCACAACCACCTAAGATAGCCATAGAAGCTACTAAAGATGCACCTAATACTAAAGATTTAATACGTTTATTCATAATATAACTCCTTATTGAACTCGATAGGACGCCTTCACTGCATCAGTAATATCAAGCCCTTTAATATTACCACCATCATCGATGATGACTAAATCCAAATGTTGTTCCTCAGCAATAATTGCTACGCGCATACGAACATCTTCTAAAATAGCCTCATGAAGTGCACTCACCTCAGCTTCTTTATCTGAAAGCTTTTTTGCCCATGTATCATTCCACTCTTGCGCCACAGGCAGGTTATTATTAGCAATGATGGATTGTGCTTGTTGTTGTACCATGGAGTCTCGTTTCTCAGCTAATTCCTTCTGTAGGGATGCAGCGTATTGATTGAGCTCTTCCTGCCCTTTTTGTTGCATTGGAGCAAGCTCAGCCTGTACCTTTGCTTTAATTGAATCTACATCGAAATCCGATGGTTTTCTCTTAGCTAATAAGTCCTTTAATCTTTCTTCTTTTTTAGCTTTTTCAGCCATAGCCGCTGCTCTTTGTGCATCATCTATATATACACGTGCATCATAGGCATATAAGTCTAGTTGAAGGTTTACGATTTCCAGATCATATTCATTAGTACTAACCTTTAACTCAGCTAAATACTTTTGAGTCAATTCATTGCGTTTTGCATTTAATTGCTGATTTAGTTCATTCTCTTTTGTTGCAATACGAGTTTGCAATTCGACCGTAAGAGCATCTGACAAGGTTGAATCCAGTGCAAGCGTTTTCAACTGTTTATCTTGTGTCTCTGACTTGGCATTTAAGGCTTGTTGTTCAAGTTCATATTGACGTTGTAAAAGTTCCAGTTCATTTTTGGCTTGTTTATAATCCTCATAGGATGGATTAAACTCTAGTACATCATCAATGCGTACAACACCTATTGACATACCATCAGGACCCTGTTGGCGATTTGTTACAAAACCATAGGCCCAAACCATAGCACTTATTGCAGCAACGAGAAATATGACTAGTCCTATATATCGTTGTTTCCCGTTCATTGTCGTTCTCCCTTACATAGAACTACAGTTTATTTTTTTGCATCAGTAGCTAGTTTTTTCAATACTTGATCTGTAATATCAACACCACCGTATAGTACAGTGTCTTTAGTCATAACAACGCTAAGACCTTTAGCATCACCAACCGCTTTTGCAGCCTCCATAGCTTTATCTTGAACGGATTTAGCAATTTCTTGATCTTTTTTAGCTAGGTTTTGACGAGCTTCTTCAGCAATTTTTTGTTTAGTAGCATCATCTTGTGCTGCATCAATTTTAGCTTGCGTTTCTTGTTGTAATTGGCTTTGATAGCTCATATACTCTTGAGCTGCAGAGATATAAATTGGATTATCTTGAGACAACATACGAGATGTATCGATAACCCCAATAGTACTAGTCCCACTATTACTACTAGGCGAAGCCATTTGCGTATAAGCTAACGCACCAATACCAACAATAAAAATTGCAGCAATGACGATGGAAAAAATCTTTACATTCGCCTTGTTGTTCATCATTCGCATCATAATAGAGTGCCCTCATTTCTTTAAATCACTGCATCAAAGGATGCCATATAGAGATATTGGTGAAAGCCTCTTTAAAAAGAGGCCTTCACCATATACATTTACTATATTAGAATTGTGTACCGAAGCTGAAGTGGAATTTATTTTTGTGTTTACCCACGCCATAGTCAAGTTTAACAGGACCAATTGGAGTTGTAATACGAACACCAGCACCAACGCCATAGTTAAAGGATTTTTTGCTGTTATACCATGTAACATTTGGTGCATCCCATGCATCACCAATATCACCGAATAACACACCGCTAACTTTCTTAACAATTGGGAAACGGAATTCCAATGTAGCATTGTACATCTTCTTACCACGGAATTGATCATCTTCATAACCACGTAAGGAATCAGCTCCGCCCAATGTGAACAATTGGCTATAAGGAGCATCACCTTGGATGAAACCAGCACGTGCACGGAATGCCAATACATTTTTAGCACCCAATTTCTTGTACATACGAGTTTCAGCTGTGAATTTGTAGAAGTCGAAGTCACCGCCCAAACCATGACCAGCCCATTGTGTAGTATAGGAAATACGACGACCACGAGTTGGTTCATAGATATTATCGCGAGAATCGTATACTTTTTGCCATGTTACAGAGTTAATGCGACCGAAGTTATTTTTTACATAGTTGTCAGATGCGAAGTTATAGGAACCATTATCCCAGTTTGTACCTTTACCCGCATTTTTATCATAACGGAAACCAGAGCTATCATCATCATCCCATTTATAAGAATCTTTACGGGATTCTAATGTCAAGTAATCACGAGTATATTCCCCAGTTTGACGACCGAAGGAAATATTGAAACCACGAGATTTCTTATTGTATTCTGCTACTTCATTACCATCTTCATTGTAATCTGTGTATTCATCTTCGCGGTTGAAGAAGGAGAAGCCAAGGGATGTACCTTTGCTATCGATCCAAGGTTTCAAGTAGGAGATTTGGTAGTTCTTATATTTTTTCTTACCACCGATTTCCCAGTGAACTTTAAATTTATCGCCAGTACCACGGAAGTTATCTTCACCGAATTCAACAATACCCATCAACCCATCAGATTTAGAGTAACCAGCACCTAATGTGATGGTACCAGTCTTATGTTCCAATACATCGATTTCAATAATTACATTATTTGGATCTTGTTCACCTGGCAACATACGAACGTTTACGTCATCAAAGAAACCTAAGTTATATACGCGTTCTACAGAACGACGTACCAAGAATTTATTAAAAGGTTTTCCTTTCTTTTGAACAAATTCACGAGTAATAACTTTATTGCGGGTTTTCTTGTTACCTGCTGGAATGATATCTTCTACGATACCTTCAACAATGTGTATATGAAGTACGCCTTGGTCATCTACACGGACACCATCAACATGTGCTAACATATAGCCATCGCGAGCATATGCAGCATTAATGCCTTGAACTTTTTGCCCTACGGATACAGAGTTAAGAACTTGACCTGGTTGAATGTCCATGAACTTAGTCAATACTTCGGAGGAATATACAGTATTACCTTCAAAGGAAACGCCAGTAGTAACTGGATTTACTGTTACGGCAAAGTCCAATTTTACGCCTTCAGGCACGGAAGTGAATACAGGATTTACTTCGGAGAAGTAACCAGTATTACCAAGATTAGTTACATCTTTAAATACGCCATCAACAGATACGGCATCGCCAACTTTTTCAGTTAAAATTGGCAACAAATTTGCTTGCTGTTCAGCTGTAACGCCAGATATAGATAAACCGGTAATCAATTTACCTACGTAAGGATTAACAGATTCTGCACTAGCAGATGTAACATATTGTGCTTCTACTGTTGTAACAGCTTGAGTTTGGCCATTTTCAGCAGCCTTATCAAGATCAGTACCACCAGTAGTTTTAGATACCATTTTTACTTGTTTATCATCAGTTTTTAAAGCAGCATTATTGACTGTAACAGTTCCATCAGAACCTTTTACTACAGTGCCGTCACTAGATATAGTCGTATCACCACGAGCAGCTAAGATAGCTGCATCAGTTTCATCTTGTATAGTTGTAGTAGTTGCATCAGCATTATAAACAGCTTGTGTAGTAGCTGCATCATTTGTTGTAGCAGCATTAGTCGTCGTTGTGCTATTTAAATCTGGAGTATAGCCAGCTTGTACCTCAGCAGCAAATACACTGCCTGTCCCCATGACAGCGGTCAACACGGACGCTGCAAGCATACTTTTATAAGCTTTTGGTTTAAACATAAATTCCTCCTAGAACTCATCCCCATAAAGAGTTTACATCTTATTTATAAAGACTAATAAATCTTTATCATTATAGCATAAATTGCTTGGAATGAGTACTATATTAAACAAATTTTATGAAATTAATATGACTAGAATGTGCATACCTAAGGGGTTTACACATTCTAGTCATACTCTTAAAAGCTACGTGTCCAACGACCACCTATATAATTGTTCCCTTTTGATGTATGCCATCCCGTGAACTTAAGGTTTCGTTTAACAGAATATTCTATACCATATTTATTTTGTTTGTTATTAATACCTTGAGAATAAGTCAACATGACTCTCGGTAATACATATTTACCGATTTCAATATTATAATTACTTGCCGTATCCCTATTAGTTGGCTCATCGGGATCAATTGACCCTGTTGTAATATTGATGCGGTCTAACCCAAGTGTATTTTGTAATGCATCTTGTACATAGCCAAAAGCAAACATTTGAAGCCCTGCTGTAGCCACAGCATTCACATCTTCATTTGTCAAAGTACTACTATTTGAATCTGCACCGCGGCCGAAGGTCAACATGGAAATGATTTGCTTTCTAGACAATGTAGGATTAGAGGACAATGATAAGTCCATATGATCCACTGTCCCTTTTACGCCAAGCATAATAGTGTAATTACTTACATTTGTTTCAGCCTCTAATTGTAAGTTTGGTAAATAAGAGCCACCTACGAAATGAGCATTCCCTTTTGTAATATTAAATACATGGCTCAAATACTTAAACGTGCCATTTCTAACATCGAATTGACCACTAGCAGTTGGATTTTGTAAGGATCCACCAAAATGAACATCGCCACTGATAAACATGTTGTATAAGGTGCGATCATATAAACGTACACCTTTACCCGCATGAACAGTAACATCCACCCCCATATCTTTGGTACTTTCACTAGATTGTAAGGAAAGAGGAATTTTGAATTGAATCTTTTCAAGATTTAAAGTACCAATAAGGGTCGGCAATCCATCTCGGTCAGCAATATAAAGTTCACCATTCAAAGGTCCTCTTACATATTCACTGCGAACCTCTAAGTCTTCTAGCTGAACTGCCGCCTTGTAATTAGTAAGAGTATGTCCAGACCAATTTACTTTAGCAGCCAAACCAGCTGAGCCTTTGCCCATATTAATACGGGATTGGAAATCACCTTGTTGACCAGAGAAAATTAAGTCACCATCAATACCAGTAATTTGATTTTCTACACTTGCCAATTTCATCGTACCATTACGTACCGATACAGTACCATATGCTTCAGGCTGATCAATAGTGCCTGTAATGTGAACCGTGCCTTTTAACGGACCTGTTGCCTCCTTAACACTAGTTGTAAGAAGAGGGATAACAGCCATATCTGCTTCGTTAAAATCAATAGTTACATCCATAGATTTGCTATCATTTGCTGGAATATACCCAGACGTAAAGATTGCCGCTAATGGAATCTTACCATAGACACTTAGCTTATACCCACTTTTGGCACCTTGAATTCGTTGAATCTGAATAACTTGATCTTGCATTGTAGCCAATACAAAACCTTCATCAATACCAACACCATTAAAGGACCCCGACTCTACAGCACCGGATAATTCTACTTTAGGATTCTTAGTTTCCCCAGTGATATTTACAACGCCAGTCACCCAACCAGTAGCTTGAATATCCTTACCCATAAGTGGCAAGAACGGTACTATATCAACATCCTTTAATGCAACCTGTAAGTCCGCTTGACCATCAAGATCCATCGTACCGCCTATTGCAATGAGACCTTCATCAACAGGCAGTTTCAAAGTTGTAACTTTGAATTTACGATTAGCAAGACTTGCATCGATAGTTGCATCACCAACAATCTTTTCATCAATACTTACATCATTAATCTTGCCTGTTACATTAACGCTTGGATTGTCGCGTGTACCTCCGATTTCAACAGAACCATTTAATTTGCCATCAATGTGTTCATTGGACCGGTCTAGCAAGGTTAGCAAATTCTTTACGCTACCATTAGTAACATCTAATACACCAAATAGTTGTCTACTATCATCAAACTTCATACCACCTTTAGCAGTGTAGCGACCACCATCGGCTTCAGCAAAGGTAAAATCTTGCACATTTACAACCGATTTATCTGCATAAACACGACCATGAATATCGTTCAATAATTCCCCATTAACTGATAAGGCATCGGATGAAATATAGCCATTGAATTGAGGGTTATCCACAGATCCAGTAATTTGTCCTCGACCAGATAGCAAACCATCAACTTTGTAATCCGTATTAATGAGCAATCTGCCCATATCAATTTTTTTGCCTTCAAAATCAATATTAATTGCTTCTTTAGATACTGTACCGCCACCTGTGATAGTTGCACCATAACCTTCAATATCAAATCTATAAAGCTCTAATGTATCATTCTGATAGTTATATTTTGCAAACGCATTGGTCACGAGTTTGCCATAAGCAGAACCATCCCACAAATGAGCACGACCTTCTATAATCGGATTTGCAGCCGTCCCTGTAATATGATTGTCTGTTTCAAACCAACCTGTAATAGGAACATCTGTAACAGTACGAATCACATTTTCAATACGAGCAGCCCGAGCCTTGGCATTTAGATCTAACACATCTGTATTAAGATTATACCAACCATTAACATCATAGCCCCCATCGCCATCACCAATATGTCCATTGGTGATAGTGAGAATATGGTTATCTAGCTTAATATCTCCATGGATATTATTGAATCGAGCCCCTTTATAATGTACCTCTTGCCCCCATACAGTGCCCATTACATTTGGATTATCCAATGTACCTTGTATCGCAAAAGAGGTATTCAAGGTGCCATCAACATCTTGACCAATAATAGGACTTAGTGCGGTCAATGGCAATGCATTACCGGAAATAGTGGCATCTATATTACCATTTTGGATATAGCCATATCCGCTTAGCGCCCCATCTCCTATAGTGCCTACAACGGTCATATTTGTACTATTATCAGCATGCGTAAAGTTAGCTTTTGCAGTATCAACTACAACACCGCGAATGCCTATTTGGCGACCTTTAACAGAGCCTACAACATCTGTAACTTGATTATTTTTTCCTAAGATACGCATCTCACCATCGATATTACCTGTAACCGGTGAGATCATATCTTTTGTGAAAGTGCCTAAAGGTAAATCTTGAGTATTTATAGTAGCATCAAAATCCCCTGTATCAGCTACATATTGACCCTTAATCTTTGCGCTACCTTCACCTATAGACAGGTGCGCATCATCCGTACGAACTAAACCGTTATCATATACGATATTCCCTTGTAAACGATCAATATAGTAACCATTATAAGAAATACCATCACTAGCAATCGTTGCATCTACACGAGGGGCTACTGTCGTACCACCAATATGTGCACGCCCACCTACAATGCCAGTAACACCGACATCTGTTATCGCTTCTAAAGCTACTTTATCGGCTACAACATTAAGATTTAAATATTCTTCATCTTTGCCTAGTGTAACTAATCCATTGATCTTTGCTACTTGATCATTTACTCTCCAAGAACTACGACTAATAACGATTTGATCATTATTAAGCATAATGCGACCCGTACCATCGGTAATATTATAAATTGTATTACCCCGTTTATAAGTGCCTGTTAAACCTTTAAAGCCTACATTACCACTCATAATGTATTTGCCATCTTCACTTTTAAGATTTAAATGTAAATCTTGTAACTTACCACTCGTTACAGATAGATCCTTACGAAGTGGAACAAAACTCATAATACCAGCAGTATCAATTTCATCAGCTTGTACAAAGAGATCAAAATTAGATACATTGTTCATATCAATTTTGCCATTCAAGGTAATTGCGGAACCATCTACATCAGCAGTAAAGGCACCTTTAGACATGCCACTCATATCAAGTGCCATGGTCCCATCAAGATTTTCTACATTTCTCTTTATTCCATCTTTAGTACGTAGAGCTACACGACCATCATTAATAGTTACAGAGCCATCAAAAGTACCCGACTTATTTGGATCGGATGGTTTTACTAACTTAGTTATACTCCATGACCCATCAGCTAGTTGCCATATATGAAAATCTGGCGCCTCAACGATTACACTAGAAATAGCCGTAGCCCCTGATGTGTTGCCACCAATAATATTTGGTAAAGAAGATAGTTTAACTCCTACAGCTACCTCTTGAGCAGTTCCAACTAAATGCCCATCTCTATCTTTGATAGTCACATCTGTTAGAACAACATCACCATTCCAATTAATTCGGAGAGAATCATAGTCTATAGATCCGTTTATGACATTATTTAGTTGTTCTTTAACTATAGGTGCTATGTAAGTTTGAGCCATAGGATTGATGCTGGCGCCAACAATACCAGATAAACCTAAAATCGCTGCACCGATAAGGAGCCACTTTTTACGGGTCATAATGATACTCCCATACACATTATGAATAATATAAATATATATACTAATCTTACCACAGACACAGTAATAACCATAGTATTTTCAGGATAAATTTTATAAAACCTATCAATAACACTCATTATCTATAATGCCCACTACAAGAAAAAAGACGACCAAAGTCGTCTTTTTAAGGATCATATTATTGATTGCCGCCCAGTTTTGCCAATTGTTCAACAGCGCCACTATTAGCGATAACTTCAGCACCTTGACCTACAGGTGTAGACAATGGAACGCCTGTTAATTGTTCAAGAGCCGCAATGCTAATATTGTAATTGTAAAGAGCTTCTACATAGTTATTACGAGCTGTTGTCAACTTAGTTTCTGCATCAAGTACATCAAGGTTCGTACCAACACCTGCACGGTAACGAAGCGTAGCAATACGGAAACTTTCTTGACCTTGTGCGACTGCAGTTTGTGTACTTTGAATTGTTTGTTCAGCAGCTCGTAAATTCAAGTATGCTTTTTGTACAGCTAACAATACAGCATCAACAGTTGCCAAGTTAGCTTCTTTTGCTTGTTCAAGTTGTGCATTTGCTTTTTTAATAGCATTTTGTGTTGCACCACCATCCCATAAGTTCCAAGTAGCACTAGCGCCAACACTCCAGGACTTTGTGCTTGTACCAAAGTAACCATCTGGATCACCATAGCCACGACCAGCTTTTACAGCAACCGTAGGCAAATAACCGGCCTTAGCAGATTTTACAGCTTCTTCTGCAGATTTTACATCAAGAGCTGATTTAACAAGAGCGGAACGATGAAGCATAGCATATGCTTTCGCTTGCTCCAAGGTTACATTATATGGTTTATATTGTAAATCATGCTCTGCTGTAGTAATAGCTGTTTGTACAGGGTATGCAATAACTTGATTTAAGTTCGCCTCTGCTAAATTTGCAGCATTTTGCGCTTTTACAAGAGATGTTTGAGAATCATCAAGATTTGTTTTAGCTGCCAATACGTCGGAGCTCGCCACTAAACCAACATTATACTGTGCCTCTACATTGGTTACATGACCTTGATAATCTTTAACAGCTTGTTGTGCTACATCTACCATATTGCGGCTCATAATCAATGTATAATAACCGTTAAGAGCATCATATTTTGCTTGTTGTAAAGCCTCTTCATAGCTAGCACCAGTACCTTCACGAGTATAACGTGCAGAATCAATGCTCGCATCAAGTTGTGGATTGAATACAGGCGCACTAATGGAGAAGTTATGACTACCAGATTTGCCACTACCTGTGTCACCGCCCGTTTTTTGAGCACTCCAACCATAACTAACACTTGGATTCTTACCAGCTGCTACTTGGCTTACTGCAGATTTAGCAGCTTCATAACCCCATTTAGTTTGCTTAGCTGTACGATTATTAGCTAATGCTAAATCAACCGTACGGGCTTCGTTTAAAGCTAATGTACGTTCATAGGTTTTACTGTCTAAAACAGATTTTTCTGCTAATTGCTTTTGTGTTAATTGAATAGCTTCTTTTTGATATTTGCTTAATTGGTCTCCGTTGTTAACGGATGTAGTTACTACATCAGCGGCAAATGCACCAGTAGTAACTAAAGAAAGCATTACACCTAAGGAAAGAACCTTTTTATTCATAATATGTACCTCCATACTCATATAGAGTAAATGTGTTAGTCATTAGAATACTTGTTTAATACCGAAATAGGTACCTCCATTCGTAGAACTGAACGGTCTGGTCATTTGAATAACGCCATAGGTATCTTTATGCAAACGTATATCACTACGAATACGATATTTACGATGATTAAGGTCATATAGCGCGGCTGATAAGGACACAGGACCACGGAGGTTATAATCCACCCCGAGACCCAATTCACTTTCAAAAATACCACCACGCACCAACCATTTAGAACTAATAAATCGACCTGCATTCAGATCAAAAGTAGTATCATCACCCATATTAGAAAGGCCAATTTCAGCCAGCCCTTTATTGTTAAAGGCACGTACTCTACCATTGACACGGAATTCATTATCCGTTGTGTTATACAACAAATCTACAGATGGTTCAATCTTGGTAAATGACTTTTTTTCAGTCATACCAACCTCTACACTATTTCCATTTACATCCGTTTGATACGCCTTTCCGCCCATCAGTTTATTGATGCGAGCTGAAATCTGTGCCGTATTATGTAAAGTCTCTTTAATATTTTCTTGTGCCTTAGGATCTGTTACAGTCGATTCCATGGTACGAGCCATATTATCTACACGATCAGTAGTTTGTTTTAAATTAGTTAAAATAGCACGCATATCATTGCCTGCATTACCATCAGCATTAAATTGCTGTGCTGCTTGATTTAGTTGAGCCGTTACATCCGCCATATTTTGTGTAATAGCTACCGCATTATCAGCCATCACCGCTGTAGATTGCAAGGAATATTTAAGTGCACTTTGAGTTGCAGGATCACCAATAATACTATTGATAGATTGTAGCATCTTCTCAGTGCCATCCATTAACTTTTGCGCACTCTGCATGGCCTTATCCACAGCATCAACGCCTTCACCTTTAACGGAGTCACCATCCTGTAAATATACTTTAGACTGTCCTGGTGAAATTTGAATAAATTTATCACCTAAAAAACCATCTGACCCCAAGGAAAACATCGAGTCACTTGGAATCTGCGTTTTTTCATCAAGCTTCATCTTAACCACAACGCCACGCGGTGTAATTTCAATATCAGAAACAGTCCCGATGGCCACGCCAGAAAATTTAACCTGATTCCCATTTTTTAGGCCATTTACTTGAGTGAAATCACCTGTAATTGTCATTTGTGGTTTAGCCCAAATATCGATACGGCCTACAAATAGTATGCCTGCAATAAATAGAACTATACCTATTATTGTAAAAGCCCCTACCTTGGCCTCCGTCGTCCACTTCATTATATATCTCCCATCGCAGATTCGTTAATCGGCTCTGCTTCACCATGAATAAATTGTTGTACCTTCTTATTTGTAGAATTCTTAAATTCTATTGTATCAGAAATTTCTACAAAATGCCCCTGATCGAGTAAAGCTATGCGGTCAGCAACATAAAATGCTGACTGCATATCATGTGTTACCACGATAGAAGTACAACCAAGCCGACTCTGCATCCCCTTAATTAGCATACTAATCGTACCTGATGTAATAGGATCTAACCCTGATGAAGGTTCATCATAAAGAATTAAACTCGGATCTAGTGCTATAGCACGAGCTAAGCTAACCCGCTTTTTCATACCACCAGATAACTCATTAGGCATATACGACTCATATCCCTTTAAACCAACCCAATCAAGTCTTTCTGCCACAATGCGTTTGATTTCGTCATCCTTTAACTTCGTATGTTGACGCAAACCAAAAGCTACGTTCTCACCTACCGACATAGAATCAAACAAAGCTGAATATTGGAATACCATCCCCATTTTTCTTCGTACCGTATTAAATTCATCTTCAGATAATGTAGTTATATCTGTGCCATCTACGATAATCTGCCCTGATGTAGGACGTTGTAAACCTATTAATAAGCGAAGTAATGTACTTTTACCACTACCACTGCCGCCTAATATAACTAACGTCTCCCCATCATTAATAGTGAGATTAACAGAGTCTAAAATCACACGTGACTCGTAGGCAACTACAACATTGCGTAGTTCAATCATAAATCCCTCTAAAAATATCCACTAAAATAACAATGTAGATAAAAAGTAATTTAATACAAATACTAGAATAATACTAGTTACTACAGAACTAGTAGTGGAAAAACCAACAGCTTCTGCGCCCATTTTAGTTTCCATGCCCTTATAAGCACCTACCAATGCAATGACAGCACCAAACACACTAGACTTTATAAGTCCTAAGGTGAAATCTGAAATGGTAGAAAACATTTGAATAGAGTCTAAATATGTACTAGGCGCCAAACCCTTGATAACAGTGGCTACAAAGTAACCACCGGCAATACCGATAACAACACCGTAAAATGCCAAAATTGGCACCATAATCATACACGCTACTACACGTGGTACCACGAGGTAACCAACAGGATCAACAGCCATAACACGTAGGGCATCAATTTGTTCTGTTACCTTCATTGTACCAATTTCAGCCGTGATAGCTGCGCCAA
Source organism: Veillonella parvula (assembly GCA_018382475.1). Classification (GTDB taxonomy): domain Bacteria; phylum Bacillota; class Negativicutes; order Veillonellales; family Veillonellaceae; genus Veillonella; species Veillonella parvula_F. The sequence continues at coordinate 82,909 of JAGZPX010000004.1, forward strand.
CACGGCCGGCTAATACTACACCAACTAAGATAGGACCCAATTCACGGCCCATAGCTACAGCCATAAGGCCACCTACTGTACTTTGAGCACCATAGGTAATTAGTACATCTGTAATCTGTAAGGTCATAACGGCACCAGCAAAGAGTAGAGTTAAGCTAATAATAGGCAAGGAGTCTACCCCTAAGTGAGCCATCTGTTGAAATACATGCCACAGATTAATCATTTTTAATTGTTTTATTGTTTGCCACACTAATAATGTAGCACTACCCATCTGCGATAAGCCGTTTATGACGACTCGACCTATCGATTCTAGCCAACTCAACAGTCTATCCCTTTCCCTTACAGTTTCAACTTATTCAGCTATATTTGTTCCACCAGCATTAGCCTCATCTTTTTTATTGGTTTCTTTCGACTCTTTTTTAGAATCCTTTTTAGACTCAGCTTTATCCGTTTTATCTTTTTTAGATTGATCTTCCAATTCTAACTTGCGTTCCATCTTAATCTGATGTTTCGCTTCTTTGACACGTTTTGCTAATTCTTTATCCCGATCAGCAGGCTTCATTACATGAATCGTAAATTGACCATCACCTTGCACAATGTACTCAGTATCAACAGCAGTCTTTTCAGGTTTCTTTTCATCATCCTTACTAGAACTCAAATCTTCTTGACCTGTTTTTTTCTTTACATCCCCTGGCATAGGTTTTGATTCCACATCTTTAAGCTTAGCCTTTTTAACAGATTGAGAGCCATCTTCATCAACTAAGCTGATACCATCTTCCAAAAATTCTACAACGATTTGATTATTTGTATCTGTCTTTTGAATTTCATCATAAAGCTCATCAAAATCTTTATGAACTTTCAAACGGCGTAAAATTTCATCTGTTAAATTATATTTCTGTTTTTCCAATACGTATGGCAATGGAATCTCGCCACCGCCACGCACCTCTAAGGTATACTTACCAATAGCTTGATCTTCAGGTACCTTAAAGAAAATTTGTTTAATAACCTTTTCACCGCGGAACGGCTCTAATGTTACATCTACTACGATAGTATCCCCAGGAGAAACTACAGTAGACGAAGCAGAAGCATCGATAAGCTTTGCTGTTTTCTTATCTTGCGTTACGTTTGTTTCAACCGAAATATCCGAAATTTCATAGTTGATGAATCGATTGTTCATAAGAACATCAATGACATTATAAAATTCATCAACTGCTTTTTCACTAATGGAATCAGAGCTGTAGAACATATTTGTCCGCGTTAATGGCTTATGTTCTTTCCCTTTTGGCGTAATAGTATAAGAAATTGTAGCCGTACCAGAGCCACTGCGATCCAATGTTTTATTCAACATATTGTATAAGGCTGTAGCTGCTAAAGTTGGTGTCATTTCACCATCTTCAATAACCTTGACGGAACTAGTTCTATCACGGCCCATATCAATATCCTTTAAATGGAATCGCAATGGAATACCTGGCGAAATCACGCCTGATACACCTGCAATACCGGCACCTCTATCTTCGGTAACAGAACCAATCTCTTTACCCATAGAGCCAAGCTTAAAGGCAGCATTATAGCTTTTTACAACGGTAAAGATACTTGCATTGTGCATAAAATAGTTAGAAGAACCATGTTTTAAGAATGGATGACCAAAGGCAACAACCTTTTCACCATCTACATGAGTAACAGTACCAATAGCGCCCAATTTAAGGTCACCATCAACTAGCAAAGCCGCTACCGAGCCACCAGCTTCTAAAGGTTTTGCAATTTCATCACCACTAGCACTTGCGGTGTCATATGTTTCATATTTATATTGTGGTAACTTCGATTTAAAGTATTCCATTGATGCCGCATCGAAGCCATACGCCATAAGTGGAGTACCTAAAGGAATCAATTGTGTATCATCCCAAGGTTTAGATAAGTTTTTCTCATATGGTATATTCCATAGTTTGACCATATCCTCAATAGGAGTAATCATACCTATCGTACCATCCGCAAACCCCCAGCCATAAGCAACAGCCCCAACGAGTTTACCATTTATATATACAGGGCTACCACTCATACCATGCGCAATGCCACCAGTTTGATCCATAACGGTTCCGGAAAACTTGGCTAAAATAAGATGGCCAGATGGTCCCTTATCCTTCATGACACCCAGTACCTTTACATCAAAAGTGGAAATAGTATCCCCTACGATTACAGTTTTTGCAATACCTTCCATACCTGTTGTTACATCATTGACAGGCATAAAATCAATAGCCTGTGCAGTTGTAAGTGAAGTACAGAAGAAAAGCGCCAGTATCGCTTTTCTATACCGACGCCAAGAATGAGAAAACTTCATTCCTTCTCTCCTTTATTTACTTTCTACAGTGACAACGATTTGATCACGAGAAACGTCTGAACCCACTGTAACATTAACCGCCGTTACAGTACCAGTTACAGTAGATTTAGCAGCAGCCATAGGACCAGCCAATGTCTCTACAGTCACCAATGTTTGGCCTTCTGTTACAGAAGTACCAACAGAAACTGTAGAAGCAACTTTACCTGTTAATACACTTTGGTATGATACAGGGGCCGCCATTACAGAGCTAACACTTAAAATGCCTAATGCAGCTAAAGCTAACACTACTCTTTTCATAACGATCCCTCCTTTTACAAAATTAGTTATGTATTTATAGTATACTAAATTATTAGTAATATTTCAAACAAAATTGTATGCAACGAATCTATTTTATGATTACTATATCCTCATAACTCATAGGTGCAGAAGATTTGTGTACATAATCATCATTGATAACTATATCAATGCTACCTTGATTTGATAATTCAGCGCCATCAACAACACCTAATTTAGACAATAACTGAGCTCCTTCTTTTTGAGTCACACCTACAGATTGAAGTTCGGATTTATCAACTGTTAGCACAACTAAATCATGTTCCTTTGTGGTTCCAATGAAACTACGACCTTTGTTATTAGATTCATCAGCTCCTACATAGCGACCGCCTTTCATCACCATAGTGCCCACTTCTAAACTAGCTCCACCGGTAGTACTAACTTGAGCAAGTTCTTCTCTATTTTGAATCGTAATAGGTGTTCCAACTTTTAATTTACGTAAAGCACTTCCAGATTCGCCATGACCAGACAATACGTATTGGTTTTCCCCAATTTTAGAATTTCCCTTTTGTTTACTAATAACCTTGCCATTAGCTACAGTCACTTCATAACCATATTCATTGGTCTTTGTAGAAGGACCATAAGTTGACGTATAAAGGGTCAAGGCATTCTCTTTACGAACCGTATCAACGGAGGTGATTACAAAACTCTCATTCTTTGTTTTAGCTTGAAGTAAAGGTTTTTTCTCTTCTATAAAGTATCCTCTATTAGGCGTATATCGTAACGTACCACGATTAGAAATACGCTCTAAATCAATGGCTCCATCACTCGCCACTGAGTAAGGTCGTTCAAAACTGCCCCCTTTTACCTTTGCTCCAATGATAGCTGTATGAGCTTGAGTAACAGAAGATAATGGTTTACCTTCTGGAACATGCGCCACCACCATAGGTGAATCATTATCTACGGTCAATGCAAAGGCTTGAATTTTCCCTTCAGCTACGGTGTTATTAATTTTGCTATACGTTACAGATTTATTTACATCTTTTGTAGTCTGTTGCGCATAGCCAGAAAATAAATCCACTACTATACGCGAAGGCTTTTCTAATGCAAACTCATGATGTTGTACATCCTTATTCGCTGTTAATGTTACTCGTAAGGCCCCATTAACCTGTTGTAAGCCAATGCCTTTAAGAACTCCCGTTTTTTTATCATTTTGTGATATGGGGCCAGTTAAACCATTTGTAGTACCCCCTAAGTTCAATGTAAGAGCATGTGTTTCTTCATTATAGGATTGAGTCCAAGATACAGGCATTTCAGATACATCTAAAACAATTCGGCTTGTACCTTCATGATTAGATACGCGCACCCCTGTTAAATTACCGGCCTCAGCATGAGGAACGGTACTACCCAGTAGACCTAAAACAGCAAAAGTCATATACAGATATCGTTTCATCTTTAATTCCTCTATAGCTACAAACCATAATAATGGCCTTATATCATTACATCAATTTTACGCAATATACTTTTACTATAGTATACAGCATAAAGATGAAAAATTCAAAAAAATAAACGAAAAACGAGGTTACAATCTAAAGATACTCCATACATAAAATAGAATAACTGTAGACCATAACCTCGTCAATTTAAGCTCACTTCATCATGGTATATTATTGTAACTATATTATTGTAACTCATCTAATGTATCACGAAGCTGTGACATTTCATCTAAAGCCTTTGCAACACCTTTAATTACTGCATATCTTGGAGATTCTACAAGGTATGCCGCGATTCCAATAGAACGTGTAATAACACGGTCTAATCCATCGATGAGCGCGCCACCACCAGTAAGAATGATACCATGATCATTGATAGCGGCCACAAGTTCCGGTGGAGTTTTTTCTAAAATGGACTTAACGCCTTCCAAAACATTCATCACTTGTGCTTCTAGAGCACGTTGAATCTCTAAAGAATTCACCGCAACCATCTTTGGTAATCCAGAACTTGCATCTCGTCCTCGTACCTCAATCGTACGCTCCTTTGCACGACGATCCACAGTCCCTACAGAAATTTTAATTTTTTCTGCCGTTAGCGGACCAATAACGAGGCGCTTCTTACGGCGGATATAACGGATAATAGATTCGTTAAAAGAATCTCCACCTATGCGAAGTGATTCACTTACAACCACACCCGTATCACAAAGAACGGCAATATCCGTAGTGCCACCGCCAACATCGACAACCATCGCCCCTACGTGCTTAGCATCATTGAGACCAGTCCCCATAGCCGCAGCTAGCGGTTCTTCAATGAGAACAGTCTTTTTAGCACCAGTTCTGAGTAAAGCTTCCAAAATAGCGCGTTTTTCAACTGGTGTAATTCCAGACGGAACACATACGATAATACGCGTCTTCATCAATCTAGAAGCAGGTACAACGGAGCGAATAAAGTACTTCAACATGAATTCTGTCATATCATAATCTGCAATAACGCCCGCTTGAACTGGACGGATGACGGAAATCCCTTTTGGAGTACGTCCTACCATAGAACGTGCAGCCTCACCTAAGGCAAGAATATCACCGGTTTTATCATCCCGTGCAATATACGCAGGTTCATCTAATACCAAGCCTTTACCCTTTGCAAAAATGAGGATATTTGCAGTCCCTAAATCAATTCCCAAATCGAAATTTAAAGATCGATTTAAACGACTCATAAAATCTCCGACTTGCTCAGGTCGAACTAAACGTTTTAATGTCATGGCTGGCGTTGTTTTAGCAATCGCTACAGTCTCACGACTACGTCGTTCAGCACGGCGCATTTTTGTAACTTTAATCATGGTCTCGCGCATATTGGAGGCTAAATGATTAGCTTGCTTTGCCACGCCATTTGAAAGCTTAGTAGACTTACGTTTTGTCCTTCTCAATGGTTTGCGTGTAGTACTCGCTTTCGAATTCTCAACCTTTGCAGCACCTAAGTTCTGTTGCTCGTTGTATAAAGCCGGCCCTTTAGAGCGCCGGCTTCTTTTCTTTTTATTTTGTTTTGGCTGTGTACTCTTATTCGTCAACCCGAACAATATCAGCACCTAACCTTTGCAATTTACCTACAAAATCATCATAACCTCGGTCAATATGATGTAAACGACCGACTTCTGTTCTACCTTCCGCAGTCAATGCAGCGCATACCAGCGCCGCTCCAGCACGCAGGTCAGTAGCATTCACTATAGCCCCATGTAAGCTTGGCATACCTTCGACAATAGCTTGACGATTGTCGATGTCAATATGCGCCCCCATTTTACGAAGTTCAGCAACATGTATAAAACGATTTTCAAATACAGTTTCTGTTACTGTACTAGTCCCTTCCGCAATCGTAGTAAGAGCCATAAATTGAGCTTGCATATCTGTTGGGAATCCAGGGTATGGCAATGTTTTAATATCGACAGCTTTAATACCTTTACCACTACTGATAACGCGAATGCCATCGATTTCTTCCTCTACTGTTACACCAGCTTCCTTTAATTTAGCCACTACAGGTTTTAGATGTTCTGGCAATGCATTTTCTACGAATACATCACCACCTGCCATAGCAGCAGCAATTAAATATGTACCAGCTTCAATGCGGTCAGGAATAACTGTATGAATAGCACCGTGTAATTGAGGTACACCTTCAATACGAATCACATTTGTACCAGCTCCGCGAATATTAGCACCCATAGCATTTAAGAATGTAGCTAAATCAACAATTTCAGGCTCTTCTGCAGCATTTTCGATAACGGTTTTACCTTCCGCCATAGAAGCAGCCATAATTACATTCTCTGTAGCCCCCACACTTGGGAAATCCAAATAAATTTGAGTCCCTTTAAGTCCTTCCGGAGCATGAGCATATACATAATCTTCAGTAATTTCAATTTTTGCACCTAATGCTTCAAATGCTTTTAAATGAAGATCAATGGGCCGTGCACCGATAGCACATCCACCAGGCATTGAGATTTTAGCCTCCCCTTTACGAGCCAAAAGTGGACCCATGACAAGAAAGGATGCACGCATTTTACGCACAAGTTCATAAGGAGCTTCCGTAGCAGTCAATGTAGAAGCATCGAAAACAATTTCACCATCTGCATTATTACGAGTGATTTTAACCCCCAAAGACTCGATAACTTGGCAAATCGTGCCTACATCTTCTAAATTTGGAATTTCAAGCAATTTACTAGGCGTTGATGCTAGCAAAGTACCGGCAATAATAGGGAGTACTGCATTTTTGGCACTACTAACACGTACACGTCCTTCCAATCGATTGCCACCTTGAATGATTAACTTTTCCAACAGAATTCCTCCTACACTTTATATCGTTCATCTTGTATAAGCTACAAGACCTTGTATTTATAACGTCATATACTAAATGTTATTATACTATTTTTCGATATATCTCATCAAGAGAATGAGAGAAAATACAAAGAAAAAAAAGCCCTGAATATATCTCAAAAATTTGTGCCCAATTTTTGAGTATATTTCAGGGCTTTTTTCTTATTTAGCTTTTAATGTTTTAAGTTTATGATCCATATGCACTGTATCAAGGAAACGAACCGTACCAGTTTTAGACCGCATCACAATAGTATGAGTACGCGCACCACCTGGGAAATATTGAATTGGATTTAATAAGTTACCACGTGTAATAGCAGTAGCCGCAAAGATAACATCATCAGTACGAACTAAATCATTTAATGTGAGCACTTGGTTTACATCGGCAATACCCATTTCATGGCAACGACGAATTTCTTCTTCCGTTTCTGGTTTTAAGCGAGCTTGCATATCGCCGCCTACACATTTTAAGGCTGCAGCCGCTAATACACCTTCAGGTGCACCACCAGTACCTACAACCATGTGCACCCCAGAACCTTCGATACAACATTCCATAGCTGGATTAACATCACCATCAGAAATGAGCATAATACGAGCCCCTACTTCACGAGCCTCTTTCATCAAGCCTTGATGACGCTCACGATCAAGCATAACCAACGTGATTTCATCTACATTACGTTCCATTTTAGCCGCTACATTTTTGATATTTTCGGTCAAAGATTTCGTAATATCGATAGCACCTGCACCTCGAGGACCAACACAAAGTTTCTCCATGTACATATCCGGTGCATGTAACAAGCCACCTTTTTCTGCAATCGCCATAACTGCAATAGCACCATTTTGACCTTTAGCAATCAAGTTTGTCCCTTCAATAGGATCAACAGCGATATCTACTTCTGGTCCGCCAGCACCTACGTGTTCTCCGATATAAAGCATAGGAGCTTCATCAATTTCGCCTTCTCCGATAACCACAGTACCAGAAATGCGAACAGAATCAAACGCTTGACGCATAGCATCTACAGCAAGACCATCGGCTGCATCCTTTTGCCCACGGCCAAGCAAACGACCGCTACGCAAAGCTGCGGCTTCAACGACACGAGCAAATTCCAAAGATAATGTACGATCCATAATGGGCCTCCTTATAAGTCCTCTATGTATTGATATGACTCTTACCTAGAGTCTCTAACTTATTGATTAGCTTGTTTCCAATCTTCCATAAATTTTGCAAGTCCTGCATCAGTCAACGGATGTTTCATAGCTTGCATGAGTACTTTAAATGGAACAGTTGCAATATGAGCACCTGCTTTAGCACATTGAATAATATGCAGCGGAGTTCTCACACTTGCAGCAATAATTTCAGTTTCAATTTCATGAATAGCGAAAATATCTGCAATATCTTGAATTAATGTAAGACCATCCATGCTGATATCATCAATACGACCCACAAATGGACTCACATAACTTGCACCTGCACGAGCAGCTAATAAGGCTTGGTTTGCAGAAAAAATCAAAGTCACATTCGTTTTAATGCCTTCTTTGCTCAAAATAGCAACGGCTTTAAGACCTTCTGGAGTCATAGGAACTTTAATAACCACATTAGAGCCTAATTTCACAAGGTCATGTGCTTCCGCCACCATGCCTTCAGCATCAGAGGAAATAACCTCTGCGCTAACAGGTCCATCAACAAGGTTTGCAATTTCAGAAATAACTTGTTTCAAATCGCGTTTAGCTTTCACGATAAGCGATGGGTTTGTAGTTACGCCATCAATAAAACCAAAATCATAGGCCTCTTTAATCTCATCAAATTCTGCTGTATCAATAAAGAATCTCATAAAATGCCCCCTCTTATTTAGCCGATGAAATCACTTCAACGCCACCCATGTATGGCACGAGAACTTTTGGAATTACAACGGACCCATCGGCTTGTTGATAGTTTTCCAAGATAGCAGCTACTGTACGCCCTACTGCAAGGCCAGATCCATTTAATGTATGAACGAATTCCGGTTTACCCTTAGGTCCACGACGGAATTTAATATTAGCACGACGAGCTTGGAAATCAGTCATATTAGAGCAAGAGGAAATTTCTCTATACTTGCCTTGTGCAGGCATCCACACCTCTACATCATAGGTTTTAGCAGAACCAAAGCCCATATCACCTGTGCACAGAGTGATAACACGGAACGGTAATTCTAATAAGCGCAATACTTCTTCTGCATTATCTGTTAATGTTTCTAATTCTTTGAAAGAATCTTCTGGTTTAGCTAATTTAACCATTTCAACTTTGTTAAATTGATGTTGTCGAATAAGGCCACGAGTATCACGCCCCGCGGAACCCGCTTCAGCACGGAAACATGCGGTGAATGCAGTATAGTATTTAGGCAATTCCTCTTCGCTCAAAATTTCGCCACCGTGATAATTAGTCAATGTAACCTCAGCAGTTGGAATCAAGAAATATTCCGTTCCCTCTACATGGTACATATCTTCAGCAAATTTAGGCAATTGCCCAGTGCCCGTTAAAGTTTCACGAGTTACCATATATGGCGTCATCATTTCAGTATAGCCATGTTTATCTACATGAAGATCCACCATGAAGTTGATAAGAGCGCGTTCCAAACGAGCCCCTAACCCCTTATACACAGTAAAGCGAGCTCCACTCATTTTACCTGCACGGTTGAAATCAAGGATATCGAGGCTTTCACCTAAATCCCAATGAGCCTGTACATTAAAATCAAATTGACGTGGTTCACCCCATTTGCGTTGCTCCACATTTTCATCTTCATCGGCACCTACAGGAACAGATGCATCACACATATTTGGCAACATCAATGCCGCATCACGCAATTTTGTTTCTACTTCGCGAATACGGTTATCAAGCTCAGCAATCTCATCGCCTACTTTTTTCATTTCTTTGATTTTTTCATCAGCATTTTCTTTGTTGCGTTTTAATTTGCTAATTTCTTCTGTTACAGAATTGCGAAGCGCTTTTAATTCTTCTACTTGGCCGATCAATTGACGACGTTCATCATAAGCGGATACAAAGGTTTTCAGATCGCCTTTTGTATGACGATTATCTAAATTTTGTTGCACTAAATCAATATTTTCACGGACAAATTTTAAATCTAACATACTATAAACCTCATTTTCCAACTATGTTACGCACAATATATTCAATACGTTTAAGTATACCATATATTGGTGTATTTATCATTAAATTATGTGCTATATACTAGACTTCTCACCAATATTTTATATTATTCATCCTCTTCTTCATCTAGCAAATAATCTTTTGCCATCCATTTACGCGTGCCTGTAAAAGAAATGGTCACCCATTTTTCCGTTGGGTTACCGCCGATTTCTTGGTCAATTTCATTGCGAATAGCATCAATTTCAGCAATAGTTTGATATGGAAAACTTTTAGGAACTAAAATATCAATTTCAATGATTCGAGTATTGCCGTATACTTGCACGCTCGTCACATAATCTTTAAAATTATACTTTTCCATAAATCGATCCATAATTTCTTGCACTTCATTATGCAATGAAGTTGGTGCCCATCCCAATATTTGTTTCATGGATGGCACAATGATACGAAATGCAGAGGGTATCATCTGTACCGCTAAAATAATTAATACAATAGGGTCAATATAGGTAGCCCATCTAGCATATTCAGTACTTTCTAGCATAGTAGCTACAACGAAACTAATCAAGATAGCCGCTTCTAACAAAGCATCGACATACCAGCTTACATTATCAAATTTAATCAAGTTAGACTGTAAACTTTTATTAATACGACGTACATAAAGATAGTAAGCAGTATCTGCAATAGTAAAGAATATAGCATAGAAAATAGCTGGTCCGAAGTCTACGTGGCGTCCACCAGACAAAAGATCTGTAATCCCACTAGATAAGGCATAAATTACTATGAGAAGAATAAAAAAGCCCTCCACGGCGAGCACCAGAGGTTCAAATTGCCAAAAACCGAATTGGAATCGCTTACTCGTTTCTCTAGCAACTAACTTAGCTGTCATAAGCATCATAATCTTAATAACAACATCAACGAAGGAGAATACCCCATCTAACAACACTGCACTAGATCCCGTTACAATCCCCATCACAGTGCCGCTCACCGCAACTAGCGCCATCAAAGCAACAGATTGCATTAATAGCTTTTGTTCAATAGAGCGTCTTGCTCCTAATATATCCATTAAGACCCCCACTTTCTTAATTTGTACATTTTTTTATTATACACCAAGTGAATTGATGAGCAAAATCGCCCTGTTCAGTAATATAAACAGGAAAGCTATAAAACCTACTATAAATCATAATCAAAAGTTTATCTAACACCTCGGTCAGGTTCTGAAAAATGCAGCGAAAAGCAGCTAGTTTGAAGGACATACAAACTAGCTGCTTTAAATACATCAGTATTCTTTTCTGTAAAATATAAACTTTACCCTTTTGGACTCGGAACTACGCGACCAGCCACATAGCGTTCAATAATATGGCGATCATCCCCTACATATAGCCAGCGCTCTAAACGTTCTTCCAAAGAACGTTCATTTGGGTCGAATAGGGACGTATCATCGATAATAAGGGCATCTAATTCATAGCCTTTTTCAAAGCTTCCAACGTGGCCAAAAAATTGTCCACCACCCTTGGTAGCCATATAGAAGGCTTCACTTAGGGTGAGAGGTGCATAGTTTTTGTCTACTTCAACCCATTTCATTTTGGATAAACCAATAGCTTCAGTAAGGACCTTTGCCATCGATACAATATGTCCACCAGAAATATCGGAGCCTAAACCGATTGGTATATTCCGCTCAATCAGCTTACGAATCGGTGCAATTCCGCTAGAAAGATTTACATTCGAATATGGACAATGAGATACCATGGTCTGCGTTTCAGCCATGCGATCCATTTCTACGTCACTCAAATGAATGCAATGGGCCATTACAGTTGGCACGGTACCCATCAAATGATGTTCATAGTACACATCTGTATAGTTTGACGACTCAGGATGTAATGATGCGACCCAATCAATTTCACCGTGATTTTCCGACAAATGAGATTGAACAGGAACATCGTATTCTTTCGCTAATTTAGCAAGTCCTGTCATGAGTTCACTCGTACAAGATGGTACAAAGCGCGGTGTAATAATAGGTTTAACTAAAGGTCCAAATTGAGCTGACGCATCTAACCATACTTTAGTATCAGCTAAGGATTGATTCGTTTCTTCAATCAAAAATTCCGGACTATTACGGTCCATGTTTAACTTGCCCACATAAGCTGACAATCCTGCTTTTTGTAAAAGCTCCATCAACACCAATGTGCTGTCTTTATGGATTGTGCCAAACAAAATACTTCTCGTCGTACCATTGCGCCATAAATCGTGAACAAAGGCACCATATACTAGACGAGCATAGTCAGGATCAATAAATTTTGCCTCTTCAGGAAATGTATAAGTTTCAAGCCATGGTAACAGTTCCTTATCCATACCAAGTCCACGATTACAATATTGTGGTGCATGCGCATGGGTATCCACAAAACCAGGAATAATGAGATTATCACCGTAATCAACAACATCATACTCTGTATAAACTGTAGGAATACTTTCACCACAATGAACAACCACCCCATCTACAGCAATAACATAACCCTGTTGAATAGATACAAGTGCTGATGGATTCGGTGTATATAATATATTTCCTTTTAAAATAATCGTTGAATTCATATAACCTCCTCGCGTGATTAGAGCCCTAAAGTACTGCGCCCATATACTACGCTAGATTTTCATTTAATAGACTATGCTATATGATTCATAGTATATGCTATTTAAATAGCAAAGTGAATGATGAACGCCACAGTCATGATGTACATAATAGGATGAATTTCATGATGACGACCTGTGGCCAATTTAATTAATGTATAAGAAATAAAACCAAAGGATAAACCTTGAGCAATACTAAATGTTAATGGCATAAGAAGAATTGTTAAGAATGCAGGCAATGCTTCCGTGAAATCAGTAAAATCAATATGCGTTACCTCACTCATCATAAATACGCCAATAGTAATCAGTACAGGTGCAGTCGCTTGTACCGGTACCAATAAGAACAATGGTGCAAAGAATAAAGATACCAAGTATAAAAGGCCAGTTACTACTGCCGTAAGACCTGTGCGACCACCATCAGCAACGGCTGCCGCACTTTCAATATAAGAAGTAACTGTAGAGGTACCTACAACGGCACCTGCTGCGGCACCAATAGACGTACATAGCAAGGCACGATTCAAACCTTCAAATTTCCCTTCTTCATTTACTAAGTTTGCTTTTCTCGTTACACCAATCAATGTACCGATATTATCGAACATATCCACAATAGTAATGGAGAAGATAATGGAGAAAAAGCCATACCCAATAGCACTCATTACATCAAGTTGACCAAATGTGTCTACTGGAAATGGTGGTACCAAGTTAAAGATATCCGAACTAGATATAGGAACCTTAGTCAAACCTAACACCATAGCCAAAATCGTAGTGAAGGCCATACCAATTAACAATCCACCCTTAATCTGCTTAGCTAATAAAATACTTGTAATAAACAAGCCTAACAATGTTAATAGTACTGCAGGATCTTTCATATTCCCAAGGGTTACAAATGTAGCATTATCAGAAATAATTATATGAGCATTTTTAAAGCCAATGAAGGCAACGAATAAACCAATACCTACGCCAATAGAGGTTTTCAGCACTTGTGGAATACCATCTACTATTTTATTAAGAACTTTAGTAACTGTTAAAATAACAAAAACTGTACCGGAAATAAAAACGGCACCTAATGCAGTTTGCCAACTAAGGCCCATAGCACCGCAAATGGTATACGAGAAAAATGCACTTAGGCCAAGTCCAGGTGCTACGATAACCGGAACATTAGCAACAAAACCTATTAGCATTGTCGCAAAGGCAGTTGTTAAAATTACAGCCGCTACAGCACTACCATGAGGCATTCCTGATACAGATAATAGATTGGGTATTACTGCCAGAATGTATACTGATGCAATAAACATTGTAATACCCGCAAAAATCTCAGTCTTTACTGATGTTCCATGTTTGGTTAACTTGAAAAACCGATCAAGACAACCATTGGCTTGATTACCTCTTTCATAATCCATTGAACTCATCGCACTTACCTCCTAAACTTTTAGAAATATAAATTTAGTTAAATAAAAAACGGCTACAAGAGCATCATAAATAAGCTCTTGTAGCCGTAAATCTCGGTTCACGCTAGAGAGACTTGACCCATCCCGTCAAGGTTATACAAGGTATGTAGTAGTTCTATACAGTTAATCTATATCATCACATTCAGATTCGATAAAGCAAAGATAAATAAGAAAAACTTTATATGCATGAATTTATATCATATATATTATGTAAATACCACATCTCACACTTAGTATAAAATTATTTTTATACACTGTCAATAACAATTGATGAATAATCATAAACTATTTTATTATCCTAGAAATTATTTTCTATAGACTTTATATCGTTAATTTTGTTATATACTTATAGACTGATACAGGAGCTCAATATATTAACCACTCCATTAATCCATCGTATAAAATTACATATAGCATTCATGTTTCAATACATATTTAAAGGCAGTATCGTAGTAACAGGTTTAAAATGATATTTATATGATACTAACTATTTCATAAATATATAAAAAGCTCCCTACTCAAAGAATAGGGAGCCTTAATAGTGTCGATTATTATTCTGCTTCTTCAGCTTCAAAATGCTTAGGAGCTTCTGGTTTCATCAACGGGAACAATAATACATCTCGAATGGATGCAGAGTCTGTTAAGAACATAACAAGACGGTCGATACCAACACCTAAACCTGCTGTTGGAGGTAAACCGTATTCAAGAGCTGTAACGAAGTCTTCATCCATGCGGTGAGCTTCATCATCGCCCGCTTCACGTTCTTTTAATTGATCCAAGAAACGTTGTTTTTGGTCGATTGGATCATTTAACTCGGAGAAGCCATTTGCCAATTCACGACCATAGATAAAAGCTTCAAAACGTTCTGTAGCCAATGGATTTTCACGACTTGCTTTAGCAAGTGGAGAAATCTCTTTAGGATGACCATATACGATAGTTGGCTGAATCAAGTTTTCTTCTACATAATCTTCAAAGCAAAGATTTAAGATTTTACCAATACCATCATTTTCTGTGTATTCTACATTTAAGCGATCAGCAATAGCACGAGCTTCTTCTATAGTTGTGACTGCATCAAAATCTTCACCAGTGTATTTTTTTACACCTTCAGCCATTGTGATACGATTCCAAGGAGGAGTCAAATTAATTTCTGTACCTTGGTATGTAATTTCTTGTGTACCAAGTACTTCTTGAGCACAGTAGGACACAAGATTTTCTGTTAAGCGAATCGCATCCTCTACATCGCCATAGGCTTGGTAGGATTCGATAGTAGTAAATTCTGGATTATGACGATTATCGATACCTTCGTTACGGAAGCAACGGTTCATTTCGAATACGCGGTCCATACCACCAACGATTAAACGTTTGAGATACAATTCTGGTGCAATACGCATGTAAATATCGATATCAAGCGCATTATGGTGAGTGATAAATGGACGTGCAGCAGCCCCACCAGGGATAGCATGCATCATCGGTGTTTCCACTTCCATGAAGCCATCACGCATCATGTATTCGCGAATCTTAGCAACGATTTGAGAGCGTTTTACAAATGTATCACGCACTTCAGGATTTACAATTAAATCAACATAGCGTTGACGGTAACGAAGTTCTGTATCCTTTAATCCATGCCATTTTTCTGGTAATGGACGTAAAGACTTAGATAACAATGTTAATTTGTTAACTTTAATGGTAACTTCACCGGTATGTGTTTTAAATACGTGACCTTCTACGCCGATGATATCACCAATATCAAGCATTTTAACGTATTTATAAGCATCTTCGCCCAATACATCTTTACGGAAGTATACTTGAATATCACCAGATTTATCACGAATATTCGCAAATGCCGTTTTACCATGGGAACGGATTGTCATCAAACGACCTGCAATAACTACAGGCTGGCCATCATATTTCAAGAAGAAATCTTCTTTAATATCTTTTGCGTAATCTTTTACGACAAAACGTTGGCCAAATGGGTAAATACCATCAGCTTCATATTCGGCTAATTTATCGCGGCGAATTTGCATTTGCTCATTCAGCTCTTCTTGTATATTTTTAATTTCTTCACTCATGTTATCGCCTCTTTGTCGGTAATTGTAAATTATTGGATTGCTAACACTTTGAATGTTACAGGACCATCTGGTGTGGAAACCTCTACTTCATCGCCCTTACGTTTACCCAAAATAGCTTTACCTACAGGAGATTCATTAGAGATACGATTGTTAAATGGATCCGCTTCAGAGGAACCAACGATAACATATTCCAATTCATCGTTGTACATAGTGTCAAGTACAGTAACTTTACTACCTACAGATACAACGTCACCTTTTACAGATTCATCGATAATCTTCGCAGTGTTAATCTTATTCTCTAACTCTACAATATGACCTTCAATAAAAGCTTGTTCATTTTTTGCATCATCATATTCAGAGTTTTCACTGATATCGCCATATTCAATAGCAGTTTTAATACGTTCAGATACTTCAATACGGCGTACAGATTTATAGTACGCTAATTCTTCTTCTAACTTCTTTAAACCTTCGGCGGTGAGTAATGTTTCTTTTACGTCTGCCATGGGTACCCCACTCTTTCTACATATAAATAATAAGAAAAAGTGTCATAGTAAGATGACACCTTATCTCTTGTTTCTAAATTATCTCAATCATTATATAAAAATACTATTTATTTGTCAATCTGACTACCCTTCGGACAGTATTTTGCGATATGATTCTAGCTCATTGTGAAAGCTCGTTACAGTATGAATTGTATTCACTCGATTGCGCCAATATGCAGATTCCGGAAGTCCCTTCATATACCAGCCCGCATGAGTGCGTATCTCCTTAACGGCCATACTTTCACCCTTGTATTGGCATAACAAGTCAAAATGCTTTAATAACATATCTAGACGCTCTATATCGGTCGGAGCTGGCAATACTTCACCAGTGGCTAAATAATGATGAATACGACCAAAGATCCAAGGATTCCCCTGTGCACCACGGCCTACCATTACAGCATCACAACCGGTTTCATCAAGCATTTGCTTAGCATCTTCAGGTTTCACTATATCTCCATTGCCAAGTACGGGTACAGATACAGCTTCTTTCACAGCCTTAATATAAGACCAGTCCGCATGTCCACTATACATTTGCTCCTTTGTACGCCCATGTACGGCAATAGCAGCCACACCTGTAGCCTCAATGCGTTTTGCAAAATCCACAACATTGATAGAGTCACTATCCCAACCAATACGCATTTTTACAGTAACCGGTACATCAACAGCCTCAACAGCGGCTTCTGAAACACGAGCCGCTAGATCAGGATTTTTCATAAGTGCCGAACCATCGCCAGAGGTAACTACCTTTTTTACAGGACAACCCATATTTATATCTACAATATCGGCGCCTGCATCGGCCACAACCTTAGCCCCCAAAGCGATTGCTTCTGGATTAGAACCAAAAATTTGCATGGATACAGGACGTTCTGCATCTTCAATACGCAATAATTCATGAGTACGCTCATTCTTATATTTAATACCCATAGCACTGACCATTTCGGTACATACCAAGGCGGCACCTTGTTCTTTGGCCAGTAGTCGATACGCAATATCGCTAACCCCTGCCATAGGCGCTAATATGGCTTGTCCGTCAATTTTAACGGACCCAATTTGCCACTGTTTATTATTCATATAATTCTATATCCCCTAATAAAAAAGGTACAGCATAAGCTGTACCTGAATGTACACTACTTCGTTACATATACGTAACTATATTATAGTAGCATTATTTATTTCTTTCGTAAATAAGGCGTAAGCCTTCTAATGTAAGCATAGGTTCTACATGGTCAATGCAGTCTGTAGCACTGCTAATAAGTTGTGCCAAACCACCTGTAGCCACTACAGTTACATGATTTCCCATTTCTGCTTTCATACGAGACACGAGTCCTTCTACTTGCCCTACATAACCGTAGAACATACCAGATTGCATAGAAGACACCGTATTTCGGCAAATGACTTGCCCTGGGTCTCTCACATCGATACGAGGCAATTTGGCTGCCCGTTGAAATAGAGCTTCTGCAGAAATGGTTACCCCTGGACTAATAACCCCGCCCATATAATCACCATTACCTTGTACCGCACAATAGGTAGTAGCCGTACCAAAATCGATGATAATTAAATCGCCCTTATAAAGCTCATGTGCTGCTACGGCATTTACAATACGGTCAGCCCCTACTTCACGAGGATTATCATACTTAATAGCGATGCCAGTTTTAGTGCCTGGTCCTACAATAAGAGGATTTACATTAAAGTAGCGCAAACACACGCGTTCTAATGTAGGCATTAATGGTGGTACAACCGAGGAGATAATGATAGCATTAATATCTTTTACATCAACCTTACGGTCGTGAAAGAATAAGTTCATCATCAGCATGCCATATTCATCGGTGGTACGAACCCGATCTGTGGAAATACGCCAGTGACCCACAAGTTCTGTCTTGTCGTATACACCGAGAACAATATTGGTGTTTCCCACATCAATTACTAATAACATTAATGCCTCCTATTTACGCGGACGAATTGATACGTCCCCTGCCACAATACGTTTAATTGTCCCATCTGGGATTCTTACTAATAAATTACCATCTTCATCAATATCTGTAGCTACCCCTTCATAGGTATTGCCAGGAGCACGCACTTCAATTTCTTCACCGAGAGTAACAGATAATTGACGCCATTCATTAAGGGTTTCGTCAAAGCCACTATCGAGCACTTCATAATATTGATGTTCTAGTTCTTCTAATATAAGTCTAAATGCTTCTGTGCGCTCAATATCAATATCTTCCATCGCAAGGGATGTAGCAATTAATTTTAACTCTTCTGGTAATTCTTCTTGTTTTGTTTTTACGTTGACCCCAATGCCCATTACAATATGAGAAATTTCTTCCATAGAACCAGACATTTCAGTCAAAATACCTACTAGCTTACGACCATTCACAAGAATATCATTAGGCCACTTTATCCCCACATCAGTGAGTCCCATCTTATGAAAGGCCTTTGTTAAAGCCACTGCAGCCATCAAAGTACACTTTGGAGCCTCTACAGGTGGAAAATCAGGGCGTAAAATCAAGCTAAACCACAAGCCTTTGCCAAATGGAGAATACCAACCGCGAGATAAACGCCCACGACCAGCAGCCTGTTCCTCAGTAACCACAACCGTACCTTCTTCTGCACCTTGTTGAGCTAAACGACGAGCTTCTAAGTTCGTAGACTCCGTGGTATCCATATAAACATATCGTTTACCAAATACATCTGTTTTTAAGATTTGTTTCATTGCCAAGGGGCTCAACAAATCAGGTTCTTCCAATAATCGATACCCTCTCTTGGTATAAGATTCAATTTTGTAGCCTTTTTGACGTAACGCCTTGATATGTTTCCAAATAGCTGTGCGCGAAACATGGCAGGCTTCGGACATATCTTGTCCCGATACGAAACTACCTTGGTTTTGTCTCAAGAATTCTAGCACTTCATCACGCATAGTTTAGAGCCCCTTTCTTTGTCAACCTAGGTTTACAATTCGATTGTACAAGTGTACCTTGTAAAATGCAAGGATTATTTAAAATAATTAATGTTATAATGTATATAGTATAAAGGTATACATAAAAAAATAGATAACAATAATGCTATCTATTATCCTTCGGAGAGATATATGAAACAGTTTACATTAGAAGAGAAAAATCAAGTTTTAGAGAACCCTTTTATCCATATTCATCGAAAACTGGATGTACTACTCAATATAGGGAAGTTACTAATGGAATGTGGGGCAAATACAAATCGAATCATTGAGGAAATGCTAAAAGCCGCAACATTTATGGGAATTCCTCATGATTACTTAAATATCCATATTTCATATACCACTATTATGGTCAATCTATTACACAAAGAACGATCCATAACGGTCTTCAGAAAAACACCGGTTCATATTCCGAATATGGCTATGATCAATGCCGTATCAAAGCTCACATGGCGCGCCTTTGAGCGACATTACTCACTAACGACCTACGAACGACTAATTGCCAAACTGGATACAACTATACCGACGTATCCAAACTGGATAAAAGGACTAGCTTGTGCACTAGGTTCGGCAGGTCTTGCATACCTTTACAGTGGCGATATCATCGCATTCATCGTTACTATCATATGTTCTAGTATTGGTTATTTTACGCGCACCCTATCAGGCAGATTAGGGCTTAATGAATATGTAGGAATCGCATTAGGCGGATTTGGTGCCATGATATCGGCTTACGCTTTTTATAGTCATGTAAATAATGAATCCTTACTATATGTACTCGTTTGCTGTACCTTGTTCATGATTCCTGGGGTACCATTGATCAATTGTGTCATCGATATCATTAATAATCATATTTTATCGGGCATGACACGCGCTATAAGAACACTACTCATCGTGGGTAGCATGACTTTAGGTATGGCTATGGCACTCTACTTTAGCCCTGCACCAGCATTTAATTTTGTTGATATTAAACCTCATGTTATTTCCATAGAGCAAGTTATCGGTTCTTTTACAGCTGCAGCCGCTTTTGCGGTACTTTTTAATGCTCCTGTCAGACTATTAGTATCCATTGGTATTGGTGGCGTACTATGTGTATGTATTCGCAATATACTATCCGTAGAATTAGGATTTTCTACACCAGGTGCTACCTTTATTGGTGCTGCCATTATGAGTATTATTTTTGTAAAAGTTTCTACTTGGTTAAAAACATCTAGCACTATCATTATCGTACCGTCTGCCATCGCATTAATGCCCGGTATACTGTACTACCGATTTCTCTTCGACATGTTACACATCAATGCATTAAATGATGCTAGTCTAATCCTTATGATACAAAATGGTGTAACTGGCACATTTACAACTATAGCTATAGCAATCGGTGTAGCTATACCAAATGTTTTGGCACAAAAATATTTGCAAAAACTAAAAGAACAACGCATGACAGAACTTCTTGCCACACGTCATATAAACGATGGACAGTAAAAAAGAGCTAGCCTTCTAAAAAGGCTAGCTCTTTTTCATTTGGACAAAATCCATTATTTAATTTCATTAGATGATGCTTCACTAGGATCTGCTACAGTACTAGTTATTTCTTTAGCATCAACACTCTCTGGTACTACGCTACCTTCTACTTCAGAAGCTACTTTAGGCTCCTCAGCTTCAGGTTCTTTTGTTGTACCATATTTGTAAAGATTATCTACCGCTTTCGCATCGATTGTTTCCTCTTCTAACAAAGCATTTGCCATGTCATGTAAGAATTTTTCATTATCGCTAAGAAGTTTTGTTACATCTTTATAAGCTTCTTCTACGATACGATGAATTTCAGAGTCGATTTTCGCAGCGATTTCTTCACTATAGTTGCGCTCATGGCCTAGGTTTTTTCCTAAGAAGATTTGTTCTTGTTGTTCACCAAACACGATAGGACCAAGCTCATCGCTCATCCCCCAACGCGTTACCATAGCGCGAGCAGTATTAGTTACACTTTGAAGGTCCCCAGAAGCGCCTGTACTGATTTCATCTAAAATCAAGGCTTCTGCAATTCGACCACCAAGAGCAACTCGAATATCTGCTAATAATTGAGATTTTGTTTTGTAGTTTTGTTCCTCAGTAGGAAGCATCATAGTGTAGCCACCAGCTGCACCACGAGGAATAATCGTTACTTTATGAACAGGATCTGCATGAGGCAATAGATGTGCCACGATAGCATGACCAGATTCATGGTATGCTGTCAATTTACGATCCTTATCGCTCACAATATGACTGCGGCGTTCAGGTCCCATACTAACTTTTTCACTGGCTTCTTCAACTTCAGCCATAGTAATTACTTTTTTGTTAAGACGAGCCGCCAAAAGAGCTGCTTCATTTAACAAATTGCTCAAGTCTGCACCAGTAAAGCCTGGAGTTTTCTTCGCAATTATTTTCAAGTCTACATCATCAGCCAAAGGCTTATTACGAGCATGAACTTTCAAAATTGCTTCACGGCCGCGTAGATCTGGGCGACCTACGATAACTTGACGGTCAAAACGACCTGGACGTAAAAGTGCAGGATCTAGAATATCTGGGCGGTTTGTTGCAGCGATAGTAATAATACCTTCGTTGGCACCAAAGCCATCCATTTCAACGAGCAATTGGTTTAATGTTTGTTCACGTTCATCGTGACCACCACCAAGGCCAGCACCACGTTGGCGACCAACCGCATCAATTTCGTCTATAAAGATGATACATGGGGCGTTCTTTTTCGCTTGTGTGAAAAGATCACGCACACGAGAAGCACCAACACCAACGAACATCTCTACAAAGTCAGAACCAGAAATCGTAAAGAATGGTACCCCTGCTTCACCAGCAACAGCTTTAGCGAGTAATGTTTTGCCTGTACCTGGAGGTCCTGCCAATAATACACCTTTCGGAATTTTAGCACCGATAGTTGTAAATTTGCCTGGATCCTTTAAGAACTCTACTACTTCTTCTAATTCTTGTTTTGCTTCTTCAGCGCCAGCTACATCTTTGAAGCTAACCTTTACATTGCCTTCACCCATCAATTTAGCACGGCTTTTACCAAAGTTCATCACTCGGCCACCGCCACCTTGCGTTTGTTGCATGATGAAGAAGAATAATACTACCAAGATGATAATCGGAATAGCAGAACCTAACAAGCTCATCCACCAAGCAGGTTGCTCAGGTGGAGCTGCAGTAATTTCTACACCATTATCTTGTAAAGTTTTGATTAATGTTTCATCAGTTGGCGCATAAGAATTGAATTCTGTTCCATTTTTTAGTTTACCTTTAATACCATGATCATTGGTAATCGTTACGGACTCAACCTTTTTCTGTTGTACTTGTTGAATAAATCCTGTATAACTGAGTTCAGATTTATTCGCACTTTGACCAGAGAAAGCGTCAATGGCGATAACGAAAGCGGCAATGATAAGTAAATAAAGGACGATATTTTTAGTAAATCGACCCAAAATATTACCCCTTTCAATAATAGTTTAGTGGCATAAACGAATTGAGTACATCTCGTTGAGAGATGCACTCATATATTATATCATATTTTTAATCTTGATACATTTCTTCCTTTAAAATACCTATATAAGGTAAGTGTCGATATTTTTCTGCATAGTCTAAACCATAGCCGATAACAAAGTAGTCAGGAATGACAAAGCCTACATAGTCTACTTCTACATCCATTTTACGGCGTTCAGGCTTATTCAATAACGCTGCAAGGCGTACACTTTTAGCTCCACGGGCATGTAAATTTTCTAGCAAGTAATGTAATGTTGTACCCGTATCTACAATATCTTCTACAACAAGTACATGCTTTCCTTCTACAGAGCGATCCAAATCTTTTAAAATTCGAACTACCCCTGTACTTGTTGTACCGCTGCCATAGCTAGAGCAAGAAATAAAATCGAAGCTTACATCCACATTCTCATCGATAGAACGAGCTAAATCTGTAAAAAAAACGATAGCACCTTTCAATACCCCTACGAGAACTACGGATTCCCCTTTATAGTCAGCACTGATTTGATGACCTAATTCAGCCACACGTGCCTTTAATTGTTCCTCTGTATATAAAATATCTTTTGCATCTTGATGCATCTATATGACCTCCGCAATTCATATTAATGTTTGCAATATACTTTTATTGTATCACATTGAGCACTTACTTTTATACTTTTTATATTGAAAGTTTTCTTTTCCCCAGTGTTAACAATGTCGAGTAATTGCTCTTGATGAGCAGTGGTAAGCTTGATTTCAAGATCAAAGATGCTCACCAGTCTTTGCCACAATCGACGTTGGATAGCCAACGGCTTCTTACGTAACCCCCTACGAGATATAAACGCGCCCTCATCAGAGATAGTTACTAACTCATCAAACGCCATATCCGTTAAATTAGAAATAAGAGAAATGTCTTCGCGTACAGAAGCCCCTAGCCTTACTATGGCATCGCTAACGATAGGATTAATGGCTTTTAACTCAGGTATAATGCGATGACGAATTCTATTTCTTTGATATCGTACATCCTCATTTGTACTATCTATACAGTAAGAAATATCTTTCTCTTTTAAATATAGAAGTAATTCTTCTTTTGTGACATCTAACAGAGGTCTTACTACTGGAACAGTATAATCATTACTAACAACGGCCATGCCTGTCAAACCATTAAGTCCAGTCCCTCTAATAAGATGTGCTAAAATTGATTCTGCTTGGTCATCTTTATGATGAGCTACTGCAATATAGTCATACCCCTCAGACTGTGCTATACCGGTTAGCCATTGATACCGAACTTGGCGGCCTATAGTTTCCTCTGATAGCTTTTGAGCTTGACTCAATTTAGGCACGTCAAAGACAGCCGTATAAAATGGCAGTCCTAGTACGTCCGCTTGATTTCGTAACCATAGGACCTCATCCTTACTTTCAGGACGAATACAATGATCTACGATAGCAACTCCAAGCTCATATACTGTATGGCGATGTGTAGCAATATCTTGCAATAAATGCAATAAAGCCATCGAATCAGGACCACCAGAACAAGCTACCAAGATACGACAATTCTCAGGAAATATATCATGTAATTTTAAAGTGTGATTAACGGTTCGAATGAGTGCTTTCACATTCACGGGCCATCGCCTCCATACCATCTTGGTCGCCCACAAATACATGAGGGACCTCATAGGAATCCATAAAGGACGTTAAAATCTCTGCCCCAGCAACAATAATGTCGGCACGCCCAGCGGGTAAACCTTTTACTTGTAGTCTCTCATCACGACTCATATACCGCAATTTCATAATAATGCCTTCCACCGTTTCACGGCTCAATTTATGACCTTGTACCTTTGTGCCATCATAATGGTCTAAACCTAAATCAATAGCAGCCAAAGTTGTTAGGGTTCCTCCAATACCGATAAATTCACCAAATTCACCTTCAATCATCATCGGATCCCAAAGAAAACGAGTTTCCTCCCACACTCGTTGAGGCCCTTCGTCAGATATAGATTGAAGGCGTACCGCTCCCACAGGATAAGAACGACTCCAGTAC
This sequence comes from Veillonella parvula, assembly GCA_018382475.1. Classification (GTDB taxonomy): domain Bacteria; phylum Bacillota; class Negativicutes; order Veillonellales; family Veillonellaceae; genus Veillonella; species Veillonella parvula_F. The sequence continues at coordinate 108,178 of JAGZPX010000004.1, forward strand.
ACTCCGTCCTTGTTACCTAATGCAAGTTCTGTACTACCTCCACCAATATCGATGGTCGTATAATGACGTCCATCCTTTAATTGATCTCCTAACGCACCATTAAAACCATAAATAGCCTCTTCAGCACCAGATAAAATTCGCCACTCCATGGGACAGTATTCATTAATACGTTCCATAAATGCAAGTCCATTGGCTGCTTCACGAACAGCACTCGTCGCAAAACCAAAGCAATAGTCAGCACCGTATTCATTTGCTATTTTTTGTATATCCGTAAAGGCTTGATAGGATGCTTCCATGGATTCATCTCGCAAGGTACCATCCGTATTTCGTTGACCTAAACGGGTAGTCCACAACTGCTTAGGCTCATAACGCCACTCGTTATTCTCATAGGTAGCCAATAATAAACGTACTGAATTAGAGCCAATATCGATAATTGCTAACTTCATAATCGCTCCTTACATATACATAGCATTCTCCTAATACTATTATAGCGTTAATACTCTATACATAAGTAAAGAGATGGCGGAATGCCATCTCTCACTATTAATCTCGACGACCGCCTCGGCCTCCGCGTTTTCCTTCGGTATTGCGTTTTAAATCGTGTAATCGTTCATTACTATCGCGCAAGAATGATTTCATCTTCGCTTCGAAAGACTCTATACTTTGTTTCGATTGAACACGATGAGGACGTTTTTCTTCGTCCATACCCTCTTTAGGTTGTGTTTGACGAATGGAAAGTCCTATTTTATTACCATCAATAGATAAAACCTTAACCTTTACTGGATCCTCAACCTTTAAAAGGGTATTAATATCTTCGATATATCCATGAGCTACTTCAGAAATATGAACTAACCCTGTTTGCTTTTCTCCTAAATCAACAAATACGCCGAATTTTGTAATACCTGATACGGTACCATCAATAATGTTACCAACTTCGATTGCCATGCAACCTCCTAATTAATGCGGAAACCTTAAACTACAAACTGATGCAAAGAAAAAATAATAGAATATACTCTATTTTACATATGGTACTTCACCAGGCTTTACCAATCCTAACTCCTCACGAGCAACCCCTTCTATGGTCTTTGGATCTTGTAACCTAGCCTTTTCCTGTTCTAACTCTTCATTTCGCTGCTGTAACTCTTGCAATTGTTGCTCTATATGTTGTTTTTCTTGATATACAGCCACCAAGCGATAAGCCTGTCCTAACAGTAACAGCACCATAATCCCTATGCCAATTCGCTTGATCCACATGAGGATAATACGCTGATCCTGTGCTTTGCGATTAGGACGAACCCGTTTGCGTGGCCTTTTTGGGCGTTGTACATCCATAGTGTCCTGAGTCATAATGTCCCCCAAATATTCATCATCTGTATACTGTCATTTTTAGATTATACCACATAACAGAGCTTGGGACTAAAGAAAATTACAGATATTTCTCATTAAGAGTGGCAACATAAATTCGTATAAATTTAAAACTCCATATGCAATGTAAACTTTCTATCCCCACAAGTAAACATCCACTTACATAGCCTCAGCCTTTGCAACATGTTCACGAATGACAGCACAAGAAGCTTTAAATAAGGCTAGTTCTTCATTAGTTAGTTGCAGTTCAAAAACATCTTCGATGCCATCTTTACCAATAACAGCAGGAGTAGATGCAAATATTCCTTCTTCTCCATATTGTCCATTTAAATAACAAGAGCAAGGCAATACCTTCTTTTCATCATGGAATACGGCGCGAATCAATTCTGTGGTAGCACTCGCAATACCAAACTCCGTAGAGCCTTTACCAGCTAGTACATGATAGCCACCAATTTTAACATCATCTAGTACTTTTGTATGGTCAAGTTTAGGAAATCTATGGGGTAGCTCTCGATATAATTCTAAAAGTGGTTTACCTTGTACACAGACATGGGACCACGACACCATGGCACTACCTCCATGTTCACCTAAACAGTAGGCCGTAATAGAGCGATTACTAATAGTAAAGATATGAGCTAATTCTTTTTGCAATCTAGCTGAATCTAGAGCGGTTCCCGTTGAAATAATACGCTTAGGATTCCACTCAAGATGTTTACATAAATAGGTAGCTACCACATCAGCAGGATTAGAAATTGAAATGATGAAACCTTGAAAAGAAGACTGCTTAATACGTGGAATAACGTCTTTTAGTACAGCCACTGTTTCACCAAGACTCTCAAGGCGATCCTGATACAAATTCGGCAAAGGCCCCGCACTAAAAACGAGAATATCACAATCTCCGCATTCTTCAATAGGACCTGATGTAGCAGTTACTTGATGTGGAATATAGCTAACGGCATCATTAATATCCATAGCTTGCGCCTGAGCTTTTTTCTCGTCAATATCCATCAAATATAATTCATCAACCTCACCTTGCAAGGCTAAAGAAAATGCCACATGAGAGCCTACATGGCCAGTGCCAATAATACCTACCTTACGTAACTTCATAAGAGCCTCCATACCTTAGCATAAAACGATAGCATATCCTCAAATGCCAATTATTTAAATCACGTATATCTGTATATGATTTATCTTAATAGAATCATAACTCATTTAAATTCATCTCATCCAAATTGAGTGGGAACAAATCTTTTCCTTCCATCGCTTGAGGAGATTTTTCTAAATATTGTTTACGCATGGACCATAAAATATCCAAATCTGAAGGATCCAATTTAGATAATGCATATATCATAGTAAAGTCAGAACCATAGTGTCCACGTAAGCTATCAGGTACACCCTTAGAGCCTTCACCACTAATACGGTTATTAAAGAACCCTTGGATACGACGATTACCTAAATCTATAATAATAAAACCTGATCCATCATACACATATAATGTATGATTAACACGTTTTAATGCACGTACTGTATTCGTAATAAAATACTGGTCCTTCAAATCAATGAGGGACGACTCATAACCAGAATGGTAAAAGTCACCATAATAATGGGCCCCTCCATCAGTAGACTCCAACAAGCCTTTAAATTCTTTTTGCTCTTCAGCACTGAAATCGGATAAAGATTTTAGCTTTGTTATATTCCGTAAACCTCGTTGGTAATCATCCGATTTAGTTGGCTCTATATGTTGCCCCCTAAAGGTTATTGGCATTAAACGAAGTGCATTATCAGATAAATTATAAATCCCTAGTCCTTCATAACCTAAGAAATACACTTGTGATCCACTAGTCTTCATAGCTAATATTCGTTTTGAAATAATGGCATCACTAGAATTAACCAGTGTATGCGCTTCTGGATCAATACGTACTGTTTTACTATCATAATTTGCTCCTACAGCAAGCCAGTAAGATATCCCCATTATAATAAGTGCCAGTACAAATAATCCAATACGTTTTATATTCATCTACGCTCTCCACGACTTTCCAATCATAAAACGTAAAAGCATGCGTACAATATGTATCGTGTTTACAGTGTATCTAACATTAGATTATATACGATTCTAGCTTATGCACCCAATTGAGCTAATCGGTCAGCAATCTTAGTCCCTTTATATGTGAATGTTGGTAATAGCTGAGATAGCGGTTCTAGTACAAAATTACGATTCCAAAAATGAGGATGCGGTATCACAAGACTCTCATCACACAAAGAAATCATCTTTCCCTCTATATCGTACACTAAAATAATATCCAAATCTAATGTGCGAGGTCCCCAATGAATCAATCGTTTTCGTCCAGCCTCCTGCTCTAATTGCTGAATAAGGCTGAGCATTTGATGTGGATCTAGAGTGCTTTCACAAGACCATACGCCATTGACAAAGGTGTCTTGTTCCGTATATCCCCACGGCTCAGTTTCAATCAGAGGAGAAGTGACTAGCCTGGAAATTGCCTCATGATGTAGTAAGGATTGAAAAGCAGAACTGATGTAGCCTCTCTTATCCCCCATATTCGAGCCTACACCGATGTAATAGGTATACATCAAATTTGTCCTCTTGTGGTGATAACCTCAACATAATCTAAAATACCTGAAATCGGTACAGATGGTTTACGCACCGTTACAGATAGACCTACGATGCCTTGATAATATTGGTACAAGGAATCGGCGATAAGCGCCCCTAATCGTTCTAACAGATTATGCTTTTCACCAGTCATAATTGATTCTACAGTTTCATATACCTCTACATAATTGATGGAATCCTCTAATTGATCACTTTGACCCGCCTTTGTAAGATCAGTTATTATTTCTACATCTACAAAAAATCGTTGTCCTTGTTCTTGCTCAGATGCCAAATTTCCGTGGTATCCGTAGAATGCCATATTTTTTAAAACGATTCTATCCATTATTCACCTCGTAACAAGCCGTCTGCTACAGCTAAGGCGCGTTTATGCATCTTTACATTGTGAACACGCACCATATCAACGCCTTGGAATACGCCTGTAATACAAGCAGCTACCGTACCTTCATCGCGATCTTCTGGAGGCAATCCGCCTAACATAGATCCGATGAAACGTTTGCGGCTTGGAGCAAGCAAAACAGGGTATTCATAAGCGGTTAACTCACCCAAGCGTTGCATAACTTCAATATTTTGTTCTTCAGTTTTACCAAAGCCAATACCTGGGTCAAGCCAGATTTGTTGCGGCGTTACACCCTCTTTCAACGCTTTATCAATAGCACAGAAGAAGAAAGCTTTCATATCTTCAATGATATCACCATAGTTTGTATCATTACTATTATGCATGATGATAACAGGTACCTTATATTTAGCCACCACCGCGGCCATGTCAGGGTCATAATGTAAGCCCCATACATCATTTAGAATATGTGCCCCTTTTGAGAATGCATATTCTGCGGTTTTTGCATGATATGTATCGATAGATACAGGAACGGTAGAAGCCTTTAACACAGGTTCTATCAATAAAGAAAGACGTTCTATTTCTTCGTCCGTAGTCAAAGGTGTAGAACCTGGTCGTGTAGACTCAACGCCTAAATCGATAATATCTGCACCATCTTCAATCATTTGTTCCACATGAGCAGTAGCTGTTTCTGGTGTATTAAATTGCCCCCCATCAGAGAAGGAGTCAGGTGTACCATTCAGTATACCCATGATAAGGGTACGATCACACAAAGATAAGCTTTTGCCATCATTCCATGTATAATTTCTACGTTTAAACATTTACCTGTCCTCCGCCTAACATTGCCAACGCTTCATCCCTTACTGTACCTGTTTCAGCTAATACGCCTCGGCTTTCTAATGTAATTACCTTTGAATCTTGCTGCATAGTTCCTTTAATAAGCATACATAATTGAGTCGATGTAATGCGTACAAAAACGCCATGAGCAGATAAATCATTCATTATCGCATCTGCTAATTCAGATGCTAACCGCTCTTGTAATTGCGGTCTGCGACTGAGTATATTAACAACATCTTGAAACTTACTGAGCCCTGCCACACATCCATCCTTGGGTTGATACACAATGTCTACAGTCCCAAAGAATGGCAATAAGTGGTGCTCACACATAGAATAAAAGGGAATACCTGTAACAGCTATAAGTCCCTTGTAATCAGTGCTAAACGTTTCACCCCATACCGATTTTGTTTCGACTCCTACGCCACTAAATAACTCACTATATAATTCTGTTACACGACTTGGTGTCTTTTCTAACTCTGGTGCCTCTGTATCAACAGATAAAGCCTCTAAGAATTGCTTTATCCCGTCATTTGCACGTTGATTCATCGGTCCTCCTAAACAATCTTTGTCGTCCAATCTTCAATATTCCAAATATCCGTAACCCAATCTTGATAGAATTCAGGCTCGTGACTTACCAATATAATTGTACCTTTAAAATCACGTAGTGCACGGCTCAGTTCTTCTTTTGCATATATGTCTAAATGGTTAGTCGGTTCGTCTAGGACCAACACATTGTACTTATTCTGCATGAGCTTACATAGGCGAACCTTCGCATTCTCACCACCTGAAAGTACGCGCATTTGAGACGTAATATGTTCATTTGTAAGGCCAGAACGAGCTAATGCTGCACGCACCTCTGCATTTGTCATCGCCGGATATTCATTCCAAATATAATCTAACGCTGTTTCGGAATTAGATGGCGTATCCTCTTGGGCAAAATAGCCAACTTGTAAGAATTCACCTTTTACCAACTCACCACTAACAGGCTTTAATAGACCTAAAATAGTCTTCAACAACGTTGTTTTACCTAAACCATTGACACCGCGAATAGCAATTTTTTTGTTTCTTTCAATTTGAAAGTCTACTGGTCTTGTTAATGGTTCATCATAACCTAATTGCAGTCCGAAAGCCTCTACGATAAAGCGACTTGGTGTACGGCCTTCTTTAAAGCCAAAAGTGGGCTTGATATACTCTTTTGGCTTTTCTAGAATTTCCATCTTTTCTAAGCGCTTTGCTCGGGAATTTGCCATACCACGTGTTGCAACGCGCGCTTTATTGCGCTGAATAAAGTCTTCCATACGCTCAATCTCTTGCTGTTGACGTTCATACGCCTTAGCTGCTTGCGCTTTTTTCACCTCGTAAGCAGCTTGGAACTGATGATAATCACCAGTATAACGCGTAAGCACCGCTTGTTCGATATGGTAAATAACATTGACTACGGAGTTTAAAAACTCCATATCATGAGAAATCAAGATAAAGGCATTTTCATAATTTTGCAAATAGTTTTGCAACCACTGAATATGCTCCACATCAAGATAGTTTGTCGGTTCGTCTAAGAGCAAAATAGTCGGTTTCTCTAGTAATAGTTTTGTGAGCAAAACCTTGGTACGTTGACCACCGCTGAGCTCTGTTACATCTCTATCTAAGCCGATATCCATAAGTCCCAATCCGGCAGCGGTACGCTCAATAACCGCATCAATTTCATAGAACCCACGTTGCTCAAGAATTTCTTGCCATTCCCCTACCTGTTCAAGTAGCTTATTCATTTCATCTTCGGATACATCACCCATACGATTATACGCATCGTTAATGTTTTGCTCCATGACGAACAAATCATCAAAAGCACGTTGTAATACATCACGGATGGTCATACCTTTTTCAAGAACAGCATGTTGATCCAAATACCCAACAGTTACCTGATTGGACCATTCAATTTTCCCCTCATCAGGTGGCAATTTACCTGTAATGATATTAAGAAACGTAGATTTACCTTCACCATTTGCACCAATGAGGCCTACATGTTCACCTTTTAGCAAACGGAATGATGCATCATCTAAAATTTGTCGCGCTCCAAAACCATGAGTTACATTTGAAACGGTTAAAACACTCATATCTATCTCCACCGGAATAAAAGCCGTCTTGTTGAAGACGGCTTATTTCATACTTACTTAAATATTATATCTATTGTACCTTTTTGACCTCTATATGTCAAAAATTGAACTTACTTACACATCGCATAACGCAAGGCTACAACAGCCATAATCTTAGCACCCTTAATCGCTTGGTCTAACCCATAGTCAGATCCAGCAGCACAAGTAAATTCTGGCGTATGCGCTTCTAAACCTAATCCAATCTGCAAGGTAGGCTGTGCTGTTGGTACTTCGTAAGACACATTACCTACATCAGTGCTACCATCCGCCTCATCATCAGGCAATATACGTGGGCTTTCACCAAATTCAGTCATCACATCTTTAAAGAGATTTAATAACTGTTTATCTTGACGCATATCCTTAAAGAGTGGCTCATAGTGATGCATCTCAACTTGAGCTCCATAGGATGAACCGATTTCTTGGGCTGCCTCTTTAATAGCCGGCAAAATAATACCTTCTAAATCATCCACTGTACTACCACGAACAGTCATACGAATCGTAGCCTTTGGTGTAACCACATTTGGTGCCGTACCTGCCTCTGTAAAGATGGCACCTACAATAGCACCTTTAGGAAAGGTCTTTTTTAAATCTTTTACCCTTTGATATAAGTCTACCGCACAATCTAAGGCATTGATTCCTGAATCTGTTAAGGATGCAATATGACAAGAACGTCCATGGAACGTAACCTCTAGAGGATGTGTCGCCAATGATGTACCTCCCACCTCATTTTCTCCACCTGGATGAATGATAAGTGCTGCCTCATAGCCTTTAAAAAGACCGGCTTCTGCCATATATACCTTACCACCGATAGTTTCCTCTGCAGGGCACCCAAAGAATGTTGTACCCCAATCCTGTGGTGCACTTTGACTAAAAGCAACAGCAGCACCTAAGCTCATCATAGCAATAAGGTTATGACCACAGCCGTGGCCTAGTTCCGGTAACGCATCATATTCACCTAAGAAGGCTATTTTATGCCGTGCAGTACCGTTATAGTCGCCCCGTAACGCTGTTTGTAACTCTGGCCGATTAGTTAGACTTACATGAGATATAAAATTATGTGTTTCTAAGAATTGGTGAATTACCTTTACTGCTTTATGCTCATTCAAGCCCAATTCAGGATTATCGTGTAAATATATGGAAACTGCACGCAATTCCCGTGCCATACTATCTATGATGGCACAGGCGCGAGCCTCTCGTTCTTGTAGTGTCATAACTCCCCTTGTTATTATCTAATATCTTATTACCTATTATTTTATTACCTAATATCACGGTAACTACTATTTTTATCTAATATCTATTTGCCTATTAAGTAAAATCGTTCATCCAAAAGCTCTTAACTATTTCGTATAAGGATGAACGATGATGGTATTAGAAATATATCTAAAGCTAATCGTCGCTCCTAGCGGTAATGTTTGATGTGGCGCCCCATGTCCCGTTGGCACATAGCATACAAAAGGATCTGGTAATTTTGGATTTCTATTTTCCTCCATATAGCGCAATGCTTCATAACCTAAATCGTAATCACGCTCATCTTCATCTCCTTCACAATCTGTAAAGATACCAATGACTAAGCCTTTAATACGGCTCAACAAACCGCTGAGTCGAAATTGTTGTAACATGCGATCCAGCTTATAAGGAGCCTCCCCTACATCTTCAATAAATAGTAAGGTATCTTCCCATGATTCATTCTCTAAAAAATAAGGCGTTCCCGATAACATGGATACCATCGTCATATTACCACCTCGTAAAATACCCTCACCGAGTTCTGTGCCAATCGCACCTCGGGGAGGCTCTGGCAAGGGTTCTATAACTTTTAATTTGCCTTCTAAAGCATTAAATAGCGTATCAATATCTGACTTACGGTCTAATTTAAAATCTACCCCCATAGGTCCATGATAAGTAATGAGGCGGCTATATCGATTAATAGCCATATGAAGTGCTGTACAATCACTATATCCAACAAAAGCCTTCCGATACTTACGAATCGCTTTATAATCTAATAAATCTAAATAGCGCATCGTGCCATAACCACCGCGCAAGGCAAGAACCGTATCACAAGGAGCCACAGTCATCATGTATTGAAATTCTACGGCTTGCTCCTCAGGTGTGCCTCCATATAGCCCCTTTCGGCTTGCACTTTCACCCACAAGCACCTTATAGCCTTTAGCCTTACAAATTTCTTCTATTCTATGTAAATCTTCATCGCTAGCACTAGCAGGTGCCATAATACCTATGGTCATCCCCGGTGCCAAACGTTTTGGTTCAATCCAGTCCATATATCCTCAGAAAATACCTGTTAACTTATAATATATTAATAATCCCATGCAACAAAAGACTAATATATTAATATTCCCATACAACAAAAGACGTACACAAGGTGTACGTCTTAAGTGTATCTTATTTGTATGCTTTTTTAAAGTCAACAAGTCCCAATGTGGTCCAGAAATAATTTTGAATTGTTCCGTTTGTCACATATGGTTGTGTTGTAAAGTACAACGGCATAACAAGAGATTCATCAAAAATCATCTTTTCTGCTTCATGCATCAACGCATCACGAGCCGCCCCATTTGGAGTTGTACGAATACGTGCAATTAACTCATTATACTCATCACTATGATACTGACCATCGTTATCTTCAGCAGAGAATACCTCTAAAAAGTTTTGTGGATCGCTATAATCGGCAACCCAAGAAGCGCGAGCTACTTGGTACTTTCCAGCTTCACGGTCTGCCAAGAATACCTTTGTCTCTTGATTTTGTAAGCGTACATCTGCGCCAAATGCATTTATCCATGCATCTTGAATCGCTTCTGCAATAGCTTTATGTAATTCACTTGTATTATACAAAATCGTAATTTGCGGCAATGGACGATTCTTGCCATAGCCAGCCTTTTTCAGGATTTCCTTGGCTTGCTCTACATCTTCGTATACGAGATAGCTACCAGCTTCACGGAAGTCTTCACGACCATTGCTTTCAAGCATACCATATGGTACGAACGCATAAGCTGGTTCTTTACCGCCTCTAACAATATTATTAACAATATTAGCACGGTTGATAACCATAGAAAAGGCTTTACGCACATCTGGATCTGTGAAAGGTTCTGCTTTCACATTGAATACGTAATAGTAGTTACCAAGCATTGGGCCAATATGTAATAGGCCGGCTTCTTCTAGACGTTTTTGATCCGCTACAGGAGGCTCAACCGTCATATCAGCTTCGCCACCTTCAACTAAGGTAAGGCGTGTACTTTGAGACTCACTAATAGGCCAATTCATCTTCTCTGTCTTCACAGATTCTGCATCCCAATAGTTTGGATTCTTAATGAAGTCCATTTCTCCATTATGCTTCCAAGAAAGTAAACAGTATGGACCATTAGATACTATTGTTTCCGCATTAGCCGCCCAGTTTTCGTGAGCTTCAACTGCTTTTTTACTCACTGGATAATAGCTATGAGACGCTAATAATTTCAAGAAATAAGCCGTTGGATTTTCTAAGGTAACTACCAATGTATCCTCATCAATAGCTTTAACCCCAACATCTTCAGCTGCAGCTTTCCCCGTATTAAAAGCTTCACCATTTTCCAATACATATAACATATATGCATTGTCCGCATGGACTTCAGGGTCTAATACGCGCTTCCAAGCGTATTCAAAGTCATAAGCCGTCAAAGGCTCTCCATTGGACCATTTTAAATTAGGTCGTAAATGGAAGGTATACTCACGACCATCATCGGAGATGTCCCAATTTTTAGCAAGTGCTGCTTCAGGTTCACTTTCATCATTCAAACGAACTAGACCATCGAATAATTGAAGTTGAACCGTAGCCTCCGGAGAGGTAGTAGACTTTGCGGGATCCAATGTGGATGGTTCCTGCTCAATAACATAGCGGATTGTGTGTTCATCGATTGGTTGAACACCACGAGGGTACCCAAATACGAATAAGAGTACGCTCACCCCTAGAGCGAGGACCATGAGTTTTAACAAGTTTCGTTTATCCATCATGGCAATGCTTCCTCTACAAATTCTTTCATGATGCGCCCAACTCGAGCGCCTAACTCTTTGCCTCGGTCATTATCGATATCGCTCATTAAAAGGATAAAGCAGAAATGACCTCTAAATGTTTCTATTACACCCCCATCATGCTCTACGCGATCAAGGGATCCTGTTTTATGGTGAAAGCGTATGCCTTCTCCCCAGTAAAATGGTAAGATATCACGGAATTGTTGGCGACCTAAAATATTCCACATTTCTCGGCCATAAGCATCTCTATCACGACATTCAAAAATGTGTTTATACAAACGAGCTAACGACATAGCTGTAATGTGATTATCACGACCTTCAGCTAGAGCGTTAAGGTCCATCATCATGCGATTAAGCTCCATCTCATCCACACCAAGCTTTTCTGCACGAGCATTAATATTTTCCATGCCGAGCACTGTGATGAGTAGATTTGTTGCGATATTATCACTAAGAACCATCATGAGACGGCATAACTCAAGATATGTAAAACTATGTTTACCAACTAACTCTTGTAGTGCGCCGCCACCTTCAACGCGTGGAGTTCTAGATAAAGGAACTGTATCATTAATGTCCAATTGCTCCGTACGCGCTAAATGAAAGACATATTCCATGATAAGTACCTTAATTAAACTCGCACTAGAATGTACAGTATTTTCACCTCTAGCTGCGATGAGTGTTGGTTCCTCTTCATCATCAAATTGTAGCACCGCATAAGATATATTCCCTGCTGGTGCCAATTCTTTAATGACTGTATCTAGTTGATGTTCCAAGGACTTGCCAACAATTAGTTTTTCCATACTATTCTCCCATTATATGTGCCAGCATGCGATGCGGCGATCTGCCCAATCTCGAAGTGACGGACGTTCTGTAAAACAACGACCTTCCGCTTCTGGACATCGACCACTAAACAGACACCCTTTTGGTGGGTCTAGTGGATTTGGTGGATCCCCTTTAAGAGGTGCTCCAATTGGTGCATGTGGCATAACTGGACCATTTAAGGCCGTCAATGCACGGGTATACGGATGCTGAGGGAATTCATATAAATCCAATGCAGGACCTTCTTCCATAACAGCTCCTAAATACATAACAACCATGCGATGACTAATGTAGCGCACCATATTTAAATCATGAGAAATAAAGAGGTACGAAATACCATGTTGTTCTTGTAACCGTTCTAGTAATGTCATAATTTGCACTTGGATAGATACATCTAACGCAGAAATCGGCTCATCACAGATGATACATTGAGGCTCCATAATAAGAGCCCGTGCAATGCCGATACGTTGACGTTGCCCACCAGATAGTTCATGAGCATAACGCTCACCAAATGACATATTTAAGCCAACTTGGTCAAGCACCTCTTTTACACGAATCACGCGATCTCGAGGTGTATACTTTGGATTCAGTTCTAAAGGCTCCTCTAAAATCGCATTAACCGTAAGCCGCGGATTAAGGGATGCATAAGGATTTTGAAATACCATTTGCATCACCGGGTGAACAGACTCTCTATCCACATAAGGGTTGATATGTCGACCATTCATATAAATAGAACCAGATGTAGCTTGATATAAACCCATCAAAGTGTAACCAAATGTAGATTTACCACATCCAGATTCACCTACGATACCTAGGGTTTCCCCTGGTGATTGATATAGACTCACGCCTTGTACGGCATGTACCGTTTGTTTTGGCTTAAATAAGCCGCCTGACAGGGTGAACTCTTTAACGAGATTGTCAGTCTCCCATACGTAACTCATTAAAGTCCCTCCAACTTAGCTAACCAACATGTAAACTGGTGACTTTCACCAACATTTGTAACCATCGGAACCCGACTACCACAGATTCGCATAGCCCATTTACAACGAGGATTAAATGCGCATCCACGAGGTAAATCAAATAGATCAGGTGGTTGACCTTCAACAGCCTTCAATTCGCCGTGCCATTTACCTTGAGGCAATGCAAGCAACAGCCCCAAAGTATATGGATGACGAGGCTCGCTAAAAATACCATCTACTGTAGCAGACTCAACACATTTACCTGCGTACATAACCATAACCCGATCACAAATTTGAGCAATAACACGTAGGTTATGAGAGATAAAGATAATCCCTATGCCAGCCTCTACGGCTAATGTTTGCATAAGGCGCAAAATTTGTGCCTCTGTAGTAATATCAAGAGCTGTTGTGGGCTCATCACAAATTAAAATCTTGGGACGACCGGCCACTGCCATAGCAATACATACGCGTTGGCGCATTCCACCGCTCAACTCATGAGGATATTGAGATAACCGGCGTTCCGGTGTAGACAGCCCCATCTTCTTCAATAAATCGATGGCAATGGCCCTTTCATCGTAATCTTCACCATACGCATTTGTACGACGGATAACCTCATACATTTGCTCTCCAATGGTCATGATAGGATTCAAGGAGGTCATAGGATCTTGGAACACCATGGCAACCGTCGTACCACGAAGTTCATTCCAATCATCTTCAGTAAATCCTAAACAATCATGACCATCAATCATGAATGTATCCGCTTTAATTTTAGTTTTACCATATGGCAATAAGCCCATTAAAGAGTTAACTAAAACGGATTTACCACACCCAGATTCCCCGACTATACCTAAAATCTCACCAGGGTATAAAGAAATATCTTGATTGCGAATAACTCGCAACGGACCTTGGAAGGTATTGATAGTAATAGATACATTACGTACATCAACAATAGCGTTATTCATTATCTATCTCCTTCCTTAGGGTCTAATACATTGCGTAAACCGTCGCCAAAAAATGCGAAACCAAGCATGGTAATACTAATAGCAACAGCTGGGAAAATCAATTGGAACGGATAAGAGCGCATGCTACTAATACCTTCAGAAGCTAGTACGCCCCAGCTCGCCATAGGTGCATTTACACCTAAGCCAATAAAACTAAGAAATGCTTCTGTAAAAATAGCCTCAGGAATGGCCAATGTTAAAGTAATAATAATCGGTCCTACACAGTTTGGTAAAATATGACGCAATAAAATTCGATGCTTAGGAATACCCATAGCTTCTGCTGCAATGATGTATTCTTCGTTTTTAACTTTTAAGATTTGACTGCGTACGATACGGGCCATATTAAGCCAATACGCAATCCCCAACGCTACAAAAATAGAGGTTAGCCCAGGTCCAAGTACAACCATCAATAAGATTACGTATAGTAAAAGTGGAATACCATACAAAACATCTACGATCCCCATCATGATACGGTCTACCTTGCCACCTATATAACCCGCAATGCCGCCATAAGCAACGCCAATCACAAGATTAATAAAAGCTGCTACAAAACCAATGGTTAAGGAAATACGAGCGCCGTACATAACACGCGTATAGATATCACGGCCCAATGTATCCGTACCAAACCAATGGCTAAAGCTTGGACTTTGGTTCGCATCAATTAAGGATTGGTCTGCATAGGTATAAGGTGAAATAAGTGGACCTAGAATAGCAAGCACCATCATCACAATAATGATGGTTGCACCAACTACAGCTAAACGATTTACCTTAAATCGTTCCCATTTACTAGGACGTTTTATAAAGCTAGTAATCTCTTCTTGAGGGGCTCGTTCAATAGGTAAAAAGTCTTCCTTATTCATCTGTCCCCTCCTCCGTTGTAACTCGTGGATCGATTAATGGATAAATCATGTCCACCAAAATATTAAGAAATACTACAAGCGCACTATAGAAAATCGTAATACCAAGAATAACCGTATAGTCTCGGTTATAAATAGATGTTACAAAATACTGACCTAGACCAGGAATCGCAAAAATTGTTTCTACGATAAAGCTGCCTGTTAACAAACTAGCTGCCAATGGACCTAAGTACGTAATAACTGGCAAAATTGCATTGCCAAGGGCATGACGTGTCAAAATGGTCCAAGAACCTAGACCTTTTGCGCGAGCTGTACGAATGTATTCTTGTTGATACACGTCAAGTAAACCACTGCGCGTTAAGCGAGCAATAAATGCCATCGGTTGCGCTGCTAATGTCAACACAGGTAACACCATGTAAGATGGGCCACGCCATAAGGCTACCGGGAACCATCCCAATTCAAAGCCTACTATGTACACAAGAACAGCACCGATAATAAAAGTTGGTACCGAAATCCCTATTGTAGATAATACAGTTACCGCATAATCTACAATGCTATTAGGTCTCATGGCACTAATCGCACCAGCTGTAATACCACCAACTATAGCTACCATTAAAGATAATAAGCCAAGCTGTGCGGAAATTGGGAATGCATCACCAATTATATCGTTTACACTACGGCCTTCATATTTAAATGATGGGCCCAAGTCACCTGTAATGACGCCACCTAAATAATCTCCATACTGTTTCCATACAGGATCATCGAGATGATACTTTGCCTCGATACTCGCTTTCACCTGAGGCGGTAATTTCTTTTCTGTTGTAAAAGGCCCACCAGGTATCGCATGCATTAATGCAAATGTTACGGTAATGATGACCCATAAGATTATGATTGCGCCACCTAGGCGTCGAAATACATACCTCGTCATTGTCACTTTCCTCCATAAAAAGTCTATTCGTTTTATTATACTACATTATGAAGTTAATTTCATGATTAACATCATTACATTTACAGAAAGGCTCACATAACGTACAATAAAATATATGATTATTTGGAGGTGTCTATGGTAGCAGTACCTAGAGTTTTAACAATTCAAGACATGAGCTCTATCGGACGCTGTGCCCTTACCGTTATGATTCCTATCATCAGTGCCATGCGCTGCCAGGCGGTTCCTTTAGCAACAGCGGTACTAAGCAATCACTTAGAGTATCCACACTATGAATTCGTAGATTTATCTGCTCATATGAGAGACTTTATGAACTGTTGGGATAAAAACGAAATTGACTTTCACGCTATTGTAAGTGGATTCTTGGCATCACCAGAACAAATTCACCTCGTCGAAGAAGCTATCAATCGATTTGCCAATAATGGCCAAATGGTTATCGTTGATCCTGCAATGGCTGACGATGGTCGCCTTTATTCTATCTACACTCCAGATATGGTTGTTGCTATGCGCCAACTCGTGTCAAAGGCCCACATCGTAAAACCAAATTATACTGAGGCTTGCTTCTTATTAGATATTCCATTCTCGACAGACCCTATTAGCGAAGATGAATTACGTGAGCGATGTAAACAATTGCATCACATGGGCCCTGAAATGGTTATCATGACCAGCGTCCCATCGAAAACACATGCTGTTATTGCGGTCTATGATGGACCTACAAACTTTTTAAAAACATACTCTATACCTCTGGTTCCTGTAAAAGCTACAGGTACAGGAGATATTTTTACTGCTGTATTATCTGGTGCGGTAATGAAGGGATATTCTCCTTATGATGCGGCAGAACTGGCAATGAATTTTACTACCAACGCGATTCAAGCAACGTTAGATACAGTACAATCACTAAAACATGGAGTCGCATTTGAGTTAGTTTTGCCAGAATTAACTCAACTATAAGCTATAAATAAAGGGGAACTTATGGATTTACTTTATGTTGTATTACGAACACTGCTCATATGTACCATCGGTTTGCTCATTGCATTCCAAGGACGTCGCATGGGTTTATCAATTTTTAACTTAACGGGACGGTTAAATCGACTACAATTTATCATATGCTTCATCGCTTTAATGATTTTATTTCATATTGTCCACTACATCGATAACATATTCTTGGAGTTTGTTGTATCACTACCAGCATATTGGTTGACTAGGGTCATTATTTGGCTCTTATTGGCAACCCTCTTTCCTTTATCTTGTGTCTTATTTGGCCGTCGTATTCACGACATCGGCTTCAATGCATGGGCAGGAATCCTCTGGTCGGTAATCATGATTTTCATCAATACCTACTCTACCGTATCTCCATTCAATTACATGCTAGAGCTTTTTATATGGCTCATCGGCTTCCTATTCTGGGTATTGCCAGGACAACCTGAGCCTAATCAATATGGCAACCCTCCATTTATGACTGTAAATCGGACAGTTTATGAACCAATACAGACTCCTATATCTAATAAAAAACAAGAAGGTCGAAAAACAGTTCGTAAGCGACGCAAAAAGCGATAATTAAAAATTAACACCCTACAATAAAAAACGTATCTCTATAAGTAATATATACCTTCTTTACTGGACAACCAGTAAAAAGAGTACATATCAAAGAGATACGTTTTTATTATGTCTTCTGTTTTTACAACATTAGTTCATTAACAACATCAACTCAATCAAAGTACAACCTATATATGCAATAATAAACTTAACCTTTTGTTTACGCGCTCTATCATCATCTGCAATTTTAAGTCGATTTGCAAGGAATCGTTTATCTCGAATTTGCAACAAAAGGTGTTTAATTCGCTCTTGGCTTTCATTAGCAGTATACTCATCACAATCAGCTGTCAATGTAGCTTGTTGCATGAAGATGCGTCGGTGTAGTTTACGCATTTGAATTTTAATATTGTTATGTACAAATGCACTTTGCCACTGTTTGCGAGAATCAAAATACATGTACAAATACCGAGGAATATTCATAACCAAGAAGGAAATGATAAAAATCCCTAAGGAAATTAAAAAGTATGTAGAGAATGAAAATTCCAATGTTTCTGTTGGTAAGTAGTGATGCAAGATAATAAATGTAATCCATACACCTATTGGCAATAAAAGAACCGCTGCAATATCGATAGAACGAAGCCAGCTAGTACGAGTTGGCACATCAGGTACTGTAAAAGTATCTACAGGATCATGGAATGCATAGTAATCCAACTGTAACACAGATTGACTGGTACGCGGGTTACCCAAGAGAACAGGTCCATTACTACCAATATGGCGCTCAGGCATGGGTATGAATTTCTTCACTTGTGTATTAGGTAATAAGTCAAACTGAATGATACCTTTCTTCTCAAAGCGTACAGTAGATCCTTTTTCACCTAATGCAATAGGGTTAAAGAAAATACCGAAGAGACTTAGACACCAGTTTCCCAACAAGTGTAAAATAGAGTTCAAAATAAACCCACCTGTATCTATATTATTTGTATCTAAACGAATGGCAAAGGATGATGAATAATCATCGAACCATAAATCCTCTAAGGTGAATTCCACATTAATCACATTCCCCCATTTTGTAATAATGGATAGGAATATTTGATTGTTTGGTTCAAATTCAAATGTTACAGCATAAAAGAACCAATGATTACGAAGAGCGGCACGCAACATGCGATTAACCATATCTTCTTCTATATATAATAAGCGATGGTCAAACAAATCTTGTTCTAAAGGTGCTTTTTCTAATACGGGCGCCTTATCCACCACCGCATCTCGATCAGATAATGCTTCATCCACCAAAGCTCGTAATTTGGTGAAGATTTTAGTCATAACCCCTCCAAGGGTGAAATAATAGTTCTTAACACAAAAATTATACCATATATTGCATGATTTATCGATAAAAGTATACTACATATACTATTAAATATAAATATAATTAAAGCCCCTTTTTGCATAGTAAAAGGGGCCTTATTAATGTAGTTAAACATTAGTCGTATTATAATTTAATATTCATAATAGATCTTAAATTGCAACGTAATATTAAACATTGTCCAAATCTATAATTAAGCATTAATAATAGATACTTTAAATGATATTTAGTTTTATTGAATACTTGCCATAGATAAATAACAGTATTCATAGAAATGACCTTTAAGCGCCATTAGCTCTTCATACGTTCCATCTTCAACAATTTGCCCTTTATCCATAAATAAAATCCGGTCCATTTGTTCTAAACCTTCCAATTGATGCGTAATATATAAACATGTCCTACCCTCTACATAATGCATCAAGTCACGATGTAAGGCTTTTCTTGTGACTTGATCTAAGCCCTCTAAAGGTTCATCTAATAAAACGATTTTAGGATTGCGCAAGAACAATCTAGCTAATGCAACTCTTTGACGTTCACCACCACTCAAACCTTGCCCTCCACTCCCTACAATCGTACTCATACCTTCTGGTAATTTTTCAACTACCGATCGCAATGATGCACGATTAATGGCTAGCTCTAAATCCTCCATAGAAGCTTCTGGCCTTGCAAGGCGTATATTATCCTTAAAGGAAGCATTAAAAATATACGTATCTTGAGTTATAGTCCCCAATGCATTACGCCAAGTATCAATTGAAATATCCTTCAACTCCACCGAGCCTATACGAATGGATCCACCATAATCATATAACCTCTCAAGCATATTAAATAATGTCGTCTTGCCAGACCCACTAGCACCAACGATAGCAATGGATTTCCCTTGCTGAATATGTAGTCTGAGATTCTCATAAATATGGCGATATTCATCATAACCAAAGGATACATCTGTAAAAATAATATCATCATTAGGGTTAAATGATTTTGGTGATATAGGTTCTACAATAGATATCGGTTCATTACTGAGAGCCATGAGACGACTTGTAGCAACTTTACTTTCTGCACCATGATGAACAGCAGCAATCATAGGCTGTAACGCTTCAAACCAAGCCTGTGTGCCAATGGCAGCCACCGCTACCATAACACTAGCCCAAGCACCTGTTAACGCATTAGAAGCCATAATAGCTACAATAACTACAGTTAACTGAACGCCGCCCATGAATAGTGTATTACCCATATTCATGCCTCGCTCAATAGTACCTTTTTGAGCATCTACATTGCGCATCATATGCTGAATACGCTTATATACCATGTCTTCATTGCCATAACTAATCACATCTTCCAAACTATCCATAGTATCACTTAAAAGCGCTTTATAATCGCCTTGTTGGGGCCCAATCGTACGTAAAGATTCTTTATTATACGAATAAACAACCAAAGGTACTATTACACCTAATACGAAGGCCGACAAAAGAATAGGTATAATCAAACTATTGTCAATTGTAGAAACTCCATATGCAATCAATATAGTCAAGGCAACGGCTGCTACGGGTGGAATCAAAGTGCGCAAGTAGAAGAATTGTAATACCTCTATATCCCCCATGATGCGTCCCAACATATCACCTGCCCCAAACCGTTTGAGTATAGCAGGTGCCAATGGTTCCAAATGAGCATAAAACCACAAGCGCAAGCCATAGAGTCCTTGGAATGCCATGCGATGAGATGTATAGCGCTCAAAATAACGACATACAGCACGACTAACACCGAAGAATCGAACTCCTACGATTGCAAGACTTAAATAAGTAAGTCCTGGTTGCAGTGCGGCAGATGCCAATAGCCAAGAGGATACTGTCAAAAGCCCAACATTCATAAACACTGTTAAGAATGTAAATAGCAAGGCCAATACTAATGACCACTTAGCGGGACTCAATACAGAAAACAACAATTTCCAACCTTGTAAGCCCATATTAGAACCTTTTGCATTATCTTTAAAGGTCTCAGTATATTTAACAAATTTAACAAAATGCTCTGTACTATTGATAGGTGTATCTACGACCAATGTATTCTCTGAATCAAATTGTTTTCCAATATACAATGGTTCTTCAAGAGTTGCTGATAATTGCCCTAAGCCAGATGTAACAAGGTCTTTAAAATACCCCTCTTCTTCAAGTAGGTCATGATAAGAACCTTCTTGAAGAATTGATCCATTTTTCAAGACATATAGCTTAGATGCCCAATGCATAGTTTGTAATCGATGCCCAATAATGATGGCAACCTTATTTTCCATCAAACGCTGAATAGCTGTACTTATAATAGCTTCTGTTTTTACATCTAGATGTGCTGTCACTTCATCAAGAATCAATACTTGACCCTTCCGGAGGAATGCACGAGCTAAAGCAATACGTTGCCGCTCGCCTCCACTAAGACCTAACCCACCTTCACCGATAACCGCATCAAGCCCATCTTGTTCTCGATTAATAACATCTAATAGCTGAACTTCTTTGCACGCATCAAGAATCTCTGCATCACTTACATCCATACCAAAGGATAAGACCTCTCGCAAGGACCCTTTCATAATATGTGGATGTTGAGATACATAGATAATTTGCTGACGCCACCAGTTGATATCTAAATCACATATATCAATGCCATCGATAGTAACTGTTCCTTTCGGAGCCTGTAAAAACCCTCCAACAATATGGGCCATAGTAGATTTACCAGCTCCGCTTTCACCAACGAGCATAATAGGTGCATTACGTTCAGCCTGCAGCGTAATGTGGTGTACCCCATTCTCACTATTTTTATAGGTGAAAGTTAAATCTTTAATTGCAATTTCCTGTATAGGCTTATCAAGTTTAGACTCACCACCTACTGGTAAATAAGGTGGACGCTGCATGAATTCTTCATACTTCAGAATAGATGTTTTCCCTGCCATCCCTGTGTGGAAAGCTGCCCCCAATTGTCTAAATGGAGTATAGAACTCCGGCGCTAACAACAAAATAAAGAAGGCTGAAAAGAATGTGACTTCACCATCTAATAAGGTTAGACCTAAATATACCGCAATCAGAGCAGTACTAATTGTACTCACTAATTCAAGTACTAATGCAGATAAAAAGGCTACGCGCAACACGCGTAAAGTGGAATCTTTAAACTCTTGAGATAATCGACCAATAACCTTAATTTGATCCTTTGCACGGCCAAAGAGCTTTAGCGTAGTAATCCCTTGTAGTACATCTAAAAAATGCCCCGATAGGAAGCTCATACGTTCCCATTGTTCCTTATTTAATCGATCAGCTTGCTTCCCAATCAAGATCATAAAAAATGGAATTAAAGGCACCGTAACAATCAAAATAATACCAATTATTGGCAATGTATTTACAATGGCAATCCCCATAATAAGAGGAATCATAATAGCATATAAAATCTGCGGAATGTAACGTGCTATGTAAGCATCTACTTCTTCTAAACCATCGGTAAGCATATGGATGACATCGCCATGACGTTCCTTATGCTGTATACCGAGCTTAAACATATGCGCCAAAGAGCGTTCTCTAAAGGATGCTTTTACAGCACTTCCCAAATGATTTGCTACCGCCTCTTGAACATAATGAGCCACCAATCTCACAATAATAGCAATAAACAAATAAATAATGGTGTTCGTTTCGTCAGCTAGTGTATGCTCCAAAAATATAAGATTATTTATTAAGGTTCCAAAGAACCAGGCTTGCCCAACAATGGACAGACTTTCTACTAAACAGGTTAAGCCGAGTAGCACAAGCTGTCCTTTATGTTCTAGCAGCGCTTTAAATGCGGTACGCTGTATCATACTATCCTCTACGGTAAATCTATTTAAATATATAAACTCAAACAAATTTAAATCCCTATTACTAAGCCTACAAGAGTCCAAGCGAATCTAAATTTATCAATATTATATTCATCTTACCATAAAAAAGAGGCGTGCTGCTACGGCACGCCTCACATTAAAACCTAACTTTTACAACTTACATAAGTTGTAAAGCTATGCTATTAATAGTGTAAATCTTTTTCTGTTACACGATGACGGAATGTCCAATATACCCAAGATTGGTAAACCAAAATAATTGGCACAAATACGAAGGCTACACAAGTCATCAAAGTCAACGTATAAGTAGAGTTAGCTGCATTAGTAATAGTCAAGCTCCACTCAGGATTCAAAGAAGAAACCATGATGCGAGGGAACAAACCTGCAAAGTATGCGGCTGTTACAGAAATAACAGATAAACAACTGAATAAGAAACCCCATTTTGTATTTCGAGTGCGTGCTGCACCCCAAGAAATGAGGAAGGACACGATAGCTAATGCAAAGCAAACTATAGCTAATACAGAATTAAACAAATCTGTATACACGTAAGTTGCACCTACCAATGCCAATGCACCGATAGCTGTAGGAACACCTACTACCAAGGATGCCGCACGAGCGCGCTCAGAAACAGTACCAGCTGTTTTAATAGAAGTAAATAAACCACCATGATATGTAAATACCAAAATGAACGCAATACCACAAAGTATGGTGTATGGACTTAATAAATCAGAAAAAGTCCCAACATATGTCATACTTGCATCAATTGGAGTACCTTGAATCAAGTTACCTACTGTAACACCCCACAATAGTGCAGGAATCAAGGAACCAAAGAAGATGCAGTAGTCGAATGTTTTACGCCATAACAAATTAGGGCTCTTAGAACGGAATTCAAAGGATACACCACGAATAATAAGAGCTGCAAGCATCAAGAATAGAGCCAAATAGAATCCACTAAATAATGTAGCATACACGTGAGGGAAGGATGCGAATAATGCCCCTCCGGCAGTAATCATCCAAACTTCATTACCATCCCACACAGGACCTAAGGCATTGATCATTTGTCGACGTTCAACGTCAGTTTTACCAATGAATGGTAACAAAATACCAGTACCATAGTCAAAACCTTCTAATAAGAAGAAGCCAGCGAATAGTACAGTAATTAAGATAAACCATACCACTTCAAGGTTATTAAAAATTAATTCCATAATCTTGCCTCCTCTTTTTCAACTACATCATGAGATGGATTTCCATCTGGACCTTTTTTAATGTGTTCTACAGCAAGGTAGATAGCCGCGATAGCAGCCACGATATACACAAGTGTAAAACCGATGATTGTAGTCATAATTTCTGGAGCCGTTACGGATTTAGACGCACCATCTGCAGTCAATTGCAAACCATATACAAGCCATGGTTGACGACCTGCTTCCGCTACAAACCAACCAGTGGAGTGAGCGATGAATGGCAATGGCAACATCCAGAACATAATTTTTAAGAATGTACGATTTTCAACAAGCTTGTCTTTTGCATTTAGGATAAGCCCTACAAAGGCAACAAGTAACATAAGAGAACCGGATGCTACCATGACACGGAATGTCCAGAAGATTGCTGGAACATCTGGAATATAGTTGCCAGGGCCATATTGAGCCTCCGCTTTTGCTTGAAGGTCTTTGATACCTTCTACCTTACCAGACGTAAAGGAGTTTTGAGTCAAGAAGGATAAACCACCAGGAATTTCAAGAGCACCTGTATTCTTTTGTGCTTTAGTATCAATATTAGCTACCAAAGAGAATGGCGCTGGATCTTGTGTTTCCCACAACGCTTCCATAGCAGCCATTTTCATAGGTTGTACTTTTGTGATGTATTGACCTTGATGATGACCAGCTAATGCACCTAAAGTACCAAATACAAGTGCGATAACCATGCCCCATTTAGCGGAGCGGCGGTAGAATTCTGTCGCATTATTACGCAATAAGTGCCATGCACTGATTGCCATAATAATTACACCAGCTGTTAATAAACCATTCAATACGATATGGAAAAATTGTCCAGGTACATAGCCATTTTGAACGATGGTCAGGAAATTTTCCATCTCTGCACGGCCATTGCGTAATACAAAGCCTACAGGATGTTGCATAAAGGAGTTTGCTACGAGAATCCAGAACGCAGATAAGTTAGTACCTAACGCTACAAATGTAGCTACAAGGGCATGAACACATTTATGTAAGCGGTCCCAACCGAAAATCCAAACGCCCATGAATGTAGATTCCAAGAAAAATGCCATTAATGCTTCAAGGGCCAATGGGGCACCAAAAATGTCACCCATAAAACGAGAATATTCTGCCCAGTTCATACCGAAATGGAATTCCTGAACAATACCAGTCACCACACCCATGGCAAAGTTAATTAGGAACAATTTACCCCAGAACTTAGCCATTTTTTTGTATACTTCTTTACCAGTCGACACATAGGTCCACTCTAAAGCAGCAACAGTCACTGTCATACCTAGTGTGAACGGCACAAATAACCAGTGATAGATAGATGTTAGCGCGAATTGCAATCGGGCTAAATCTACAGCTTCAAACATGTGTTTTCCTCCTTAGAATAAAATACTAACATCACTTGACGAGCTTTTACAAAAAACCTTGCATCATTGCGACTGTAAAAAAGCTCAAGCCTCAGCAATAATCAACTGTTCTCGTTGGGCAAGGGTCTTAAAATTAACCTCTTCCAACTGATTGACCAATTGATGCTGAATCACGCCCATTGCTTCATTTATAGCGCAATGCCCCTTACAAGACTTAGAGCAAGAACCTACATCATATAAACAACGTTGTAAATACGCATCCCCTTCTACTGCTCTAATTACATCAAGCAACGAGATCTCTTGAGGACTTCGATTCAGAGCAAACCCGCCATCTACACCTCGGAAAGATTTCATAATTCCTGCTGCAATGAGACTACGCATAATCTTGAGCAAAAAGCGTTCTGGAATCAACTCTTGCTCAGCCAATACAGCACCAGTTATCTTCGAGCCCGAAGGTAGTAGCGCCATATGCAAGACCATGCGAAATGCATAATCCGTGGCCTGATTTAACTTCATAAAGTCTCCTTTCTCATGCACTCGGACAAACGTATTACTAAATCTAGTATAAATGAAATAAAACAATACTGCAATGGTATTGTTTTAAACAGAATAAATTAATTCACTTACTTCTCATGCTCATATTTATGGATCAATTACCTACTTTTATATCCATCAAATATTGATTGTCATCATATATAAAAAGACTGCTCTCAAAAGAACAGTCTCCATATATATTATTTTGTAATTTCTCGCACCAAATGGCCCATTTCAGGAATGATGAGTTTGCTCATCGCTAAGGTGACGGCTCCAACAGAGCCAGGAATAGAAAACATCAAAGTGTTATTCTTAACACCAGCTTCTGCACGAGATGCCATTGCTTTTGTTCCAATATCCTCCGTATAGGATAAATATCTAAAGATTTCACCAAAACCTGGAATATGCTTTTCATATAAGCTATTTACAGCCTCGATGGTAACATCTCTCATAGCAATACCAGTTCCCCCGGTAGATATAATGACATCAATAGACTCATCATTACACCATGGAATCATAGCATTTATTATAGCCTCACAATCATCAATTACAATTTTTCGATCTGCTACAATATGATTTGCTGCTTCCAAAAATTCTTGAACTTTGTTGCCTCCTTTATCAGTTTCTAATGTACGAGTATCAGATACAGTTAATACTGCAACACGTAATGGTCTTGCTACAACTTCGTAAGACATAGTTCCTCCTAAAATAAAGGCACAATAGACGCCAATATCGGCCATCCATTATCGCGTAATGTATCACGCAATGCCCATGTATACTTAATAAGCGGTGCACAATGTAGGCGCAACCAGAAAGATAAATACGGTGTATCTCCTTGGAATACAGCTAGTCGATTTAGAGCATATAAATTATCCCCTGGCTTTACTGTTCCTGGTTGAACTGTGAAAGCCATTTTATACCCAGACTGTTTAGTAACATATTGAACGAGCATATCATTAAAACCACCAGGATACGCCAAATAATTGATAGGTTCTCCTAAAATACCTTCCATAGATGTTTTACCACCAAGAATGGCATCAGGCAATTCTGTAGGATCCATATGAGTTAGTATCTTATGATGATTTGTATGCCCTTGAATATCAAATCCTGCCGTCTCCATTTGACGCATTTGTGCTGTATTTACAAAACCAGGCGTATTGGCTGCGTCACTAATCATGAACAAAGTAGCTTTCATATTATATGCTTTTAATATAGGCAATGCATGTTCATAATTATCTACATAACCATCGTCAAATGTTATTACTATAGGCTTCTCTGGTAACTCCGTACCATTTTGCAAATACTCATACAATTGATCCAATGATATCGTATGATATCCATGATTATGGAGGTATTCCATCTGCTCCTTAAACTGATCCACATGCAATGTTAAAGCAGAGTGTTTCTCATCATTTATTTGATGATAATTAAGTACCGGTACACCATATAACTTATAATTTGAAGACAGTCCCCACATAACTCCAATAGAAACCGCTAAAATTGCAATACATATTGCAATACAATATAACAACTTTTTAATACAGCTCTTGCCATATTTATACATATAAAATAATCACTCCCATCGACTTACATACATAATGAGAATACCACATATAAGTGGCTATTATCAAGAAAATCCCTCACAAGATTAATATAAAAACTGTTGATGCAATGAATCTGTCGTCGCTTAATTCTTATTACCTTTAACTTGCCCTACTTGCTTCCTCACTGTGGATTTCCCTTTACCGCTTCGCAGTTTGGTAAATCTTACGTTCGGAAAAAGGTGATGTGTGGGCCCCATACGTCGTTTAATCCTAATTACTTTTCGCTTGCCCTACTTGCTTCCTCACTGTGGATTTCCCTTCTCTGCTTCGCAGTTTGGTAAATCTTACGTTCGGAAGAAAGTGATGCAGTGAATCTGTCGTCACGTTGTTCCTCCATCTTCTACTGCCCTACTTTTCCCACGCCGTCTCTATTGATCAATACACATAGACAATACTTCTACAACCTTGGCTGAAAACGGCTCTAGAAGGAATTAGAATGTGCTCGTTAGAGCACAAAAATAGAGGGCCAACCCTTTATAGGGTTGACCCTCTATTTCGTTAATCAGCGAGTTCTTATGTACGGTTCTTTGCTCCAGGATACGGGGTGTTCGTCGCTGTGGAAGGACCTATGTAGCTGCGCTACATATCCATCTTACGCTCCGAACTAAGCGATGCAGTGAATCTGTCGTCGTTTCACTCCTCCATCTTCTACTGCCCTGCTTACCAGGTCCCCTGGGAGGATAGGAAGCCATACAAAAAAAAGACACACCCTCAGGTGTGCCTTTAATTAATCAGCGGCTTCCTATCCTCCCAGGCCGTCTCCAGCCAAGTACTTTCGGCGTTTATGAGCTTAACTACTGTGTTCGAGATGGGAACAGGTGGATCCTC